>NZ_QTPZ01000001.1:0-536681 GCF_003853505.1 Burkholderia sp. Bp9015
GCCGGCTACGTGCCGAACGACTACCAGGTCGGCCAGACCGGCAAGATCGTCGCGCCGCAGTTGTACATCGCCGTCGGTATTTCAGGTGCGATCCAGCATCTGGCCGGCATGAAGGATTCGAAGGTGATCGTCGCGATCAACAAGGATCCGGACGCGCCGATCTTCGGCGTGGCCGACTACGGCCTCGTCGGCGACCTGTTCACGCTCGTGCCCGAAGCGGCCGCGGTGCTCTGAGCGATGCCGCTGTTCGAATTCGACGGCATGCGCCCGCGCGTCGCTTCGTCCGCGTACGTTCATCCGAGCGCGGTCGTGATCGGCGACGTGACGATCGGCGCGGGCTGCTACATCGGCCCGCATGCGAGCCTGCGCGGCGACTTCGGCGCGATCGTCGTCGGCGACGGCAGCAACGTGCAGGACGGCTGCGTACTGCACGTCGGCATCCGCGAGACGTGCCGGCTCGGCGTGAACAGCCACATCGGCCATGGCGCGATCGTGCACGGCGCGACGCTCGAGTCGGACACGATGATCGGGATGAACGCGGTCGTGATGGACGGCGCGACGATCGGCGCGACCACGATCGTCGCGGCCTGCGCGTTCGTGAAGGCCGGTTACGACGTGCCGCGCGGCGTGCTGCTCGCGGGGGTGCCAGGTCGTGTGGTGCGGCGGCTGAGCGACGCGGAGATCGACGCGAAGGCGAACGGCACGCGGATCTATCAGCAGCTGGCGGTGGATTGCTTGAGGGGGCTCCGGCAGATCGACGACGCGTAAGCGATGCGCGTTGTCGTTCGGGCGGCGGAGGCTTGGCCGGCGGCAAGACCATCGTGCATCAGCGTGAATACCGCAAATCCGTGCGCGCCGCGCGCCGCGCCGAAAGCGCGATGTCACACGGTTTATCGGGGTTTGTGCGGATGGCGATTCGACGTCGTGCATGCCGGTCGCGACGCACGCGCCGGATCGATTGCCTGATGCGGCGCCGTTGTCTTAAGATCGGCGTCACACCATCCCACCGCCTCCGGCGCCGAATGAAAACGACCCTACGCCTGCGCGTCGCCATTATCGCTTCGGCCTTCGCCGTCTATCACGTATTCATGCACATTCAGTGGGTCGCCAGCGGTTGCATCGAATTTCGCGGCAGCCGGCATTGCAGCTTCGAGAACAGTGAGAATTTCGAAGGCATGATGGACTTCGACCTGCTGCTGACCTGCGCGTGGGTCGCGGGGGCGATGATGGCGTGGTTCGCGGTCGCGCGGTCGTCGAAGAAACCGGGTTGACGTCGGGACGACACCGCCGAGGGCTTCGGATGCGCCGCGTGCGGCGGCGCGTTTTCGCCGTCAATGCCCGACGGCTGCCATCATTCGCGCCGAATGGCGTTCGCCTGTCGCCGCACCGACCGGTGCGGGCTCGTCCAGCGCTGCCAGTTCGCCGGGCGAGAGATCGATGTCCGATGCGACAACGTGTTCCTCAAGATATGCGATACGCCGGGTACCCGGAATGGACACCATGTTGCGGCTCTACGTCCACGCGATGACGATTTGCGCAGGCGTGACACCCTTCGACGCCGAGATTGCGGCGATTCGGTCGACCCGACCAGCCGACCAGCCGATGGCGGCACGCGCGACCGAGGCGCATACAGACCGATTCAGGCAATGCGTCCTATTGCCGTCTTTCAATCCGCCTTGCAAGCCGTTTCCTATCGACTAACATTTTCCGGTAGCGTCTGTTTTGCGGTTTGTCGGTCAGTCCCACTGAAACGGGAGATAAAAATGCCAGAAGAAATCGACCCGCGCCGGCGTGGCTTTGCGCGCTTGGCAGCCGGTGCGCTTATTGCAGCGCAGTTCGAGATGCTGCAATCCGCTCACGCACAAAATGCGCCGTCGGCAACACCGCCGCTGCCACCGATCAAGCCTGGAAGCCATCCGTCGTTCACGACGATCAAGCAGATCAAGGCCGGGTTGCTCAATGTCGGTTATGCGGAAGCGGGCCCGGCCGATGGCCCGCCGGTCATGCTGCTGCACGGCTGGCCATACGACATCCACAGCTTCGTCGACGTCGCCCCGGCGCTCGGCGCGCAGGGGTATCGGGTGATCGTCCCGTACCTGCGGGGCTACGGCTCGACCACCTTCCTGTCGGACCAGACGATGCGTAACGCGCAGCCGACGGCCGTTGCACTCGACATCATCGCGCTGATGGATGCGCTGGACATCCGGACGGCCCTGTTCGGTGCATTCGACTGGGGCGCGCGAACCGCCGATATCATTGCCGTGCTGTGGCCGGAGCGTTGCAAGGGGCTGGTATCGGTGAGCGGCTATCTGATCGGCAGTCAGAGCGCGGGAAAAATGCCGCTGCCGCCCGCCGGCGAGTTCCAGTGGTGGTATCAGTTCTATTTCGCGACCGACCGCGGCCGCGACGGCTACGAGAAGTACACCGAAGATTTCGTCAAGTTCATCTGGAAGCAGGCGTCGCCGAAATGGAACTTCGACGACGCAACCTTCGCGCGAAGCGCGCCGGCTTTCCGAAACCCGGATCACGTCGCCATTACGATCCACAATTACCGGTGGCGGCAGGGGCTTGCGGTGGGCGAGGCGAAGTACGACGAATACGAGCAGCGGCTTGCATCCGCGCCGCCGATCACGGTTCCGAGCATCACGATGGAAGGCGACGCGAACGGGGCGTTTCACGTGCCGCCGGCCGTCTATCGGGCGAAGTTCACCGGCAAGTACGAGCATCGCACGATCACCGGCGGTATCGGCCACAATCTGCCGCAGGAGGCGCCGCAGGCATTCGCCCAGGCGGTGGTCGACGTCGGGCGGTTCTGACCGGCAGGCTGCGCGGCGGTTCGCCCCGCGACTGCGTTATTGCGTGCGCACCGGCTCCGGCCGGTCGCGCAGGATCGCGAGCGACAGCGCCGCCAGGCCGCAGCTGGCGATGAGCATCAGCAACGCGCCCTTGCCGGCATGCACCATCACCCAGCCGCCGATCGACGGAAACCCGAACGCGCCGATGAAATACGACGCGACGAACCAGGTCAGCACGCCATGTCGTTGCGCGTCCGGGCAATCGTTGACCGCCTGTGCCTGGATCACCGGATACATGAGGCCGTAGCCGGCGCCCAGCAGGACGGCCGCGACGGACTGCAGCGATGCGTGCGCGGCAGCGCCGAACATCGCGAGCGCGCCGAGCAGCATCAACATGAGCAGGCCCTTGGTCGCCGTTTCGGGGCGCGCCATCCTGACCCATCTCCCGAGCAGCCAGCGCGCGCTTACCACCGTCATCGTATAAACGCTGAAGAATGTGCCGGGCCGCGCCTGCGTGCCCTGCATGAGCGACATCTGGAACGTCATCAGGCCGGAGAACACGCAGGTGCCGAGCGCGATCATCGCGATCGGCGCGGCCGCCCGCGTGCGCGAGATCGTGCGCAGCTCGCGCACCCACCGGCCGCCGGCAGCGGGGGCGGACGGACGCGGGCTCAGGCGGCCGAATGCTTCCAGCATCAGCGACGCGAGCGCGCACAGCGCGCCGACCGCGTAAAGCGTGTCGTCGATCGACCAGTGGAGCATGCGCATCGCATAGGCGGCAAACGCCGGGGATGCGCCGATTCCGGTCATCTGGAACGTCGCCGATCGAAAGAACCAGGTGCCGCGCTCCGCACCGCTGGTACGCTCGGCCAGCGACATCGGCGCGGCCAGGTGAAACGCGCCCCAGCCGAAGCCGACCAGGAAGCCGGACGGCAAGTCCGCATAGGCCGCGCGCCCGACGAGCGCGAAGCCGACGATGCCGGCGCCGATGCACAGTGACGACAGCGCGGCGATCCGCGCGGTGCCGATCTGCTGCGAGAACCAGCCGACGAACGACAAGCCGGCGAACGTGCCGACCGTCGCCGCGGCCAGTGCCGCGCCGGTATCGAGATCGCTGCCGCCGATCGCGCGAAAGCGCATCGACAGCAGGAAGGTCGCACCGTAGCCGCCCGCGGTGAGCAGGGTGCCGACGAGAAACAGCAACGCACTTTGAACGCGCATGACGGCTATCCGGGGCGACGGCGACGGTCGGGGTGAATCGGCGATTGCGAGACAGTATGAACCAGGACCGATGCGGGATGCCCGCATTCGTGATGCTGCATGCGTGCCGTCGGCTTTTGTCCGACATGGCTCGAACACGCTCGTCCGAGCGCGCCGTTGCGCATCGAAAGGCCTGCATCGGCGGGGCTGCACGACGAGGTTGAATGCGTCGGGCCGGCACCGTTGCGCGCCGCGCGGCGCCTGGTTTTTTTCGACGCACGAGGCACCCGCGCGCACTTTGATTTCCCCTGTCAGCTGCACTAGATTCGAAACATTACGTGCCAGCGACTGCGCGAGGTGAAGCCATGACGCCGTGGGAGATCCAGGGAACCGAACTGATGAACTGCAATTGCTCATACGGTTGCCCCTGCCAGTTCAATTCGTTGCCGACGCACGGCAACTGCGAGGCGATGGGTGCGATTTCGATCGACAGCGGCCACTACGGCGACGTGGTGCTCGACGGTGTCCGGATCGCGGTCGTGTTCCAGTGGCCCGGGCCGATTCACGAAGGCCACGGCCGGTGCCAGCCGATCGTCGACGAGCGTGCGAGCCCCGCGCAGTGCGAAGCCGTGCTGAAGATCATGACCGGTCAGGACACCGATCCGTTCGCGACGATGTTTTCCGTGTTCGCATCGACGCTCGAGCAGGCCTACGAGCCGATCTTCGCGAAGATCGATTTCGACGTCGATGTCGATGCGCGGCGCGGCCGGATCAGCATCGACGGCGTGCTCGACATCGTCGGCGAGCCGATCCGCAATCCGGTGACGGGCGCCGAACATCGCGTGCGGATCGACCTGCCGCACGGCTTCGAATACGAGCTGGCCGAGATCGGATCCGGCACCGGCCGGTCGCACGGCCACATCCAGCTGGATCTCGAGCGGAGCTACGCGCAGTTCGCACGGCTGCACCTGAACAACCACGGGCTGATCCGGCATCGCGTCGCGGCATGATCCCCGTCGGCGAGCTGCTCGGACGCGAGCGCGTCGTCACGCTGCTCGGCATGACCGCGCTCGTCGGCGCGTGCTGGGCCTACCTGTGGACGGGGGCCGGCACCGGCATGTCGGCGCTGGACATGACGGCGGTCGCGCTGTTCCCGCATCGGCTGGCCGACGGCATGGGCGCCATGGATCCGTCGCTGGCGACCGTGATCCTGATGTGGTGGGTGATGATGATCGCGATGATGACGCCCGGCGCGGCGCCGGTCGTGCTGCTGTACCGGCGCGTGCTGCGGCATCACGATCGGGGCGATGCCGGGTCGGCATTCACGTCGGCGTGCCTGTTGGCCGGCTATCTGGCCGTATGGCTTGCGTTCTCGGTCGGCGCGGCCGTGCTGCAGATGCTGCTGCAGCCTGCCGGCCTGATCTCCGGGATGATGCTGTGGTCGAAGAGCGCCGTGCTGTCCGCGATCGTCCTCGCGCTGGCCGGCGTCTATCAGTTCACGCCGCTGAAACAGGCCTGCCTGCGGCAATGCCGGTCGCCGGTGCGGTTTCTCGCGACATACTGGCGCCCGGGCATCACGGGCAGCTTCCTGCTCGGCGCGCGCCACGGCGCGTATTGCGTGGGCTGCTGCTGGCTGCTGATGGCGCTGCTGTTCGTCGGCGGCGTGATGAACGTCGTGTGGATCGTCGCGTTGTCGCTGTTCGTGCTGGTCGAAAAGGTGCTGCCGGGCGGCGAGCGGGTCGGCCGGGCGCTAGGTGTCGTGCTGATCGGGTGGGCGGTCGCGACGTTGCTGGTGTAGGGGGTGCGTTCCATGCGTTACCCGCTGCAGCCGGGAGTCGGTTGATGAAGATTCGAAATATTGCCGTCGCCGTCCTCTGCGCGATGAACGTCGTCGCGACACCGGCGTATTCAGCCGGCAGCATGTCCGACATGAACATGGACATGGGCGACTCGAAGACGTCGGCGCCGGATGCCGCGCTGACCAACGCCGAAGTGAAACGGATCGATGCCGAGCACGGCATGGTGACGCTGAAGCACGGCGCGCTCCAGAACGTCGGGATGTCGCCGATGACGATGGCATTCAAGGCCGGCGACCCGGCGATGATCGCGTCGCTGCACGTCGGCGACAAGGTCAAGGTTCGGGTCGAGCGCGTGAACGGTGCGCTGACGATCGTGAAGCTCGAGAAGCAGCGGTGAAGTTTGCCGCGCGTGATGGCAGGCGAGACGGGCCAAACCCGAACGCTTCGATCTGCATGCGGCACATCGTGCCCGGGAACGATCACAGGTACGGCGCGTGAGGGGGGCGCGTTCGGCGAGCATTCCGGGGAGCGGTAGTCCTGTCAATCATGGCGTTGCGGGGGCAGGGCATAGGCTTCGCCAAGGTAGTGCCACTGCACCTGCTCAGCGGCCAGCCAGTCGAATGACGGTGCGCCGAAGCGTTCCCCGATTTGATAGCGCTCCGCAATGTTACGGCGGGCGGGGATCAGCTCGGCTTTGGAGGCAGAGGGTGGGCCATACAGCGCGAGCCAATAGCCATCGCGTGGTACTGGATTGTCGCCCGTGACAACCATCGTGCTATGTTCTCGTGCCGCCACGGCATACCCGTCCGGGATGAATTCCCGGCCTTGCTGCGCCACACTCTTCTGCGGCTTGGGGGGCGGTGTCACGGCCTTTGCGCCGTCGATCAGCGTCTGTGCTTTACCATCCCATTTCGGCAACGGGGCGGGTGGCAGCGGGAGTACCTTGTCAAGATTCGGCAGTTTCAGGCGACCCTGATAGAACTCGAGCGCATCCCCGAGCTTGCTGTAACGTTCCGCACGCGCTTTGTCGATACGCCCGACCAGGTTGGTTCCATCGGTAAGGTCTAGGCCTCGGAACTCCGGTGCGAGGCTATGTGCGCATTTGGCACTTCCGAGCTTTACACCCTCGTGCAAAATTTTTAGGGCGTGTGCCTTACCTTCGGCGGTGTTATCTCTCGCGTAGACAAGCCCTAATTCATCTGCCGCATCTCCATATCCCTGTGCGAAGGCACATTCCAGCATCTGTGTCGCAACCGGCAAATTTGCCCAGAATTCGCCGCCTGGATCGTCATATGCAGCATCTGTCTTTGTTCCAATGAACGTTTGTGCGGACGGGCTGCCCATATCAGCCGCGCGCTGGAAGAAGGCATAGGCACTGGTGGCATCGCCACCTTTAATCAGCCCGTTCTGATGGTAGACCCCCATCATGTCGTAGGCGTCAGGCACACCCAGTTTCATCGCTTTTTCCACCCAGCGGATAGCGGCTTCAGGATCATGGGTTGGTACGCCCTGACGATCGCTCAATATCAGTGAGGCGATATTGAGCATGGCCTTCCAGTGATTGCGCTCGGCAGCCTGCGAGTAGAGTTGGTAAATCTTCGGGTAATCACGCTTACCGTAGTCAATGTTCGGGTCATCAAGCGCCAGCGCCTGCTGAAACCACAATTCAGCCTGGGGGTCGACAGGCGGTACGTGTTGGGCCTGATACACGCACGCGAAGGATTTGCGATGAGGGCTGAATAACGGCAGTTTCTCGTAACGGGGCAGGTCGGACATGGAGGCACTCAGCTGGCTGGTCTGGGCTGAAAAAGGGCTGGCTTGCGAATTGACGGCCAGCAAGCAGAGGCTGGCGAATAGAAATCGCAGAACGAGGGTGATCAGTTTCGCGTTGGATCGATTCATCTCAAGTAAGGGCCGATGTGTCTGACGTCGATGGAATAGTCGCGAAAGCGCCAGTTTCCGCCGCGAGGTACGCGGAAACCGCATGCGTGACGATGTTCAGTAAAGCCGCAGCGTCGATCGATGTGCTGAGCACTAATACCGTTTGTCACCGGAATCTCCGCCGGCTTCCGCAAAATTCAACTCGACGCCATTCCCGGCCGGATCGGTGAAAAAGATCTGCAGCTGGCTCGTGACCGGCACGTACCGGCGCGCGTACCGGACCTGAGCGTCGACAAGACGCCGCTCCATGTCCGCGGCATTCGCGCACGAAAACGCCACATGGTCGAACGTATTGACGACGTGCGCCGGCCGCGCCTCGCCGGGTCGAGCTTCCGACAGGTGGAGGATCGCCTGCGCCCCCGCGTAGAGCCAGTAGCCGCTGCTCTGGAACGGCGGTCGATATCCGGGTTCGAGGCCTACGACGTTCACGTAAAAGTCGCGCAGCGTATCGAGCGTGGCCCGATCCGCGCGGAGGTTGTAATGATCGAATCCGATGACTGGCATGGCAGGTTGTCCGGTTCGCGCAAGCGGCGCATGGCACAGCATCGCGCAGCGCGGGGCATCCTGTCACCCCCGAACGCCTTTGACTGCCGCGGCCGGACGCGCGAGCCCGCGCGCCGGCAGCGGCGTCGACATCACGATC
This sequence comes from Burkholderia sp. Bp9015, assembly GCF_003853505.1. NCBI lineage: Bacteria > Pseudomonadati > Pseudomonadota > Betaproteobacteria > Burkholderiales > Burkholderiaceae > Burkholderia > Burkholderia sp. Bp9015. The sequence goes on from NZ_QTPZ01000001.1 coordinate 8,379, forward strand.
GACGTGCGCGTTTCGCCGTACAGATTGATGCGCTCGATCAGCTGTTCGAGATGCGCCATGCTGACGGCGACGAACCGCATCACGTAGGAATCCGCGCCGGTCACGTGATGGCACTCGACCACTTCGGGAATGGTCTCCAGCAGCTTCAGGAATTTCGCCTTCGCCGGCTGCGGCACCGTGATGCCGATCAGCGCGCTCACCGGGTAGCCGGCCGCGGCCGGATTGACCCGCGCCGTATAGCCGTCGATTACGCCGCCCGATTCGAGGCGCTTCACGCGTTCCGTGACCGCCGGCACCGACAGGTGAACCTGGCGTGCCAGCTCCGTGTAGCTGATGCGGCCGTTGGCCTGCAGCAGCGCGAGTATTTTCCAGTCGAGTTCGTCCATCGCGGCGGAGTTTTTAAGGTGAAGCGGCTATTTTTCCTTAAAAACCGCCTTCAGCGGCGACCGGAGTTTCCCTACGATGACGGTTCAACGCATTGCATGTCGCGAGGAGCCGGCCATGCTGTTCATCAAGTCCGTCGTAATGGGATTGTCGATCGCGGTGCCGGTCGGCCCGATCGGCATGCTGTGCATCCAGCGCAGCCTGAGCCGCGGCTTTCACGCGGGGTTCGCGACGGGCGTCGGCGCCGCGTGCGCCGATGCGATCTACGGGCTGCTCGGCGCGCTGGGCGTCGCCGGCATCGTCACCGCGTTCCCGATGCTGACCGTCGCGCTGAAAATCGGCGGCGGCGCGTTCCTCGTATGGCTGGCGTGGTCGATCGCGCGGCAGGCGCCGGCTGCGTCGACCGCATCGGCGGCGGTGCGAGACGTGCCGCGCACGACCGTGCTGCGCGATTTCCTGACGACCTTCGGCCTCACGCTGTCGAACCCGATGACGATCCTGTCGTTCGTCGGGATCTTCGCGGCGCTCGGCCCGCTGGCGGGCACGCATGAAGGCGCGATGGGGGCGGCCGTCGCGCTGATGGTCGCCGGCGTGTTCCTGGGTTCCGCGACGTGGTGGCTGTGCCTCAGCAGCGCGACCGCCGCGTTGCGCACGAAGATGTCGCTGACGTTCATGCACCGGCTGTCGCGCATGTCGGCCGTCGTGATCGCCGCGTTCGGCGCGATCCAGTTGATCGCGGGCGTGCGGGGCGTCGCAGGGGCCTGACGCGTAGCGCGGTGCGAGCGAACGCGATCGCGCGATCGCTCGCTCGCGGCCGACGACATCCGGCACCCGTACACCCGTCGGCATCGCCACCCGCGCACCTGGGTGCCGATGCACCGACCACCCCGCTCAGAACGTATAGCTGACCTTGCCGAACGCCGTGCGGCCGAGCGTGTTGTAGCCGTACGCGGTCATGTACTGACGGTCGAACAGGTTCGACAGCGTGGCGGACACCGTCAGGTGCGCGTTGATCCTGTACGACGCGCGCAGGTTCACGCTCAGGTACGACGGCAGGTACGTCGTGTTGGCCGGATCGTCGAACGTCGTGCCGCCGTAGCTCAGCGACGCGCCCGTGCTCAGCGCGTGCAGATGGAATTCGTCCCACGTGTGGTCGACGTTCACGCTGACGGTCTGGCGCGGCCGGCGGTTGAGCCAGCTGTCGTTGGTCTCGTCCTGCGGATTCAGGATCCCGATCGCGACGCTGACCGGCGTATAGCGGCCGATCGTGCCCTTGTACGACAGGTCGATGCCGCGGATATGCGCACGGCCGATGTTGATCGGCGAGAACGTCGCGGGGTTGTACGCGATCAGGTTGCTGACGCGCGTGTCGTAGATCGCGGCGCTGAACGTGCCGTACGCGGTGTTCGCGTCGAACGCGGCCTCGACCGAATCGCTGCGTTCCGGGTTCAGGTCGGGATTGCCGTAGCCCGGGTAGTACAGGTCGTTGAACGACGGCAGGCGGAACGCATTGCCGTACGACACGCGCGCCGTATAGACCGGCGTAATGGCCCACGACAGCGCGGCGTTGCCGGTGTTCACGGCCTTCCCGGCAATGATCTCGTGGCGGCCCGCGACGAACATCGTCACGCTGCCGAGCGTCGCCGACTGATGCAGCGAGAACGCGGAATCGTTGCGCGTCGGCACGCCGTCCGGCACGTCGACCGGCAGGAACGCCTGTTCGCGCGTGAAGTCGTACGCCACCTTCGTCTCGCCCGACAGCGGCAGGCCGAACAGATGGAAGCCGTGCGCCTGATGGGTCAGCGACGTCGACGAGCTGATGCGCTGCGAGTTGATCTGGTCGGTCGGGATGGCCGGGTCGCTCGCGTACAGGAACTGGCGATCGTTCGCATAACCGAACGACTGGTCGAACTGCGTGTCGGGCGTGACGTCTAGATGGAACGCGAGGCCGGTCGTCAGCTGATGATCGAGCTCGCGGTTCGCAAAGCCGGCGTTGTCATAGGACAGGTCGGAGCGGTGGTACAGCGCGAACGTCGAGATCGACCAGTTGTCGCGCGCATAGCCGAGGCGCGCATCGAGGTCCTGCGCGTGATACGGATTGCGGCCGTCTTCGTGGTAGGGCAACACGGGCCGCGTTGCGTCGATGCCCGCCGTGTTGTAGTCGTGCAGGCCGAGTGTGTAGGTGAGGCCGCCCAGCGCGGCGAGCGGCCCCGTCGACGGCACGGTGCCCGACGTGCGCAACTGCGTGTCGAAGGTCTTGTTCGAGCCGCCGCCGAACGACACGGTGGTCTGGTTCGGCTGGCCGGCGGCGCGGCGCGTGAACAACTGCACGACGCCGCCCATCGCGTTCGCGCCGAACGACGCGGCGGCCGGCCCCGAGATCACCTCGACGCGCTCGAACGCTTCGGTCGGCAGGTCGGCCCACGGCGCGATGCCGGTGGTCGGCGAGCCGATCCGGATGCCGTCGATGAACACCGCGACCTGGCTGGCCGACGAGCCGCGGATGCTGACCGACGCCGACGAACCCGGGCCGCCGTTCTGCGAGACGGTCACGCCCGGCAGCGTCGCGAGCGCCTGCGTGATGCTCGGGTCGCTCGGCGACAGCCGGTCGAGATCGGCGCGCGTGAGCACCTGCGTCGTCGCATAGCGCTGGTCGAACGACTCGGGCAGATGCCGCGTGTCGGTCACGCTGATCGTCGGCAGGTCGGCGCCTTCGGCGGGTTGGGGCGGCTGCGCGGGAGGCATGTCGCCGGCGGCGTGGGCGATCGGGGAGAGCAGCGCCGTGGCGGCGGACGTGGCGAGAAGGTGGCGAAGATTCATGAGGCAGCGAGCGTGATCGTGTTGCGGGTACGGCGAGCGTAAGCGGGTGGCGGCGAGTACCGCCTGGTTATCGTTGGTCTATCGCGGGACCGGGCAGCGTGGGCGGCATTCACGCGCGTCGTCACGACACGTGCCGCACGACACGGCACGGCACACGCGTGCGGACACGCGGCGCAGACTGGCCGCGCAACGGCACGACGCTTCCGGCGTGGAAGCGGAGGCGGAAAGATCGGACATCCGAAGGGTCCTGAGGTCGGGCCGTCCATGCAACGGGGCGACCGCCAAAGGCGGTGCTGGCGCATCGGGACACCCCGCCCGGTGCGGCTGCTTGGACCTCGGGTCGATGGCAGGTCTCCTGGCTCGCGGGTCGCGATTCGCACCGGCCTTCCCGGTTTCCCAGTGGCATGGGGTGGTGCGGATTCGCCGCTCACAGTTGCGGGGGCAGCCGCAGATTCGAGGCACGGCCTCTCCTGCGTTCCCTTTTGATCCCGTTCCCGGGAACCATCAGCGCGCAAGCGTAATGGCGAGCGCGCCGGCGCGTCAATTATCGAAGTGCGCAGGGATGCGAAAAAACGTCAGTGTTCGCCGGATTCTTTCGAAATCATTTCAATTCGAGCCTTCGCACCGCGTTTCATGTCTGACGAAACGCATCGCCGGCGGCGCTGCAATCGCGCCGGAACCGGCTCGGCGCGATGCCCGTCCATCGCACGAACGCCCGCCGAAACGCTTCTTCGCCACCGAACCCGAGATGCGCGGCGATCCGCGCGACCGGCCAGTCCGACTCGCGCAGGCAGCGCCGCGCGACGTCGGCGAGGCACTGTTCGCGCAATGCGTGATAGCCGCTGCCTTCGGCCGCCAGCCGCCGCCGCAACGTCGCTTCGCTGACGCCGAGCCATGTCGCCAGCGCCGCGAGCGCGGGCAGCGCCTGTTCGCGCGCGAGCGCCGCATCGAGAAAGCCGCGCACCTGCTGAGCCCATGACACGACGGCCGGCGCGGCATCGATCAGCCGAAACGGAAAATCGACGAGAAACGCGGCCAGCTCGCCCGGCTGGCGGATCACGCGCGCATCGAGCCGCACCGCGTCGAACGCGAAGCCGTAGGTCTTGCGGCCGACGTCGACCGGCGCGTTGAACAGCCCGAGCAGCGGCATCGCGTCTTCGCGGCGCGGATGGCCGAGCCAGACTTCGTCCGGCCGCAGCGGCTGCCCGATCAGCCAGCCGAACAGTTGCAGATAGCAGAACAGCCCCGTTAGGTCGACGAGGCACGCGGCGGGGCTGCGCGTGCGGCGCAGCGAATCCATCCGGAACGTCGCGCGTCCGTCGCGCACCGCGAGCGACAGCGCGCCGGCGCGCGGCGTCAGCATCTCGCAGAACTCGGCGGCGCAGCGGATCGCGTCGGCGAGCGTCGCGCAACTGAGCAGGCACCGGCACATCAGGTCGACTTCCTGCTTGCGCATCGGCGGATGGCCGTCGCCGCGCGCGACCTGCGCCTCGAGCCGCTCGATCGCGTCGCGGTACAGCGCGACGAAGCCGCCGGGTGTCGTCGTTGCAGCAGCAGCAACGGCCGTCGGCGCAGGCCGTTGCGCCGACGGCACGCCGCTGCGCGCCAGTTCATCGAGCAGACGGGCACCGAAGCCCGGCAGCACGCGGCCGCGTGCCGGCAATGCACGCTGTTTCATATGTCTCCCGGTTTGAGCGTCCTGACAGGGGCCGGTGAGCGCGCCGGTAGGGGTTCGCCGGCCGCCGCCACGCAAGAATGCTACTCACGCCGGCCGCTTCCGGCCTCGCCGGAACGGCGTAGGCGGCCGGCATCGCATCCCGCCACGAACCACCCGAGACGACCCGCGAATGATCCAGATCGTAGACGAAATCACCCTCGCGCCCGAGCGCATTCCCGACGTGCTGGCGCTGCTGCGCGACCGCTATTTGCCGGGCCACGCGGCACGCGGACTGACGGCGGCCGGCCGCTGGGTGTCGCCGCCCGTCGCGGTGCCGGGGCAGCCGAGCACGCTGTGGCTGACGTGGCAGGTCGCCGATGCGCCGTCGTACTACCGGATGCGCGCGTTGACCGACGGCGACGTGGTTGCGTTCTGGATGGCCGTCGACGCACTGTGCGACGCCCGCCGCCGCCATGTGATGACGGATGCCGATGCGCCGCTGCCGGCCCTGACGGAGGTCGACCATGCGGCATGACACGGCTCAGATATTCGTTTCGGCGACCGGCGATGCCGGCGCATTCGAGCACGCGTTGCGCGATGCCGCGCAGGCGTTGCCCGGCGCGACCCGCGTCGCGCTCACGCGCAATCTCGACGGCTGCTGGGGCGCGGGCGACTACACGCTCGACGTGCTGCGCGACGAACGGGCGACCGGCCACGCGACGGATTTCGCCGCGCTGGCCGGCCTGCCGGGCGTCGTGCGGATCGACGGCGCGGCGTGTCATGCGATCGGCGGCGGCCTGCGCGAACCGGCGCTGCGCGACGGCGTATGGCGCACGCTGATGCTGCGCGTGCGGCCCACGGCCGGCGAAGCGCAGGTGCGCGATCTCGAGCGCGAACTGCTGCGCATGCCGGCATTCATGCCCGGCATCCGCAACTGGCGGCTGAGCCGGATCGCGACGCCGGGCATGTGGACCCACGTCTGGCAACAGGAATTCGCGCACGTCGGCGATCTGCTCGGCGAATACCTGCTGCATCCGTATCACTGGGGCTGGGTCGACCGTCGCTTCGACGCCGAAAGCCCCGACTGGACGGTCGAGGCGATCTCGCACGCGTTCTGTCCGCTCGCGTCGAGCCTGCTGGCCGACACGGCGGCGTGACGCGCGACGCGCACGCGACCCGCCGCAATGCAAACGACAACACCGGAGACACCACCATGCGAGCCTTGCTGATCGACCGCGTCGGCCATTCCGACGCGCTGCGACTGGCCGACGTTCCCGCCCCGAAACCGGGCCCCGGCGACGTGCTGATCCGCGTCGCGTACGCGGGCGTCAATCCCGCCGACTGGAAATGCCGCGAAGGCTATCTCGGCGCGTTCATGCAAATGACGTTTCCATTCGTGATCGGGTTCGACGCGGCCGGTGTGGTGGAGGCGGTCGGCGACGGCGTCGAAGGTGTCGCGCCCGGGATGCGCGTGTTCGCGCAGACCGACGTCGGCGCGGGGCGCTGGGGCGCGTATGCGGAATACGTCGCGGTGCGGCACGACTCGGTCGTGCGCCTGCCCGACGCGGTCGGCTTCGCGGAAGCGGCCGCCACGCCGACGCCCGCGCTGGCCGCATGGGCCGGCCTGTTCGACGACGGCGGGCTCCGAGCCGGGCAGACCGTGCTCGTGCACGGCGGCGCGGGCGCGGTCGGCACCTTCGCGATCCAGCTTGCCGCCCAGGCCGGCGCACGCGTCGTGGCGACGTGCTCGGCGCGCAACCGCCCGAGCGTCGAAGCGCTCGGCGCGGCGGCGAGCATCGACTATCGCGCGCAGGACATCGCGACGGCCGTGCGGGCGTGGGCGCCCGGCGGCGTCGATCTCGTGCTCGATGCGGTCGGCGGCGACACGCTGCCCGCCGCACTCGACCTGCTGGCGCCGGGCGGCACGCTCGTGACCATCATGACGCTCGCGCCCGGCGATGCGCAGCGGCTGGCCGCGACGGGCGCGGAGGCCGCGCGGCGCGGGCTGCGCACCGCGATGACCTACAGCCGGATGCCGAGCGGCGCCACGCTTTCATCGATCGCCGAGCGGCTCGGCATGCGCACGCTGCGCGTGCCGCGCTTCGACAGTTTTCCGCTCGAACAGGCGGCGCGCGCGCTCGGCCTCGTTCAAACGGGCGACGCGAAAACCAAGTGCGTGCTGCACGTTGCGGATATCGCGGGCTGACGCATAACGACCCCGACACACCATCATCTACACCGGAGACATCATGACCGACCACCGAACCGCGACGCTCGCGGGCAAATGCGCGCTCGTGACCGGCGCGAGCCGCGGCATCGGCCGCGCGATCGCGCAGCGCCTCGCAGCCGAAGGCGCGACCGTCGTCGTGACGGCGCGCAGCCTCACGCACTCGGCGACGACCGCCGGCACGCTCGCCGAAACGGTCGCGCTGATCGGGCAGGCCGGCGGCCGCGCGATCGCACTCGCGGCCGACCTGTCGAAGCCGGCCGAGCGCGATGCGCTCGTCGCGCGCGCGGCCGAGGCGGCCGGCGGCCTCGACATCCTCGTGAACAACGCGGGCGTGGCCGACTACGCGTGCATCGACGCGATGCCGATGACGATGTTCGACGCGACGATCGAACACTACCTGCGCATTCCGTTCGCACTGAGCCAGGCCGCGATTCCGCTGATGCGCGCGCGCGGCGCCGGCTGGATCGTGAACGTCGGCTCGGTCACCGCGCTCGCACCGCTGCGGCCGTTCGACGACTTCGCGCGCGCGGGCGGCGCGACCGTCTATGCGGCGGTCAAGGCCGCGCTGTCGCGTTTCACGCAGGGGCTCGCAGCCGAACTCGAAGCCGACGGCATCGCGGTGAACCTGGTCGCGCCGAGCACCGCGATCCGCACGCCGGGCGCGGCCCGCTATATCCCCGAAGGCTATCCGACCGAGGACGTCGCGTATCTGGCGGAAACCGCGCTCGCGCTGTGCAGCCTGCCGGCGCGCGAGCGCACGGGCCTCGTCACGCACAGCCTGCATTTTCCGATGTCGCAGGGGCTCGCGGTGCGCTCGCTCGACGGCCGCACGCCGTTGCCGCCGCCCGAGATTCCGGCGTACGCGCATCCCCATATCGACCCGGCAGGACTGTGACATGACGAACCCGATTCGCTTCGACGGCGGCACCGCCGTGATCACCGGCGCGGCCAGCGGCATCGGCAGCGGGCTCGCGCGCCACGCGGCCGCGCTCGGGATGCGCGTGGTGCTGGCCGACCTCGACCCGGCGAAGCTCGACGCGTTCGCCGCGACGCTCGACACCGACGTGCTGTGCGTGCCGACCGACGTGAGCCGCCCGGAAGCCGTCGACGCGCTGGCCGACGCCGCCTGGCGGCGCTTCGGCGGCGTCGACCTGCTGTTCAACAACGCGGGCGTGATGGCGACCGGCTTCAGCTGGGAAATCACACCGGAGCGCTTCGAGCGCAGCGTCGCGATCAACGTGCACGGCGTGATGAACGGGATCCGCAGCTTCGTGCCGCGCATGCTCGAGCGCAACGTGCCGGCGCGCGTCGTCAATACCGCGTCGGTCGGCGGGTTCCTGCCGAGCCCGCTGATGTCGCCTTACTCGGCGACGAAATTCGCGGTGGTCGCGCTGACCGAATCGCTGTACGGCGAACTGAAGATGCTCGGCGCGCCGGTCGGCGTGTCGCTGCTCGCGCCGGGCCCGGTGCAGACGGGCATCTTCAACGACCCGTTCGGCGCCGCGCACGACCGGCCCGAAGTACAGGGCTTCGTCGATACGATGCGCGCGATGCTGAACGCGCACGGGCTCACGCCCGACGTGTTCGCGGCGCGCGCGTTCGACGGCATTCGCGACGGGCGCTACTGGCTGATTCCGCAGCCGGAGACGCTCGACGGCGCGCTGCAGCGGCGCACCGCGGACATCCTCGCCGCGCGCGATCCGTCGCTGCCGTCGTTGTGATGGCGTGACGCCGGCCGACCGACGCGGCCGGCTCACGCAGCGTGACCCGCGTTACATATGCATGCCGCCGTGCGTGCGGCCGCTCGGGTCGCCGCCGCGATCGGGCGGCGTATTGTTCTGATCGATCTTCGCGAGCACGAAGCCGGCATGCGGCAGCGCGGCGGGCGAACGGTGGGCTGCCTGCGCGACCGAGGCGTGCGGTGCGTGCAGCAGCGTGGCGGGAAAACCGGATGACGTCACGCCCGGTTGAGCGAACGCCGAAAGGGATGCTGCCGCGAGGGCGGCGGCGACGATCGCGTGCGTGTTCATGGTGACTCCTTCTTCACGACTGACTGCGGGACAACGCATTCAGTCTAGGGCGCGAAACTTAACGCGGCGTGAAGGAGCGGCGGCGCGCGGATGACAGGATGTTCATGCGGTCATCCGCGTGCCGCGACGCATTACGCGGAGGCGGACACCAGCGCGCAGAAGTTCTCGAGATCGACGTTGCCGCCGCTGATCACGATGCCGACGCGCTTGCCTTGCAGTTCGTCCTTCATTCGGCGCGCGGCCGCGAACGACAGGCAGCCGGTCGGCTCGACGACAATCTTCATACGGGTCGCGAAGAAGCGCATGCAGTCGACCAGCTCCGCGTCGGTCGCGGTCAGGATGTCGTCGACGTCGCGCCGCAGGATCGGGAACGTCAGGTTGCCGAGGTGCTGCGTCTGCGCGCCGTCGGCGATCGTGCGCGGCGTGTCGATATGGACGATCGACCCGGACCGGAACGATTGCTGGCCGTCGTTGCCGGCTTCCGGCTCGACGCCGTACAGCTTCGCGTGCGGCGACAGCGCGCGCGTCGCGAGCGCCGTGCCCGACAGCAGGCCGCCGCCGCCGAGCGGCGTGAAGACCGCGTCGAGCGGCCCGACTTCGTCGAACAGTTCCTTCGCCGCCGTGCCCTGGCCCGCGATCACGTCCGCGTGGTCGTAGGGTGGCACCAGCGTGAGCCCGTGTTTTTCCGCGAGTTCGCGGCCGATCTGCTCGCGGTCCTCGGTATAGCGGTCGTAGGTCACGACGTTGCCGCCGTAGCCGCGCGTCGCGGCCATCTTCGCGGCCGGCGCGTCCTGCGGCATCACGATCGTCGCGGGGATGCCGAGGATGCGCGCCGACAGCGCGATCGCCTGCGCATGGTTGCCGGACGAGAACGCGACGACGCCGTGGCGCCGCTGCGTCGCGTCGAAGCGCGACAACGCGTTGAACGCGCCGCGGAACTTGAACGCACCCATGCGCTGCAGGTTCTCGCACTTGAAGAACACCTGCGCGCCGAGCGCTTCGTCGATCGTGCGCGAGGTCATCACGGGCGTGCGGTGCGCGTGGCCATCGAGCCGTGCCGCGGCGGCCGCGACATCGTCGTAGGTGGGGAGGGTCGGAGTGTTCATGAGTCGCTCGTCGGAAGAGTCAGTCAACAGGTAAGCGGGGCGCGCCGCGGGCACGCGTCATTTCGCATCGTTGTATACAGTGGCGCGCGACACGCCGAGGTGCTGCGCGACGATTTCCATCGCGCGGCGCACCTCGAGGAAGCCGTCCGCTTTCAGCGTTTGCATCAGCTCGCGGCGCTGGTCGGTCTTCAGCTCGCGCGGCGTGGTCGCGAGGCGCGTCGCGAACGCATCGATGCGCTGCCGGATCGCGTCCGCGCCGGCCGGGTCGAGCGTTTCGGCGACCGGCGCGCCTTCGGTGCTGCAGAACTGGTTCAGCATCCCCTGGAAGCCGCGGAACAGCGTGACGTCCGCGTTCAGGCACAGCGCGGCCACATAGCGGCCGCCCGAGTCCTTGATGCCGATCGACGTGCTTTTCGCGGTGCGGCCGTCGGCGAAGCGGTTCGCGTAGTTCGCGAGCACCTGCGGGAAGTCGTCGTCCGCGATGCGGGCGAGCCCGAGTTCGGTCGCCGGATCGCCGATCGCGCGGCCCGACAGGTTGTTGTGGATCGCGAGGATCGCGTGCTCCGGCGTGCGCAGGTCGTGCACGACGACTTCGGTGAACGGCGCGAACATCGCGCCGAGCCCTTCGGCGATGCGCAGCACCTGCTCGATCAGCGATGCCTGTTCCGACTGCGGCCTGGGGCGGGGCGTGGTCATGCGCTGGCCTCGAGCGCGGGCGCGCCGGTCGTTTCCGGCCGCGTGATGTCGGCCAGCAGCGGGCGGGCGATCCGCACGTAGTCGGACGCGTCGAGCACGACCGAGCGGTCGAGGCGGCCCGCGTTGAACGCGATTTCGTCGTTGAGCTCGATCAGGGCAGGGTCGACGACAAGCGCCACGTTCGCGTCGAACACGAACGGCGGCACGGCGCCCATCACGCAGCGCGTGACCGCGGCGGCGAGTTCGGGCGGCGCGAGCGTCGCCTTGCGGCGGCCGACCGCGTCGGCGACCTTGCGGAAGTCGATCTTCAGGTGGCCGGGGATCACCGCGAGCGCGGTGGCGTCGCCGCCGTCCTTGAACGTGCAGAGCATCGCCTTCGCGCCCTGTTCGGGACGCGTGCCGCGAAGCGCGGCGATCGCGTCGGATTTGCCTTCGGCCGGGTGATCGAGCACGCGGAACCGCGCGCCCGAGGTGTTCAGCAGTTCGCACAGCGCGTCGAAGACGGGGTAGTCGCTCATGGGGTTCCAGGCAGGAGGGCGCGCATCGCGGTACGCGGGAACGGCGCCTGTCGGTTCGCCGTCGATGGATTGTCCAAGTATAGACGTTTTGTCATGTCGGTGGCAAAAGCGCGAAACATGAATCGCCGAGCCTGTCCTCCCACCAACTGCCGAAAGGCCGTTTCATATCGCGGAATGTGCGCCGAATTCCGGCCGCGTCAGCTTCCCGCCGCTTGAAAACCTGTTTTGCATCGCAAAACGCGTTGCTTATCTCATTGAAAAACAAGCAGAATTTATATCTTATGTCTTATATAAGAGTTGCTCGACAGTGCGTCGCGCGGCGTTACCATTGAGTCCATGCAGTTCGCTTCGTCACACGGAGCGGGCACGCTGAACCCTTTACTCAAATGCGCTTCGTTCCCAGGAGATTGACATGTCCCAATATCAAGACGACATCAAGGCAGTGGCTGGCTTGAAGGAAAACCGCGGCAGCGCGTGGAACGCCATCAGCCCCGAGTATGCGGCCCGCATGCGTGCCCAGAACAAGTTCAAGACGGGGCTCGACATCGCGAAGTACACCGCGAAGATCATGCGCGCCGACATGGCCGCGTACGACGCCGACCCGGCCAAGTACACGCAGTCGCTGGGTTGCTGGCACGGCTTCATCGGCCAGCAGAAGATGATCTCCATCAAGAAGCACTTCAACAGCACCGAACGCCGTTACCTGTACCTGTCGGGCTGGATGGTCGCCGCGCTGCGCTCGGAGTTCGGCCCGCTGCCGGACCAGTCGATGCACGAAAAGACCTCGGTCAGCGCGCTGATCCGCGAGCTGTACACGTTCCTGCGCCAGGCCGATGCACGTGAACTCGGCGGCCTGTTCCGCGAGCTCGATGCTGCGAAGGACGCCGCAGCCAAGGCCGCGATCCAGGAAAAGATCGACAACCACGTGACGCACGTCGTGCCGATCATCGCCGACATCGACGCCGGTTTCGGCAACGCGGAAGCGACCTACCTGCTGGCCAAGCAGTTCATCGAAGCGGGCGCGTGCTGCATCCAGATCGAGAACCAGGTGTCCGACGAGAAGCAGTGCGGCCACCAGGACGGCAAGGTCACGGTGCCGCACGAGGACTTCCTCGCGAAGATCCGCGCGATCCGCTACGCGTTCCTGGAACTGGGCGTGGACGACGGCATCATCGTCGCCCGTACCGACTCGCTCGGCGCCGGCCTGACCAAGCAGATCGCCGTGACCAACACGCCGGGCGACCTGGGCGACCAGTACAACGCGTTCCTCGACTGCGAGGAATTGTCGGCCGACCAGCTGGGCAACGGTGACGTCGTCATCAAGCGCGACGGCAAGCTGCTGCGTCCGAAGCGCCTGCCGAGCAACCTGTTCCAGTTCCGCGCCGGCACGGGCGAAGCACGCTGCGTGCTCGACTGCATCACGTCGCTGCAGAACGGCGCCGACCTGCTGTGGATCGAAACCGAAAAGCCGCACATCGCGCAGATCGGCGGCATGGTCAGCGAAATCCGCAAGGTCATCCCGAACGCGAAGCTGGTGTACAACAACAGCCCGTCGTTCAACTGGACGCTGAACTTCCGTCAGCAGGCATATGACGCGCTGAAGGCCGCGGGCAAGGACGTGTCGGCCTACGACCGCGCGCAGCTGATGAGCGTCGAGTACGACGAGACCGAACTGGCCAAGCTCGCCGACGAGAAGATCCGCACGTTCCAGGCCGATGCATCGCGTGAAGCCGGCATCTTCCATCACCTGATCACGCTGCCGACGTACCACACGGCCGCGCTGTCGACCGACAACCTCGCGAAGGAATACTTCGGCGACCAGGGCATGCTCGGCTACGTGGCCGGCGTGCAGCGCAAGGAAATCCGCCAGGGCATCGCGTGCGTCAAGCACCAGAACATGTCCGGCTCGGATATCGGCGACGACCACAAGGAATACTTCAGCGGCGAAGCAGCGCTGAAGGCGGCGGGCAAGGACAACACGATGAACCAGTTCTCGTAATCGTCATACCCGCGGCACGACGCCAACCCGTTCATGACGGGTTGGCGTTTTTTTTATCCGCGTTTTATCCGCGCACCGCCTTCACGACGTACTGGCTCGTCGGCACCACGTCGATCTTGTCGAAGTCGATGAAGCGTCCGCAGCTGTCCATCATCTCCGCGACGTTGCGCTGGAATTTCTCCTCGTCGCCGACCGCATCGAAGAACGCGTACGGATCGGTCATCGCCGCGGCCGGGAAGCACTCCTCGACGATCGCGTCGTAGCCGGGCGCCGCATGCGTGAGCGCGCGCACGACCACGTTCTGCACGTACAGGAAGTTATCCTGAGTATCGATCGCGACGCGCGTGTGATGGCCGTTCCACACATCGAGCCACGCTTCGTGCGTGAGGCGCGGCGGGCGCTTCAGGAACGCGAGCTGCGAGAAGCCGCTGGTGCGCTCGCCGGGCCGCGCCGGAAAGCGCGTGTTCGGAATCGGCTGCGATTCGGTGACCAGATACGCGGCCATGTGCGGGACGGCCGCGCGCACCGCGTCGTCGAACGGTTGGCGGAACATCGGGTTCGCACTGTCGATCCATACCGCTACGATGCCGTCGATGCCCGGGTGCGTGTTGGTCTGCTTGAGGCCGGCGGCCGGCGCGACGTCGGCGTCGGCGACGTTCACCTGCACGCCGTGCGCGCCGAGCGACAGCAGCTTGTCGGCGAGCTGCGCGCGCACGCTGCGGCTCCACGGCTCGGGCGCGGCCTGCGCGTCGCGCCACAACACGTAAATGACTTTCTCCATTACTCCGGCTCCAGGGGGGAATGACGGGATCGGCGGCGCTGCCGCCGGGTTTCAGGAAGCGTTGACGGCCGAATCGGCCGGGCGCGTTGCGTCGTGCGCGTGCGGCGCAAAGCGGTTCGCGGTCAGCGTGAACGACGGCGGAATCGGCGACGTGACGGTTTCGAACAGGCGCTCGTGACGCGTCGCGTGAATGCGCCACACACCGTCGTGCTTCACGTACTGGTCGTCGTAGAACGCGGTGCCGTGCACCAGGTAGTCATCCTCGAGATTGATCGCGTGATCCTCGAGAAACCACACGCCGCACGCGTGACCGGCGGACACCAGCGTGAGCTCGGGATGATGGCCGTGATGCATCGTCAGGAAGGTCGGCTTGCCGATCAGCGCACGCAGGCTCGACACGAATGCGTCGCGGCCGTCGTACGCATAGCGGCCGCCTTGCAGGCGCACCTCGCAATCCTCGGTCACGCATTGTTCGAGCAACGCCCAGTCGTGCGTGTCGATCGCGCGGAAATACCGGTACTTCAGCTGGCGGATCTGCTCGTACTCGTAGAGCGTGCGGGTCGTCTCGTCCATCGCCGTGTCTCGTGGTGGTGTCGTCCGATCTTAGGAACGAAGCCACTCATGTCACATCGTCTGTTCGGACGAACGCCGCGACGGCCGCGTGCATCTCCGCCGCCACGGACCATCGAGGTTCATCCAAACAGGTGATGGCCGGCCATTCGTGCGGCTGTAACGTGGCGTCGACGCGGCTTCGATCCGCGCACACGAGACCAAGGAGACGGCATGACCCCGATCGAACGAATGGAAGTGCGCGTGCGCAGGCTCGAGGACGCCGACGCGATTCGCCAGCTGAAGGCCCGCTACTTCACGTGCTGCGACCGGAAGGATCCGCAAGGGATGCGCGATTGTTTCGCGCCCGGCACCGTGCACATCGACTATGGCCGGATCGGCACGTTCGAGCATCGCGACGCGCTCGTCGACGTGTTCGAGCGGCTCGGCTGCCACCCGCACATCGTCGAGATGCACCACGGCGTGAATCCGCACATCACCGTGCTCGACGACACGCATGCGCGCGGCACGTGGGGCCTGCATTACCAGATGCTCGACACCGATGCGCGCACGCTCACGCAGCTCGGCGCGACCTACGACGATGAATACCGGAAGGTCGACGGCGAATGGAAGATCGCGGCCACGCGCTGCGTCGTCACGTCGACGCTGTCGGCCCGCTACGACGGCGATGCGCCTGGCGTGCTGTTCGCCGGCGCGCAGCCGCCTGCCGCATAACGAAACGACGCGCGCTCCCCGCGCCGGTCGAGAACATTCCCCCAGGAGACATCGAACATGACACAGAACCACGAGGCGCCGGTCGCCGTCGTGACGGGCGCGTCGCGCGGCGCAGGCAAGGGCATCGCGCGCGCGCTCGGCGCGGCCGGCATGACCGTCTACGTGACGGGCCGTTCGCAGCACGAAGGCGATGCGCCGCTGCCCGGCACGATCCACGAGACCGCGCGCGAGATCGACGCGCTCGGCGGCCGCGGGATCGCGGTCGCGTGCGACCACGCTGACGACGCGCAGGTGAAGGCGCTGTTCGAGCGTGTCGAACGGGAAAGCGGGCGGCTCGACATCCTCGTCAACAACGCGACGTACCTGCACGACCAGCTGATCCTGCCGGGCCCGTTCTGGGAGAAGTCGCTGGAGCTCGTGAACATCCTCGACGTCGGGCTGCGTTCGGCCTATGTCGCGAGCTGGCATGCCGCGCCGCTGATGGCGAAGCGCCGCAGCGGGCTGATCGCGTTCACGTCGTCGTTCGGCGCGAGCTGCTACATGCACGGCGCCGCGTACGGCGCGCAGAAATCCGGTGTCGACAAGTTCGCGAAGGACATGGCGGTCGACCTGAAGCCGTTCGACGTCGCGGCCGTGTCGATCTGGATGGGGCCGCTGCGCACCGAGCGCACGACGCGCGTGTGGGACGAGCATCCGGACCTCTACAAGGAATTCTCGCTCGTCGCCGAAAGCCCCGAATTCACCGGCCGCGTGATTCACGCGATCCATGCCGATCCGCAGCGCATGGCGCTGTCCGGGCAGGTGCTGGTCGGCGCGGAAGCCGCGCTGCAGTACGGCATTTCTGATCTCGACGGCAAACAGCCGCCGTCGTATCGCGAACTGCTCGGCGGCCCCGTGCAGGCGCATCCGGCAATCGTCGCTTAAGGAGCGCGCATGGGCATGCTCAAGGGCAAGGTCGCGCTCGTGACGGGCGCGGGGCAGGGCGTCGGGCAAGGTGTCGCGCACGCGCTCGCAGCCGAAGGCGCGCAGGTGGCCGTGGTCGGCCGCACACGCGACAAGCTGGCCGCGACGTGCGATGCGATTCGCGCACGCGGCGGGGTCGCGGAGCCGTTCGTGTGCGACGTGATGGACGCCGCGCAGATCGTGCAGTGCGTCGATGCCGTGGTCGAGCGTTTTCGCGGCGTGCAGATCCTGATCAACAACGCGCAGGTCGTACCGCTCGGCCGCCTGCTCGACGTGACCGACGCGGATTTTCTCGCGGGCCTCGAATCGGGGCCGATCGCCACGCTGCGGATGATGCGCGCGTGTCATCCGCATCTGAAGGGCGATGGCGTGATCGTCAATTTCGCATCGTCGGCCGCGGTGCGCTGGGACACGTCGGGTTACGGCGCCTATGCGGCAACCAAGGAAGCGATTCGTGCGCTCACGCGTGCGGCGGCATGCGAATGGGGCGCCGACGGCATCCGCGTGAACGCGGTCGCGCCGCATGCGCTGTCGCCGGGGCTGAAGGGCTGGGTCGACGCGAACCCGGACGAGGCCGCCGCGTTCTTCCGCACGATCCCGCTCGGCCGCGTCGGCGACTGCGAGCAGGACATCGGGCGCGCGATCGTGTTTCTCGCGAGCCGTGACGCGGCCTACCTGACGGGCGCGACGCTGCCGCTCGACGGCGGGCAGGCGTACTGGGGCTGACGGCTGGCGCGGGATCGCCGCGTCGTCGTCAGCTCGTGATCGGCCGCGCACCGGCGTGCAGCCGGGCGTGGCGGCCAGCAAACGGAACCGGAACCGGAACCGGAACTGAAATCGAAACGAATCGAAGAGAGAACGACATGAGTCGACTGGAAGGAAAGGTAGCGATCGTCACGGGCGGCGCGCGCGGAATGGGCGCGGCGACGTGCAGGCTGTTCGTCGAAGAGGGCGCGCGCGTCGTGATCGCCGACGTGCTCGACGCGGAAGGCGAAGCGCTCGCGCGCGAGCTCGGCGACGCCGCGCGGTTCATGCGGCTCGACGTGGCCGACGAAGCGAACTGGCAACGCGTGGCCGACGCGACCGTCGAGCAGTTCGGCCGCATCGACGTGCTCGTCAACAACGCGGCGGTGCTGATGTTCGGCGCGATCACCGAGTTGTCGAAACGCGATTTCGAGCGTGCGGTGTCGATCAATCTGGTCGGCACGTTCGTCGGCATCCATACGATCGCGCCGCGCATGATCGCGCAAAAGCGCGGGTCGATCGTCAACATTTCGTCGGTGGACGGGCTGCGCGGCGTGAATGCGCTGGCCGCCTACGTCTCGAGCAAATGGGGCGTGCGCGGGCTGACGAAGGTGGCGGCGCTCGAACTCGGCCACCAGGGCGTGCGCGTGAATTCGATCCATCCCGGTGGCGTGAACACCGCGATGTCGAACCCGACCGGCGCGCCGCTCGACGAAGTCAACAAGCACTACACGCACGTGCCGCTGCAGCGGGTCGGCTTGCCTGAGGAAATCGCGCGCGCGACGCTGTTTCTCGCGAGCGACGAAGCGTCGTACTGCAACGGCGCCGAGCTGTCGGTCGACGGCGGGATGGCGGCGGGCGCGTATTACCCCGGATTGCCCGGCGCGCCGTTTTGAGCGGTAGCGTACACAACGCGTGCGCGACGGATGTTTGTGTACGCAACCTAATTCAGGGTTTGCCTGAGTAGCGAAAACGCGAATTCGGACGGCGACGGTTCGGGTGCATCGCATGCGAACCTGTCGCGCCGATTTTGCGCTTTTGCGAAACCCTTGCCGGACGGACGTTCCAGCCGTTTCGTCCCCAAAGCGCACGCGGCGGCGCAAAAAAAGGACCTGCCGGCAAGCGGCGTGCCGGCGCGTCGACACAGTTGTTTCTTGTTGCAACGCAACGCCAGCCCAATAACGGCGATGGTATGCTGGCCGATATGGAGTTGTATGGCAGGTTGCTTGCATGGCGAAACTCGCGTTCGCACACTCATACGAGACATCACATTCTCTCGCCCGCATCGCGGCATCGACACGCGCTCCGCTCGCGCGTCCCGCCTTGCGCGTCGCTTCAACCTGCGCTCCGACCGCATTCCCCATCTCGCGGGCTCGCCCCGCATCCCCCATCCCCGCCCAATAATCTGGAGACGTTCCCATGTCGCAAAACTCTTTGGCCGAAGCGACGCACGGCCCGCTGATCGCTCCCCCGGCATACGTCAAACATCGCAAGCTGATCGACTGGGTATCGCGCATCGCGGCGCTGACGGAGCCCGAGCGTGTCGTCTGGTGCGACGGCTCGCAGGAAGAGAACGACGCGCTGTGCCAGGCGATGGTCGACCAGGGCACGCTCACGCGCCTGAACCCGGCGAAGCGCCCGAACTCGTATCTCGCGCAGTCCGATCCGTCCGACGTCGCGCGCGTCGAGGACCGCACCTTCATCTGCACCGAATCGCCCGACGACGTCGGCCCGACCAACAACTGGATCGCGCCGGAAGAAATGCGCGAGACGCTGAACGGCCTGTTCCGCGGCTCGATGCGCGGCCGCACGCTGTACGTCGTGCCGTTCTCGATGGGCCCGCTCGGCTCGCCGATCGCGCACGTCGGGGTCGAGCTGTCCGACAGCCCGTACGTGGCCGTGAACATGCGGATCATGACGCGCATGGGCCGCGAGGTGTATGACGTGCTCGGCGAGGACGGCGAATTCGTGCCGTGCGTGCACAGCGTCGGCCATCCGCTCGAAGCGGGCCAGAATGACGTGCCGTGGCCGTGCAACCCGGTCAAGTACATCGTGCATTTCCCCGATACGCGTGAAATCTGGAGCTTCGGCTCCGGCTATGGCGGCAACGCGCTGCTCGGCAAGAAGTGCTTCGCGCTGCGCATCGCGTCGACGATGGGCCGCGACCAGGGCTGGCTCGCCGAACACATGCTGATCCTCGGCGTGACGTCGCCGGCCGGCAAGAAGTATCACGTCGCGGCCGCGTTCCCGTCCGCGTGCGGCAAGACCAACTTCGCGATGCTGATCCCGCCGCAGGGCTTCGACGGCTGGAAGGTCACGACGATCGGCGACGACATCGCGTGGCTGAAGCCCGGCCGCGACGGGCACCTGTATGCGATCAACCCGGAAGCCGGCTTCTTCGGCGTCGCGCCGGGCACCGGCGTGAAGACCAACCCGAATGCGATCTCGACGCTGAAGGAGAACGTGATCTTCACGAACGTCGCGCTGACGGAGGACGGCGACGTGTGGTGGGAAGGCCTGACCGACACACCGCCCGCGAAGCTGACGGACTGGCAGGGCAACCCGTGGACGCCGGAGATCGGCAAGGAAACGGGCCGCAAGGCCGCGCATCCGAACTCGCGTTTCACGGCGCCGGCATCGCAATGCCCGTCGATCGACGCGGACTGGGAGAACCCGGCCGGCGTGCCGATCGACGCGTTCATCTTCGGCGGCCGCCGCTCGACGACCGTGCCGCTCGTGACCGAGGCGCGCGACTGGGTCGAAGGCGTGTACATGGCCGCGACGATGGGCTCCGAGACGACCGCCGCCGCGGCCGGCCAGCAGGGTGTGGTGCGCCGCGACCCGTTCGCGATGCTGCCGTTCTGCGGCTACAACATGAGCGATTATTTCGCGCACTGGCTGAAGCTCGGCAAGCAGCTCGAAGGCGCGGGCGCGAAACTGCCGAAGATCTACTGCGTGAACTGGTTCCGCAAGGACGCGAACGGCAAGTTCGTGTGGCCGGGCTTCGGCGAGAACATGCGCGTGCTGAAGTGGATGCTCGATCGCCTCGAAGGCAACGGCGGCGGCGGCGAACATGCGTTCGGCGTGTCGCCGGCGTATGACGACCTGCACTGGGACGGGCTCGACTTCACGCGCGAGCAGTTCGAGGCGGTCACGTCGATGAATGCAGGCGAATGGCGCGAGGAACTG
This sequence comes from Burkholderia sp. Bp9015, assembly GCF_003853505.1. NCBI lineage: Bacteria > Pseudomonadati > Pseudomonadota > Betaproteobacteria > Burkholderiales > Burkholderiaceae > Burkholderia > Burkholderia sp. Bp9015. The sequence goes on from NZ_QTPZ01000001.1 coordinate 28,780, forward strand.
AAGCTGCATGCGGCGCTGTTCGACACGCTGAAGCTGCGTCTGCCGTCGGAGTTGACCGAGACGATGAAGAACATCGAACAGCGTATCGGCGGCTGACGATGCGAGTCGAAGTCACGCAGTAACGACGTAACGCCGTTGTGGCATGAACGTCCCGCCGCCGGCATGCATCGCCGGTGGCGGGACGTTTTCGTTTCTGCTTCGTTTCAGCGTCGCGCGTGCAACGCCGGCCGTGCGCTTACGCGCCGCACTGCGCGACCACTTCGTTCACCGCGCGCTGCACGTCGCCGCGCCGGTAGCGCAGCAGCGCGATATCGGCCGGGTCCGGCTCGTACGCCACGACGTTGCCGCGCCCCGTATAGATCGCGATGTCCGGCAGCAGCGGATGCTCCTGGTCGAGCGACGGCACCGGCTGCGGATTGCCGGCCGCGCGAAAGAACGCCGCGAAGTAGTCGGCGAAGCTCAGGTTCTCGTCGCCGACGAGATAGGCCTTGCCGGATTCGCCGCGTTGCAGCGCGCCCCAGATCGCTTCCGACAGCGATTGCGTCGAGATGAAGTTGCTGCCGCCGGCCGGCCCGTACACCGGCAGCCCCGCGAGTTTCCCCTGCGCGTAGCCCGTGTACGCGGCGAACATCTCGTTGCGCAGCCCCGGCACCGAGCCGACCACGAACGGCGCGTTCACGCTGCATACCGCGAACGACGGCGACGCGAGCGCGCGCACGCGTTCGTCGGCGAGATGGCGCGAGCGCACGTACGGCACCGTGTCGACGAGCGCCGGCGCGACCTGCGGATAAAAGCTGCCGACCAGCACCGCGCGCTTCACGCCCGCGTCGCGCGCGAGCGCGAAGAAGCGCGGCACCGCGTCGACGTTCGCGCGTTCCCAGTGCGCGGCTTCGTCGGTGCCGGGCGGCAGGTGGCGAATGTCGTTGCCGGCCGCGAACACGACCGCGTCGAATGGCGCGAGATCGTCGCGCGTGAAGTTGCCGGCCACGTAGTCGCGCAGCAGCACGTCGAATTGCGCGAGCGCGCTGCCCGGCGCGGGCGGCTTGCGCGCGGTGAGCGTCACGTCGTTGCCTTGCGCGCGCAGATGCAATGCGGCGTGGCCGCCGATGAGGCCGGTACCGCCGATGATCAGGATTTTCATGGTGTCTCCGGTGGCGGCGCCGCTGCGCCGCTTGAATTGAACCGATGATTGAACGGACGAATCCGTGCGGAACGTCGCTCAGAAATTGAAGCCGTTGCCGGTGACGACCGGCATGTTGGTCCAGAATCCGTTCGGATCGCGATACCAGCCGGCCGCCGCGAGTGCGCCGCCGTCGACGTGCAGCGTCGTGCCGGTGACCCATGCGGCGAGCGGGCTCGCGAGGAACAGCGCGGCGCCCGCGATGTCGCCGGCCGCACCGAAGCGCCCGAGCGGAATCCAGCGCGGGACGTGCGCGCGATGCTCGGGCGCGACCATCGCGCTGACCGGCACCTGCGGCGTCTCGGTGGTCTCCGGCGCGATCTGGTTCACGCGGATGCCGGCCGGCCCGAGTTCGAGCGCGAGGCTTTTCGTGAAGCCGGTCAGCGCGGCCTTGAACGACGCGTACACGGTGCAGTTCGGAATCGCGCGAAAGCCCTCGATCGACGACACGCCGACGATGCTGCTGCCCGCGCCGCGCTTGCGCAGCAACGGCAGCATCGCGCGCGTGACGACGAACACCTGGCGCAGGTTCACGTCGAACAGCCGCGCGATGTCGTCGTCGGTATGGTCGTCGAACGGCTTCGCGATCTGCAGGAAATCGCCGACGTTGTTGACGAGCACGTCGAGCCCGCCGAAGCGGGCGTCGATCGTCCGCGCGAACGCGTTGACCTCGTCGCGGCGCGTGACGTCGACGGTGCCGACCAGCGCGTCGACGCCCGCGGCTTCGAGTGCCTGACGCACGTCCTGCGCGCGGGCGGGATCGACCTCGGCCACCACGACCCGCGCGCCCGCCGCGCCGAACGCTTGCGCGCACGCGCGGCCGATGCCCGCGCCGCCGCCGGTGACCAGCACGGTCTTGCCGGAAAAGGAAATCATCGGAACGCTACTCCTTCGAACGGAAAAGCCACGCGCCGCATCACAGCGACGCAACTAGTTGCGCGTTGTCGATCCGCAGCTCCGCGCCGTTCACGAAGCGCGATTCGTCGGATGCGAGGAACAGCACGAGATTCGCGACGTCCTGCGGATCGCACATGCGTGCCATCGGATCGTTGCCGATGCCGAGCTCGGCCGGATCGAGGCCGGGCATCAGCGCCTGCGTCATCGGTGTCCAGATGCCGTCCGGGTGGATCGAGTTGCAGCGGATCCGGTAGCCGCTGCGCTTGCAGTGCACGGCGACGCTGCGCGCGAGCGCCGTTACCGCGCCTTTCGAGCCGGTGTACGCGCACATCATCGGCAGGCCGCCGAGCGCGGCGACCGACGACATCATCACGATCGAGCCCGGCGTGTCGTTGTGCTTCATCGCGCCGATCGCGTACTTGCAGCCGAGGAAATAGCCGTCCGCGTTGACGCGCAGCACGCGTCGCCAGGTGTCGAGGCTCGTGTCCTCGATCGAGCCGACCGGGCAGATCGCCGCATTGTTGACGAGCACGTCGAGGCGGCCGAAGCGCTCGAGCGTCGACGCGATCGCGTGCCGCCAGCCGTCTTCGTCGGCGATGTCCTGATGGACGAACAGCGCGGTGTCGCCGATCTCGCGCGCGAGTGCGCGGCCCGCATCCTCGTCGATGTCGGTGAGCACCACGCGCGCGCCTTCGGCGGCGAGCAGCAGCGCATCCGCGCGGCCGACCCCGCTCGCCGCGCCGGTGATCAGCGCGACCTTGTTTGCGACTCGATTCATGTCCGGTCGATTTCCTGTGACGTTGAAAGAAGGCGGGCGCTCATGCGGCGCCCGGCGCACGGCCGGCCCTGACCGCGTCGAGCGCGGCCGCGCCGTAGATCTGCGCGATGGTGGCGTCGACGCGCGGGTTGGCGCGCAGCTCGTGGCCGCCGTCGACCGCGAAGCTCTGGCCGGTGACCCAGCCCGACTCGGGGCCGGCGAGATAGCGCACCGCGTGCGCGATCGCTTCCGGCTCGCCGAGTGAGCCGAGCGGAATCTGGTCGAGGAAGCTGTCGACGAGCGCCCGGTTGTCGAACATCGGCGCGGTGGCCTCCGAGCGCGTGAGGCCCGGTCGCACCGCGTTCACGCGGATCCTCGCGCCGGCCAGTTCCTCGGCGGCCCCGCGCACCAGCGCTTCGAGCGCGGCCTTCGCGGTGCAGTACGCGGTCAGCCAGCGGAAATTGATCTGCGCGGCCGTCGACGAGATGCAGACGATCGTGCCGCCGCCGCTGTCGGCGAGCCGTGGCGCCGCGTGACGGATCGCGGCGAACGCGCTGTTCAGGTTCAGCTCGATTTCCGCGCGGAAGCTGTCGGCGTCGTGCATCAGCAGCGGCCGGAACCCGGCGCCGCCGACGGTCGGCACCACGATGTCGAGCCGGCCGTCGAGCGCCCACGCGGTATCCAGCGCCGCCTGCAGGTCGCCGTCGTCGCACGCGTCGCCGGCATGGATCGCGACGCGGCTGCCGGGCAGCGTGTCGGTCAGGTGCCGCTGCGTGCGTTCGAGTGCATCGCGGCGGCGGCCCATCAGCACGACGCCCGCGCCATCGGCGGCAAGCGCGTGCGCGCAGGCCGCGCCGATGCCGCCGGCGCCGCCCGTGACGAGCGCGGTGCGGCCGGCGAGGGGAAGGGATGCGCGCATCGTTCAGCCCTCCAGCGGCAGGTCTTGCGACCAGTCGACGTGCAGCGTGCGCGCGGCGAAGCGCCACGTGCCGCCGTCGAGCACGCAGCGGTCGCGATAGCGCAGCCCCCAGTCGAGCTTGCGCTTCACGCCGTCGCGCACGTACACGTGGCACGCGAGGCAGTAGGTCTCGACGTCGGCCTCACCGCCGTCGAGCGTGGCGAGCTGGTTGTGCACGTGATGCTGGGTGGTTTCGTAGCGCTCGATCACGCGCATGCCGGCGACGATCGCATCGCGGTCGTCGAAACAGAAACCGGGGCCGTCGAGCTGGGCGTCGGCGGTGAAGAGGGCGGCGAGGCGCGGCCAGTCGCGCCGGTCGACGGCCTGCGCGTAACGGCACGCGAGTTCGTACAGCGCGTGGCGGGGATTCGATTCGGTCATGCGGTACTCCCGTGAATGAACGGAAAGACTCGGTCGCGCCGCGAGCGCTGACGCGACGGCATTGCGACGTCGACCCGCAGGTTCGCATCCGGCCGCGCGATCCTCATCATCCATACGGAGCAGGGGCACGATCAGGGAAAACACCGGCGCGGCGGCCGCGCATCGTCCGATGGTGCGATGCAGCGGCGAACGCATGGCATGCGCCCGAAGATCGCGCGCCCCGTCACGACGGGCTGCGGTACGCGGTTTTCCGATCGCGACGCCGCTGCCACCGCTCGGCGATGCTGCGGCGCCGCACGTCGCGCCAGGGCCGCTTCGCGTTTGCCCCTAGTCGAAACGGACGATGGCCGGCGGGCCGGCGCTGGCTACCGTGCAGTCATCCGGTGCGGTTGCCTGTTTGCCCGAGGCCAGTGCGCCGGACACGAACCGCGATAGCGGCCAACCGGAGGGGACACGATCATGAGACTGACGACTCGCAAGCTGTGCGTATTGGCGATGGGCGCGTTCGCGGCGATGGCGATGGCGCGATATGGCGCCGATCAGGTCCCGGCGCCGCCGTATGCGGCCGGCATCCTGCAATGTCGCTCGCTCGATGCGAACGGGCTGCCGACCGGTTGCGTGCCGATCGATCCTTCGCGCTTCGGTTTCGCCGCGTTGCGCGGCATGTGACGATGGCGCGGCCGCGTGCCGCGCCGACTCGATGTCACGTTGACGCCGTCACGATGCGACGGCGACCGGGTGGACGGCGTTCGCTCAGCGCAGTGTCGCGGCGCGGCACGCTCGCGGCAGTTCGTCCGGCGTGTGCATGCCCCCGGCTTGGCTCGCCGCTGCCGCTCGATTTCCCCGTCGACGACGCGGCGTTCGCGTGCCTGCGATCGCTCGCATCGACGACGTGCCGGCCTGCCGGGCCGGCCGCGCTGCGCCCCGACCGCCGCTTTTCACCGAATCCCTTCACGCAGACCCTTGCCTCCATGTCATCCGAATATTCCCTCGCTCGCCCCCTGAATATCCGCGACGTCCATCGCTGGGACGCCGAACACGACGTCGTGATCGTCGGCTTCGGCGCGGCCGGCGCGTGCGCGGCGATCGAAGCCGCGAGCGCCGGCGCCGACACGCTGATCGTCGAGCGCGCGTCGAGCTACGGCGGCACGAGCGCGCTGTCCGGCGGCGAGATCTACCTCGGCGGCAGCGGCGGCACGCCCGCGCAGCGGCAGGCCGGCTTCAGCGACGACACCGAGGACCTGTACCGCTACCTGATGCTCGCGGGCGGCCGCGACGCCGACGAGGCGAAGGTGCGCCTCTATGCGAACGAGAGCCTCGCGCATCACGACTGGCTGGTCGCGCAGGGCGTCACGTACAAGAACACGTTCATCGCCGAACGGATCGTCGAGCCGGAAACCGACGACTGCCTGATCTGGTCGGGCAGCGAGGAGGCCTGGCCATTCAGCGATACCGCGAAGCCTTGCCCGCGTGGCCACACGCCGCAATGGCCGGGCTGGGGCGGCGGGCAGATGCTGATGCGCGTGCTGGCCGAGCGCGTGCAGGCGCTCGGCGTGTCGACGCGCTACGACACGCGCGCACAGGCGCTGATCGTCGACGATGCCGGCGCGGTGCGCGGCGTCGTGCTGCGGGCGTACGGCGAGACGGCGTTCGTGCGGGCGCGCCGCGCGGTGATCCTGTGCGCGGGCGGCTTCGCGATGAACCGCGACATGGTGCGCCGGCATGCGCCGCAGTTCCTGCGCTCGGCCGAACCGATCGGCAGCCCCGGAGACGACGGCTCGGGCATCCTGCTCGGCCAGAGCGCGGGCGGCGCCGCGATCCACATGGACCAGGGTTTCGTCAGCCTGCCGTTCTACGCGCCCGAATCGCTGATCCGCGGGATCTTCGTGAACGCGCGCGGGCAGCGTTTCATCAACGAGGACGGCTATCACGGCCGCACGGGCCACCACGCGTTCCACCAGGCCGACGACCGGATCTACCTGCTGGTCGACCAGGCGACCTACCAGGAGCCGCCGGACATCGCGCGGATCGGCATCGCGGCGGCCGGCGAGACCTGGGACGAAGTCGAGCGCGACCTGCAGATGCCGGCCGGCACGCTGACGGCGACCGTCGACGTCTACAACCGTCACGCGGCCGAAGGCGTCGATCCGCTGTTCCACAAGGCGAAGAAGTGGCTGAAGCCGCTGATCGAGCCGCCGTTCGTCGCGCTCGATTGCCGGATCGATTACGCGTTCTACCCGCATTTCACGCTGGGCGGGCTCGATACGCTGCCGACCGGGCAGGTGCTCGACGCGGCGCGCACGCCGGTGGCGGGCCTCTATGCGGCCGGCCGAACGACCTGCGGGCTGCCGCGCTGGGGCGCCGGGTACAGCTCGGGATTGTCGCTGGCCGATGCGACGTTCTTCGGCCGGCAGGCAGGTCGTCATGCCGCAAGTGCGGCGAGCGACGCGTTGCACGGCGTCGCGTAGCGTCGCCTGCGTGGAGCACGGATCGCAGAACGCACACGGCAAAACACGACGCCCCGGGCAACCGCGTTGCACCGGGGCGTCGTCGTTTCGGCGAGGCGTCAGTCGTTCGTCAGCCGAGATCCAGCGCGTTCGTCAGATCGCCCGGCGGCGTCGCGCCGCGCGCCGCGAACGCCTTGTCGCGCGCGGCGACGCCGTCGAGCGGCGCGAGCCCGTGCACGCGGCTGATGAAGCGCAGGATCGAGTTCGTGTCGTACATCGTGTGGTCGACGTAACCCTTCTTCGCGAACGGCGAGATCACGAGCGCCGGAATCCGCGAGCCGGGGCCCCAGCGATCGCCGACCGGCGGCGCGACGTGATCCCACCAGCCGCCGTTCTCGTCGTGCGTCATCACGATCACCGTGTTCGCCCACTGCGGGCCGCGCCGGATGCGTTCGATCACGTGCGCGATGTGGCGGTCGCCGGATTCGACGTCCGCATAACCCGCGTGCATGTTCAGGTTGCCCTGCGGCTTGTAGAACGCGACGGCCGGCAGGCGGCCCGCGTCGATGTCGGCGATGAAATGATTGGTCGACGGCTCGTCGCCGAGGCCCGCATCGCGCAGGTGCTTGCGGCGCGCGTCGGTGCCCGGCGCGTAGTTCACGAAGTAGTTGAACGGCTGGTGGTGGTACTGGAAATCCGGCACCATGCCGGTGTCGCGGTGCTCGAGCGCGTATTGCCACGCGCCGCTGTACCACGCCCAGTCGACGTTCTTCTCCGACAGGCGGTCGCCGATCGTCGCATGGCCTTGCGGCGGGATCACGCGATGATCGGACGGATCCGCATACGCGGCGTTGCCCGGATCGGCCGGCGGCACGTAGCTCGGCTGATACGGCGGCGCCATCGTGTTGACGCCGTAGCCATCGGGCGTCAGCGGGCCGTCGACCGCGAACTTCGGCGGGCCGTCGAGCGCGGACGCGGGCGAATCGGCGGCGAGCGTCAGGCGCGTGCCGGCCGGATCGTCGCCGTCGACCTTCGACAGCAGCTTCGCCGCATGCGGATGCTTGTGCGCATCCGGATACATCGGCGGCTGCGCGGAAATCAGGAACATGTGGTTCAGCCACGACCCGCCGAAGGCCGCCATGAAGAAGTTGTCGCACAGCGTGTATTGCCGTGCGAGGTTCCACAGCCGCAGCGTGTCGGCGGAATTGCGGTAATGGCCCATCACGAGGCCGCCGGAATCGGCCCACGCGGCGAACTGGTCGTTGCGGCCCGCGGCGATCTGCATCTGGTTCTGGTAGAAGCGGTGCCACAGGTCGCGCGTGATCACGCCGTTCGGCAGCGGCTTGCCCTGCGCGTCTGCGATCCGGAACGGCGCGTTCGGCAGCTTGTCGATGTCGCGCTCGGCGATCGCGTAGCGCTGGCCGCCGACTTCCTGCGCCTGCGGCACGAGCCCGCCCCAGATCTTCGGCAGCACCGGCAGCGGCGTCTTGCCGTCGCGATCGAGCTGCCGCGCGTGCTCGGGTTTCACCTCGCGCAGCGGATATTGCACGCCCGGGAAATCGCCGTACAGGTTCGCGAAGCTGCGGTTCTCCGCATAGATCACGACGATGTGGCGCACCTGCCGGCGCAGTGCGTCGTCGATCCGCAGGTCGGCGGCCGAGCGCGGCGCGCTGCCCGGCGTGGTCTCGCAGCCGCCGAGCGCGACGCCCGCGCCGAGCGCGGCGAGGCCGCCGAGCATGCGGCGGCGGTCGGGATCGGCGGGAAGGTCGTCGGGGCGATCGGGGGTGTCGTTCACGTCGTGTGCTCCTCGGATGGGCGGTTGTCGTTCGATGCGCGGCAGCGTCGCACAGCCTGCCGCGACGCGCGGCGGGACGCAACGGCCGGCGTCGCGCCCGGGCGCGGGCGACGCCGGCTGTCACTAAAATGTCACGAACGCGACTATAACGCGGCCGGCGGCGTCGATGAAAGGCGTTTGTCGGACAATGCGCGACGTCCGCGCGCGAACTAGACTTGAATCACGGGCGGCGCGTTGCGGCGCGCTGCCCGCGCGAACGGCGCCCGGCGGCGCCGTCGCGGTGTCATTCATGCGACGAAACGAGGCGACGATGGCGCGGATCCATTCCGTTTGCGCGTGGCCGGCGATGCCGCGCGCCGACCGGGCGCGCGTGCACGCGTAAGCGCGCGCGTCGACGCGCGCGGCCGGCCCGATGCCATGGACAGGAAATTCGATTACGCAGGATTGCTGATCGCGGCGGGCTTCTTCGTGCTGTTCGCCGCGCAGTTGCTGATGCTGCGTCCGGCGTCGACGATGATCGCGTACAGCGACTTCCACCGGCTCGTCGCCGCGCGGCTCGTCGACGATCTCGAGATCGGACCGGCGACGATCACGGGCACGCTGACGATGCCGCAGGCCGGCACGCTGCTGCCGGCGTCCGAAGTCGCGGCCGTGAAGTCGGACGGCACGCCGCCGCGCTTCAGCACCAACCGCGTGACCGACCCGCAGCTGATCGACACGCTGACCGCCGCCGGCATCCGGTTTCACGGCGCGTCCGACACCGGCTGGATCGCGTCGCTTGCGTCGTGGCTGGTGCCGCTCGTCGCGTTCGTGTTCATCTGGAACCTGATGCTGCGCAAGCGCGGCGGGCTGCAGGATTTCACCGGGATGGGCAAGAGCCGCGCACGCGTGTACGTGCAGCAGGAAACCGGCATCACGTTCGACGACATCGCGGGCATCGACGAGGCGAAGGCCGAGCTGCAGCAGCTCGTCGCGTTCCTGCGCAACCCCGATCGCTACCAGCGGCTCGGCGGCAAGATCCCGAAGGGCGTGCTCGTCGTCGGCGCGCCCGGCACCGGCAAGACGCTGCTCGCGCGCGCGGTGGCCGGTGAGGCGGCCGTGCCGTTCTTCTCGATCAGCGGCTCGGCGTTCGTCGAGATGTTCGTCGGTGTTGGCGCGGCGCGCGTGCGCGACCTGTTCGAGCAGGCGCAGCAGAAGGCGCCGTGCATCGTGTTCGTCGACGAGCTCGACGCGCTCGGCAAGGTGCGCGGCGTCGGCCCGATGTCGGGCAACGACGAGCGCGAGCAGACGCTCAACCAGCTGCTCGTCGAGATGGACGGCTTCCAGGCCGGCTCCGGCGTGATCATCATGGCCGCGACCAACCGGCCGGAGATTCTCGATCCCGCGCTGCTGCGCCCGGGCCGCTTCGACCGTCACATCGCGATCGACCGGCCCGACGTGAACGGCCGCCGCCAGATTCTCGGCGTGCACGTGAAGCGCGTGAAGCTCGCAGCCGAGGTCGATCTCGGCGAACTCGCGTCGCGCACGCCGGGCTTCGTCGGCGCCGATCTCGCGAACGTCGTCAACGAAGCCGCGCTGCATGCGGCGGAACTCGGCAAGCCGGCGATCGGGATGGACGACTTCGACGAGGCGATCGACCGCGCGCTGACGGGCCTCGAGCGCAAGAGCCGCGTGATGAACGCGCAGGAGAAGCTGACGATCGCCTATCACGAAGCCGGCCATGCGCTCGTCGCGGAAAGCCGCGCGCATTGCGATCCGGTGAAGAAGGTGTCGATCATTCCGCGCGGCGTGGCCGCGCTCGGCTACACGCAACAGGTGCCGACGGAGGATCGCTACGTCCTGCGCCGCAGCGAGCTGCTCGATCGGATCGATGCACTGCTCGGCGGGCGCGTCGCGGAAGAACTCGTGTTCGGCGACGTGTCGACGGGCGCGCAGAACGACCTCGAACGCGCGACCGCGATGGCGCGCCACATGGTCATGCAATACGGGATGAGCGAGAAGATCGGGCTCGTCAGCGTCGACGACGGCGAAACGCGCACCGGCATCCCGGGCGCATGGCATGCGGGCGAGGGCCGCTGCAGCGAGCACACCGCACGGATGATCGACGACGAGGTGCATACGCTGTTGACCGACGCGCATGCGCGCGTCGCGGCAACGCTCGGCGAACGTCGCGATGCGCTGGAGCGCATCGCGCGACGGCTGCTCGAGCGCGAAGTGCTCGAACGCGACGCGTTGCAGGCGCTGATCGACGGGCGCGAGGCGCCGGTCGCGGAATCTTCCCTGACCGATCGCGGGCCATGCACGAGTGCGAATGCGCCGGAGCAAGCGTCGGCGATCGAGCGCGATTTCGTCGCATACGGGCCGCCGCGCGAACCCGAACGCTGAAGCGCGGACCGCTCGCACAGCCGGCGGGCGGCCACGATCGCGCCGCGCCTTCGCTGCAATTCGCACTTGCCGGCACGACGTTGCGCCGGCGTTCTCTTTCCCTTTTTCGAGTCACGGAGTCGCCATGAGCGAGGCACACGTATCGGTGGATGTCGCGCAGCATGCGCGTTTCAGTTTCGAAGTCACGTTTGCCGGCACCGAGCTTTCGCCGGTGCTCACCGACGAGCCGCCGCCGCTCGGTGCCGGCCGCGGCCCGAACCCGGTCCGGCTGCTGGCCGCGGCGGTCGCGAGCTGCCTCGCGGCGAGCCTGTTGTTCGCGCTCGAGAAACAGCGCGTCGATCCGCAGCCCGTCACCGCGCATATCGACGTCGACATGGTGCAGAACGACGCGGGCAGGGTGCGCGTCGGCGCGATGGCCGTGACGCTGTCGGTCGGCAAGGCATGGGCCGATCTCGCGGCGGCGACGCGCATGCTCGACCGGTTCGATGCGTATTGCGTGGTGACCGAGAGCATGCGCGAAGGCATTCCGATCGCGGTGGCGGTGCAGGACGTGAACGGTGCGGTGCTCGACCGCGAGACGACCGGCGTGTAAGCGAGGGCAGGACCCGGCGCGTCAGGACACGGTCGCGGCGGCGACTTCCGCGGCCTCGGCGAGCGCCTCGAGAAAGCGCGTACGCCACCAGTGCACGTCGGTCTTGCGCACGATCGCCATCAGCGCGTCGTGACGCTGGCGGCGTTCGTCGAGCGGCATCGTGAGCGCGCGCTGGATCGCCTGCGCGGTGCCCTGCGTGTCGTACGGATTGACGAGCAGCGCAGGCTTCAGCTGCTCGGCCGCGCCCGCGAAACGCGACAGCACGAGCACGCCCGGGTCGGCCTCGTCCTGCGCGGCGAGAAACTCCTTCGCGACCAGGTTCATCCCGTCGCGCAGCGGCGTGACGAGCGCGACGCGGCTCGCGCGGTAGAGGCCCGGCAAGCGCTTGCGCGCGACCGTGCGGTGGATGTAGCGCATCGGCATCCACTCGAGTTCGCCGTAATCGCCGTTGATCGCGCCGCACAGGCTGTCCATCTCGCGCCGCAGGTCGTCGTACGCGCCGAGATCCTCGCGGCTCGGCGCGGCGATCTGGATCAGCGTCGCGCGGTCGCGGTTCTCCGGATACTGTTCGAGCAGCTGACGGAACGCGTGCACGCGCTGCGGCAGCCCCTTCGTATAGTCGAGCCGGTCGACGCCGACGAGCAGCTGGCGGCGCGAATACTCGTCGCGCATCCGCTCGAACATGTCGATGCCGTCGCGATTCTCCGCGAGCGCCGTGAACTCGTCGACGTTGATGCCGATCGGAAACGCACCGGCCGACAACGTGCGGCCGAACGCGCGCAGGCGGCCGTCCGGCAGCCGCGCGGCGCCGGCTTCCGCCTCGACGTAGTGCTCGAAGTGAAGCAGGTCCGATTCGGTCTGGAAGCCGACGAGATCGTAGGCGAACAGCGAGCGCATCAGCCACTCGTGCTCCGGGATCGCGGCCATGATCGGCGGCGGCGGCATCGGAATGTGCAGGAAGAAACCGATCGGGTTCGTGCAGCCCGTCGCGCGCAGCTCGGCGGCGAGCGGAATCAGCTGATAGTCGTGGACCCAGACGATATCGTCGGGGCGCAGCAGCGTGCTCAGCTTGCGCGCGAACAGCTGGTTCACGCGCCGGTATCCGTCCGCGAAGCGGCGGTCGAACTGTGCGAGATCGAGGCGGTAGTGGAACACCGGCCACAGCACGTTGTTCGAGTAGCCGAGGTAGTACGCGTCGTAATCCTGCGGATCGAGATCGATCGTCGCGAGCTGGATGCCGCCGACGTTCTGGATCTGCACGTCTTCGCCGTGCGCGGGATGGTCGCCGTCGCCGCGCAGCCTGCCGCTCCACCCGAACCAGACGCCGCCCGATTCCTGCAGGCTGTCTTTCACGGCCACGGCAAGCCCGCCTGCCGCGGCCTTACGGGGATCTGCAATACGATTGGATACGACGACGAGTCGGCTCACCAGCTCTCCTGCGAATGGTTGGGGAAGGTTCGTGCGGCCAGGGCGTGAGGCGGACGCCGCCATCGACGCGTGGCGCGATGGGGCCGCGATACGAGCGGACGGGAATCAGGGCGCGCGATTCGCCGTCCGAACGTGGAGTGCTTTTTTTAGGATACTCGTCATTCGGCTGATTTAAAAGTGCATGACCGGGATCAATGATCCTGGCTATCGGTGCGATGCAGTGCGATGCGCGGCGTTCCGCGCGTTCGACCGGCAGGACCGGAAATTGCACGGCACTGCAGCGGCCGTGTGCGCAACGGAAGGTGGAGGGCCGGAGAAGGGAGAGCGAAGGCGAGGGCGATCGATCGTGTTCGGTCACGCCGGCGCGGTCGATCGCGACGGTTTCGATCGACGCAGGCTGGCTGCGCCGATCGATCATGGCGGGCGTTGGCGACGCGCGGGACGCGTGGCGCGAACGCACCGGCGCGCGATCAGAACGTCGTGCGCAGGCCGGCCATCACGCTGCGGCCGCCTTCCGGCGCGAAGCCGCGCACGACCGAGGTCGCATAGCGGATCTCCTGGTTCGTCAGGTTGTCGCCGCGCAGGTACGCGAGCCAGTGCGTCGCGCCGACACGGAACTTGTACGTCAGCATCACGCCAAGCGACGTGTAGCCGTCCGTCGGAAAGTCGTTGTCGGGCACACGATGCTGCGACCACGCGTGCGTGACCTGCGCGCGTGCGCCGAACGGGCCGTAGCCGTAGTCGGCCGCGAGCGTCACGCGCAGCGGCGCGATCCGCGGCAGCGGCTGGCCGGTGTCGACGTTGCGCGCATGCGTGTAGTCGGCGGTCAGTTCCAGGTCGACCGTATGGCCGCGCTGCGCGAACGCGCGCCATTTGCCGTCGAGTTCGACGCCATAGAACTCGGCGCGCACGCCGCGATAGATTGCTTCGTTGAGCGTATCACCGGCGCCGGGCGCGACCGGTTCGCCGTCGCCGTTCACGACGCGGCCCGTGTTGTACTCGGTCAGGTAGTTCGAGAAGCGGTTGTAGAACACGCCGACGCTGCCGCGGTTCGGGCCGCTCGCGTAGCGCAGCGACAGGTCGGTCGACACGGCCTTTTCCTTCGACGCGTTCGGGTTGCCGATCAGGAACTGGCCGGTCGCATCGTGCGGGCCGTTCGAGTACAGCTCGTAGAAGGTCGGCGCGCGCTCCGTGTAGGCGACGTTCGCCGCGACCGACCATACGGGCGTCAGCGAGAACAGCGCGCCGGCCGAGACGCTGCCGGCATTGAAGTCGCGCGGCTGCGCGAGCGCGAATTTCTCGACGCCGGCCGGATCGGGATCGACCTTCACGTGCTCGAAGCGCCCGCCGACGCTCAGCTTCAGCGCCGGGACGACCTGCCATTCCTCGAGACCGAACAGCGCGACGCTGTTCGTGCGCGTCGACGGCACGAGCGTTTCGTCGCCGAGCGCCGAGAACGTGTTCTGGCCGAACTGCACGCCGATCGCGCCTTCGAACGGGCCGATCCTGCGATGCCGCGCCTCGATGCGCGCTTCGTAGCCGCGGTTGCGGAAGGTGGTGGCGGTCTCGCCGTTGTCGACTTCCTTGTGGCGATAGTCGGTGTACGCGAAGTCGAACTTCAGCTTCGTGAACGGGCCGCTCAGGTTGCGTATCTCGGACGCGAACGCGAGCCGTTCCTGGCGCATCCGCAGGCGCACGTCGTCCTCGGCGACGGAGCCGTAGTTCGACTCGTAGCCGCTGTACGACAGGCCCGCGAAACCGTCGGCCCACGTGTACGACGCGCCGAGCGCGCCGCCATGCACGCGGCCGTCGCTGTTCGGCACGTTGCCGTACGGTTGCGGCGTATCGGGATCGTCGATCGCGCGTTGCTGGCTGCTGCGTGCGTAGCCGGGAATCCGCAGCTTGCTCGTTTCACGGTCGAACGCGTCGACATGGAACGCGAAGCGGCCGTTGCCGCCTTCGACCTGCGCCGCGCCCGCGCGCACCGAGTTCGCGCCGCCGTAGCGCGCGTCGAGCGCGCCCGTCACGCCTTCGATCGCTTCGCGCGGAATCCGGTTGTCGATCGTGTTGACGACGCCGCCGACCGCGTTGCCGCCGTACAGCAGCGCGGCCGGACCGCGCACGATCTCGACGCGCTCGATCGACAGCGGATCCTGCGGCACCGCGTGGTCGTACGACAGCGACGACGCGTCGTAGGCGGCGACGCCGTTCTGCAGCAGCCGGATCCGGTCGCCGTCCATCCCGCGAATGATCGGGCGGCCGACCATCGGCCCGTAGGTGGTGGTCGACACGCCGGGCAGGCCGTTGAGCGTCTCGCCGAGCGAATCGGCCTGGCGGCGCGTCAGCGCATCGCCGGACAGTTGCGCGGTCGGCGCGATCAGCTCGGTGTCGCCGAGCGGGTTCGCGGTCACGAAGATCGGCGCGAGTGGTGTGGTCTGTGGCGGCGAAGACGGGGCGGGCGTCTCGGCCTGCGCGTGCGCGACGGCGGCGAACAGCATCAGCGAAACGGGCGAGAGCAGGCGAAGCGGTAGACGAGGGAGGTCGCGCATGGTCGGTGAATCGGTTGGTATCGGATCGAAAAGCGAGCCGCGCGGGTTAAGGCCGGATACGATATATTGTTGCATTCGCGGCGCGTAATGACCCGGTTGGATTGGACTCGGCGTAGCCCGGCCACCCGGATGAGCGAGTTTCAGGTGGACGAGGTCGCGAAATGATATGTTATATCATTTCAAATTCAAAGCGAAACGGCGGCATGCCGCAGGGTTTCCGACAAGCTGCGGAAACGGCGGCGAAAGCAGAGCCGGGCCGTCAAACCCGCGCCGGCACTGGTGGCCCACGCAATAGGTCTCGCGATGAATCTGTCACTGTCGCGCGCGTTTCCCGCTCCGTTGATACGCATCAAGTCGTTCCGGTTTCGAGCCCGGATACTGGCCCGGTCATCGACCAGACAGGAGCGACGCATGACTCAAACCATGAAGGCGGCGGTGGTCCACGCGTTCGGCGAACCGTTGCGCATCGAGGAGGTGCCGGTCCCGACGCCGGGCCCGGGCCAGATCCTCGTCAACATCAAGGCTTCGGGCGTCTGCCACACCGACCTGCACGCAGCCGACGGCGACTGGCCCGTGAAGCCGACGCTGCCGTTCATTCCCGGCCACGAAGGCGTGGGCGTCGTCGCGGCGGTCGGGGCGGGCGTCACGCACGTGCGCGAGGGCGACCGCGTCGGCGTACCCTGGCTCTATACGGCATGCGGTCACTGCGAGTACTGCCACACCGGCTGGGAAACCCTTTGCCACGGGCAGCAGAACACCGGCTATTCGGTCAACGGCAGCTATGCGGAATACGTGCTGGCCGATCCCGACTACGTCGGCCATCTGCCCGCGCAGGTCGCGTTCGACGAGATCGCGCCGATCCTGTGCGCGGGCGTGACCGTCTACAAGGGCATCCGCGTCACCGACACGCGTCCGGGCCAGTGGCTCGCGATTTCGGGCATCGGCGGGCTCGGCCACGTGGCCGTGCAGTACGCGCGCGCGATGGGCCTGCACGTCGCGGCGATCGACGTGTCTCCCGCCAAACTCGCACTCGCGCGCGAGCTGGGCGCCGAACTGACGATCGATGCGTCGGCCGACGATCCGGCGAAGGTGATCCAGAAGGAGATCGGCGGCGCGCATGGCGTGCTGGTGACGGCCGTGTCGCGCAGCGCGTTCGCGCAGGCGCTCGGGATGGTGCGGCGCGGCGGCACGGTGGCGCTCAACGGCTTGCCGCCCGGCGATTTCCCGCTGCCGATCTTCTCGACGGTGCTGAACGGCATCACGGTGCGCGGCTCGATCGTCGGCACGCGGCGCGACCTGCAGGAATCGCTCGACTTCGCGGCGGACGGGCTGGTGCGCGCACATATCCATCGCGACCGGCTCGGCAACATCAACGACATATTCGCGCGGCTGCGCGAAGGGAAAGTCGACGGTCGCATCGTGCTGACCGACATGCATTGACGCGCATTCGGGAGCGCTGCCGCGACGCAATGGACGTCGCGGCGGCGCTACGCTCACCCGCGCATCACGGCGCGAAGAACACGTCGGTGCGGTTCGTCAGGTTGCCTGCGTTGGTCTGGACGAAGAACGGATGGAACGACGACGACGGCAGCACGTCGAGCCCCTGGTAATCGCCGATGAAGAAGCCTTCCGCATTCGGCGCGAGCTTCATGTCGAACGGGCCGCCGACGCGCCGCTCGTCCGCGAACGTGGTGCCGTTGTCGTGCGAGATCTTGCGCCAGAACCCGGTCGGCAGCGTCGTCGTATTGCCGGCCAGCAGGTCGCGGAAATCATAGTGCGTGACCATCACCGAGCCGGCATTGTCGACGCGCACCGACGGATTGAACGCGGGACGCCCGGTCGGCGTGTTCACTTGCAGCGGCGCGCTCCAGCTCGCGCCGCCGTCCTTCGACGTCGATAGCGCGATCTCGTCGTAGTTGCCGCCGTTGAAGCGGCTGTCCTGCCATACGACGTAGAGCTGCCCCGACGCCGGATCGATCGCCGGTTCCGGAATGATGTCGCCGGTGCGTACCGGTTCGCCGGTGTTCGGATCGGTCACGCCGACCGTCTGCAGCCCGGCGATCACCTGCGGTTTCGTCCAGGTCGCGCCGTCGTCGGTCGACTTGACGAACGCGACCTTGCCGGCCGCCTTGTTGAACGGCGGCTGGATCAGGTCGAAGAAGTCGTAGAGCGTGCCGGTCTTCGGATCGACGACGATCTGGTTGCCGATCGTCTGCTGGCGCGACGGCACGTTGACGATCACCTTCGCACGGCTCCACGTCTTGCCGCCGTCGACCGTCTTCGAGAAGAACGTCGGCCCGCGGTATGCCTGCGTGTGCAGGTTCGCATACGGGTTGCCGTTCGGCAGTTCGAGGCGGTCCCACACCGCGTAGGCCGTGCCGGCCTTCACCGGGTTCGCCGTCACCGATTCCTTGTCGTTGAAGAACTGCGTCGTCGGTTCGTCGTTCGCGATCAGCACGGCCGGGCTGCTCCATGTCTGTCCGCCGTCGGTCGACACCGAGGCCGCGACCGCGTTGCTGTTGTTCGACTGGTTGAACGAGATCGATACCGAATACGCGGTGCCGTCCGGACCGAACGACACCCACGGATCGGACGCGCGCTCGTACTTGAGCCCGCCGGGCGCGCAAGCGCTGAACGGCTGCGGCGTGCGCGCCCAGGTCGCGCCGCCGTCGAACGTGTAGCCCGCGACGAGCCCGTGGGCGCCGCCGTTCGACCAGCGGTCCTGCTGCCACACGCCGATCATGTTGGTCGGGTTCGCCGGGTTGACCGACAGCCACGGTTCGACCTCGGCGTTCACGTAGTTCGTGCCGGGGCCGCCGATGGTGCAGGCGGCGAACGGGCTCGGGCCGGACACGACCACGGGATCGGCATGCGCGGCCGCGGCGGCGGCCATCGCCACGGCCATCGCGGCGGACAGGCGGGTGAGGCTGGGGACAAGCGAGTGGGACACGATCGTGCGTCGCATGGACTGCTCCTCGTTGACGTGCGGCGGCGATGGCGCGGCACGGCGGCACGACGCGCACCGGTACGCGCGGCAATAAATGCCGTGCCATGCGTCGGATCGTGTCGTTCAGGAAGCCGCCGCGGTCATCGCAATCCGCGTGTGCTGGATGCCGCCAGCACGTCGGTCAAGACACCTCTTCGTTTTCATTGCTTGTCGGGTGCGTCCAGGGTTGCGGACGCAACGGGAAGGCCAGGCCGTGCAGACGACGAATGCGTCGAAGTGGATTGCAATGTAGGCGATCGATATGCGGCGCGGCAGGCAATTTTTTGTAACAGTACGTAGCCGGAAAGCGTTGCCGAAGCAATGCCGCCGAAATGCAAAATTTGCCGCCTGAAAGTTCGGAAACCGAATTGAAAGCGCGAATCGAAAGCACGAATCGAAATCGCTATCGATTACGCGGATTCGTGCCCATGCGGCGCGCCGCCGGCACGGTTCAGCGCTCGGCCGGAAAGCGGTCCTGCAATGCGTGCAGCCAGCGCGCGACGACGTCGAGTTCGGCGTCGGAAAAGCCGTCGCACAGCTTGCCGTTCAGCTCGCGCAGCGCCACGCGCGCGCGCTTGAGCGCCGCGTGTCCTTCGTCGGTCAGGAACAGTCGCGTTGCGCGCCCGTCGTCCGAATCGGCGTGACGCGCAAGCAGGCCGGCCTTCGCCATCCGGTCGGCGAGCCCCGTCATCGCGGACGGCGCCAGTTGCAGCGCCGCGCCGACTTCGCCGATCAGCGCGCCGTCCTGCCTCGCGAGGCAGAACAGCACGCCGGCCTGCGCGGCGCTCGCGCGCGCATCGGTCTCGGCCTTGCGGTCGACCCAGCGCTGCACGCGCCGCTGGCCGATGTTCAACAGGAAAAACAGTCGTCGGTCTTCGCTCAAGCTCGGTTCCCGGCTGCAATGGAAAGGGACGGGCGACCCGCATCGCGCGGCGCGTCGAGCGCCTGCGCGAGCCAGTCGGCGACCGCGGGCCACAGCACCGTGCCTGGCCGGCTGCGGAAGAAGCCCATGTGTCCGACCGGCCCGCTGCCCGCGGCGTGCGGATCGATCTGGCGGCGTTCGACGGCCGCCCGGGTCAGGTAGCTTACCAGCAGGTCGATCGCGGGCGGGTTCGCCCACGGATCGTCGTCGAAGCCGAGCACGAGGATCGGCAGCCGCTGCTTCGAGAAGCGCTCGGCTGCGCCGAGCGTCGGATCGTCGAAGAAGTAGCGCGGCAGCGTGGTCCAGCGGCTCCATTCGCGGAACACGCCGGCCGGGAGGTCCTCGCCGAGGCCGAGCCGCTTGCCGGGCACGTAGCCGAGCAGCGCGGACGCGAGCGGGCCGAGCACGCGCAGGATCAGCCGCACCTTCAGCCGCTCGGCCGCGCGGGCGATCAGCCGCGTGCTGCCCGCGTGCGCGGCGACGAGCACGGCCGCGCGCAGGTGCGCGGTGCCGGCCGACAGCCCGATCGCATGGCCGCCGACGCTATGCCCGACCGCCAGCAGCGGCAGCCCGTCGTGCGTAGCGCGCGCCCACGCGATTGCGGCGCCGACGTCGAGTTCGACCCAGTCGCGCATGCGGGCCTGCAGCGCGCTCAGCCGCGCGGGCCGCGACGCGCCGATGCCGCGATAGTTGTAGGTGAGCGCCGCGAAGCCGCGTTCGGTCAGGAAGCGCGCGAAGCCCGCGTAGAGCCGCTCCGGCACGGCGGTGGCCGGATGGATCAAGACCAGCGCGCGCGGCGGCGCGTCCGGTGACCACAGCGTGCCGCGCAGCGTGTAGCCGTCGGCGGCGGAAAACTCGATGGGTTCTGACGTCATGGCCGTCCTCGTTCCGGGTGGGTATTTCGTATGCGAAATATAGTTCGCCATGTATTTCGCGTGCGAAATATCTGTCGAGGGATCATTCGAACGGCGTCCCGCGAAGCCCGGTGAGCGGGGCCGCTGCGCGGCGATCATTCCATAAAACATTTGCATATTTGCATAGCAGAATATTGCGTTTGTCTCATGAAGCGGATCGCCGTATCTTCACCAGTTCCATCCCGTCCGCCAGCCGTCGCGCCAGGCGGACCCAGGGGCGACGCCGTCGCGCGGCCGCCCGCCAACCTCCGGGGAGATCACGTTGTTGAGCCGAATCGTCACGGCGCTGCTGCTCGCGCTCGCCGCGCAGCCGGGCATCGCGAAAGACACCGTCACGCTGCGCGTCGGTGAACAGAACTACTTCAACATCCAGGCATCGATGGAGGCGTCCGGCGTGTTGAAGGACCTGCCTTATACGATCGAGTGGAAGCACTTCCAGGCCGCCGCGCCCGTCGCCGAAAGCCTGAACGGCAACGCGATCGACGTCGGCTTCCTCGGCGATTCCGCGCTGCTCACGCTGGCCGCGCGCGGCGCGCCGGTGAAAGTCGTCGCGGTGTCGCGGCAGAGCCTCGACGGCGTCGCGATCCTCGTGCCGAAGAACTCGCCGGTGCGCACCGTCGCCGACCTGCAGGGCAAGACGATTGCGGTCTGGCGCGGTGCGTGGAGCCAGCAGCTCGTGCTGCGCGCGCTCGAACACGATGGCCTGCGCGCGGATTCCGTCAAGTACGCGTACCTGATGCCGATCGATGCGACCAACGCGCTCGCGAACGGCTCGGTCGACGCCGTGTCGCTGTGGGAGCCGTTCGTCAGCACGCTCGCGCTGCGGCAGGGCGCCCGTCCCGTGACGACCGCGCAGGGCCTGATGCCCGCGCTCAGCTTCGTCGCCGCGAACGAGCAGGCGGCCACGGCCAGGCGCGCGGAGATCACCGATTTCCTGAAGCGCGTGGTGGCGGCCCGCCAGTGGGTCGACAGTCATCCGCGCGAGTACGCGGACCTGTGGGCGAAGCGCGCGAAGCTGGAGCCGGACGTCGCGTACCGCTGGCTCAACAACGCGCACCAGCGCGTGGGCCCGGTCGACGACACGGCCGCGAAGGATGCGCAGAACACCGCCGACTTCCTGCACAAGGCCGGCGTGATTCCGGTCGCGTACGACACGGCGAAGCTGCTCGACCGCTCGTATGCGGGCGCGTTCGCGGCGCCCGCGCAGAAGACGGCCGCCGCGCAGTGAGCGTGCCGCAGCACGCAGCCATTTCCGATCGACGACAAGAAGGACCATCGACATGCCCGTCGACATCATCGGCATGATCACCGCGACGCCCGGCGCGGAGGTCGACGTACCGGGCGGGGCCGCCGTCCAGCCCGACTACGTGCGGCGCTTCGCGCAGGCGCACGAAGCCGCCGGCTTCGACCAGATCCTGGTCGGCCATTTCAGCAACGCGGCGGACGGCTTCATCGTCGCGTCGTTCGCGGCCGCCGCGACCGAACATATTCGCATCCTGCTCGCGCACCGGCCGGGCGTGATCGTGCCATCGGCCGCCGCGCGGCAGATCGCGACGCTCGACGTGTTCAGCGGCGGCCGGCTCGCATTGAACGTCGTGTCGGGCGGCGACGATGCCGATCTTCAGCGCGACGGCGATTTCGTGCCGCACGACGCGCGCTACCGCCGCACCGGCGAATATCTCGACGTGCTGAAACGCATCTGGCTGGCCGACACGCCGGTCGATCACGACGGCGAGTTCTATCGGCTGCATGGTGCGTCGCCGGTCGTGAAAGGCGCGCAGCAGCCGCACGTGCCGATCTATTTCGGCGGTTCGTCGCCGGCCGCGCTGGCCGTGGCCGGGCAGCACGCGGATGTCTATATGACGTGGGGCGAGCCGCTCGCGGCCGTGCGCGAGCAGATCGCGCGCGTGCGGGCCGCGGCAGGGCCGTTCGGACGCGCGCCGCGCATCAGCGTGTCGTTCCGGCCGATCGTCGCGGACACCGAAGCCGCCGCGTGGGAGAAGGCCGAGGCGATCCGCGCGCGCGTGCGCGCGGCGCGGCTCGCGAACGGCCAGCCGATCGACGGCCATGCGCCGCAGAACGCAGGGTCGCAACGCCTGATGGCCGCGGCCGCGCAGGGCGACGTGCTCGACGAGCGGTTGTGGATGGGCGTCGCGAACCTGACCGGCGCGCGCTGGAATTCGACCGCGCTCGTCGGCACGCCGGAACAGGTCGCGCGTGCGCTCGGTGCGTATTACGAACTCGGCGTATCGACGTTCCTGATTCGCGGTTTCGATCCGCTCGACGATGCGCTGGATTACGGACGCAAGCTGATTCCTGCGATCCACGCGCACATCGCGGAACTCGACCACCATCGCGATCGCGCGGCGCTGACGGCGTAGGAAACGACGGCCCGCCCACGTCGGTTCGCCCCGGCCTCTTCTTTAAGGGATGCCGGGGCGATTTCATTTGCTGCGCGACCGATGCGCAGCTCGCCGTGCCGACGCAACGACGCGTCGGCACATCGACACATCGAATCAAAACGACGGCAATCCCGGCGGATTCGTCTCCGCGCGCGCGACCGCCTCGCTCTGCAACCCCCAGCGCGCCAGCGCCTGCCCGTAGCGGCCGTTGTCGATCAGCGCGTTCGTCGCGAGCGTCAGCGCCGGCGCGAGCCCGCTGCCGCGGCGCGTCGCGATCGCGACGTCGGCGTTCGCGGGCCAGCCCGCGTTGACGACGCCGACCCGCCGGATCTTGCCGTCGCGCGCGGCTTCGTACGCGAGCGACGCGTTCGGATTCAGCTCGGCATCGGCGCGGCCCGACAGCAGCGCGACGCGTGCCGCCGCATCGTCGTCGAAATAGAGCAGTTCGGTCGGCTTCAGCCCTTGCGCGACGTTGCGCCGGCTCCACTCGAGCAGGATGCGCTCCTGGCTCGTCCCCGCGCCCGTGATGACGCGCAGGCCGGCGACGTCCTTCGGTTCGGCGATCTTCGCGATCGGGCTCGCGGTGCGCACGTAGAAGCCGTGCAGCCCGAGCCGGTAGGTCGTGAAGTCGTATTTCTCCTTGCGCTTCTCGGTCACGCCGACGTTCGAGATCACCGCGTCGTACTTGCCCGACGAGAGCCCGAGCGGCCAGTCGGCCCATGCGATCGGCACCAGCACCAGCGTGCGGCCGAGCGCGTCGGCGACGAGCTGCGCATAGTCGGGATCGGCGCCGACCACGGTGCGTGCATCGGTCGCATAGGTCGATACCGGTGGCGCGTGCGGCGAGATCGCGACCGTGAAGGCCCCGTCGCGTACCCAGCGGTAGTTGCTTGCCGCGCGAATCGCCGCATCGTCGCGCGATGCGCGGATCCGGCCGGCCTGGCGCGGATCGAGGTCCGCCGTCGCGGCGGCGGCCTCGGCCGCGTGCCACCGGAGGCCGGCGGCGGCCGCCAGCGTGGCGGTGATGAACTGGCGTCGGTCGATCATCGTCGGTTGCCTCGCAGGTCGTGAGCGGCGTGCATCAGAGCACCCGTGACAGGAACGCGCGTGTGCGCGGATGGGCCGGCGCGTCGAGCACGACGGCGGGCGGCCCCGACTCGACGATGCGGCCGCGCTCCATGAACAGCACGTTGTCCGCGACTTCGCGCGCGAAGCCGATCTCGTGCGTGACGATCACGAGCGTGGTGCCCGAGCGTGCGAGCTCCTTGATCACGTCGAGCACTTCGTTGACCAGTTCGGGATCGAGCGCCGACGTCGGCTCGTCGAACAGCAGCACCTTCGGGCGCAACGCGAGCGCGCGCGCGATCGCGACGCGCTGCTGCTGGCCGCCGGACAGCTGGCGCGGGTACGCATCGGCTTTATCGGCGAGGCCGACGCGCGCGAGCAGCGTGCGCGCGGTGCGTTCGGCGGCCTCGCGCGTGACGCCGCCGACGGCGACCGGCGCCTCGATCAGGTTCTCGAGCACCGTCAGGTGCGGAAACAGGTTGAAGTTCTGGAACACCATGCCGACCGCCGTGCGGCGCTTCAGCACGTCGCGCTCCTTCAACTCGTGCAGCACGTCGCCGTCACGCCGATAGCCGATCAGCTCGCCGTCGATGTCGATGAAGCCGTCGTCGACGCGCTCGAGATGGTTGATGGTGCGCAGCAGTGTCGACTTGCCCGAACCGGACGGCCCGACGATCACCGTCACGCTGCCGCGCGGTGCGACGAACGACACGTTGTCGAGCACGCGCTGCATGCCGAACTGCTTCGATACGTTGTGCACGGCGACTTCGCCGCCGGTGCGCGGCACCGGAGCGGCCGCGGCGTCATCGTGAGCCGCTGCGCCGGTTGCCGTTGCGTTGCGCGCCGCTGCATGCCGCCACAGCGCACTGACGCGCGCCAGCACGAACGTCAGCGCCGACGGCGGCGGGTTGCGCAGCGCGCCGCGCGCATAGTGGCGCTCGACCTGTACCTGGATCGCGGACAGCACGGTCAGGATGATCAGGTACCAGACGGTCGCGACCATCAGCAGCGGAATCACTTCGAGATTGCGGCGATAGATCACCTGCACCGTGTAGAACAGCTCGGGCATCGCGAGCACGTAGACCATCGACGTGCCTTTCGCGAGCGAGATCAGGTCGTTGAACGCGGTCGGCAGGATCGCGCGCATCGCCTGCGGCAACACGATCCGCGTGGTCTGGCGGCCGCGCGGCAGGCCGAGCGCGGCGGCCGCTTCGAGCTGGCCCTGGTCGACCGCGAGAATGCCGCCGCGAATCACTTCCGCGGAAAACGCCGCGTGGTTCAGCGAGAGGCCGAGCACGGCCGCGAGGAACGGGCTGATCAGGTCGGTGGTCGGCGTGTCGAACCACACGATGTCGGTGAACGGCACGCCGAGCCGCACGTGTTCGTACAGGTAGCCGAGGTTGTTGAGGATCAGCAGCAGCACGATCAGCGGAATCGACCGGAACAGCCACACGAAGGTCCATGCGCTCGCCGCGAGCAGACGCGAGCGCGACAGCCGCGCCAGCGCGACGAACCCGCCGAGCGCGAAGCCGAACACCGCGCCGAGCAGCGTCAGCACCAGCGTGCGCGCGAGCCCGGACAGCACCGGCGGCGACAGGAACCACTCCGCGAACACCGGCCAGCCCCATTGCGGGTTGCCGAGGATCGAATACAGCACGAGTGCGATCAGCACGAGCGCGAGCACGGTGCCGACGGTGCGCGACCGGTGCCGGGCCGGCACGATCCGCAGGTGCGTGCCGGCGTCGCGGGCGCGGGAGGGGGAGAGCGGCGGCACTGCGCCGCCGAGATGGGTCGTGTCGCTCATGTCGGTGAGGGTCCTCGATCGAGTTGGCCGGAAGCGCCGCGCGAGGCGGCGCGTCGGCGTCATGCGTGCGCTTCGGCCGCGTCGTCCTGTTGCTGCACCGCGCCGGGCGCCGCATGGCGGCTCGCCTTGCGCGGCAGGCCGAGGTGGTCGCGCAGCGTGCTGCCCGGCAGGTCGCGGCTATAACGGCCGCGCGCCTCGAGTACCGGAATCACGAGGTCGATGAAGTCGTCGACGCCCTGCGCCTGTACCGGGAAGCCGAGGATGAAGCCGTCGCCGGCACCGGCGTCGTGCCAGCGGATCAGCTCGTCGGCGACGTGCTCGGCCGTGCCGATGAAGTTCGGGCGCGGCGTCGCGACGGCGAGCGCAGTCTCGCGCAGCGTGAGGTGCTTGCGCTTCGCGTCGGCCTTGATCCGGTCGGTGGTCGAGCGGAAGCTGTTGCGGCCGATGTCGCCGAGCTCGGGGAACGGCGCATCGAGCGCGTACTGCGTGAAATCGTGGTGATCGAAATAGCGGCCGAGATACGCGAGCGCTTCGTCGATCGTCAGCAGGTCGCGGATCGCCTGGTATTTGTCTTCCGCCTCGGCGGCCGTGCGGCCGACGATCGGCCCGATGCCCGGGAAGATCTTCACGTCGCCGGGCTGCCGCCCGTGCTCGACCGCGCTTTGCTTCACGCGCCGTGTGAACGCGGCCGTTTCGTCGAGCGACGGCGAGTGCGTGAACACGGCGTCCGCGTACTTGCCCGCGAGCCCGATGCCGGTGTCGGACGAGCCGGCCTGGAAGATCACCGGCTGCCCCTGCGGCGAGCGCTGGATGTTCAGCGGGCCGGCAACCTGGAAGAAGCGGCCGTGGTGATCGAGCGTGTGGAGCTTGTCGCGATCGAAGAAGCGACCGGTCGCGCGATCGCGCACGAACGCGTCGTCGTCCCAGCTATCCCACAGCCCCTGCACGACCTCGAGGTATTCGTCGGCGATCTCGTAGCGCAGTTCGTGATCGGGATGCGCCTTGCCGAAATTCTTCGCGGTGCCTTCGAGCGGCGTCGTCACGACGTTCCAGCCCGCGCGCCCGCCACTGATCGTGTCGAGCGACGCGAGCTGGCGCGCGACCGTGAACGGCTCGCTGTACGACGTCGAGATCGTGCCCGCGAGGCCGATCTTCTTCGTCGCGACCGCGAGCGCCGACAGCACGGTGAGCGGCTCGAAGCGGTTCAGGAAGTGCGGGATCGACTTCTCGTTGATGTAGAGGCCGTCCGCGACGAACGCGAACGCGATGCCGGCGGCTTCCGCCTTGCGCGCGATGCCGATCGCGAAGTCGAGGTTGATGCTCGCGTCCGGCGGGTTGCTCGGGTGCCGCCATGCGTTCATGTGGCTGCCTGCGCCTTGCAGCATCAGGCCGAAGGGAATAGATCGTCGGGTCGTCATGGGCGCGTCACGCGTTCTGGTCGGGGGAAAGGGAGCGAAGGGAGCGGTCGGCCGCGAAGGCCGCCTGCACGGGGGTGATCGACTGCGCGCCGCCGAGCCATTCGGCCGACGCGAGCCGTGCCGCGTAATCGGTCACCGGCGAGTCGATCACGAACGCGTCGACGTCGAGCCGCCGGCTCAGCGCGTCGAGCGCGCGGTGGATGCGCTCGGGCGTATCGGCCAGCACGGTCGGGCGCAACTCGTCGATCCGGTAGTCGGACGCGCCGCTTTGCCGCGCAAATTCGGCCGCGGCCTGCGCGCTCGGCAGGTTGAAGCTCTGGCCGCCGGCGAACTGCAGCTTGAAGATCTTCAGCGGCCCGATCAGTCGCTCGGCCTCCTCGCGGGTCGGCGCGGCGACCGCGTACAGCGCGACGAGCGCTCGCGTGCCGCCTGCGTCGCGGTAGGCGGCCAGCGAGCGTTCGAGGTTCGCGTCGTCGCCGTTGAAGTGCCCCGCGTAGCAGAAGCGCCAGCCGTGTCGGGCGGCGAGCGCACCGCTGTCGGGCGAGCCGCCGAGCAGGATGCGCTCCGGCGCGTGCGGCGGCACCGGCATCGCGACCGCGCCGGCGAGCGGATGATCTTCGGCGACACCCCAGCCCAGGAACGCATCGAGTTCGGCGAGCTGGCCCGCGAAGCCCGGCTTTTTCGCCTTGTCGTGAAACCACTGCAGCGCGCGTGTGGTCAGCGGCAGCCCGCCGGGCGCCTTGCCGACGCCGAGATCGACGCGGCCCGGCCCGAGCGCGGCGAGCAGCTTGAAGGTTTCGGCGACCTTGAACGGGCTGTAGTGCTGCAGCATCACGCCGCCCGAACCGATGCGAATGCGCGACGTGTGCGCGAGCAGGTGCGCGACGACGATCTCGGGCGCGGAGCTCGCGAAGCCGGGCGCGCCGTGATGCTCGGCGACCCAGAAGCGCTCGTAGCCGAGCTGTTCGGCGCGCTGCGCGAGGGTCGTCGTGAAGCGCAGCGCGTCGGCGGCGGTCGCGCCGTCGGCGATCGGACTCTTGTCCAGCAATGAAAGCGAATAAGACATGGTGATCGGCGTTCCTGCGAAGGCGTGAAGGGGCGGCGCTCAGCTCTTCGGCAAACCCGGCGGATTCGTGCGCGACTGGTCGATCGCTTCGGACGCGAGGTTCCAGCGGTCGAGGATCTGCTGATAGCGGCCGTTCTTGATCAACCCGTTCAGCGCGACCGTCAACGGATCGGCGAGCCCGCTGCCGCGGCGCGTCGCGATCGCGATGTCGGCCGTGCGCGGCCAGCCGCCGCTGATCGCGCCGACGAGCCGTGTCTTGCCCTGCTGCGCGCTCTGGTACGCGAGCACCGAGTTCACGCTGAACACGGCATCGGCGCGACCCGACTGCACGGCGACGATCCGCATCGCTTGGTCGTCGTAGTACTGCACCTGCACCGGTTTCAGGCCGTGCGCGACGTTCTCGCGGTCCCACGCGAGCAGGATCTTTTCCTGGTTGGTGCCGGCGTCGGTCACGATGCGCAGCCCCGCGACGTCCTTCGGCTCGCGGATCGACTGGATCTTGCTGTCGTTGCGCACGTAGAAGCCGACCTGGTCCTTGCGGTAGGTCGAGAAATCGAATTTTTGCTTGCGCTCCTCGGTGACGGTGACGTTCGAGATCACGGCGTCGACCTTCCCCGATTCGAGCGCGAGCGGCCAGTCGGCCCACGCGAGCGGGACGATCTTCAGCTTGCGGCCGAGGCTGTCGGACACCAGCTGGCCGACGTCCGCGTCGAAGCCGACCACCGTGCGCGCGTCGGTCGCATACGTGCTGATCGGCGGCAGGCTCGGCGCGACGCCGATGGTCAGCGTGCCGGTTTCGGCGAACTTGAACGACGCTGGCACCGCGCGCTCGACGGTCGCATCGGCCGTGCCGCGCGGGCGGCCGCGCTGCTCGGGGCTCAGGTCGAAGGTCGCGGCGGCCGCGGCGATCGCGGTCACGCCGACCAGCGCGGCGGCCAGCGTGCGGAGCGCACGCGGCGTGAAGGGTACGGCTCGTTGCATGGATGCGTCCTTGTTGTGTTGTCGTCGGGAGCGAGGGAGCGGAATCGGATGACGCGACGCGTTCAGCGCGGCAGCACCGCTTCGGGCAGCGGCGCCCACAGGTCGGTGAGCGTCGACGTGCGCGACGGATCGGCGAGATCCTTGCCGAAGCGCAGGTGGAAATACGCTTCGGGGTCGATCGACGAGTCGAACAGCCGCGTATAGCCGGTGCGGTCGTACAGCGCCCACGCTTCGGGCTGGCGAAAGCCGGTGGTCAGGTACACGCGCCGATAGCCCTGTTGCGCGGCGCGCAGTTCCAGCGCGTCGACGATCAGGCGCGCGAGCCCCTGGCGGCGCAGGTCCGCGCGGGTCCAGATGCGTTTGAGTTCGGCGGTCTGCGCGTCGTAGCGCTTGAATGCGCCGCCGCCGATCGTCTCGCCGTCGCGCAGCAGCAGCACGAACGCGCCTTCGGGCGGCGCGAACAGCTCGGCCGGGTAGCGCGCGAGTTCGTCGCGTGCGGACGCGCGGCTGTCGGGGCGGTACGCGTCGTAGCGCGTCGCGTATTCGTCGATCAGCGCGTCGATCAACGGCTGGGCGCGGACGTCGAGCGGCGTCGTGTCGATGATGCGGTCGTTCGTGGCCATGGGCATCGCGAAGGGCGCGCGATGCGGACGTTCCTGGCGGGGGCGGGGCACATCGCCCGGCCGGTCTGTTCCGTTATCGCGACGCGGTTGTCGTGATGACGGCGGCCGCGGTGCTTCCTGCGCTGCATCCGGCGTGCCGCCGCCGTTTCGAACACGTTAGCGGCGTGGGCGGCAAAGGCGAACGAAGCAATTTCGATAAGGATTTCGCGGGGGGCGTCAGAAGGCTTGCAGGGGGAGTGGGGTGGGGAGGCGATTGAGAGTAGTGCGGAGCCGAGCCAGTTCGATGTGTGTGCAATACATATGAATGCCGTGGGTTTGCACGCTGTTATTGCTCGATGTTCTATCGGTATTGCCGATTTGGGGGGCGATAAGGTTTGGCAGGAAGCGGCAAATCAGCCAGAACGAGTCATACGCCGTCTCGCCGAGCCGGACCTGCGGGCGACCGCTTTGTCTTATGAATCGACAGGACCTTCCGGATTGCCGCTATCGAGACTATGGTTCTCTTCTAGTCCTGTCCCGCTTCGGGCAGCAGGCGACTTGACGGAAACGTAATACGAAGTGCCAGGGTAGAGCGGGCTCGCCCGGATGTTCCGTGTTTCCCCCCTGTCGCATGCATCGGACTAGTCGGCGGATTGCGTACCGCGCTCCTGCCGCCGTGTCGCCAGATCGGGCGCAAGCGCTGCCACGCTTCAACGACGGCCGACGCGTGCGATGCAACATCGGCCCCCGCAACGAACCATTTGAAAGGATCGATCATGCCTGCATTGGTGGAAGCGACCAAGGACGCCATCGAAAGCCTCCTGCCCGAGCTCGAAGCGATCTACAAGGACCTGCACGAGCATCCCGAACTGTCGATGCAGGAAGTGCGTACCGCACGTATTGCAGCCGATTATCTCGAAAATGTCGGCTACGACGTTACGCGGGGTGTCGGCGTGACCGGCGTCGTGGCGGTGTTACGCAACGGCGACGGTCCGACTGTAATGTTGCGCGCCGACATGGATGCGCTTCCGATGGAAGAAGCGACCGGATTGCCATATGCCAGCACGGCGAGGGCGAAGGACGAGGATGGCCTCGAAGTGGGCGTCGCGCACTCGTGCGGCCACGACATGCACGTGGCCTGGCTGATGGGTGTGGCGCACCTGATGGCTGCGCACCGGGACGCCTGGCGCGGAACGCTGATGGCGGTCTTTCAGCCGGGCGAGGAAGTGGCGCGCGGCGCCCGCAGCATGATTGACGACGGCATGGCCGAACGCTTCCCGAAGCCTGACGTGATCCTTGGCCAGCACGTCATGGTTGGCGCGGCGGGCACGGTCGGCTATCGGAGCGGCACGATTCTTTCGGCGGGCGACAGTTTGAAGGTGAGGCTGTTTGGACGCGGTTCGCACGGATCGCAGCCACAAACCTCGATCGATCCGGTCATCATGGCGGCTTCGACGACGCTCCGTCTGCAGACGATCGTATCGCGGGAAATCTCCCCGCGCGATAGTGCGGTGCTGACGATCGGTGCGCTGCAGGCGGGAACGAAAGAGAACATTATCCCCGACGACGCGACGCTCAAGCTCAACATGCGCACATTCGACGAAGACGTGCGCGAATACATGCTGGGTGCGATCCGTCGCATCTGTTGCGCGGAATGCATGGCCTCCAACGCACCACGCGAGCCCGAATTCACGACGCTCTCGAGCTATCCGCTGACGATCAACGACGCGCAGACAAGCGAGCGTGTGCGGGAGGCATTCGAAGCGCACTTTGGCGAGCGCGCCTACGAAACGCCCCCGGCAGCAGCGAGCGAGGACTTCAGCGTATTCGGGCGCGAATGGGGCGTGCTATATGGGTTCTGGTTCATCGGCGGGACCGATCCGGATACATTTGGAAAGGCGTTGGCGGAGAAAAAGCTCAACGAGATTCCCAGCAATCATTCGCCGAAGTTCGCGCCGGTACTCGACCCGACGCTGCGTACGGGGCTGGAAGCGATGCTATGCGCGGCAGGGGCGTGGCTCGACAAGCGAGATGCATCGGCGTGACTTCGCACGCCGGCACGGTGACCATGCGTCGAATCCACGTACAGCAGGAAGTTTGATAGCTTTGAGGCAAGCCCGATTTCCGTCCCGGTCTTGCTTGGAAAATCCCGGCTCTTCAGGGCGGGCCGGATCGGTCCGATCGGTGCACTGACGGGCTTCTACGTCTCTGCCTGAGCGGGCGCAGCTCCGCGGTCGCCTGCGCGCAGGCCCGCAACCATCTCGTTCAGCCAGTTCACGACAAGCGCGGTATAGGCACGTTGGCTGGGATCATCCGATAGTCCATGGTCCGCACCGTCGATGATCCGGTACGTGAGCGAATGGGCTTGCAAAAACGCCTGCAGATAGCTGGCGATCACGGTATGCGGCACGATCTCGTCGTGTTCCGATTCGACGAGCAGCACATCGCCTCGAAAGCGGGCCGCCGCACGCAACGCCCGATTTTCCGACGCTGGCACGGTGCGTTTGCGATACGCGACGAGATCATGTTCGACATGCAAGGCGCGCTTCGGCGTGTTCCATCCTTCGTCGAGGTAAAGCGCTGGTACGCGCAGACCCAGCCAGCGCACTGGGCGCAGTTCCGTCAGGATGGCTGCGAGATAGCCTCCGTAGCTGCTGCCGATCACTGCAACCGCATCGCGATCGATCAATGGATGTGCAACGAGCGTATCGTAGGCGGCCAGCAGATCCTGCAGGTTGGTTTCCCGGGTCACGTTTTGTTGTTCGTCCTGCGTACGCCCATGTCCCGTCAGATCGAAGGTCAGGCAAACGCAGCCGAATGCCGATGCCTGCCGGGCGCGCTCGAGATACTGTTCCTGATTGCCGCCCCAGCCGTGCACGAAAAGAATGCCCGGCACCGTTGTCTTCGGAGCGAGCAGGGTCCCGTCCAGGTAACCGTTCTCGACCTTGATCCGCACGCCATAACGCTCCGCTGTCATATGCCGTTGCTCCCTTGCAAGGTATTACGATCCACCGTGTAGTACTTCGTGATGGCTCCCGCTTGCGGATCGACGCCTCGATAGATGACGCAGGCGCCATCAGGCACCTGCACATCGCCTCCGTAAATCTCACGCGTCGACGCACGCACCGCATGCACCCGAGGATCTGCCCTGAACATTCGCAACGCGCCAAGCTCGGCGCCCGTTGCGCCGCCGATCCGCCACGACTGCTCGAGTACCCCGCAACGGCGCACGCCTTGTGCATCGATGCCCCAGGCGACGTCGTAGTTGCGTCTCGATGCAAAAAAACCGGCGTAGTCATTTTGCACGGCGGCATCGAATGCACGCGCCTTGATGATCGCCTCCTGGACATCGCTCATGACATCGAGCTGCATAAGCAGGTCGAAGCCACCATGCACGGCGACCAGGTCGGTGCCGCCATAGACGTGGTGGCCATGGTTATTGACTGTTAGATGCTGCACGCCATAGTAGCTCGCGACCAGATCGTCGAGCGTCACCTGACCGACGCTCAGCGTCTCAATGCTATCCAACTGCCTTTCGACGACGATGCCTTCGGCTCGCAGCGCCGCGTCACCAAGCGCATCGAGTTCTGCTTCCAGTTCGTCCATGTCGGCGACGATTGACTGTCCTGCTCCTCCGACCCCATAAGGGCGCTTGATCCGTACGCCGCCCTCCTGCCAAAGGATGCGCGCCGCGTTGCAGGCATCGACCCGCGAAAACGCCGCGTAGCCCGGCAGCACCAGCGAACCAATGTGCTCGCCGAATACGCGTGACCAGCCCGGCGGCGAGGCCTGCGCGTCATCAGGCAGCGCATGTGCGATCAGCTTCGTCGCGACAAACGCAAACGGCACGACGCCGCCGAACAGATAGCGCTCGGATCGCACGCCAAGCTTGCGCGCTTGCGCCAACGTCAGCGTATCGTCGGGGACCAGATATCGATGCGCGGGGTACGCATGCTTTTCATCGAACTCGCCCGCCAGTTCCGTGCCCTTGAGCTCAGCGATCTGTCGGGCGAGCGCCCAGAGCGTGCCGACGTCGTGGCCGGATTGAACGGATTTGCGTTGCCCACGATAGACGAGGACGACGGGCAGCGCCGGTGTCGCAGGAGATGAACGCATCTTCAAGTTGTCCTCCCCGCGTCGTGGCGCAATGATTGGGGATTCGTTGCTATGCGAGGGCATCATCGGTCGATGCCGATCCTTGCATAGAGCAAGGCTTGTGCCTTTGTCTATCCGACAATCGTTTGTCTGCGCGGGGCGGCGAGTCGAGCGTGCTGTAGCTCTGTCGCTCTACTGGAAAATTGGTCCGATCGTTGGCGGAAGATGAATGTGATTGATCTTCCAAATGGCTACTGTAGAGCCGAGCGACCGCAGTCCGATCTGGACAACTCCATCGCACCAGGCGTCCAGCCCATCTCGATCGAACGGCCGCTTTGTAGAAAGCCGGCCGTCCGCTTAGGGTCTGTACCGGTCATGACACGCCATCTACGCAGCGACCCTCATCCCATCGAACGACGACGTGCATCTAGTTCGGCCGCCCGTCGAATTGTGTGGCGAACCGTGTCATCGCATCACCGAGACGACTGGCATTTTCGATATCGAGCACCGCTTCGCCGCATGCCGGGCAGAAGTCGCCCGTTATACCTCGAACGACCGTGGACACACGCTGAAACGCATACGGAATATCGCGTGTGTCGCGAATCAGTTCGGCTTCACCGCAGGCGGGACATTTCATGTTCGTGATCTCCTCGACGACTCGATCACGCACATTACCCGATGACCCGCGGCGGCGTCGACGCCTCCGCCAGCTGAAACAGGCAATCGCCGCGCTGCACCTGCGCGGGCACGCGCTTGCACACCACTTCGCCGTCGCCCTTGAAGCGGTGCAGCACCGGTTCGCGCAGCGGCGTATCGGGGAAGTGCACCCACGCGGCCGGCTGGCCGGCCTTCACCTGGTCGCCGAGTTCGACGAGCGGTTCGTACAGCCCGCGTTCGTACGCGTAGACGAAGTGGCGATCGCCGTCGACGCGCAGGAAGCGCGTGACGGTCGGCGGCGCGTCGGGCACGAGCGCGCCGTGCAGCAGGCCGATGTAGCCGAGATAGTGCAGCAGCCCGTGACGGCCGAGCCGGATCAGCGACGGATCCGCCATCCCCGCACCGCCGAGTTCGGTCACGATCGAGATCGCGCCCTGCCGGCGCGCGGCCGAGGCCGAATGCACCGGGTTCGGCGCGTGCAGCAGCGCGTTCGGCAAGCCGAACGCGACGAGCAGCCCGTTGAGCTTCGCCGCTTCGTCGTCGTCGAGCGGGTCGATCGCGAGCATGTTGCCGCCCTGGTACAGCAGCGAGCTGCCGCCCGAATGCAGGTCGACCAGATACTGCGCGCGCGACAGCAGCGCATGCTCGATGTAGTGGGCGATCATCTGCGTCGGCGTGCCGGTCGGGTTGCCGGGAAAGCTGCGGTTCAGGTTGCCTTCGTCGAGCGGCGACACGCGCAGGCCCGCGTCGGCCGCGGGGAAATTGGCCATCGGCAGCAGGATCAGCTGCCCGGTGACGCTCTCCGGGTCGATCTCGCGCATCAGCTGCGACACGATGATCTGGCCTTCGTATTCGTCACCGTGGTTGCCGGCCATCACGAGCGCGACCGGGCCGTCGCCGTTGCGGATCGACGCGATCGGGATCGGCAGCCAGCCATACGCGGAGCGATGCACGGAATGCGGCAGGCGCAGATAGCCCGCATGCTTGCCTTGTGCATCGAGATCGATTTCGCAGTGGATGGGATTTCGGTGTGAGGAGGAGGCGGTCATGGCGACATCGTTCGGAGAACGGGAATCCGCCATCTTATCGGGAAACGACCGCCGCGCGGCGAGCGGTGCGGCCGAGGTCGAGCGCCGTCAGGCGGCCCGCGCGCGAACGCGCGGCAAGCGCAACCAGAGCAGCCGCGCGCGATGTTGCAGCGCTGAAACGCACGCCTGCGTGCGGGCCGGCCGCCTGCGCACGCCGCGTGGTGCGTCAGCCCCTTGCGGCGACGGGGCCGGCGCACGAGCGCGTCAGCGGCCCGATGTTTCAGCCTCGATACGGCCTTCTTCCCACAGCGTCCAGAAACGGCTGCCGGCGCGATACGGATTCGCGCGCCGCGCCGCGTGGTCGGTGACGCCCTGGCGAAACGCGCCGTACAGCGTCAGCGGCGGATTGTCGACGCACGCGGCTTCACGCGCCGCGGGCATGCGGCGCTCGGAAACGAGCCGCCGGATCAGCGAGGCACCGTCGATCACGTCCAGTTGATCGATCGTTTCCGCGCGGCTGAGAACTTCGACGGTATTCATGAGTGGCCTCCCTGACATCCTGTTTCCCGGTCAAGGAGCAATAAGAGTGCCAGCCATCAAATGCCGCGCGCCGTCGCGATCGTGCGGGCTTCTGCAGCGAACGCTACGCGCGGCGCGCGCCGATGTTACGGAACACGTCACGTGACATGGGCGGCCGCGGCGGAACACCTGCGCGCACGCGTCGAACCACGCAAGGCGTTTCCGGAATGAATCGCGGGAAGCGAACGGGCAAGCCGGACAGCGCGGCGGCCGCCGGCGGGAACGAGCGCGCGCTCAGCTCGCGGTCGCGGGCGTCACGCGGCTGCTTCCGGCCGAATAGAAGCGGTAGATCCCCTTGCCGGCCGACTTCGCGTCGTACAGCGCGCTGTCAGCCTGCCGGATCAGTTCGTCGGGTGAGCCGTGCCCGTCGTCGAGCGCGATGCCGATGCTGATCCCGAAGACGACGGTCTCGCCGATCGACAGCGTGTACGGCGCCGAGATCTGCCGGATGATCCGCGCGGCGAGGACCGAGCACGCCTGCATGGTGGTTGCGTCGAGCGCGACGATGAACTCGTCGCCGCCGACTCGCGCCGCCAGTTCGCCGGGCGGCAGCGTCTTGCCGAGCCGCTCGGCGACCTGCATGAGCACTTCGTCACCGGCCTGGTGGCCGAAGCGGTCGTTGATCGCCTTGAAGCCGTCGAGGTCGAGATACATGACGGCGAGCGCAGGGCTCGGCACGTGCGGCAGGTGCGGCCGGTGCGCGAGCATCCGTTTGAGTTGCGCATGCAACTCGTGGCGGTTCGGCAATCCCGTCAGCGCGTCGTGCCGCGCGAGGTGCCGGATATGCTGCTCGGTCTGGCGGCGCGCGGTGACGTCCTCGACGATGATCACCGCGTTGCCGTCCGGCACGCGGTGGCGTGTGAGTTCGAGCTGGCGGCCGTCGGCGAGCGCGATGTCGAGCGGCTCCGGTTCGTCATGGTTCAGCCAGAGGTCGCATTGCACGGCGAGACTGGCGCCGTCGGGATCGGTGAGCGCGTTCGCGCCGAGCGCCGCGACGACGTCGGGCAGCGGCGTGTCCAGCATGATCTCGCGCGGCGAGCCGAACAGCTGCGCGGTGCGGCGGTTCGCGACGATCACGCGGCTTTCGCCGTCGATCATGCACAGGCCGTGCGGCATGTAGGTGAGGGCGGCGTCGAAGCGCGCGACTAGCTCGGCGTTGCGCTGGCGTGCGGCGATCAGCGCGACCAGCACGCGGTAATGGCGTTCGACGACCGTACGCATGGCCGCGAGATAGATCACGAGCGGCGGCAGCAGCAGCCATGCGCCGGGCCGCTGGACCAGCAGCGCGCCGACGCCGATCGGCACGACGCCGAGCGTGACCTGCGTCATCGCGAGCCGCGGCAGCGCCGAATTGCGCGACGCGATCCCGCCGAACACGCCGCCCGCGACCATTACGGCCAGCGTGCCGAGCTCGACGTCGGGCGCATCCACGCAGCCCATCACGCCGAGGCCGAGCACGCAGCACGCGGCGAGCGACACGGGCGCATAGCGCCGGGCCCAGTATTCGGCGCGATCGTCGCCGGCGGCACGACGTACCGCATACGCACGTGCGATCGCGAGCCGCGCGGCGAGCAGGCCGACGTCGACGACGAGCCACACGAAACACCAGAGTTGTTGCAGCCGGATCAGCGCGATCGCCGCGACGAACGCGCTGGCGAAGCCGGACAGCGCCATCGGACGCACGTCCTCGAACAGCGTGACGAGCATCGACGGGCGCAGCGCGGCCGTCACGTAGTGATCGCCGCAGGGGGGCGTGGCGAGAACGGCGTTCAGGAGGCGTGCCTTGACTGCCATGGCTATTTTGACCTCGACACGATGCGGTGCACTGCCGGCCGCCCCGCCCGGCACGGGATGGCCGGCGAACCGGATGCGCACGACATTAACATGAAACATCGGCCGCGCGTGCCGTGCGGGGACGTCGGCGCGTCGTCGTCAACTTCGTTCGCGCGCATCTTGCGGATCGCCGATGCGCAGGCAGGATCGTTGCAGACGGAACGATCTCGGGCGGCCGCGCGCGGACCGGTTTCAGCCCGCGCCGCACGCGGGCCGCCGATGGCGCACGATCGGCCGGCAGCCACCGATGCGGCCGGCGCGACACCGCGCAGTCGCACGCGTGTGCCGCCCGCGACCGCGCGCCGCAGCTCGTCCGAATCCCGTTATAAGAAATCCAATAAGCAATTCATGCGAGAAATACTATAGGCGATATATCAAAAACAATGCCAGAATGCGCGCCGCTCCGAACGCCGCGACACCCGATCGCCGTCCGAGCCGCATCAGGAGGTTCCCCCCAATGAAAAACCACGGCCTGTCACGGCGGGGTTTTCTGAAAGCCAGCGTGCTGGCGGGCGTCGCGGTCTACGTCGCGCCCATCGGCAGCCGCGCGTTCGCGGCGCTCTTCGAAGAAAAACTCCTCACTCCCGTCAAATGGGATAGCGTCACCGGCATCCCCCAATTCCGCATCGACGGCATCGCGAAGGTCACGGGCTCGAAAGTGTTCGCCCGCGACGTGCGCGCGGCCGACATGCCGCACTGGCCGCAGCAGCAGTCGCACGCGCTGATCCTGCGCGTCACGCAGGCCGACCGCACCTACGAGGGCTTCGACCTGTCGCTGCTCGGCGACGAGCTGAAGCCGGACCGCGTGGTCACGGCCGACGATCTCGCGCGCGACGGCGTCGCGTTCCCGACGTTCTACGGCGACGACATGCTGTTGCCCGCCGGCAAGACGCCCGCGTATCTCGGCCATGCGGTCGCGATCCTGATCTACCACGACTTCGCGCGCTTCCGCTTCGCGAAGAACGCGCTCAAGTTCCGCGACGACGTGATCCGCTACGGCGCGGTCACGGGCCCGCTCGAGCGCGATCCGTGGGGTACCTTCCGCTACGTGCGGGTGGGCGGCAAGACGGCCTACGACGACGATGTCTATTCGAGCCTGAAGGATGCGCCGATCTTCCCGAGCATGATGCGCAAGCACCTGCCGGTCTGGCCGGACGGCAAGGAGCACGGCAAGCTCGACGAGCAGGGGATGTTTCTCGCCGGCCAGATCGCCGCGGAACTCGACCATCCGTCGGCCGACTGGCTCGTGTTCGACCGCGAGTACAACACGCAGTCGGTCGACACCGCCGCGCTCGAACCCGACAACGCGAACTGCTGGTACGACGCCGCGACGCAGTCGCTGCACCTCGTCGTGCCGACCCAGTCGCCGCTCGAAGTGTCGGAGAACGCGGCCGCGATGGTCGCGAAATGCCGCTTCCCGGTGAAGAAGCTGTTCGTGCATCCGTGCTACACGGTCGGCTACGGCTCGAAGGATCACTTCAACGTGCCGTTCTACGGGCTCGTCTGCGCGCTGTACGCGGACGGCCGCCCCGTGCGGTTCGCGAACGACCGCTACGAGCAGTTCCAGACGTCGCTGAAGCGTCACGCGTTCAGGATGCGTTACCGGATCGCGGTCGACCGCAACACGGGCCTGCTGCAATCGTTCAAGGGCGACTTCGAGGCGAACGGCGGCGGGCGCTCGAATTTCTCGCCGTCGGTGGCGATGGTCGGCGCGACGGCCGCGCAATCGATCTACTACTTCCCGAAGAGCGACCTCGCGGCGGTCGCGATCGCGTCGCGTGCGATCGATGCCGGCTCCGCCCGCGGCTACGGCACGCTGCAGAGCATGGCCGCGACCGAGATGGCCGTCGACGAGATCGCCGCGCAACTGAACCTCGACCCGATCGAATTCCGCCTGCG
The DNA here is from genome assembly GCF_003853505.1 of Burkholderia sp. Bp9015. Lineage (NCBI taxonomy): Bacteria > Pseudomonadati > Pseudomonadota > Betaproteobacteria > Burkholderiales > Burkholderiaceae > Burkholderia > Burkholderia sp. Bp9015. Next base: position 68,400 of record NZ_QTPZ01000001.1, read on the forward strand.
CAACGCGCTGCGTTCGGGGATGAAGAACACCCAGGGCGCGATTCCCGCCGGCGCGCTGCGCGTCGACGAAGTGCTGGAGCGCGCGAGGCAGCATCCGCTGTGGACGCGTCGCGCGGCGCGCAAGGCCGAATTCGAGGCCGCGAACCCGGGCAAGCGCTACGGTGTCGGCTTCGCGTGCGTGCAGAAGGACTTCGGCACGGGCGCCGAGGCATCGTTCGCGAAGGTCGAATTCGACGAGAACGGCAAGGTGTCGCTGCAACACACGGCTGCCGAGATCGGCACCGGGATGTCGACGTCGCAGGCCGTCGCGGTCGCGAAGTGGCTCGGCCGCCCGGCAACCGAGGTGCGCGTCGCGGTGACCGAATGGCCCGACCTGCCGGTCGAGACGAGCGGCGATCCGTACCTGATGTCGCAGGCCGACCAGGATCGGCTGAGCGCGAATCCGCGCTGGTCGCCGGGCTATGCGTCGCCGTCGAGCGCGACCAACTCCGCGTACTACTTCACGCACAGCACGCGCGAGGCCGCGCGCGCGGTGTTCCGCTACGGGCTGTGGCCGGCCGCGATGTCGATCTGGACGCGCGGCCTCGGCGGCGGCCAGGCCGCGCCGTACACGATCCGCATCGAGGACGCGCGCTGGGTCGACGGCAAGCTGAGCGCCGACGGCCTCGAGCCGCTGACGTTCGAGCAGCTCGCGAAGCAGGCGCATGCGCTCGGCCTGCCGACCGGCGCCGTCGTGCACGTGTTCAACCGCTGGCAATGGACCGACGCCGAGTTCGACGTGGGCGGCGCGGTCGAGCGTCTGCCGATCGACGGGCTGTCGCTGCGTGTCGGCGCGCCGAAGACGGGCGCCGACGGCCCGCTGCCAGGCACCGTCGCGCCGGCCGGCGCGACCGCGCTGCACGGCACGCTGGCGCCGACCGCGAACGGCTATCGCGTGCTGGACCGCAAGCGCGTGTTCATCCCGCCGACGAGCCGCAACAACGCGGCCGTCACGTACTACACGGCGGTCGGCACGATCGTCGAGCTGGCCGTGCACGAAGCGACCGGCAAGGTCGAGCTGCTCACGCATCACTCGATCATGGAGTGCGGCAACCAGATCTCGCCGCAGCTCGTGTCGGGCCAGCTGCAGGGCGGCCTCGCGATGGGTATCGGCCATGCGCTGCACGAGTACCTGCCGCTCTACGAAGACGGCCCGGGCAACGGCACGTGGAACTTCAACCGTTATCAGCTGCCGCGCGCGAGCGACGTCGCCGTGTGGTCGCAGACGGGCGACGTCCTGCCGCCGCTGTCCGAGACCGATCCGCCGAAGGGTGTCGCCGAAGTGGTGATGATCCCCGTCGTCGGCGCGATCGTGAACGGCATCGCGCACGCGATCGGCCATCGTTTCACCGACTTGCCGGTGACCCCGCAAAAGATTCAGGAGGTGCTCGCATGACGACCGCCCAAACCGCCGCGTCGGCCGCGAGCGCCAGCGCGGCCGCGACCGCCGCGTCCGTGCCGAACGCGGCTTCGGCCGCGCCGGCATCCGCATCCGCTGCGGTGCCGGCTGCATCGGCTGTATCCGCCGCAGCTCCGGCCGCCGTCGAGCGTCCGCTCGTGCGCTTTCAGCTGAAGCCGCTGTCGGTGAAGATCAACGGCAAGTCCGTCGGCCCGATGCAGGTGCCCGAGGGGCTGATGATGATCGAGTTCCTGCACGAGTACGCGGGCCTCACCGGTTCGCGGCTCGGCTGCGGGCAGGGCATCTGCCACGCATGCGTCGTGATCGTCGACAAGCCGGACGGCACCAGCGAGGAAATGCGCACCTGCATCACCGGCGCGCACTTCTTCCACGGCCGTTCGATCCGCACGATCGAAGGCCACGCGAAGCGCAACGAAGCCGGCGAAGTGGTGGAACTGTCGCCGATCCAGCAGAAGTTCCTCGAGCACTTCAGCTTCCAGTGCGGCTACTGCACGCCGGGTTTCGTCAACGCGGCGACGGTGCTGATCGAGCGGCTGACGCGCGAGCCGGTCGCGAAGACCGACGTCGAGCGCACGATCACCGACGCGCTGAACGCGCACCTCTGCCGCTGCACGGGTTACGTCCGCTACTACCAGGCCGTGAAGGACGTGATCCTGACGACGCCGGGACTCGTGAAGGACGCCGCATGAAACGCACATTCGCCCATCGTGCCGCGCGGGCCGCGGGCCTGCCCGCGCTCGCGGCCGCCTGCGCGCTGCTGCTCGCCGCCTGCGGCGGCCAAGACGCGCCTGCCTCGAACGCGGCTTCCGGCGCGCCCGGCGCCGACCCGGTCGCGCGTGGCCGCTATCTCGTCAAGGCCGCCGACTGCGCGGCGTGCCACACCGCGAAGGACGGCGCGCCGTTCGCCGGCGGGGCGCCGCTCGAATCGCCGTTCGGCACGTTCTACGGTTCGAACATCACGCCCGACAAGGATCACGGGATCGGCAGCTGGAGCGCGGACGACTTCTACGCCGCGCTGCACGACGGCAAGGCTCCGGCCAAGCGGCTGTATCCGTCGATGCCGTACACGTCGTACCGGCAACTCACGCGCGCCGATAGCGACGCGATGTACGCGTACCTGAGGACCGTGAAGCCGGTCGCGCAGGAGAACCGCGCGCACGCACTCAAGTTCCCGTACAACCTGCGCTTCGGCATGGTGTTCTGGGACATGGTGTTCCTGAAGGACAGCCTGCCCGACGCGTCGCGCGGCCAGTCCGCCGACTGGCGGCGCGGCCGCTACCTGGCGGGCGCGCTCGGCCACTGCGCGGAATGCCACACGCCGCGTGCGTTCACGGGCCAGCTCGACGGCGCGAAGCCGTTCGCGGGCGCGGCGCTCGGCCGCGTGGCCGCACCGGACATCACGCCGGCCGGCCTCGCCGCGCGCGGCTGGACGGGCACCGACCTGCAGACGTTCTTCGGCGTCGGCATCGCGCCGCAAGGCTCGGCGTTCGGCGAAATGTATCCGGTCGTGCACCTGAGCACGCAGTACCTGGCGAAGGACGACCTGCGCGCGCTGTCCGTGTACCTGCTCGGCGATACGCCGCCGGCACCCCAGCCGGTGAAGCCGGTGTCGGCCGACGCCGCGCAGCTCGCGGCCGGCCGCTCGGTTTATCTCGCGGTGTGCGCGGGCTGCCACGGCTTCAACGGCGAAGGCAAGCCGCACGTGGCGGTGCCGATGAACGGCAATTCGACGCTGCGTCAGGGCGACGCGCGCAACCTGCTGGTCGCGATGCTCGACGGCGTCGACGAGCAGAAGTTTGCCGGCTACGAAAACCTGCAGCCGATGCCGGGTTTCGCGCACACGCTGAGCGACGACGAACTCGCGCAGCTCGCGAACTACCTGCGTGCGACATGGGGCGGACAGCCCGCAAGCGTCACGCCGGCCGACGTGAAGGCCATGCGTTGAGCCGTCGAGCGGCAGGGCGGGGCGTCGCGCGCAACGCAGCCGGTTCCCGGCCGTGTTCCCGCGCGATGCCTCGCCCGATTCCGGGAGGCGGTGTTTCAGTAGCCGCCGCCTCCTCCTCCGCCACCACTACCCCCTCCGTTGCCGCCCGCGCCGCCGTAGCGGCTCATGCCGGATCCTTGCGACATCCCGCCGCCCGACGACGTACATCCCGCCGACAGCACCAGCATCAGCGCCGCGACGAGCGCCGCGGCCAATCTTGCCGATTTCATTTCACTCTCCTTGGACCGCGCAGGCCGCGCGGCAGGGCGGTTCGCGTGAACCGGCGACCGCGCGATGACGAAACGTCTCCGTCAGGCGGTTTATTCCATGTTTTTTGGGTATCGGTGCGTCGCGGCATATAGCGACACGAATCGGCGCGCGGGGCGCACGCGCGTCGGGCGGCGCCGTGCTCACACGAGCACGCAGCCGGGGCGCCCCGGCGATTCGTCGCATGACAGGTAACGGGAGGACGGGGCCGGAATGTCGCCGTCGCGGCGGCATCCGGTCAACGATAGACGAGATCGGCGCGGCGGTTCTGCGCCCATGAATCTTCGTCGTGGCCGAGCGCGACCGGCTTTTCCTTGCCGAGGCTGACCGCTTCGAGTTGCGTGGCCTGCACGCCCAGCGTTTCGAGCGCGCCCATCACGGCTTGCGACCGGCGTTGGCCGAGCGCGAGGTTGTATTCGGACGTCCCGCGTTCGTCGGTGTTGCCCTGGATCAGCACGCGGCGCGACGGATGGCTGCGCAGGTAGTCGGCGTGCGCCTGCAGCAGCGTCTGGTATTCCGGCTTCACGGAGTACTGGTCGAAATCGAAGTAGACGCTGCGCTTCGCGAGCGGGCTGTTCGGATTGTCGAGATCGTCGGCCGCCACCGTGGCGACCGCTTCGCTCGATGGCGCCGGCGCCATCTCGGCATTCTCGGGCGTTTTCGCCGCGTGGTGGCAACCCGCCAGCAGCGCGAACGCCGCAATGACCGCGAATCGGTTCGTTTTGCTCATCGTGCGTCTCCTGCGGTTGACTGCATGGAAAGCGTGGTGCGGGCGATCTGCCGCATCACGCATGCGGCGAGACGGCACGAAAGCGCCGGCTTCCGTGCGCGATGCGCTTTCGTAAGCCGGCGACGTGCCGGATGAAAGATTGTCTCGGCCGGACGCCGACGCACGGCGCCGCTGCAACAAGATTAGGAAAAATGTCACAGCGTGACCAGTTTCTCCGTCTTTTTCGCGCGGAAACGACGCAGGACGCATTCTTGCTTGCGCGAACGCGCGCAGCATGCGCCGCGCATGCGTGATGCGCCTTTCCGGTGCGGGTGTGGCGCGCGTCGCCGGCGCACTCAGAACTTGTGCCGCAGCCCGAGCGCGACCACGACCTGGTTGCTGTTGGCCGAAGGCGTCATGGTCCAGACGGTCGCGTTGAACGCGGGGTTGCCGTTGCCGCCGCTCACGCTTTGATAGACGGCTTCGAGATACGCGTCCGTGCGTTTCGAGAACGCGTAGTCCGCCTGCGTGACCACCTGGTTCCATTTCGGGCGCGTCTGGCCCGTGCGCGTGTCGAAACGGCCCATCGTGTACGTGTACGCGGCGGCCACGCTGAACGCCGGCGTGACGAAGTAGCGGCCGTCGACCGTGAAGTTGTCGAACACGAGCGATTCACCCTTCAGCGGGGTGATGCCGCTGCCCTGGAGCACGCCGCTCACGCCGTCGGTGGCCGAGTGCGACCATGAGGCACCGACCGAATGCGGGCCGAACGCATAGCGGCCGGCCAGGGCCCAGATCTGCTGGTTGCCGCCCGTGATCGTCGCGGAGCCGTCGAGCGTGCTCAATGCGCCGTCCGGATTCGGCGCGTTGCGGTCGCGGCTGATCTTCAGGTAACCGGCGCCGAGCTTCAGCGGCCCGTTCGCATACCCGAGCCCCGCGCTCCATACGGCGTTGTTCGAGAACGCGCCGGCCGTGTTCGAGAATCCGAACATCGCGCCGAGCGTCAGCCCGCGATACGTCGGGCTCGTGTACTTCACCGCATGGTTGATGCGCAGGTTGCGGTTCGAGTCGTCGTTGTCGTACGGATGCACCGCGAGGTTGCCGCCCCAGCCGGGGCCCGACGCGCCGAGCGGCGTCACGAAATCGAGAATCAGGTCGTACTGGCGGCCGAACGTGAGCGTGCCGGCCGTCCGCGAGCTCAGGCCGAGCCACGCCTGACGGCCGAACAGGTCGACGCCTTTCTGCGACAGCTTGCCGGTCGTGCCCGAGAAGCCGTTCTCGAGCGTGAAGACCGCTGCCGTCCCGCCGCCGAGATCCTCGCGGCCGCGCAGCCCCCAGCGCGACGCGTTCAACGCACCGCTCGTCATTGCGACGCTGCCGCTGCCCGGCGAACCGGCGCCTTGCGTACGCTGGTTGGTCGAATAGGTGATCGACGTATCGATCAGGCCGTACAGCGTCACGCTGCTCTGTGCTCGCGCGGCGCAGGGAATCAGGAAGCCGGCCGCACAGGCGGCAATCACGCTCAGCGGGAGCGCACCGGTACGACGGCCGCGGCGGGCGGCAAGCGGCGCGGCGACGCGTGCGCCGGCGGGCTTGGTTGTTTTATAGGAATGCATATGACTTTTTTCGCTGGTCTCCGGCCCGATCGCCGGTGGGTCGTATCGGCGCGCGGGCCGACGGATCGAGTGGGCATTATTGGAGAACGTGCGACCGGCGATTAAGGCGCTGCACAGGAAAGGTCCTCTGCGGGATCGCGTGGAATCGCGGCGTTTCCACACGGGGTGTTTCGATCGAATCTGCGGGAATTCGGCCGTCGCGCATGCGGAACGATTCGGCAGCGCCGGGGCGGTTCAGCGTGAGCATCGGCGCGGTCAGGAGCAGGCGGCGGAGGGCGGCGGGGTGGTGACGCGTCGCGAAAGGCGTGTGCCGCCGGTCGGCGGCATCGTGTATTTCTGACCCGATGCGCGGCAGCGAGCAAAATTTTCCGCCCGAAGCGCCAAGGACCGAATCGCGGCATCGGGTTGATTGCGTTCGTAGCGCGGGTCTTCCCGCGCTGCCGCAACCGGCCCGGCGACTACGTAATGCGCGGCCTTTTCACGTGCGCCCGTTCGGCACAATGGACCATTGCGCGTGGCCCGCCTGCCGCTGTGCCGGCACGTCACGCATGCCGCGGGAGAACGGACATGGTGTTGATGGCTGTGGGCGGGGGCGGACCGGTGAACGTGCCGCAGCCGCAGGATGACAACGATCCGGCACCGACGAACGAGGCCGGCAGCACCCCGCCGGCGCAGACGCCGGAACAGCAGGCCCTCGCGGCCGCCCAGGCCGAGACGCAGCGCCTGCTGCAGCTCGCGCAGGCCGAAATGGCGACGCTCAAGCGCCTGCACGACCAGGGCGCGTCGCAGGCCGATCTCGACAACCAGGTGAAGAAGGCCGAAGCGGCATGGGGCTCGGTGCAGGCGGCCGTCGAGAACCAGATGCGCGTCGCGGCCGACGGCGGCGGCGACACGAACAAGGCGATCGCGGGCGTGGCCGCGGATCTGCGCAATGCGACGCCGAACGATCCGGTGCTCGGCTCGGTGCTCGACGATGCGCAAAAGGCGGTGTCGGCCGAATCGGCGCCCGAGCGGGCGACCAACGTGAAGGCGTTCCAGTTCGCGCTGGCGGTGCAGAAGGACCAGGCCGCGAACGCCGACGTGAAGCAGTACGACGCGCTGCCGGGCGGAATCCGGCGCGCCGATCCCGACACCGGCGTGCAACTGCGCCAGGCGGCCGGCACGGCCGACACGAATGCCAACAACGCCTACACGGCCCTCACCACCGCGTTGCGCCACGAGTACAGCACGTCGGCTGCGACGCTGCGCCTGAACGACGCGAAGGCCGACTACGCGGCGTGGCAGAAGGAGCCGGGGGGATTGCGCCGTGCCGACGAGGCCGACGTCACGCAGGCGCTGGCACAGGCGCAGAGCCAGTACGACAAGGTCGTGACGGGCGGCGACGACACCGCACTGACCTACGTGACGGCCGACGAGCAGAAGCAGGTCGTCGCGTCGGTGAAGCAGAATCACGACGGCATGTGGTACACCGGCCTCGTCGACGCGCTGGGCGAGGAAAGCCAGCTCAAGCGCACGATCGCGACGATCAATCCCGACGATCCGTCGCTGTCGCCGCAGATGAAGCAACTCGCGCAATCCGATCCGGTCACGTTCGCGCTGTTGCAGGACACCGGTGTGACCGTCGATCCGAACGATCCGAAGCTGTCGCCGCAGGAGAAGGCGCTCGCGCAGCAGAATCCGCTCGCGGAAGCGTTCGTCAAGCTGACGGGCATTCCGGTGAGCACCGACGGCAAGAGCGACGCGGACGCGAAGGCGCTGAACGCGAAGATCGACCAGGCGGGCGGCGTGTTCGCGTACGCGATGGCGCAGGCGGACAAGAACAATCCCGGTTACCAGAAGATCCAGACGCTGCTTGCGGCGGCGCCCGAGGTGCGGCTGCAGTACACGAAGCAGCAGGTCGCGCAGCTGATGCAAGTCCCGGGCAGCAATCCCGGCGCGGCGCTCCAGGTGCTGAAGACCAACATGGACGCGTCGTTCTCGCTCGACGAGCGCCAGACGCTGTGGACCCAGGCCGGCCAGCCGCATTTCGACGCGAAGTTCATCCATACGCAGATCGATCCGCTGATGCAGAAGCCCGATGCGGATGCAACGGATCAGGCGAGCATGCGTGCGCGTTACGACGACACGATGAACGCCGACAAGGCCGGCAAGTGGATGCAGGACATCCTGAACAATGCGCCGCCCGAGTTCGCGGGCGTCGTGCTCGATACCGTCGAGCACGATTTCGGAAACAAGTGGATGCAGACGAACACGGGCACGCCGCAGCCGTACGGGCAAGGCACCGAGTTCTACAAGGGGCTCAGCAAGGCGGTCGGGCTGGCGGACCAGCAACCGACCGCGAGCGGCGTGCCCGTGCGGCGCGAGGACGACGTCGCGAACTGGCTGCTTAACGACAAGGGCAACGCGAAGACGCTGATCTACACGCTGCGCGGCAGCAACACCGGCTACGGTTTCGACACGGTGCGCGAGGCGCTGTCGTCGGGTGTCGATCCGGCGCTGTCGAAGGCGCTGCTGTCGAAGATGCAGAACGACGACCGGTTCCAGGCGGGCTTCGCGAACGACTTCCAGCTGCGTTACGACCAGGGCACCAAGAGTGCGCAGAACAAGCAGAACAAGGACGCCGCCAACGCCAGCTACAAGCTGTTCCAGGCCGATCCGGACAAGCAGCTGAAGGCGTATTTCGACGACTTCCAGAAGAACTTCGACGACAAGTCCTACACGTTCGCCACCGGCTCCGACCAGATGACGAACTTCGTCGGCGCGGGGCTCGGAATCCAGCCGGACGACCCAGCCGCGACGCCGACCGACCGCAACGACGTGCCGTCGATGGCGATGCTCGAGCAGTTGATCGTCGGCAACGGGCAGTTGCAGAACGGGGTGGCGGTCAACAGTCGGTCGCTGTACGCGAGGAATTCGGCGGCGACGCAGATGATCCAGACCGTCGTCGACCAGATCCGCAAGGTCGGCGGCGACCACGCGGTCGTGTCGCTGGTGCCGATCTACTACGTGTCGAAGGGGACCGGTACCGCGCCGAGCGCATTGTTCAAGGTGCAGGTCGCGAACCATCCGGACCAGTTCAAGCTGATCGACGATCGCGGCTGGAAGTACGACACCGTCGACGACTACCAGCACAACAACGCGCTGTCGGACGACGGCAAGCTGTACGTGCCGAAGAGCCTGACGAACGGCGCGGCGTCCGGCGGTTACGCGCAATACGAATCGATCGACGCACACAAGACGGAGTGGTACCAGCACGTCGAACACTATCTCGAGATCGGCACGGGGATTCTCGCCGCGGCCGGCGGTGTCGTGCTGGTCGCGAGCGGCATCGGTGCGCCGGTCGGCGGCCTGATGCTCGGCGCCGCGTGGACCGCGGTCGGCGCCGGGATGGCGGTCGGCGTGCCGGCCGCGATCGGCGACCTGAACAATCTGAGCGAGCACGGGCAGTCGATCGGCTTCGGCAATGCGCAGGCGCGCGGCGACTGGATCAGCCTGATCGGCAGCGGCGCGGGCATCGCGGGCGGCGGGCTCGGCGTCGCGGCGAAGTCGCTCGCGGAGGCGTCGTCGCTGCTGCGCACGACGGGCCAGGTCTCGGACATGGTCACGCTGGCATCGCGCGGCGAGGGCGTGACGGCCGACGTGGCCGGTCTCGGCCGTTTCGCGCAGGAAGCCGACGCGTTCCAGTCGGTCGCGCAGACGACGGGCCGCACGGCCGGCGTGCTCAACGTCACGGGCGGCGCGATCGGCGGCTATCAGATGGTCGACCAGGGCGTATCGCTCGTGAAGAACTGGGACGCGATGTCCGATTCCGATCGCGCGCAGCAGTTGCTGAACCTCGGGATCGGCGTCGCGCAGATGGGCCTCGGCTCGCATACGCTGATGGAACGGCCGATTCGGGCGATCACGAAGACGCCGGCCCCGCCGGCGACGCAGCGGCCGCTCACGATCGACGTGGCGAACGCGATGTTCGCCAACGGGCTGGCGAACCAGCGCCTCGCGGTCGGCGAGATCGGCAACCCGTGGCAGCACGCCGAGGAACAGGCGGCCAGCTTCGGCGAGCCCGTCGGCGACGGCGAGCCGGTGTCGCCGGCGGAAGGCGGGCTGCGGTCGCGCTTCACCGCGTGGCTGCGCGCGCGCCGCACGCAGGGCACGCCGGACGACGGCGACGCGATCCTGCTGCGGCTCGCGCCCGATGCCGAAGGGATCGACGGCGAAGCGACGCCGGCCGTTGCCGCCGCGATCGCGGGCGATGATGCGACGCCGGCCGGGGCCGGCACGCCGGCGACGGCGGGACGCCCCGCGTCGTGGCCCATTCCCGCGCATGTGGCGGCCGATCCGGACGCGCTGGCCGGCGTGGTCGGGTCGATTCTCGACAGCGGCAACCGCCTCGAGGACGTCGAATACTACGTGTACGCCCTGGAGGACGGCGAAGGGAACGTGCGCAAGCCGGACGAAGACGGACTCCCGTCGACCGAACGCGGCAACCTGGGAGACGACATCCGGGCGGCGAACGCGGACGCGCGGCGCGCGGCGGCCGGGGACGATCCGGTGAAGCTCGCGGCCGCCGCCTCCAGCGAGGACGGCACGATCGGCGTCACGCGTTACGCGTCGTTCCACGACGCGATGATGGTCGCCCGCGGCGGCGTGGCGGCGGGCCGCTACCAGGTCGCGCTGGTCGACCACGGCGCGCTCGCCGCGGACGGTACGGTGCCGCCCGAAGCGGTGGTCGCCCGGGTCGGGCTAAACGACGCCGGCGACGCGCTGATGCTGTCGATGAACGACGCGTACGATCGCACGCTGCGCGTGATGTACCCGCGCGGGTTCGATCCCGCCAAGCCGCTGATCCGCAGCGAGGACGGCCGGCGTGTCGACGTGATCAACGCGCCGCCCGGCATGGACGAAACGCAATGGGGCGCGTATCCGCGCCGCGAAGCCGACCTCGCGATCTATTCGAACCATCCGGACCAGCCCGAGAACCGGCTGCCGGCGGGCGAGCGGCCATTGATGCCGGTGCCGCCCGGCTACTTCGCGGTGTACGCGCATGCGTGGTCCGACGCGTTCGCGAGCGCGACCGGCAAGCCGATGAGCGCGGAAGACCTGGCCGAGCTGGTGCGCCAGAGCGGCTGGGACGGCAAATCGCCGGTGATCCTCTATGCATGCGGCGCGGGTACGCGGGTGAGCCCGCTCGCGCAACTGCTCGCGAACGTGCTGGGGGTGGACGTGTACGGCGCAAGCGGCTTCGTCGCGTGGCGTTCGCCGCGCTATCGCAGCGACGGCAGCCCGGACTCCGGCTATACGACCGGCATCGTGGTGGAGCCCGGCGCCCCCAGTCTCGCGGGGAAGCCGGACCATTCGGTGCAGCATGCGCCGCGCACCTACCGCTTCTCGCCGGCGCTGGCGGTCATCGACCAGGGCGCGCACGCGGTCGACTGGAGCACCGTGGCGCCGCGCCCGGTGTCGAATCGCTGGGGCGGCAGCGGCGCGGCGGGCGACGCGCGCGTGCCGCTCGGTGTCTACGTCTGGCGCGTGCTGACGAATCGCGGCGGCGCGGTCATCAATCCGCGCAGCCGCAGCCCGGCGAGCGCGCTCGAGATGACCCACGCGCTGGAGGAACTGGCGTGGAAAGGCTATACGCCGGGCACGCCGATCGCGCTGGAGGGGCCGCACAGCGGCGCCGATCCCGAACTGCTGCAGGAGTTCGCGGACCTGATCCAGGCGCCGGTGTTCGGCCGGCTCGGCGACGACGACGCGGCCGGCTGGCGGCGCGCGATCCCCGATCCGGGGCGCCGGCTCGCGCGCTTCCAGATCGAACCCGACGTGAACGGCAAGTTCTCGCCCGGCCGCGCGCAGCCGGTTCGCGTCAATCCGCTGGAATTGCGGCCGGTGCCGGGCTCGAATGTCGTGAACCTGCTGGGCCACGCGACCGCACGGCAGTTCCTGAAGGTGTCGGGCTTCGACATCGCCGAATCGCATGGCACGAAGCCGCGCGACGTGAGCTGGGACAGCGCGATCGCCATCACGAAAGACGGCAACACGATGTCGCCCAGGGAATTCGCGCGCAGCCTGCTCGAGGATCCTGCCTACACGGAAGGCAACGGCGTGCTGCTGACCGGCTGCTATCTCGGCTCCGGCGGCTACCCGTTCGCGCAGGAGCTCGCGTATGAACTTCAGGTGCCCGTGATCGCTTCGATCGCGTCCAATTCGATACGCGGCACCGGTGCGCTGGAACTGCACCCGAACAGCGACGACATCGTCGTGCCGGCGCACGATCCGGACGTGTCGACGCGGCTCTACCTGCATGTCCCGGAGGCGCCTGACGCGAGCGAACCGCCGCTGGTGTTCGCCCGGCGCGGCGAACCCGTGCCGGGCACGGTGGCGCACGGGTACGACGGCGCGCCGGTCGAACCGGTGCGCCCGATCGACGCGCAGATCGATCCGGACGCCGACAGCGGGCCGCGCGGCAACACCGGCACTCCGGGCGATGCCGCGCGGCCGGGCGCGACGGCACATGGGCCGGCCCAGCCGCAGCTCCCGGCGCATCCGCGTCTCGCACCAGAGCCGGATGCGGGCGAGCCGCCCGTCGACGAGCCGGTTCCGGTCGTCGACGTCGCGCCGGGGCAGATTTTCACGGCGGACGAGTGGGCCGCGCGCACCGAGCAGGCCGCCGAGGCCGAAGCCGACGACGGCCTGTCGGGGATTCCGCAGAAGACGTACCGGAACAACAGCCGCGTCTATACGGACCGCGCGATCGCCAACGACGGCGTGATGACGACGACGATTCGCGGCGAGTCGGTACTGCAACCGGGCTTCGACGACGTGACCGGCGTCGACGCGACGCAGCACCCCGAATTCCTGCGTCCGGCCGACACGCTTTTGATGCCGGCCGGCGACCCGCTGCATCCGGTCGGCGCGCGCGGGCTGATGTCGCCGCCGGGCCATCACGTCGTGTTCGGACACGGCATGTCGGCCGATGCGATGCTCGGCCCGGAAGGCCGGCCGGTGACGCCGGACGAGGTGGCCGAGCGTGTCGCGCCGCAGCTCGAGGCGGGGCAGGACGTGACGCTGTATTCCTGTTTCGGCGGGTCGGACAAGCGCGATCCGTTGCGCGTCGCGCCGGGCCAGGTGCGGGCCGCGAGCGGGACGTTCGCGGCCGCGCTCGCGCAGCGCCTGTCCGAACTCACCGGGCGGCCGACGTCGGTCTGGGCGCCGCAGGACATCCTGCTCGTCAAGCCGGACGGCTCGGCCACCGTGCGCGTGACGCGCCGGACCGGCGAGGTCGACAGCGATCGCCTGCCGATGCAGCGCTTCGTCGGCGATCCCGCGCGGGCAGGCCGCCCGGCACTGCCCGCCGGACCGGACGTGGAACCGGCGCCGAGCGCCGCGCATACGGCGCCGCCGCCACGGGCCGAGCGGCCGGCGCGTCCGACGGTGCCGCGCGTGCCCGATCCGACGTTCGCCGATCCCGGCTACGACTTCACGCCGATTCCGGACGGCACGTTCGAATCGGTCACGCTCGACCATCCGTTCCGCAGCGCGCTGGCCGACCGGCCGGGCGTGATCGGCGATGCCGCGCGCGTGACGCAGGCCGGCGGCACCGTGAGCCAGCACTGGCCGAGCTATTTCCTCGACGGCCCCGAGCCGACCCGCGTGATCGACGACGTGATGCAGGCGTTCGACGCGGCCGGCCTGACGAACCTGCGCGTCGAATTCGTGACGGGCGACGGCAGCATCGTGCTGGGCAGCGGCACCGATTTCGGCGCGCTCGATCCCGAGGCGGGCTGGTTCCGGTTCAGCGGCACGGTGCCGGACGCCGCGGCGTCGGCAGCGCACGCGACGGGCCGCACGGCCGCCGAAGCGCGGCGCGCGTTGCCGGAAGGCGTGACGACGGTCGCGCACGACGATCTCGGGCAGGCGCTCGATGCGGCGCAAGCCGGGCCGCGCAATCACGCGTACGTGCCGGCCGATGCGCTGCCGGACGACACCGCGTTCGCGCAGGGCGACCTGACGCCGGCGGAACGCGTCGCGGCCAGCGCCACCGCGCACCTGGCCGCGGTCGAGGCCGCCGCACCGGCCGACGTCGTGCTGCTGTCGGCGCTCGGCCACGATCCGGCGAGTGCGCTGCGCATCGCCACGCCCGACGGCGGCTCGCTGTTCAAGCCGGCCGGCGTCGACATGTACGTCGTGCGCACCCGCGATGCGGCGACGGGCGACGTGTCGTACCGGCTCGTCGGCGTCGATCGTTCCGGCTTGCCGGAAGGCTATGCGGCCGTGCATGCCGGCGGGACGCGCGCGCTCGGCGCGGTCGACGGCAACCCGACCTGGCCGAGGTTCGGCCACGCGGGGCCGGCCGGCCGTCTGGCGAGCCCGGCCGGCGACCCGGCAAGCAACCCGTCCGCCGCGGCGACGCCGGCCACTGTTTCCGGTCATTCAGCCGCCCCGGCCGCGCCGCAGGGTGCCGCAGCAGTCGAGGCGGCAACTCAGGAGCGCGCCGCCGACTGGCTCGACACCCTCGGCCGCCGCACGCTCACGCGTGTCGACGGCCGGCATGCGCCCACGCTGGACGGACTCGCCCGGCAGCTCGGCCCCAACGCGCATGTGCTGGTCACCGCGCATCACACGCCGCCCGACGGCGCCGCGGCCTATACGCCGCCGGCCTTCGTCGCGGTGCTCGAGACCGACGCGAACGGCGCGCTCGGCCCGGTGCGGATGCTGGACGGCAAGCGCGTGCCGCCCGCGCTCACCAAGGCGCTGGAAAATGCCAACAGCGGCGGCCGACGTGCACGCGGCAAGTTCGATTTCCATGTGTCGCCGGTCGCGCATGACGAACTGGTGGCGTTCGGCGGCCCGTCGAAGATCGAGACGCCGGACGGCAAGACGTCGTGGGACGTGACGGCGTCGGGCCATGCGATCGAGATGACGCTCGCGGGCGACGTGTCGAAGCTGCAGGATGCGCCGGTCTTCAAGCGGCCGCGCCAGGCCGTGCGTGCGGTTTCCGGCGCGCAGCGCTGGATTCACGTGGTCGACGACGAGACGGGCAAGGTGCTCGGCCATGCGGAACGCAACACGAATCACGAGTGGAAATATTTCGAAAAGGCGTCGCTCGGCGATACGGAGATCCCCGAGCAGGATCTGCGCACGGTGTTCCGGCGCCGCCGCCGCGGCGGCATTCCGGTCGGCCGGTCGCCGCGCCGCGGGATCCGCTTCGTCGTCAGCGACGTGGCGCCGGCCACCGTCGACCGCATCGGCGGGTTCCGGCCGGCGAAGGCAGCGCCGGCCGTCGAGAAGAAACCGATCCGCTCGGCCGGCGACCTGTTCCAGTCGATCGTGCCGGTGCGCCGGCCGCTGGCGCGCGCGGAGCAGGGCGACGACGCGAACGCCGCGCCGCTGGCGCCGGTCGATCCGCATCTGTTGCCGTCGGACCAGTCCGCGCTCAACGCGGTCGACTTCAGCGGCAACAGCGTGTCGCACCTGCTGACCGCGATCCGCAACGGCGCGCTGGACGGCGGCCGCCATGTGATCTACGTGTTCAGGACGGACGGCGCGGTGGCCGAGGCGCTCGGCGATCCGCTCGGCGTGATCGCCGAGCGCGATGGCGAGATGCGCTGGTTCGACAAGATCCCGCAGGTCAGCAACAAGAACCATCCGGGCGTGCCGCTCGACGCCATGCCGATCGGCAACGATCGCTTCGGCACGGACGTGCATTTCCTGCTCACGCAACTGTCGCCGCGCGATTTCCTGACCAGCGCGCGGCCGACGCGCGTCGCCGCGCTCGAGGCGCGCGCGAAGGCGCTGCACGATCAATGGAAGGCGGCGGAAGCGCGCGGCCTGCACTCGGCGCCGTTCCGCGCGCTCGCGGCGCGCACGCGGCACGGCTACAACGAGGTGCTCGCGGACTTGCGGCGCCTGGGGAGCAAGGGCACCGCGCCCGAGCCGCTGTCGATCGAGCCGTACCAGCCGGGGCTGTCGTCGGCGACCTCCGTCGAGTTCAGCCTGCGCCACGGCGCGGCGAAGCCCGAGCAGTATTTCGCGACGCACCAGCAGATCGAGGCGTACAACAAGCAGGCACAGCGGCCCGGCGACGTGAACCTCGTGCTGAAGGGCGAGCCGCAGGCCGTGATGGTCGACGTCGGCATGTGGCGCACGCTGCTCAACAAGCTGTACGTCGCGCGCGACGTGTCGACGTCCGCATCGCGGTTCCTGCCGGTGCCGGGCAAGCTGCGCGCGCGGACGCGCAACCTGGGCGCGGCGACCGTCGCCGACAAGCGGATCCGGCAGATCTTCACGCGCTCGAGCGAAGCGTTGCAGGATCGCATGGTGCCGATGGCGCGCTCGTTCTCGCTGAGCGACGATCCGGCGTTGATGGGCGCGCTGGTCGAGCGGTATGGCGGCGTGATGCCGGTCGTCACGCTCGTGATCGATCCGCATTCGCTCGCGGCGGTGCTCGGCAAGGCGCACGATCCGGATTTCCTGCGCGCGGTGCGCGCGCTCGGCGACCAGAAGCGCGCCGTGTTCGACGGCGAGAACGGGATGATCCATCCGGCCCCGGGCTCCGACGGGAAGGCGCTCGCGCTCGACGATCTCGCGCATCTGCATCGCTGGCTCGACGAGGCCGCACGCACCGGTTTCGCGATCCGGCTCGAGACGGCGCCGTCGCGCGCGCTCGTGTCCGGCGCCGACTACCGGTTCCAGTCGGGCACCAACGACACGTATCACGATTACGTGCGTGTGATGACCGCCCTCGAACGCTGGTCGAACGCGCATCCCGACACGAAGGCGCCGAACGTGATGGTCACGTTCCACGGCTGGGACGCGGTGCCGGAATCGGTGCCGGGCGGCGGACACGAGAAGCTGCTGCGCGCGGTGCTCGAGCGCAAGGGGCTCGAATGGGTGCACACGGGGCTGTCGTACGGCACCCACGGCGCCGACTTCATCGGCAACCAGGATCTCACCGGCGCGCTCGCCAAGCTGATCGTGGAGAACCGCAACCGGCCCGGGATCATCGATCGCCTGCATGGCGCCGATGCGCTCACGCGCGTGTTCGAGCGGGTCGACCGGCAGACGCTGGCGAACCAGCATCAGCTGCTGTTCGCGGAAGTCGAGCGGCTCGGCGCCGCGGACGGCATGACGCCCGCGGACATCGCCGCGCTGCGCCAGAAGCTCTACGAAGGCAACACGACCGTCTGGCTGAACCAGGCGCGCAAGGCGACGATCGAGCATGCGATGCCGCTGTGGGACGCCGACGGCAACCCGCCGCGCACCGGGACGGACGAGGGCGCACGCAGGTTCGGCGGCCGCTGGCTGGCCGACTACGGCACCGGCGTGCCCGACCGCGTGACCACCGGCAAGCGGCCGGCCGCCGCCGACCCGCTCGACCACTGGCGCGCGGTCGTGCACGATCCGGCGCTGATCAACGACGGCACCAAGCCGATCGGCACGAGCCGCCGGGAAGCGGCGCAGCTCGCGAAGGTCGACATTCCCGACGCGAAGCGCGCGCAGGCGGAACTGCATGCGCTGCGGGTGCACGACGAACCGATCGGCGAGAACACGCCGCCGCCATCGTCCAGGCGGATCGCCGGCGACATCGCGGCGGCCACCGTGACCGGCGGCGCCGGCGCGGGCGTGCTCGTCGCGGTCGGCCGGGAGTCGGTGCGCACCGCGACGAACTCGCTGTATGCGGGCCTGCGGGTCGGGCGCGTGTTCCAGGCGCTGCATCACGGCGCGGTCGCCAGCCTGAAGAACGGCGATCCGCGCGTGTTCGATCGCGTCGTCGACCGGCTCGTGCGCGGGCTGCAGGCACAACTGAAGGCGAACGGCTTCGACGTGGACGCACGCGGCGCGCAGCTGGAGCAGATCGCGCACGAAGGCAAGGCGATGGCCGCCCAGCTGCGCGCGCTGAACGACGACGGGATGCTGTCGTTCGACGATACCGTCGCGCATACGAAGGCGATCGCCGCCGACATGCTCGCGCAGATGCAGGGCGTGGTCGGCGGGACGTCGCTGAAGCTGCTGCATCACGGCAGCCCGCGCCATTCGATCGGCCGCGTCGGTCGCGTGCTGGCGCTCGGCGGCTACGGCGGTTCGATCACGATGAATGCGTTCAGGGCGATCACGCACGGCGACCTGCTGGCCGGCGGACAGGCGATCGGCGGCGCGTTCAGCGCCGTCTACACCGGCATCGTTTACAAGGGCAGCCTGCGCGGCGTGAATGCCGAGAACCGCAGCCAGCTGGCGCGGATCGCGAGCGCGACCGGCGACTACCTGACCTCGGCGGTCGGCATCGCAACCGGCGTGCATACCGCGCTGACCGTGGATCCGGTGACCGGCACGCTGACCGCGATGTCCGGCGCGCTGCTCGGCGCCGGGCGGCTGCATTCGCATTTCCCGAACGCGACGCCGTGGATGGAGCGCTTGCCGACCGGCATCGCGCTGGCGCCCGTGGCGATCTTCGGGATCATGCAGGGGATCAGCCTGTACACGTCGGCAACCGCGTCGGACGATCAGCACAAGCCGCCGGGTTCGTCGCCGAAACCGTCGGGTTCGAGTGCCGGGGCGCCGACGCCGGGTGCGTCGTTTGCGCCGTCGCCCGGCACGACGAGCGCACCGGTGCAGCCGAATGCGTCGGCAACGCCGTCGGGATCGGCGACGGGATCGGCGTCGGCGAGCGCGCAGCCGTCGGGTACGTCATCGCAACCGGCGCAGCCTTCGACGGGTGCACCGAGCCCCGCGCCCACGCCGCTGACGGCGACCGTGGCGGCCGGCGATTCGTTGTGGACGATCGCGCAAAGTCACGAAGGATCGTTGCTTGCCGCGGCACACGTGCCGGCCGACCAGCAGCAGCGGATGTCGGACGGTCAGCGGATCGACGTCGCGCTCAACGAGATCCTGCAACTGAACCGGAACCTGGCGAGCAAGCCGGGCGAGATCGATCCGGGACAGCAGGTCGTGGTCGGGTGACGGGGGCGGCGCGCGGAACGTGTGCGGGGCGGATGCAAGCGACGCGTCGCGCGTGACGACGAGCGACGGGCGGGCGCGCCACGACGCGCATGCATGCGTCGTCGTCGCCGGCCCGCGCGTCAGCGCAGGATTGCCTCCGCGCCGACATCGTCGGACCGCGGCAGCACGGTCAGGCCGTCGCGCAGCGCATACGCGATCACTTCGGCGACGTTGTGCAGCGCCAGTTTCGACATCAGGTTCTGTCGATGCTTGCGTACCGTGAGCACGCTGAGATTCAGCCTGATGGCGATGTCCTTGCTCGAGTGCCCGTTGGCGATCAGCACGAGGATTTCCTTCTCCCGGGCCGTCACCGGTGGCACGGCCGCGGCGGCGGTGTGCTCGAGGACATGGGCGAGCGAGTCGCTGACATAGCGGATACCCGACAGCACCAGCGCGACGGCACGCAGCAGCTCGTCGCCGTCTTCGTGCTTGAGCATGTAGCCGTCGACGCCGATCGCCACGGCCGCCCGGACCGTGGCCGGGTTCTGATTGCCCGTGACGACCAGGATCCTGGTCTGCGGCGATTGCGCCTTGATTTGCTTCGCCAGTTCGATGCCGGGGAAGCCGGGTAGATCGAGATCGAGCAGCAGCAAATCGGCCTGCGTATCGCACACCAGCCGACCGACCATCCGGCCGTCGCCGGTCTCCCCCACGACGGTCCAGTTCGCTCGCGTCTTCAGCAGCAACTTCAGCCCGTCGCGAATGATGGCGTGATCTTCGGCAAGCACGATTTTTTTCATTTTTCTTTCGCCTTCTCCCGGGGCACCCGGAAGCTCGTTCCTTTGCGACAATACGATGCAACCCCGTTGCGACGTGTCACGCGGCGGGCGAGATCGACGCCCGCTCCGTTCAACGCCGGATCCGATACGCGATTTTGAAATGGCAAACAGGATAGCGCAAGAATACCGTGCCGACGTGCAGCTGGAACTGGTCAATACGCTGTACCGACAGTCTCCGCCGATCCTGTTCGGCAACATCGCCGTCGTCAGCCTGACCACCTTTCTGTTGTGGAACGAGGTGTCGCGGCATGCGCTGCTCGCGTGGGCCGCGGCGATCTGCGTGCTGACCGCGATCCGTACCGTCATGGTCTGGCGGGATCGCCGCGCAGGCGAACATCCTGCCGGGACGGCCACGCGCCGCGCGCGGAAATACATGGTGTTCGCGGGCGTGTCCGGCTGCCTGTGGGGCGCCATGGGCGTGCTGTTCTTTTCGCCGAACAACACGATCGTGACCGCGCTGATCTGCATCGTGCTGGCCGGCATGACCGGCGGCTCGGTGGCGTCGCTCTCGTCGTGGTGGCCGACCTACGTGGCTTATGCGTTGCCGACGGTGCTGCCGTTCGCGATCCGCTCGTTCGCGTACGGCAGCGCGCTGTTTTCGGTGCTGGGCTTCCTGTCGCTGTTCCTGCTCGCGGTCAATCTCGCCTTCAGCCGGACGCTGCAGCGTACCGTGCGCGATGCCGTGTCGCTGCGCTTCGAGAACGTCGACCTGATCCGGCAACTGACGCAGGAGAAGGAGCGCGCCGAACTCGCCAATCGAAGCAAATCGCAATTCCTGGCCGCCGCCAGCCACGACCTGCGTCAGCCGACGCATGCGCTCGGCCTCTACATCGCGACGCTGCGGGCGATGGCGCGCGCGCCGAGCGTCGACGGAACCGCTCTCGACGACATCGCCGAACGGCTCCGCACCGCGTTGAAAGGCATGTCGCAATTGCTGAACGTGTTGCTGGACATTTCCCGGCTCGACGCGGGCGTGATCGATGTCGAGCCGCGCCGCTTCGCGCTGCAGCAGGCGCTCGACGCGCTGGACAGCCAGTTTCGCCAGGCCGCGCAGGCCAAGGGGGTGACGCTCAGGATCCGGCCGACCGCGATCTGGCTGGAAACCGATGCGGTGCTGCTGCACACGATCCTGTCGAACCTGTTGTCGAATGCCGTGCGCTATACGCGGCGCGGCGGCATCCTGCTGGCCTGCCGGCGTCGCGGCACCGACGTCGAGATCCAGGTCTTCGATACCGGCATCGGCATCGCGGGCGATCAACTGCCGCACATCTTTCGGGAGTTCTACCAGATCGGCAACGCGGCGCGGGACCGCGAGCAGGGGCTGGGCCTCGGGCTCGCCATCGTGCAGCGCACGGCGGCGCTGATCGATGCGAGCGTGCAGGTGCGTTCGACCGCGGGCCGCGGCTCGCTGTTCTCGGTGCGGTTGGCCATGGCCGACCATGCCCCGTCGCACGCCACCGGCGCGCACCCGTCGGGCGAGCGTGCGGACCCCGGGCGCGGGCAGGCGCGCAAGACCATCCTCGTCGTCGACGACGATCGCGACGTGCTGGCCGGCATGCAGACGCTGCTTCAGACCTGGGGGCATACCGTGATCGCTGCGCCATCGCTGGAGCGTGCGATCGAGCTTGCCGTGCCGCGGCGCGCCGAACTGGACATGATCGTGACGGACTTCAGGCTGGCGGGGCACGTGACCGGCGCCGATGTCGTCCACCGGGTGTTCCGCGTCATCGGACGCGAGATTCCGGCCATCATCATTACCGGCGATACGTCGCCCGAGGGCATCCATGCCGCTTCGTCGAGCGGCTTCAGCGTGATGCACAAGCCGCTCGACCCGCAGGAAATGCAGACCTTGATCGACGCGCCGGCGTGACGGCGTGACGGCGTGACGACGCAGCGATGTCATCGCACCGCGCCTGCTCGGCACCCGCACGCGAATGCGACGCGTTCGCGACGGCAGCCGGCGCGGCCGGCGCAGCGGCGACGGCACTACTGCATCTGCGGTATTTCCCAAACGAAACGGGTGCAGTACCTTCGCACCTGCTGGCAATCGTAAAAAACAGTCGCGCGGGGTAGCGAAGAAGGCAGGACAGCCGGGGAGACCAACCCACGGTTCAGGCCGCACGTCCGATCGAATCGGCACGGCGCCGGCACGGCCTGATGCCGCGGAACAGGATCGGTCGCAGTGCGGCCGATCCTGTTCCAGGCGTCGTCCTTTCTGAAAGCAACGCGACAGGGTGCCGTGCCTGCACCCTGAATCGCGCTCGCCTTGCGCATGAGCCGACCGGCCTCTCGCGGTCGAATCCTTGAACGGTCATGGCGCGGCCTCGCCCCCCGCCTGCCTGGAGCGCAACGGTGATGGACAATCTGCCCAATATCATGGTGGCCGCGTTCCCGGCCTTCGCGGTGCTGATCGCCGTGGAAATCGCACTCGCGGCGGTGCTCGGCCGGTCGCTGTACCGGACCCGCGACACGCTGGCGAACCTCGCGCTCGCGGCCGGCGCATTCGTCGCCAGCGTGCTGACCGGCGGGCTGGTGCTGGCGGTACTGAGCTGGGTGTACGCGCACCGGATCTTCACGATCCCGACGAACGTCTGGTGGGCGTGGGTGCTGTGCTTCTTCGCGGACGATTTCAGCTACTACTGGTTCCACCGCCTGAGTCACGAGGTGCGCTGGTTCTGGGCGTCGCATTCGGTCCACCATTCGTCGGAACAATACAACCTGTCGGTATCGCTGCGCCAGACGTGGACGGGCACGATCACCGGATCGTTCCTGTTCTGGGCGTGGATGCCGTGGGTCGGGTTCCATCCGAAGATGATCCTGTTCATGCAGTCGGTGAGCCTGATCTACCAGTTCTGGATCCACACCGAAGCGATCGGCAAGATGCCGCGCTGGTTCGAGGCGCTGCTGAACACGCCGTCGCAGCATCGCGTCCATCACGGCAGCGATTTCGACTATCTCGATACCAACTATGCCGGCACCACGATGATCTGGGATCGGCTGTTCCGCTCGTACACGCCCGAGCGATTCACGCCGCACTACGGGCTGACGTCGAGCATCGGCACCGACAATCCGTTCAGGATCGCGTTCTACGAGTGGCGCAATATCGCGCGCGACCTCGCGAAAGCCGACAGCCTGCACACCGCGATCCAGTATCTGATCCGGCCGCCCGGCTGGAGTCCCGACGGCAGTTCCCTGACGACGCGCGATGCGCGGCGTGCCGCACAGCAGGTTTCCTGAGAAGGCGATATGGCTCACACACGCGATCCACACGACCGGCGCCACGATGCGGCGCCATCCAGCGCCGGCCGCCGGCAATTCCTCGAATACGCGGGCGCGGGGTTGTTGTCTGCGATGCTGCCCGGTTGCGGCGGCGCGGATACGATTCAGCGGTCGACCTACGACGCAACCATCGCGGCGGGGCGGCAAACGATCCAGGCCGGGCTCGATGCCCATCCGCGGAACCTCGCGGGCATCTCGGTCGCGTTGCTCAAGGGCAATCAGGTCGTGTGGGCGCAGGCGTTCGGGAATGCGTCGATCAACCCGGCGGTCGCCGCCACGCCGACGACGCGCTACAACATCGGTTCGGTATCCAAAGTGATCGCGGCGCTGGCCGGCGTGATCCTGCAGGATCGCGGGCTGATCGACCTCGACGCGCCGATCGTCCGGTACGTGCCGTCGTTCACCATGCTGTCGCCGCAGTATGCGCAGATCACGTCGCGTCATCTGCTGTCGCATTCGTCCGGGCTGCCCGGCCAGAACGTCGACGACATGTTCTCGTATGCGCCGATTCCGGGCTATGCGGCGACCGCGCAAAAGGTGCTCGCCAACGAACACCTGAATCATCCGCCGGGCCAGTTCGCGGTGTACTGCAACGACGGTTTCACGATCTTCGAGCTGGTGGTCGCGGCAGTCACCGGGCTGAGCTTCGCCGATTTCGTTCAGCGCGACATTCTCGCGCCGCTGAACATGACGAATTCCGGCTTCCTGACCAGCGTGCCGGCGAGCGGCCAGTTCGCGCTGGCGTACGCGAACGGCATCCAGTACGGGCAGGAATTCGCGAATCCGTACGCCACCGGCGGCCTGTCGACGACGCCGCTCGACATGATGAACCTCGCGCAACTGTTCATCGGCAACGGCGTGTTCCAGGGGCGGCACATCGCGTCGGCGGCCGGAATCGCCGACATGCTGACGGACCAGACCGACCGGTGGCAGATCAAGTCGACCCGCCTCGGTTACTCGTATGCCTATGGTCTCGGCTGGGACGACGTCGACGATCCGGTCCTGCGCGCGGCCGGCGCCGCCGGGGCGTACAAGAGCGGCGGCACGCAGTTCTTTTCAAGCCATTTCTACGTGCTGCCGGCGGCGCAAATGGCGCTGATGATCACCGGCAGCACCGGCTATGACGCGGCCGGCATCGCGCCCGCGATCCTGCTGCAGGCGTTGCAGGAGGACGGCAGCATCGCCGGGGCCCCCGCGAAGGTGAATGTCGCTGCACCGCCGGCGGCTGCGTCGCCGGACGTTTCCGCCGTCGGCGGCGTCTACGGCAACGAATCGGCGCCGATGCAGGTCGCCGTGAACGCGGACGGCAGCCTGGCGTTGACGCAATGGAACGGCACGGCGTGGACGGACGCCGGCTCGAACAGCACGCCGTACGTGTATCGCAGCGACGGCTGGTGGTGGAGCGACGGCGATACCGTGTCGTACCGGTTCGATATCCTGCCGGGCACGGACGACGCGGGCAACGCGGTGAGCAATCGGTATCTGACCAAGCGTGTGGTCGACGGCTCGGGCTATGTGTTCCGCGTCACGCCGTATGCGCAGCAACTGCCGGCGCTGCCGCGGCTCGACGCCGCCTGGCAGGCACGTGTGAACACGTCGTGGAGCGTGATCAACGAATCGGCGCAGTCGGTGTTCTCGGGCGGCAAGCTGCGGGTGTCGCTCGGCAGCCTCGACGCGTTGCCGGGCTATGTCCTGTTCGCTTACAGCACCAGCGGCGGCGCCCACTTCAACTACCAGTTGTTGAAGCCGCTGGCCGACGACCGCTGCGGGATGACCGTGCAGATACCGGTGATGCCCGGCCGCGATCTGTTCGAAATCAGCATGACGAACGTGAGCAATGTCGAGACGATGGCGGCTTCCGGATGGCTGTGCCAGCGCGCGTGAGGGCCGGCGGGAAGGGCGCGAGGCGCGACATCAGCGGCATGACCGACGCGCCGGCAAGCCGGCTCCGGTGTTAAGGCCGGAACGTGTGCCTTCGTGACCTTGTGCCGCATGACGATCGACAGGCAGTCAACCTCGACGGCAAGCTCGAGCGGTCACGGCCTCGCTCGCAACGTCACATCGGCATTCGGCGTCGCGCCCACCTTTTCGAGCGCCGCAACCGCGGCGTCGTTGCCTTGCAGGATGGCGTTCTGCAGTGCGGTGCGGCCGAGCGCATCGACGTGATCCGGGTTCGCGCCACGGCCGACGAGCACCGGCAGCATGTCGAGGCGGCCGAACAGCGCGGCGAACGACAATGCCGTTTCGCTGGCGGGATTTCTTCGCAGGGCTGATGCAGGGCCTCGACATGACGACCTGGGTGCAGTTGCCGGACGGCAACCTGCAGGTGCGGTTCAACAGCGGCGTGATCCAGTATCGGCAGGGCACCGGCGCCTGGACCGACGCGTAGGCGGCCCGCCCGGGTGAAGCCGGCGCGGGACACGCGAGCGTGCGCCGGCGCAGTTGTCATGGCCGCGTCGATCAGCGTCACGCTGCCGCTTGTTTCAGCCGCGACGGCCGCTCGGCCGTTGAAAGGGGCTAAAGGAATCGAACAAGGTCCCGAGTTGTCCGGTACTAGGTGTCTTCCCTGAACGGGATCGCCATGGCCGCTCACCGCGGCCGCCGCAGAGCCGGCGATGACGGCGTACGGCCTTGACCCGCAAGGCTTCCGGGCGGAATGGACGCATCCGGCAGCCCGATGGACCCATGCCAGAAAGTAATGACTTTGAGCAATTTTGGCAATTTTCAAACAATTCATCGAATCCCATACTGCGGCTCATCCAATCACCGCCAGCCTGAGTGGCTAACCGCAGAGGACTCGAGATGCAACGAAACACAAGTGGGCAGCCGACCGTTCGCGATGCCGTCGTGGACTTGATGCGGCGCCTCGGAATGACGTCGGTGTTTGCCAATCCCGGCTCGACCGAGCTGCCCATGTTCCGCGACTTCCCGGAGGACTTCCGGTACGTGCTGGGATTGCAGGAAGCCGTCGTCGTCGGTATGGCGGATGGATATGCCCAGGCGACCGGCAATGCCGCTCTGGTCAATCTGCATTCGGCGGCCGGTGTCGGCAACGCGATGGGCAACATATTCACGGCTTTCAGGAACCGCACGCCGCTGATCATTACTGCCGGCCAGCAGGCCCGTTCAATTCTGCCGTTCGATCCGTTTCTGTCGGCATCGCAAGCAACCGAGTTGCCGCGGCCCTATGTGAAGTGGAGCATCGAACCGGCTCGTGCCGCGGATGTTCCGCTTGCGCTCGCCCGTGCTTACCACGTGGCGATGCAGGAGCCGCGTGGCCCGGTGTTCGTTTCCATTCCGGTCGACGACTGGGATCAGCCGGCCGACCTCGTCGAGGCGACACGGGTCAGCACCCGGTTCCGCCCCGATCCGGCATCGATCGCGGAGATCGGTGACGCGCTGGACAACTGCAAACGGCCGGCCATCGTCGTCGGCGCGGAACTCGATCGTTCCGACGCCTGGAGCGAGGCCATCCAACTCGCCGAGCGCCACAACGCGCGGGTTTATGTCGCGCCGATGTCGTCACGCTGCAGCTTCCCTGAAGATCACCGACTTTTCGCCGGATTCCTTCCGGCGATGCGCGAAAAAATCGTTCGGATTCTGGATGGGCATGACCTGATCTTCGTCATCGGGGCGCCGGCTTTTGCGTATCACGTCGAAGGCAGTGGGCCGCATGTGCCTGATGGCGCGGCGTTGTACCAATTGATCGACGATCCGGCTACCGCGGCGTGGACCCCGGTCGGCACGTCGGTGGTGGCGAACGTTCGCCTGGGGCTGGCGGACCTGCTCGCCCGTCCGGCGCCGCGCGGCCGGCCGTTGCCGGCGCCTCGCGAGGTCGTCGAGCGAGCCGAGCCCACGGCGGTCATGTCGGTCGCGTATGCGTTGCAGACGCTCTCCGAGGTGCGCGACCCAGCGGATATCGTGGTCGAGGAGGCGCCAAGTTCGCGGCCCGTCATGCAGCGTTATCTGCCGTTCACGCGCAGTCAGACGTTTTACACGATGGCAAGCGGCGGTCTGGGCTACGGCATGCCCGCCGCGGTGGGCGTGGCGTTGGGCAAACCCGGCAGCCGCGTGATCGGCCTCATCGGTGACGGCTCGACGATGTATTCGCCCCAAGCGATCTATAGCGCGGTCCAACTCGATCTCCCGATCACCTTTGTCATCCTGAATAACGCCCGCTACGCCGCCTTGCAGGAATTTGCGCCCGTCTTTGGCTTCTCAGCGTCGGATCCGGTACAGGGCACCGACCTCGCGGGGCTGGATTTCGTTTCTCTGGCCAACAGCATGGGTTGCGAAGGGGTGCGAGTGAGCGACGCGCCGTCGCTGAAGTCCGCGCTGGAAGACGCTTTGTCTTCGGGCAAAACGCGCCTTGTAGAAATTGTCGTGGCCTGACCGCGAGTCGGTGGTTCGACAGGCTGGCTTTTCAAACATATTCCAGGAGACGGCTATGAATCAGGTATCGATGTTGATCAACGGCGAGCGCACGATGGCTCGCGATGGGGCGACAGTCGAGCGCCGCAATCCGCTCGATGGCACGGTTGCATCGACCGCACCCGCCGCGACCGTCGCCGATGCACGGGCCGCGGTGCACGCTGCCGCCGCCGCTTTTCCCGCTTGGTCGGCGATGGGGCCCGGCGAGCGACGCGCATTGCTGAATCGAGCCGCAGATGCGCTCGAAGAAAAGCGCGACGCTTTCGCGCTGGCAATGGCGACCGAAACGGGCGCGTCCCGCCTGTGGGCCGATTTCAACGTCAAGCTTGCGGCCGACGGATTGCGCGAAGCTGCTGCGATGATCACGCAGATTTCGGGCGAAGTGATTCCGTCGGACGTGCCCGGCAATCTCGCGCTCGGGGTTCGGCAGGCCGCCGGCGTCGTGCTCGGGATCGCACCGTGGAACGCGCCCGTCATCCTCGGCGTGCGTGCCATCGCGTTGCCGCTGGCTTGCGGCAATACCGTCGTGCTCAAGGGTTCGGAAATTTGCCCCGCGACCCACGGCCTCATCATCGAGGCGTTGCAGGACGCCGGGCTGCCGCGCGGCGTCGTGAACTTCATCACGAATGCGCCGGCGAATGCCGGCGCCATTGTCGAAGCGCTCATTGCCGAGCCCGCGGTCAGACGGGTGAACTTCACGGGCTCGACCCGCGTCGGCCGCATCATCGCCACCCAGTGCGCGAAGTATCTGAAGCCCTCGGTACTTGAGCTCGGCGGAAAGGCTCCGTTTCTTGTTCTTCACGATGCCGATATCGACGCTGCGGTTCAAGGCACGGCATTCGGGGCGTTCGCAAATTCCGGTCAGATCTGCATGTCCACCGAACGCATCGTCGTCGACACGAACATCGCCGACGAATTCGTCGCGCGCTTGGCCGAAAAGGCGAAGAGCCTGCCGCTTGGCGATCCGAGAAAGGGCCCGGCCGTGCTCGGCTCCGTTGTAGACATGGCGACCGTCAGGAAGTGCAACGACCTGATCGACGACGCGCTGGCGAAAGGTGCGACGTTGGTCTGCGGAGGAAAATCCGAGACCACGCTCATGCCGGCCACGCTGCTCGATCACGTCACGGCCGACATGCGTATCTACCGGGAGGAGTCGTTCGGGCCGGTCAAGGCGATCGTCCGCGTCGAGGGAGACGAAGCGGCCATCGCATGCGCGAACGACAACGAATATGGTCTGTCGGCGGCAGTCTTCAGCCGTGACGTCGCGCGTGCGTTGATGGTAGCGAAGCGTATCGAGTCCGGGCTTTGCCACGTCAATGGGCCGACGGTTCACGACGAGGCGCAAATGCCGTTTGGCGGGATGAAGTCCAGTGGTTTCGGGCACTTCGGCGGCAAGGCGGGAATCGCGGAATTTACCGATTTGCGCTGGATCACCGTGCAAACGACGCCTCGTCACTATCCGTTCTGATGGTTGCCACGGTCGGGGCGCGTCTTGTTCGCGACGGACGAGACGGGCCGCTGGATCGTGGGCGCGAACAAAACAACAACCCCGTACCGGTGAGTAGCCTTCGCTCCTGTAACGACGAGCGATCGGCTTAAGGAGACTGCAATGCCTATTGTCAATTTTGAGTGGTCGCTCGATCGCACCCAGTTGGAGTCGGGCCATCACGTCGGAAAACGGATTACCCAGGCCGGCGATTCAGGCTTCACTGCTCTGGTCGGGGGGGCGAAATGAACGATCGTAATCCCGGTCTGCCGATCGTAGACATAGGCCGCACCCTTGATGACGGACCGTTCTCGCCGTTTCAGCGAATGGTCGTCTTTCTCGCCGCGTTCGCGATCGTGATGGATGGCTTCGATGGGCAACTCATCGGGTTCGCGATTCCCAGCTTGATCAAGGAATGGGGCATTACGCGCAATGCATTTGCGCCCGCCGTTGCTGCCGGCCTCGTAGGCATGGGTATCGGTAGCGCGTTCGCCGGGCTTTTCGCGGACAGGTTCGGTCGGCGCTGGGCCATCATTGGAAGCGTGCTGGTATTTGGCCTGGCGACGAGTTCGATTGCGCTATCGCCGGACGTCATGGCCATTGCAATCCTGCGCTTCTTCGCGGGACTGGGTATCGGTGGTGCGCTGCCAAGCGCGACGACCATGACGGCGGAATTTACGCCGGCTCGCCGGCGGACGCTCGCAGTCACCGCAACCATCGTGTGCGTACCGCTGGGGGGCATGCTTGCGGGACTGTTCGCGAGCGTCGTGCTTCCTCACTATGGCTGGCGTGGGCTCTTTCTCATCGGCGGCACGCTTCCCTTGGCACTGGCGTTCCTGCTGTATCTCGCCATGCCGGAATCGCCCCGGTATCTTGTCCGCCATGACGAACGCTGGAACGAACTGCGTCACCTGCTGACCCGCATGTCCCGCTCGATTCAGCCGGACGCCGTGTTCGCCGATCAGAAGGAACAGAAAGCGGTACAGCGTCCGGGCTTTCGTGCTCTGTTCGCGGACGATCAAGGCCGTGACACGATTGCAATCTGGATCGCTTTCTTCATGAACCTGATCGCGGTCTACAGCGCATTCAGCTGGCTGCCGACGATGCTTGCAGGCGAGGGGCTCAGCCCTTCGGTGGCAGGTTCGGGTCTTACTGCCTACAACCTGGGGGGCGTCATCGGCGCACTGGGCTGCGCAGTGGCAATCGGCCGGTTCGGGTCACGCTGGCCTTTGCTCGTGTGCTGTCTGATGGCATCCGCGAGCGCGCTTTTCCTGCGCGGCATCGACGTCTCTGCCCACACGACGTTGCTTGTGTTCGGAATTGGTTTGCACGGCCTCTTCGTGAACGCAGTTCAGTCGACGATGTATGCCCTTTGCGCCTACGTCTACCCAACCGAGATACGCGCGACCGGGACCGCATCCGCGCTTGCATTCGGGCGGCTCGGAGCGATACTCAGCGCGTTCGCCGGGGCATTCGTGATCACGCAGGGGGGAGCGTCCGCGTACCTGGGCATGCTTGGTGGGGCGATGTCGATGGTCTTTATCTGCCTGATGATCGTGCGTCGTCATGTTCCGCCCGTCAATCGCGCCTGACCTCAGGCTCCAGCTTGACAGAGGCGCGCGAATCCGGACTCCAGCGCGCCTCGTGTTCTTCGCATCACGATCTACTCCGACAGTACGTCAATCATGACAAAAGGATTTCCCGGCATTTTCTCCGTCAGCGACTATCGTGACGAAGCCAGACGGCGGCTGCCACGAATGGTGTTCGACTATCTGGAAGGCGCGGCGGACGATGAATCGGGACTGAGGCACAACCGTTCGGCGTTCGATAAATTGCAGTTGTTGCCGCGCCGGCTGTCGGATGTCAGCATACGAGAGCAGTCGGTGGAACTTTTAGGCCGGCGGATTCCATCGCCGCTGGTGATCGCACCAACGGGTCTCAATAGCGCATTCTGGCCCAAGGGCGACCTCGCACTTGCGCGTGCGGCGGCCAAGGCCGGTATTCCCTTTGCGCTATCGACGGCTTCCAACATGTCCATCGAAGAGGTGGCAAAAGGAGCCGACGGAGAACTGTGGTTTCAACTGTATGTGGTTCATCGCAACCTCGCGAAGAGCCTGGTCAATCGTGCCCGCGCGGCTCGCTATTCGACCTTGATCCTCACCACCGATGTAGCGGTCAACGGTTTTCGCCAACGCGATCTTCGCAACGGCTTTGCCATGCCGTTCAAGGCAAGTGCGCGCGCGGCCGTCGATGGACTGTCGCACCCGCGTTGGCTTTGGTCCTATCTGATGCACGGCATGCCGGAGTTGAGAAATTTCGCTACGGACGAGGCATCGGACACGGCCTCCCAGGCAGCGATTCTTCGCAGACAGATGGATGCGAGCTTCAGTTGGGACGACCTGCGCCGTTTGCGGGACGAATGGCCTGGCAAACTCCTCGTCAAGGGCATCGTGACGGCCGACGATGCCGCGCGGTGCGTCGAGCTCGGCGCGGACGGCGTGATCGTTTCGAACCACGGCGGCCGGCAGCTCGCCGACCTGCCCGCGACAGCCGATGTGCTGCCGGATATTGTCGAGCGCACCTCGGGAACGACTGTCATTCTCGACAGTGGGATACGGACAGGGGCTGACGTCGTCAAGACGATCGCCTTGGGGGCACATGCCGTGATGCTCGGGCGCGCCACGTTATACGGGTTGGCAGCCAGAGGGGAAATCGGCGTGAGCGACGTCATCGAGATGATCAAACGGGAAACAGACCGGACGCTCGCCCTCATCGGTTGCCGCTCGGTCGGGGAGCTCGATCGCAGCTACATTTCGAAGCGACCGTCATAGGTTACTGCGCATTGACGCGGGATTCTGGATGCGCAATTGTTCGGGATCGCTATCCCGCGTATTTGTAGTCGGAATCTTGTGCCATGAATCAAGTGATTACTACGGATCAATACCATCGCGACGACCGGCTTGTGGCATGGGCGGATCAGGTTCGGGCCAGCTGCGTCCCCATGGTTTTCAGGACCGAGTCCGATCAGGGATTTCGTGGCGAGATCTCCAGCGTGAACACCGACGGAGTGTGCGTGTCACGGATCTCGGCGGTCGATCACGTTGCGGCGCATGACTGGGAGGAAGTGCGGCGCACGGCGGACGACTACCTGCTCGTGTCGATACAGATCGAGGGGCGAGGTGCAATCGAGCAGGATGCCCGCACCGCGTTCGTCGACCCTACCGACATGGTGCTGTTCGACTCGTCGCGCAATTTCGCGTGGCATTTTTCCGGGGAGCATTACACGATCCGCTTTCCGCGCAGGGCGCTGGAGAAATTGGTGCCGTGTGGCCGGCAGCATACGGCAGTGAGGATTCCCGCGGCGACGGGGATCCGCCGCGTCGCGGCCGACCATATCGCATCCGTGCACAGAGCGCTTTCGTCAGACGAAGTCGCCGTGGCCGGCTGCGGGAAGCTTGCCGATGTGACCGCAAATCTGGTCGCCCTGGCGCTGGCCGATCATTTCAACACGGTTCCCCTGCCGAAATCCAACGTGAAGGAGATGCATCTGCTCCGGGCGCGTGCGTTCATCAAGGATCGTATCCACGAACCGGAACTGGGACCCGAACAGATCGCCGATGAGCTTGGGGTTTCCAGCCGTTACCTTTACCGACTGTTCGCCGAGGCCGGAGAGTCGATAGGCGAGATCATCTGTACGACCAGACTCAATGGATGCGGCGAGTGGCTTCAGCAGCGCGCCTACGCAAACCGCTCGATTACCGATATTGCGATGGCATGGGGTTTCAATAATGCATCGCATTTCAGCCGTACGTTTCGACGTCACTTCGGAATGTCCGCCCGCGACTACCGTGCGAAGCATTGCGACGCTTTCTGAAGCGTCCTGAGTTGGCTGCGACAGCGATCCCACCTGCTGGCAGCAAAAGTGAAAATCCTGTTCTGTCAGAGTCAAGCGTCCGCCATATTGGCCCGGGACACTTCATCTACAACGTTGCGGGCGTCCCGCCCGCGAGTCGTGGAGGAATATCTTGGCTCTCAACCATCCCCAATATAAAGCGGCTGTGGTGCAGGCCGCCCCGGCGTTCCTCGATCTTCAGGCCGGAATCGAAAAGTCCATCCGCTTGATTGAACAGGCCGCGCAGGCCGGCGCCGACCTGATCGCATTCCCCGAAGTCTGGCTGCCGGGCTATCCGTTCTATGTCTGGCTCGGTACCCCGGCCTGGTATATGAGCAAAGGCTATGTCCAGCGCTACTTCGACAACTCACTGAGCTACGACAGTCCGGAAGCCGACGCACTGAGGGACGCGGCGAGAAAAAACCGTATCACGGTGGTGATGGGACTCTCGGAGCGCAAGGGCCACTCGTTGTATATCTCCCAATGGATTATCGGCCCCGACGGGGAAACACTCCTGCAACGACAGAAACTCAAGCCCACACACCTCGAACGGACGGTTTTCGGTGACGGGGAGGGCAGTGGCTTGACCGTGGTCGACAGTCCGCTGGGAAAGCTCGGCGCGCTTTGTTGTGCCGAGCACGTGCAACCTTTGACCAAAGCCGCCATGTATGCGCAAGGCGAACAGGTCCACGTTGCCGCCTGGCCGAGCTTTTCCCTCTATGAATTTGCGAGCGCATTGAGCCACCAGGTGAACAACGCGGTTTCGCGAACCTACGCCGTCGAAGGAGGGTGCTTTGTCCTTGCGCCTTCGACAGTCGTCACCGAAGAGATGGTCGAGAGTCTGTGTGACACCGCGGACAAACGTCAGCTGTTGCGGCCAGGCGGTGGCCATAGCGTTGGATACGGGCCTGACGGGGCGGAATTGTTCGAAAAGATCGACGAAACCGCAGAAGGCTTGCTCTACGCCAACATCGATCTCGGCCTGCAATCGCTTTCGAAGTGCGTTTTCGATCCCGCGGGGCATTACTCGCGGCCGGACGTTCTGCGATTGCTGATCGATCGGCGGCCGCGCCCCCCTTTCGCCGAGACTCTCGACAGAACGCCGGTGGAGACGCGCGCCGATGCTCAAACGTCATCAGACAACGGCTGCTTGTCCGAGCTTGCGGGAAGTGGCGTAGATCAGTAACGGGACCATCGAGTTCGCCATGTCATGCCATGGCGAGCCGGGTCAGAGGTTTTCATGTCGCTACCGTGTTTGCTTGATATCGATTGAAACCGGACGGTTTTTTCGAAATAACAGCAATCCGGTCTCGACCATATATTTAGGATGTCGATATGAACTACAAAGAAAATCGAGACTACGAATGGAAGATGGTCATCTTTCTTGCGGTGCTGTTCGGAATCGTCGGTCTCGATCGTCTGGTCATCGTGTACCTGTTTCCGGTGCTGCTGCCGGAGCTCAAACTGAACAACACGCAGGCAGGCGCCATCGCCTCGGTTCTCGCATTGACTTGGGCAGTTTCGACATGGGTGCTCGGGAGTCTGTCCGACCGCCATGGGCGTCGCAAGATTCTGCTCGGTTCTTCAATCTTCTTCTCGGTGATGACATCCTTTACCGGTGTCGCCAAGTCGTTCCACAGCATGCTGCTTGTGCGCGGCCTCCTCGGCGTGGGAGAGGGGGGCGTCTTCAGCGCCAGCGTTGCGACCATCGACGAGATATCGACGCCGCGTCGGCGCGGCTTGAATCTTGGCATTCACCAGTCGTTTTTCCCCCTTCTTGGTATCGGTCTTGGACCGATCATCGCTACCCAGCTCGCGATGCATATGCGCTGGGAGTGGGTGTTCTTCGTTCTCGGTATCCCGGGGCTTTTGCTGACGTTCCTGATCGGCAGGACCATGCGGAAGTCGGAGGCAAATCGCGACAAGCAGGTCCGATCGGCATCGGGCGGCCCCTTGACCGTGCTGCGATACAAGAACATCTGGCTGACCACGGTCATCGGATCGCTTTTCCAGACGGGCCTGTTCGTGTTCTCGACGTTCGTCGCGCTCTATCTGACCAAAGTGGCGGGCCTCAGCCTCGGCACGGTCGGCCTGATCATCTCCGGATGGGGTTTCGGCGGGTTTATCGGGATGATCGCCGTTCCGGCGATCTCTGATCGGCTCGGGCGGCGGATCGTGCTCGTCGTCTCTGCGACTTGCTACGGCATCCTGATGTTGGCTTTCGTTCTTTGTCACGCTTCTCCGATCGTCATGTTCGCGAATCTCTTTGCTGCCGGGATTTGCGGCTTCGGCATCGCACCGCTCTTTCTTGCCGTGATTCCATGCGAATCCGTACCGTCCACGCTGACTGGCTCCGCCGTAGGCGTTCCTACCGCTGTCAGTGAACTCATCGGTGGAGTCCTGATGCCGGTGGTGGCTGGCGGGCTCGCCGACACGTTCGGTCTTGGCTATCCGATGCTGATCGTCGGTGGGGTGTCGTTG
Organism: Burkholderia sp. Bp9015; assembly: GCF_003853505.1. Taxonomy (NCBI): domain Bacteria; kingdom Pseudomonadati; phylum Pseudomonadota; class Betaproteobacteria; order Burkholderiales; family Burkholderiaceae; genus Burkholderia; species Burkholderia sp. Bp9015. Next base: position 103,776 of record NZ_QTPZ01000001.1, read on the forward strand.
GTGAGCGCTTTCGTGGGGATGTTTCTCGATGAAACGGTGCCGGCCGCGACGTCGAAGCATTCCGTCTCGAACATCGACGCGGTCTGAACGTTCGGCAAAGAGCAGGCGGATTTCAGACCTTTGCGGGGACTCGCGCGATCAAGGCCGCCGACGTCGGTCGCGGGGCTGCATCGGGCGCGGTGAGGTGACGCTGCCACGGTTGAGCGTGTCGTCGTCATTTCTGACGATACGCTGCAAAAAAGCAGGCGCGCAATCTACGAAGACCGAAATGTAAGCGAGACGTAGATGCCAACCCTCCCGCAGCTTTCAGTCGTCGACGCCAAAGGTGCGATCGATCGACGCGAGATATCCTGCCTGGAATACGTTCAGGCGCTGATGGATCGACAGGCTGAAACCGAGTCGCTGAACGGGTTCGTGTATGTCGACCCGGAGAAATTGTTGCAATCGGCGCGGGCGCATGATGAATCTCCCGCAGCCCGAACAGGCCGGATGTCACTTGCAGGCATTCCATTGGCAATCAAGGACAACATCGACTGCGTGGGCATGCCGACAGCCGCTGGAACGGCAGCGCTGCGCAACGCCGTACCTCGAGCGAACGCGCCGGTCGTGGCGCGCGTGATCGAAGCGGGTGCGTTGGTCGCGGGCAAAGCCAACATGCACGAACTCGCTTTCGGCTGCACCAACGACAACGGATTTTTCGGCCCGGCCCGCAATCCGTATGACCCGTCCAGAATTCCTGGCGGAAGCAGCGGCGGGTCTGCCGTGCTGGTGGCGAGTGGTGCGGTGCCGGCGGCGCTCGGCACCGACACGGGCGGATCGGTGCGAATACCGGCGGCGCTGTGTGGACTGGTCGGCTTTCGTCCCACGCATGGACGCTATCCGTCAGAGGGAGTCGTACCGATATCGCCCACGCGCGACACGGTCGGTCCGATTGCCCGAACCGTCTCCGACATGATGTTGCTGGACGAGATCCTGTCCGGAAGTGGTTCAGCGCCTCCCGTTGTCGACGGTGCACGTGACTTTCGCCTGGCAGTCCCGTACTCGACGTTGTGGGAGGGGCTGTCACCCGATGCGCGGCCGGTACTCGAACATGCGCTGCAGAAGCTCGAGGATGCAGGCTTCGAACTGGTTGACGTAGACCTGCGACGTTATCCGTTTTTCCGTGCGCAGAAGAGCGCAACCATCCCGTTTTTCGAGTTTGGCGGTGCCGTGGGCCGCTATCTGGAAACAGGTGGCGTGGCTGTGACGTTCCCGGAGATCGTTGCCCGGATCAAAAGCCCGGATGTAGTCCGCATCGTCAGCGACATCCTGGGGGCCGGTGCGATTTCCGCGGCCGAATATACCGAAGCGCTTCTCGCGCGAGAGCGGTCGCGCACGTCTTACGTGGCGTGTCTTCGCGAAATGGAGGCCGACGCGCTGCTATTTCCCACCGTCCTGATTCCGGCTTGCAACATCGGCTCTGAAACCGTGGCGGTCGGGTCTGAAGCGCTCGATGTCTTTGCCGCGTACACGCGAAATACCGAACCAGGCAGCAATGCCGGGGTACCCGGCATCACCATTCCCGCAGGTCTGACCCAGGATGGGCTCCCGGTTGGACTGGCGCTGGACGGTGCTCCGTATTCGGATCAGCGAATCCTGCAGATCGGCAAGGAAATGGAGCGCGTGCTGTGTGCCGCGACGTTCCCGCGTCTCGACGCACACGATTGATTCATCCGGCAACGGCTTAACGAGAAAGGCAAGCAAATGAATCGTCGAAATATCCTGAAAAGTATTGCGCTCGGTGCTGCAAGTGCCGCGGTGGGCGTCGGGGGGCTCGTTCCGGCATCGGTACGCGCGGCAAACCAGCCGCTGAAGCTGGCGCTGATGGCGCCGATGAGCGGGCCGGCCGCATTTTTCGGTCAAGCCTGCAAAAACTGTGCGGCGTTGGCAATCGACGAGATCAATGCGCGCGGGGGCGTTTTGGGGCGCCCCCTCGAGTTGCTGGTGGGCGACGCCGGCGCCGCACCTTCCGAGTCGGCGCAGACGGCGCTCCGCCTCTGGAAGCGCGACAAGGCGGAGGTCTTTGTCGGATCGCACGATAGCGCTGTCCGGACGGCGCTGGAAAGTCTGTTCCGAGGCCAGGTGCCTTACTTCTATACCCCGATGTACGAGGGCGGCGATTGCGCGAAGGGCACGTTCTTCGTTGGCGAGACGCCTGCGCAGCAACTGGCGCCGGTCATTCCGTGGCTGACCGCCAAACACCAGGTCAAGCGCTGGTTCCTGATCGGCAACGACTACATCTGGCCGCGCAAGTCGAACGAAGTGGCGAAAAAGGCGATTCAGGGTTCCGGCGCGGCCGTGGTCGGCGAAGAGTACGTTCCATTCGACGTCGACAACTTCGACGCGGTACTCGGCAAAATCCGGGACAGCAAGGCGGATGCGGTCTTCATCACGCTGGTGGGCGGGTCGGCCGTCACGTTCAACCGAAGTTTTGCGAGCTTCGGTCTCAGCGACAAGATGATCCGCTTCGGCACGATGGTCGAAGAAAACACATTGATCGGCATCGGTGCGTCCAACTCCAGGAACCTCTACTCGGCCTCCGGCTTTTTCTCGACGCCGACCGCCACGTCCGGGCAGTTTCTGGAGCGCTATCACAAGCAGTTCGGTGCTTCGGCGGTTTTGAGCAGCATCGGCGAGTCGACGTACGAGGGCATCCTGATGTATGACGCCATGGCCAGGAAGGCGAATTCCGCGTCGATCGGCGATCTGACGAAGACTTCCGATGGCGCAAGTTACACAGGCCCGCGCGGCGCGGTCACGATGAAGTCGCGCAATGTGACGGCCGACATCTTCCTCGCGAAGGCATCAGGCGTCCGATACGACGTCGTCAAGACGTTCTCACAACTGAGCTCGGCCGAAACCTGTGCGAGCGGAGCGGGTGCGGGTTGAAGTCATGCTGCTTTCCCATCTTCTCAATCTCGGATACGCATGCGCGGCCCTCGCGCTCACGACGATAGGTCTGGCAATCGTGTTCGGGCTGCTGGGCGTGTTGAACATGGCACATGGCGAGTTCATCATGCTGGGCGCGTATTCGGTGGTCGTCGTGCAGCGTCTCGGGTTACCCGCCTTGCTTGCCATACCTTTGGCGATCGTCGTATGCGCTGCTGTCGGATGGATCGTCGAGCGCCTGCTGGTTCGCCCTTTGTATGAGCGGCCATTCGACACCTTGCTCGCAACCTGGGGCGTTTCGATCCTACTGCGCGAAGGCGTGGTCGCATTGTTCGGAAAGGGTTACCAGGACGTGACGGGTGCGGATGGCAAATCGATGGATGTCCTTGGCACCCAGTATCCGGCATTCCGGCTCGCGATGATGCTCGCGGTGGGCCTGGCATTCGCGGGGCTCGCCGCATGGTACAGCCGCAGCCAGACGGGCGCGCGGATTCGAGGCATGGTCGCGAATCCGCTTCTTGCCAAGGCAGCCGGCATCAATACGACCCGACTGGCCAGCGGCACGTTCATTACGGGTGTGGTGCTGGCCGGGTTGGCGGGGGTGCTTCTCGCACCGATCGTGCGGGTCGAGCCATACATGGGCCTCGACTATCTGCTCAATTCGTTTTTCGTGCTCGTTGTCGGTGGCCTGGGCAGCCTGCTCGGTCTCGCGGTAGGCACGTTCGTCATCGGAGGGACGCAGGTCGCGGTGTCGAGTTTCATCGATCAGACGTCGGGCTATACCGCTGTCCTGATCCTGTCCATCTATTTCTTGTGGAGTCGCCCAAATGGCCTCGTCTCGCGCCGTTGAAACGGCCCTCCAGGTTGTCACGGCGGCGATTCTTCTCAGCTTGCCGCGGTGGGCTGGTGATTACAGCGCAAACAGGATCGGGCTTCTGTTGCTGTATGGAATGGCCACGCAAAGCGTTGCTTTGTGCTGGGGGAATGCGGGCTTCTTGCCGCTGGGCCAAAGCCTGTTTTTCGGGCTGGGTGCGTATGTCAGCGCCTTTGTATTGCGCTGCGCCGCCGCGGCCGGTGGCGAATGGCAGATCATTATGCTTCCGCTTGCAATTGCAGTACCGGCGGCCCTGGCCTATGCAATCGGATTGATCGTCTTTGCGCGCCGGATCGACAGTGGGCCGTTCTTTTCGTTGATTACCCTTGCGCTTTGCATGTTGGGGTTTCTGGTCGCCAATCAATGGAGCAGCGTAACCGGCGGCTTCAATGGGTTGACCGATATCCCCGATCTGCCGATGACCGACAGGTATGGAAGCCTGTATTACGTGATCGCCGCGGCTGCGGTTGTCGTCACGGCGCTGATCACCTGGTTGAACCGCAGACCGATCGGGACGCTCTGGGCCGCCACTTCAGAGAATGAAGATCGCCTCCAGTTCTTTGGATTCGCGACACACAAACTGAAGGCTGCCGCTTTTGGCCTATCGGGCGCGATCGCAGGTTTGGGGGGCGCGCTGTATGCGCCTCATGAGGGCCTCGTCGGTCCTCAGGCGGTCGGCGTGGCGTTGTCAGCGCAGTTTGTCATCTGGGCGGCCGTCGGGGGAAAGCGCAGTCCGTTGGGCGCGCAACTCGGTGCCGTCGTGATCGGACTGCTCGCAGCGACCTGGCGTGATCTGTTTACCTATTGGGAAGTGCTGGTTGCGCTGATTTTCATCGGTGTGGTGCGGCTGTTTCCCGATGGCCTGGCCGGCATGGCCGCTGCGCTTGCCCGAATTGCGGGTCTGCGAGTCGCGAACACGATTCCGGAGAAACGGGCCGATGCGCCCGACATCGCCACGATTGACATTCGACCGCTTCAATCCACGCTGCTCAGTTTCAGGAAGGTGGAAGTCAGCCAGGGTAGCGTCAACATTCTCAACGGGCTCGATCTCGAGGTGGGAGCCGGGGTCATCAATTGTTTCATTGGCCCCAATGGCGCCGGGAAGACGTCGACGTTCAATGCAATGACGGGCCGCTTGCCAGTCCGTTCAGGCGAAATCCACTTTCGCGGGGCCGAGATTTCGTCCTCTCAGGCCTGGCAGGTCGCCCGACTGGGAGTCGGCCGCAAGTTTCAGATTCCCACGGTTTTCGCCCAGTTGTCCGTCGACAAGAATCTTCAGATCGCCCTGTGGGCGAATCGGATCCGTCCTCGAGAGATGCTGACTGCGGCGCCCCTGCATTGGAATTCGGTTCAACGCGTCCGCACGCTTGGAAAATTCGGGTTTCTTGAATCGAATATGGCTGTTCGTGCGGGAGATCTTTCTCAAGGGATGCGCCAGATGCTGGAGTTCGCGATGGTGGCCATCACCGAGCCGCGTCTTTTGCTCCTCGACGAGCCGTGCGCGGGCCTCTCGGCGCACGAAACCCGTCACATGATGGACGCGATCACGTCGACCGTCGGCGAACTGGAGGCGTCAGCCATCGTGATCGAGCATGACATGAGCGCGCTCGAAAAGATCGCCGGCAACGTGGTGGTGCTTCATCAGGGAAGAAGCCTCGCGGTCGGGTCTCTGTCGCAGATCAAGATGTCGGCAGAGGTCAAGGCTGTCTACTCAGGAGGAAGAAAATGAGCGAACGCCAGCGAGAAGCCATGTTGAGCTTTTCGTCGATCGTCGCCGGCTATGGTGACACGATGGTGCTCAAAGGGATCAGCGGCGAGGTGGCTGCGGGTAACGTCCTGGGTGTATTCGGCCGCAATGGTGTGGGCAAGTCGACGCTGATGCGCGCTTTGACGGGCGTCATCCGGCCCATGTCCGGTGCCGTAACCGTCAACGGGGGTGAAGTCGGCAAAGTGCCGTCGCATCAGCGACGACGTTTGGGGATGAGCTACGCGCCGCAGGAACGGGTTGTCTTTGACAATTTGAGCGTCGCAGACAACCTGACACTCGGATTCAAGACAAGAAGCCTGGACGCATACGACGACTTGTTCCGGATCTTCCCGCGTCTGCAAGAGCGGTTGTTGCAGCCGGCTGGAAAGCTGAGCGGTGGTGAAAAGAAGTTGCTTTCCTTCGCCAGAATCATCGCGGAGCGTTCGCCTCTCACGCTGATCGACGAGCCGTCGGAAGGGGTTCAGCAGGAGAACCTGGAGCGCATGGCGTCTGTTATCCGGTCTCGGACCGCAGAAGGAGCGGCGTTCGTGGTTGTCGAACAGAATCTGACGTTTCTAACTTCGATCGCCGACAATTTCATCGGTTTGGATCATGGAGAGATCGTGCTGTCGGGCGACTCGATCGATATGTCTCGCGACCAGCTCGAAGCCGTATTGGCGGTTTAGTCTTCCGTATCAAACGATTCGTCGCGTCGCGTGCACCTGATCGTCGATCGTGCCGTTCAACACTCATGACGGCGCGGTCGTTCTAGCCGCGGCGACGGAAGCAGCAAGCTCCGCGCGGTTGGAGAATCCCTTCTTGTCCATGATCCGCCGCAAATGGGTGCGCACGGTCGACAAGCTGATGCAGAGCAGGCGGCCGATATCCTGATCGGTACAACCCTTCGCGACAAGTTGCGCGATCTCGCTCTCACGGTCGGTGAGACCCGTTGCACTACCTGCCCGACGTTTGATGGCGCGGCAAAGGAACGGCTCGAGCGCATCGAGCACGAGTTTGTCGCGCATCTCGAATTCAGGTCGATCCTGTGTCCGCCAGATTCTCAGATCGCTGAGCTGGCGCTCGCCGTCGAAAACAAACATGTTGATCCCGTGATGCAAACCATCCTGTGCGAGAAACTCGTTATAGAACTCACTTTTCTCTAGTGCAGGTCGGTCCATGACCTCCTCCACCAAGGTGGCTTTGCGCATCTTGCAGAGCTGCGCCGTCATCGGGTCATTGTGCTGGTACCAGCTCGTGTAGCGGCGCACATGATCGGAGTCGACATTGACCGCGATCGGGTCGACGTATGTTCCTTTTTCTGCATCCCAGTTGTACGAGACGCAGAAATCGGATCGCAGCAGCCGGGTCAAGTCTGGCAAAACGACGCGTCTTACATCCACCATCGGTCCGAGCTCTTCGAGCCGTCCGATGATGTCCCCGAAAAGTCGGAGTTCGTCGAGCGTGAGGTCGTGAACTGGTGGCTTCAAGGGTGCCTCATCGGTAGGAAGAATCAAGAGACAGCATGCGCGGCAGCCTTGAAAGACAGGCTCGCATTACACGTCAAGCATAGCAGGGAAAAAATGCTGATCGGCAACGAAACTTCGCTTCCTCTACCTGTTCGTTGCATTCATGTCTCAGCTGGATCCACGGCATACCTACAGATCAAAAAGGGACGCTCGCCGGGGCCTTCGAATTTCGTGAGCGAGGGGGGAGGCCAGGGAATTCGTGTCGACATTTCTAACGATGGGCCTCAAAAAAAGCTGCTCATAGAGTAGACGCACAGTGGGAAGCGGACGTGCTGAGACTGTTCGTTGTAGTGAGGCAAGCTGCAGGATTACCCGGAGACGCCTGCCCATTGACCAAACGATTCCGATGCATTTCCAGCGGGACGTTTTCCTCAGTCATTCTCGTCAACGAAAACTACGCTATAAAATTAGGAAAGCGATATGAATATGGTCATCAAGCGAAGCATGGTTGTCTGCGCCGCGGTTGGGTGCGGCGCGGCACATGCGCAGTCCTCAGTGACGCTGTACGGGCTGGTGGATGCGGGCATTACGTACACGAACAATGCGACGTCGAGCACCGGACATGGCGCGCTCGTGCAGTTTGCGTCCGGGTCTTCGCAGGGAGATCGGTGGGGGCTGACGGGTAAAGAGGACCTGGGGGGCGGGCTCAAGGCGATCTTCACGCTCGAAAGTGGCTTTCAACTTTCCAACGGGGCCTTGGCGCAGAGCGGGCTGTTGTTCAATCGTGCAGCCTTCGTGGGCCTTGACGGGCGCTTCGGGACGCTGACGCTCGGGCGGCAATACGACTTCATCGGCGATATTTTCCCGGCGTACTCGATCGCAGGAAACACGGCAGCGGGCATCCTGGGGTGGGGAATCCCGGCGTATGCGGCTGGCGGGTATACGCTTGATAACCGACTGTGGGGCGATAACGTCAATAACTCGGTGAAGTATCTCTCGCCAAAGATTTCGGGTTTCAGTGCCGGCGCCATGTATGGTTTCGGCAATGTCGCCGGCTCGTTGGGCACCAATAGCTCGATGAATTTTCTGCTGAACTACAGCCAAGGTGGGCTCGCCGCATCGCTGTCGTATTTCAAGCAGCATAACGCGACAAACTCCGCGAATTTGACGGAATACGCAGGCGGTGCAACTTACAGTCTCGGGAAAGCCCAGATATTCGGCGTAGTGACCGATGTCCAGTTGAGCAGCGGCACCAAAGCTCGGGCGCTGACCTATGACGGTGGCATGACTTACTTTGTCAGGCCAGATCTTTCGCTTGGAGCAGGGTTCCAGTTTCAAGAGCGCAATAACGGGGTCGGCAGCGCGAATCAGGTCACCATCGGGGCGGATTACTTCATTTCCAAACGCACGGACGTTTATTTCGTTGGGGCGCTCGCGCATGATCATGCACACGGCGCTCAAATCGAAGCAGCGCTCGGGTCGCCGTCCAGCACGAGTTTTCAGACTGCGGCGAGAATTGGCATTCGGCACAAGTTCTAACTGTTGCGGGGCAAGACCGATGGCGAACTGGAGCTTCACCAATCTGTTGGGGAAGGGGCACAGTCCAGAGTGTTGTCGGATGCAGAGAAGCTCGAGCCACTGCTTACGCAGTGTCTAGTGTGTTGCATCGACCGGTTGAATCCACCATCCCTTGCGGCCAGTCGCTGTGTGCATGATGTCCTCGCTGTCATGAAGAAGGGCGGCCCGCGGGGGCGTCAACCCGGGTCGATGCGTCTGAACACGATCGCGAAGCCGGCCAGGTAGACGCTCGCGATCACGGCGAAACCGGCCGCGGTCGAGCGCTCCGGGCTGGCGATCGCGTGCAGCACGACCGACGCGATCGCAACGCCGACCAGCGAGCCGATCTGCCGGCTCGCGTTCAGCGATGCGGCGGCCAGATTCGCGTCCGCGGGGCCGGCCGACTGCATGACGACGAGATTCATCGCGGGGATGGCCTGGCCCGCGCCGAAGTTCGCGATGCCGACCGCGATCGCGAGCGTCGTGTAGGGCAGTGCCTCGATGCCGATCAGCGCGGCGCTGCCGAGCGTGGCGAGCGCGAGGCCCGCGAGCAGCGTGCCGCGCGGGCCGAGCCGCGCGCTCACGCGGGCGGAAGCGAGATTGCCGATGCCGAACATCGCCATCAGCGGAAACAGCTCGAAGCCGGCGCGCAGCGCGCTCGCGCCGCGCGTCTGCTGCAGGTAAAGGCTCAGCAGGAAGATTTCCGCGAGGATGCCGAAATTGATCGCGAGCCCGAGCAGTCCGCCCGCGACGAAGCGCCGGTTGCGCAGCAGCGCGGGCGGCAGGATCCGGTCGCGGGCGCGACGTTCGCGCCACACGAATGCCGCGCCGGCGGCAAACGTCGCGGCCGCGCCGGCGACGATGGCGGGCGAGCGCCAACCGGTGCCCGGCCCCTCGATCAGCGTATCGCTGAGCGCCGCGAGCGCGAGCGCGCCGAGCAGATGGCCGATCGTGTTCAGCGGGCCGGGATGGCGCGGCGAATGCTCGACATGGCGGCACGTGAGCCACAGTCCGGCGAGCCCGACAGGCAGGTTGACCCAGAAGATCCCGCGCCAGCCGATCGCGTCGACGAGCACGCCGCCGATGCACGGCCCGATCGCCATCGCCGCCGATACGAGCGCCCCCCAGATGCCGATCATCCGCGTGCGCACCGGCCCGGCCGGAAACGCCAGCGTGAGCAGGCTGAGCGAGCTTGGCATGAAGAGCGCGGCACCCACGCCCTGCAGCAGCCGCGCGGCGACGAGCATGCCGCTCGTCTGCGCGGCCGCGCAAAGCACCGACGCGGCGACGAACAGCGCGAGCCCGGCGACATAGATCGCACGCGGCCCGTAACGGTTCGCGAGCGCGCCGCCGAACAGCAGCAGCGCGGCGAAGCTGAGCGTATAGGCGTCGACGACCCAGACGAGCGCGGTCAGCGACATGTCGAGGCTCCCCTGCATCGCCTTCAGCGCGACGTTCACGATGGTCACGTCGAGCATCGCCATCACGAAGCCGCAGGCAAGCGCGACCAGCACGTGTGCCGGCCGCGCGGCAGGCGCGCCGGTCGCGCCGGCTGCGGGCGCGGCGTTCGTGCTCATGCCGCGCGCCCGCCGAGATAGAGGCGCCGCATCTCGTCGCTGTCGAGCAGCTGGGCCGAGGTGCCCGTCAGCGCGACGCGACCCATCGTCAGCACCACGCCGCGATCGGCGATGTGCAGCGCCTCGATCGCGTTCTGTTCGACCATCAGCACCGCGACGTGCTCGGTATCGCGCATCCGTACGATCGCGTCGAACACCTCGTCGACCATTTTCGGCGACAGGCCTGCCGACGGCTCGTCGAGCAACAGCAGCACCGGGCGCGGCATCAGCGCGCGCGCGAGCGACACGATCTGCCGCTCGCCGCCGGACAGCGCGCCCGCGGGCGACCGATAGCGGCGCCGCAGGACGGGGTATTGCTCGCACAGCTCCTCGATCCGCGTTTCGCGAGGGAACGCGGACATCGCGTGGCCGCCGAGCATCAGGTTCTCGCGCACCGTCAGCGCGCCGAACACGTTGTCGGTCTGCGGGACGAAGCCGATGTCGTGTTCGCGGATCTTGCGGTGTACCGGCACGCGCGCGATGTCGCGGCCATGCATCGTGACCGTGCCGGCGCGGGGCGGCACGAAGCCGGCGATCGCCTTGAGGAGCGTCGATTTCCCGCAGCCGTTCGGGCCGAGGATCGTGACGATGTCGACCGGCCCGACGGACAGCGATACGCCGTGCAGGATGTCGATGTCGGCCGTGTAGCCGGCGACCAGGTCGCGAACTTCGATCATGACGCCCCCATCAGATGGCGCGCATGGGCCCGGCCCAGGTAGGCATCGAGCACGCGGCGGTTGCTTTCGAGTTCGGCGGGACGACAGTCGGCGATCGCGGCGCCGCGATCGAGCACGATGCAGCGGTCGCACAGCTCGCGGATGAAGTGCATGTCGTGCTCGATCACGACCAGCGTGACGCCCAGTCCGCGGAAGCGGCGCAGCTCGGCGACCAGTTCGCCGCGCAGGTTGGGGTGAACGCCCGCGGTCGGTTCGTCGAGCAGCAGCAGCTTCGGCTCGGTCATCATCGCGCACGCGATGCCAAGCAGTTTCTTCTGGCCGCCGGAGATCGCCGCGGCGCCCAGTTGGGCGACGTGCGCGAGCTTCAGTTCCTCGAGCAGCGCGGTGGCGCGTGCGCGCGTCGCGGCTTCCAGCGTGCGTGTCGCGCGGCTGCGCAGCAGTGCCGCGACGGGGCCGTGGCGGGCCGACGACGCGGCCATCGCCAGTTCGAGCACCGACATGCGCGCGGGCATCGACGGCAACTGGAACGTCCGGCGGATGCCGAGCCGTGCGATCCGGTACGGCGCAAGCGTGTCGATGCGACGCCCGGCGAAGCGGATCGCGCCGGCCGCGACGGGCGCGAAGCCCGTGATCGCATTGAGTGCAGTGCTCTTGCCCGAGCCGTTCGGCCCGAGGAGTCCGACGATCTCGCCGTCGCCGACGGCGAGCGAGAGGCCGGACAGCACCGCGTTGTCGCCATAGCGGATCGTGACGCCTTCAAGGTCGAGCAGGGCGCTCATGGGCGAACCTCCAGCCGTTCCGGCACGAGGCCGCGCGGGCGCCACAGCACGCATGCGAGCAGCATCAGGCCGACGAGGCCGAGGCGCACCGCACCCGCGAGGTCGCTGCCGACGCCGAGCCAGTCCTTCAGGAACGGCGCGAACGCGTAAACCGCCTGAACGATGAGCGCGCCGGCCAGCACGCCGGCGTGGCTGCCGAGCCCGCCGACCATGACGATGGTCCACAGCGCGAAGGTTTCCGACGCCACCATCGCATCCGGGCCGACGTAGCTGATGTACCAGGTGAGAAGCGCGCCCGCGAACGCCGCGGGCAGCGCGCCCGCGACGCTCGCCCAGGTCTTCAGCGCGACCGGGTCGTAGCCGAAGCAGACGGCGAGCGCGGGCTCCTCGCGCATCACCTTCAGCGCGCGACCGAAGCGGCCGGTGGTCAGCAGCCGGCATGCGACGCAGGCGACGGCGAGGCCGCCGGCCGCGACGGCGAGGAACGCGAGATCGGCCCACGGCGCGCGCAGCCCGGGAAAGAGCGGCGCGATGCCGCCGATACCCTGCGCACCGCCCGTCAGCCAGCCCTCGTTCAGCGCGAACGTGCGCAGGATCTCGGCGATCGCGAGCGTCGCGATGCCCCAATAGTCGGCCGACAGATGTCGGCCGAGCCGCGCGATCGAGACGGCCAGCACGCTCGCCGCGCCCGCCGCGAGCGCCACGGCGGCCGGCAGCGGCCAGCCGAGCTGCGAAGCGATGCCGGCGGCGTAGGCACCGAGCCCCGCGAACGCAATGAAGCCGAAATTGACGAGCCCTGCGTAGCCTGCCTGCAGGTTCAGGCCGAGCGCCATCGTCGCGTACAGGCACGTGACGGTCAGCAGATGGACGATGAAACTAGACACGACGCACCTCCCCGTCGAAGATTCCATACGGCCGGAACACGAGCACGACGAGCAGGATGGCGAACGACACCGCGCCGACGTATTCGACCGGAAAGAAAGCGACCGGCCGGCCGACCAGCCCGCCGAAGTCGACATCGAGCGCGGTCGTCTCGGCAAGCGCGATCAGGAATGCGCCGGCCGCCGCGCCGAGCGGATTGCCGAGACCGCCAAGGATCGCGGCGGAAAACACCGGGATCAGCAGCCCGTAGCCGAGGTTGACGTGCACGCTTTCAGTCGCGCCGAGCATCGTGCCGCCGAGCGCCGCGAGCACGCCGCTCGCGAACGTGATCACGTTGGTCACGCGCCGCGCATCGATGCCCGTCGCGAGCGCGAGCGCGCGATTCGACGCGAGCGCACGCATCGCACGGCCGAGGCGGGTGCGGTACAGCAGCAGCGCGAAAACGGCGAGCGCGACGCAACCGCACGCGATCGAACCCGCCTGCGCGGGCGACATCGCGACGCCTCCGACCATCAGTGGCGGGCGCACCGCCTGCGCGTACTGCAGCGGCCGCGAGCCGGCGGTGCCGAGCATCAGCGCGACGGCGAGCAGCGAAACGGCGAGCGAGCCGATCATCGCGACCGCGCTGCCGGAGCGCAGCAGGCGCGTGAACACGAACAGGTTCAGCAGCGTCGCGGCAAGGCCGACCAGCGCGCACGACACGGCGGTCGCAAGCGGGAACGGCATGCCGATGCGCTCGAACCCGAGGGTCGCGAACGCGCCGACCATCGCGTACTGGACGTGTGCGATGTTCGGGAAGCGAATCAGCGAGTACAGCGTCGACAGGCCGACGGATACCAGCAACAAGTCGGACGTGCGCATCAGGACATCGATCAGGAACTGCAGCATCGCGTGCTCCCGGTGGCTACTGGGCGACGACGGATTGCCGGTACACGACCTTCTCGTACGGCTGCACGAGCCGCTGGCCGTCGGCATCGAAGGCGATCGTGCCCGTCACACCGTCATAGGGCTGGCTGGCCGCGAGTTCCGCACGCACCTTCGCTGGATCGGCCGAGTGCGCGCGGTTGATTGCCGCCGCGGACAGCATCGTGGCGTCGTACGCGTAGCTGCCGAACGCCGAGCGCGGCGCCTCGTGATACGCGGCGCGATAGGCCGCCGCGTACGCGGCGGCGCTCCCGCCGAGCGCCGCGACCTCCAGGCCGATCTGCCCCTGGGCGATCTGGGCGGGCGTGTCGCTCGTGCACATCGTCAGGTAGATGCCGTACCACGGCCGCTGGTTGAGGCGCATTTCGAACGCCTGCCGGTTTAGCGTCGCGGCTTCCTGCCCGTACGCGCTGTACACGTAGCCGTCGGGCTGCGCGCGCGATGCCTGTTCCAGTTCGCGCCGGTAGGTCGACTGGCCTTCCGTGTAGAGAACCGTCGAGACGATCGTGCCGCCGAGTGCCTCGAAACGCTTCCTGAACTCGGTTGCGATGCCCTGGCCGTAACCGTTGTTCGGCGCGATCAGTGCGATGCGCCGCAGCTTGCGGTCGTACACGTCCTGCGCGGCGAAGCGCGCGGACTGGTCGTCGAGCCCGATCGTGCTGAACGAGCCCGCGCCGATCTTGCGGACCTGCTGGCTCGACGAACCGATGTTGACGTGCACGTCGCCCTGGCGCACGAGGAATTGTCCGATCGGGATCGTCACCGACGACGAAAATTCGCCGAGCACGAGCGGCACGCGCTCGACGGTCGCCAGCTTGCGTGCGGCGTCGAGCGCCGTGTTGGCCGTGCCGCCCGAATCCTCGATCCGTACCTGCAGCTTCTGCCCGAGCACGCCGCCTTGCGCATTGATCTTCGCGACCGCGAGCTCGATCCCGCGCCGCTGGTCCTCGCCGATCGACGCGCTCGCGCCTGTCAGCGGCAACACGGCGCCGACGCTCACGTCGGCGTACGCAGGAAATGTTGTCCACGCGCCGAGCGCGACGCAGATCCCGAGACTCCAGCAACCCAGCTTCATTTTTGCGCTCCTGAACATGTGTTGAATTGCGTTTGAAATACAAAAGTGTCGACAGAATCACAGAACAAAAATCGTTGGCAAACATTTTTTGGACGAATGTTGCGAGGTCCGTAAAGTGCCTTGGAATGAACAAGAAAATGCCTTGTTTTAGCGCACTAGACGCACAACAAGAGCGACTGTAAACACCAGCGACGGGCAGATGCGCCAGATTGGGTCAATGTCGAATCTTTTCGAAAAAAGTGTATACAGTGATGAATACGAATGCTTAGAATTCAACCGACTCGACACGGAAACGGAGGCAGTGCGATGGACATCAAGCGCTATGGCGCGGGGGAACGGATGAGCCAGCTCGTGGTGGCGGGCGGCTTCGCGTTCATTGCCGGACAGGTGGCCGATGACACCGCGCTCGACGTCGCCGGCCAGACACGCCAGATCCTCGACAAGATCGACCGGCTGCTCGACGGCGCGGGGCTCGACAAGCGCCGGATCGTGTCCGCGAGTATCTGGCTGGCCGATCACCGGAGCTTTGCCGACATGAACCGGGTCTGGGATGCATGGGTTGCGCAGGGCGATACGCCGGCGCGCGCATGCGTGGAATCGGCGCTCGCGTTTCCCGAGTACACGGTCGAAATCGCGGCGATCGCTGCGCTCTAGCGGAGACGAGTCATGAGGACGGTCGTGCTGGGAGGCGGCATCGTCGGTGTGACGACCGCGTACTTTCTCGCGAAGGCCGGCGACGAGGTCGTGGTGGTCGACCGGCGCGACGGCGTCGCGCTCGAGACGAGCTTCGCGAACGCGGGACTGATCGCGCCGGGGCATTCCTATACGTGGGCATCCCCGCGGGCGCCGAAGATCCTGCTCAAGTCGCTGTTTTCGGACAGGCAGGCGTTGCGTCTCAAATGGTCGCCGGACTGGCGGATGTGGGCGTGGTGTCGCCTGTTCCTGCGGAACTGCACGGCGGAGCGCTCGCGCAGGAACACGTCGATCAAGGTGCGGCTGTGCCGCTATGCGCAGCAGCAGCTCCAGTCGGCGACCCGCGACGAGGCCCTCGCGTACGACCGGATCAGCAGCGGTTTGCTGTACCTGTACCGGGATCCCGCATCGTTCGAGCGCGGCGTCGCGAACATGCGGATTCTGTCCGACAACGGCCTGCCGCTCGAGACGCTCGATTTGCGCGCGGTGATCGAGCGCGAGCCCGCGCTCGCCGGCGCGGCGGACGCGATTGCCGGTGCGATCTACTGTCCGTCCGACGAGAGCGGCGATGCGCACCTGTTCACCCGGGCGCTCGCCGAACGCTGCCGCGCGCTCGGCGTCGAGTTCCGTTTCGGCGCAACGATCGACGGCGTGCGCGCGCATGCGGACGCGGTGGACTACGTGCAGACGTCGCAGGGCCGCGTGAGCGGCGACCGCTATGTGCTCGCGCTCGGCTCGTACTCGCCGTTCGTCGCGCGCGCGCTCGGCTACCGATTGCCGATCTATCCGGTGAAAGGCTATTCGGTCACGCTGCCGATCGATGCACGCCACGAGCCGCCGACGCTCGGCGGCGTCGAGGAAAACCAGCTCGTCGCGTGGGCGCGGTTCGGCGATCGGCTGCGCCTGACCGCGACGGCCGAATTCAGCGGCTACGACACGACCCACACGCCCGCGGACTTCGCGCACATGCTGGCGACCGCGCGGGCGCTGTTTCCGAACGGCGCCGACTACACGAAGCCGTCGTACTGGGCGGGGTTGCGGCCGATGACGCCGGAAGGCACGCCGATCATCGGTGCGACCCGCCATCGCAATCTCTTTCTCAACACCGGGCACGGCCACATGGGCTGGACGATGTCGTGCGGTACCGCGAAGATCGTCGCCGACCTGATCCACGGCCGGCAGCCCGACATCGACATTACCGGGATGACACTCCAGTGAGCGAACTTCTTTCGACCCCAGTGCAGCATGGCGCCGGTTCGTACGCGCGCTTCGGCTTCTCGCTCGATGCGGGCATCGCGCGCCGCGCGGCGATCGGGCTCGTCGTGCTCGCGACCGACCATACGATCGAATACGAATGGCGGCGCGTGCTTTCGCTCGACGGCGTCGCGTTCTACGAGAGCCGGATCGCGAACTCCGCCGACATCACCGCGGAGACGCTCGCGCGGATGGACGGCGGGATCGCGGCGGCCGTCGAGTTGATCCGCCCCGGCGAACGTCTCGACGTGGTCGCGTTCGGCTGCACGTCCGCGTCGACGGTGCTCGGCGAGGAGCGCGTGTTCGAGCGGATTCGCGAAGCGCGGCCGGGCGTGGCGTGCACGACGCCGATCACCGCGGCACGGGTCGCGCTGGGCGCGCTGGGTGCGCGCGGCGTTGCGCTTCTCACGCCGTACGAGCGCCCGATCAACGAAGCCATGGCCGCCTACCTGCGCGCGCGCGGCGTCGACGTCGTCAGGGCGGGTTCGTTCGAGCATCGCGACGACAACGAGGTGGCGCGGATCGACCGCGCTTCCATCGAGCGCGCGGTGCTGGCGCTGGCCGCCGATCCGGCGGTGGATGCGGTGTTCGTGTCGTGCACGAGCCTTAGGCTAGTCGACGCGCTCGCGGAGATCGAGGCGCGCGCCGGCAAGCCGGTCCTGTCGAGCAATCACGCGCTCGCGTGGCATGCGCTGCGGCTCGCGGGCGTCGACGATCCGGTGCCGGGCTTCGGACGCCTGTTGATGCAATGACGGTGGCAGAAGCACCCGAAGCGTCCGCAGGCCGGTCCATGGTCGATAATGACGGTCGCCGACAGACGAAGGAGGAGGCGAGATGGCAGCGAATTCCGTGCTTGGCGGCCGCGAGGCTATGGCGCCCAGGCGCGCGGGCCTTACGGTCAACGAGATTTACGAGCAGTTGAAGCAGATGGCCGTGCTGTACAAGATCCGGCCGGGCGAGCGGGTCAACGAGCTTGAACTGGCGGAACGGTTCGACGTCAGCCGCACGCCGATCCGGGAAGCACTGAACCGTCTCGTCGCGGAGAACCTGCTGGTCTTCGTGCCGAATCGCGGATTCTTCATCCGCCAACTGGAAGGGAAAGACGTGTTCGATCTCTTTGAGCTGAGGCGTTCGATCGAGTCGACCGCGGTGATGCTCGCGTGCGAACGGGCGTCCGACAACGACATCAAGACACTGCGCCGCTTCTGGCGGCAGGTGATGAAGAGCGCATCGCGGATGCCGTCGTCGGAGCTCGTCCTGAAGGACGAACTGTTTCACCTGGAGCTTGCCGCGCTGTCGGGCAATGCGGAGATCGGGCGCGTACTGCAGGGAATCAACGCGCGGATTCACTACGTGCGATGGGTCGACGTCGATCAACGGCGCGACGAGGCCTTCACCGAGCACCTGGAGATCCTGGACGCGCTCGCCGCGCGCGACACCGAACGGTGCGTTGCGTTGACCGACACGCACATCCGCTGGCGGATGGAGGAAATCACGCGGGTCGTGGAAGCGAGCGTCGTCAAGCTGTACGCGAAATAACGGGCGGTCCGCGACGCACACGCGCATCGCGGGGCCGCACCGACGAGACGCAAGGCAAAGGAGGACGGGGCGCGGATCTTCAACCGCAACCTCCGGCGCAGCCCTTCCGGTCACTCGCGATAAGACGGTTCCTCGACGTCGAGAATCCGCTTCATCTCGTCGAAATGAGCGATCGAGAAATCGTGGAAACGTTCCCAGTCCCGAGCCGTTTTCTCGGCCACTTCGTCGGACAGCACGTTGATCGGCTTGCCCGTCGCATATGCGTTGACGAGGATCTGGCAGGCGCGTTCGAGCGTGTACATGTCGTCGAAGGCTTCGCCGACCGTCGGCGCCGTCACCAGCACGCCGTGGTTGCCCATCATCAGGCGCGATTTGTCTTTCAGCAGCGCCACGAGGCGCGCGCCCTCGTCTTCGGTGTCGGCCATGCCGGAGAACGCCGTATCGAGCGCGACGCGATTGAAATAACGTGCGGTATTTTGTTCGATCGGCAGGATGGTCGGATCGCTCAGCGTAGAGATCGCGGTGGCGAACACCGGGTGCAGGTGCATCGCCACGCGCACGTGCGGCAAGCGCTTGTGCAACTGACCGTGGATCGCCCACGCGGTCGGATCGATTCTGCCGTTCTGAAGACTCGACGGATCGTCGGCATCGAGCAGGACCAGATCGCTCGCACGGATGCGCGAGAAGTGCATCCATTTGGGGTTCATCAGGAAGCGGCAGCCGTCGTCGGAAACGGCGAGGCTGAAGTGGTTCGCGACCGCTTCATGCATGCCCAAGCGGGCGAAAGAGCGGAAGGCGGCCGCGAGATCGATGCGAAGCTGGAGTTCGTTCATGGGAAAGATTGGTAGAGAAGGGCGCCGAACGTGCAGGTGCAAGTGAAGGATTTTGCGTTGATCGCCACACCAAAGAGGCTGTGGCAGAGATGCCGGCCTCGCCAAAACCGGCGTGCGTGGGTTGCGGGGTTCGTTCACCGACTCCCGGTGACGACGCTGTCCGTGGCCGCACTCGTGTCGGTAGCGTTCCAGAACGCGTTGCGGTCGCGGTAGTTCTGCAAGAACTGCTGCAGGCGCGGATTCTCGGAGCGGCGGAACACCTCGCCCGGCGCGCCGCTCACGGCGATCCGGCCATGATCGAGAAACACCACGCGGTCGGCCATCTGAGCAGCGAAGCCCATCTCGTGTGTGACGACGACCATCGTCATGCCGTCGCGGGCGAGCTGCTTCATCACCTGCAGCACTTCACCGACGAGTTCCGGATCCAGTGCGGAAGTCGGCTCGTCGAACAGCATGATGTTTGGCTCCATCGCCAGCGCGCGAGCGATGGCGACACGCTGCTGCTGGCCGCCCGACAGTTTCAGCGGATAGGCATCCGCCTTGTGGGACATCCCGACCATCTCGAGCATGCGGCCACCGATCTCGTTCGCCGCGGCGGCCGGCATCCGGCGCACGCGCCGCAGTGCTTCGGTGACATTGCCGAGGACGGTCATGTGCGGCCACAGGTTGAACTGCTGGAACACCATGCCGATGTTGCGGCGCACGCGGTTGATCTCGCCGGACGAGGCGCGCACGCGCGCGCCGTTGCGCTCGACATATCCGAGCGTCTCGCCCTCGATCAGGATCGTCCCGTGATCGTAGGTTTCGAGCGCCGCCATGCAGCGCAGCAGCGTGCTCTTGCCCGAGCCCGAGGGGCCGATCAGGCAGACCACTTCGGAACGCTCGATCGAGATGTCGATGCCGCGCAGCACATCGACGTCACCGAAACGTTTGTGCAGGCCGTCGACCTCGATGAGCGGTGACGCGGATGCGCAGGCACGCGTCACGGCAAGCTCGCTTTCGTGAATGTGGCTGACTGCGTTCATAAATACCTCGATCAGGTAGGGTCATCGAGCCGTGCGGGCCCGATGCGGCGCAATAGACGGGATGCCAAGGCGATGGATCGACTTTACGCGGTCGATATTGATAGAAAAAAACTCTTTTTGGATGCAGGTCGAAAGTTTTCCCTATGCAAACCGGCGCCGTACCCGACCTGCCGCGAGCCGGGCCAAGCGGGCCGCCGGTCTTTATGAGGAAAGATGATCCGCCAGGCGCCGCAGCATCGAATCGCAGTCACGCAATTGCTCGACGGTGACGAACTCGTCCGGCTTGTGGCCCTGATCCATGCTGCCGGGCCCACAGACCACGGTGGGGATGCCGGCCGCTCCGAACAGCCCCCCTTCGGTGCCGAACGCAACGGTGCCGAACGCGCTGGATCCGCTGAGGATCGCCAACAGGCGGGCTGCGTCGCCGTCGTCGGGCGTCGCAAGGCCGGGATAGGCCGACAGCGGTTGCATCCGGATGTCGCAGTCCGCGCGGACCGCGCGCATCTTCGGTGTCAGGTGTTCCTGCGCGTAGGCCTGCAATTCGTCGATCACCTGATCGGCGTCGAAGCCCGGCAGCGTGCGCACTTCGAAATCGAACTCGCACGCCTCGGGGACGATGTTGAGCGCCTTGCCACCGCGAATCACGCCGGTCTGCACCGTCGAAAACGGCGGATCGAAACGCTCGTCGTGATGTTCCGGTTGAGCGAGGCGGTCGCCGATCTCCTCCAGCCGGTTGATCAGACGGGCCGCGTACTGGATCGCATTGACGCCGTAGGGGGCATACGCCGAATGGCACGCGGCACCCTTGACGTGGCACCGCATCGCCAGCTTGCCCTTGTGGCCCAGCACCGGCTTCAGTTCGGTGGGCTCGCCGATCACGCACAGAACAGGCCGGTGCGGACGCGTTGCGAGTTCGGTCAGCATCGGGCGCACGCCGAGACAGCCGATCTCCTCGTCATACGAAAAGCCCAGATGGATCGGTAGCGTCAACCGGCGCTCGACGAACATCGGCACTGCCGCCAGCACCGAAGCGAGAAAGCCTTTCATGTCCGCGGTGCCGCGGCCGTACAGCCGGCCGTCACGCTCGCTCATCTCGAACGGCTCGACGGTCCACGCCTGGCCGTCCGCGGGCACGACATCCGTATGGCCCGACAGGAGGATGCCGCCGCGATCGCGCGGCCCGATGGTCGCGAACAGGTTGGCCTTGCTGCGCTCGTTGTTGTAGAACAGCTCGCTGTCGATGCCGTAGCCGGCCAGATAGTCGCGGATGAACTCGACCATCGCGAGGTTCGAATCGCGGCTGACCGTTTCGAATGCGATCAGCTTGGCGAGCAGCGCGCGGCTGGTCGGGCGGGTCGACTCACTCATCGCCTGGTACTCCGTAGCTCGGTGCCGCGGTCGGATCGAGCGCGCGAGTGACGTAATCCTGCATCTGCGGACGATAGGCGTGCCATAGCGCGGCGAGCGCGGCGATCGGCGCGTCATCGGTCCAGTCGACCCGCAGGTCGACAAGCGGCCACACCTGCGTATCGGCGATCTTGAGCGCGGCCGAATGGACCGGGCCGGCTTCGCCGCCGGCGTCGATCGCCGCCTGCATCGCGGCGAGCAGACGGTCGGCGAGCAGGCCGGGGGTGTTCTCGAACGCAGGCACCATGGCGTCGATCACGTCGCGGCTCGCCAGCATGTTGCCGGCGGCGACGCATTGCTCGCCCGCCACCGCATGGTGCAGACCGAGCGCATGTGCGCCGGTCTGGAACGCGGCCCGCCCCTGCGCATCGACTACGGCGAGTTGCCGATAGTCGCGCCAGCGGTCGGTGGCAAGCGCGGCCTCGAGCGCCTGCGCGGGGTCCGGCGCGCCGCCGCCGAGCAGATCGAGAACCTGCGGGCCGAGCGACGGCAGCGTGACGTTCTGCGTCGCCACGGCGCCGATGCCGGCGCGAACCCATGGACAGCGCGCGCCGACCGCAATGCTCGATGAACTGATCGCGATGCCGAGTTGTCCGGTTTCGGCACACCGTCCGACGATCGAGAACGTCATGTCACACTCCGGTCGCGGGCGCCGGCTGCCAGCCGTCGGGAATCACGGCGATCACGTCGATCTCCATCAGCCACTGCGGCTGGCCGAGCGCCGACACGACGAGTCCCGTCGAGATCGGATAGACACCCTTCAGCCACTTGCCGACTTCCTGATACACCGGCTCGCGATAGCGCGGGTCGATCAGGTAGGTCGTCGTCTTCACGATGTGCGTGATGTCGCTGCCGGCTTCCTCCAGCAACTGCTTCACGTTCTTCATCGCCTGCTCGGCCTGCGCGCGCGGATCGCCGAGGCCGATCAGGTTGCCGTCGAAATCGGTGCCGACCTGACCGCGCACGTACACGGTATTGCCGGCGCGCACGGCTTGGCACAGGTCGTTGTCGAGCGTCTGGTTCGGATAGGTATCCTTTGTATTGAACATGCGGATACGGGTGTGGGTAGGCTGGCTCATCGTGAATTCCGGGAAGGGGGTTCAATAAACTACGCGGTTCGGCTCGGTGCGACGATCAGTGCGCGGCGGCCCGGGTCACCATGGGTAGCGTGACTTCCGGCTCAGCCGGAGCGACGTCGTGCTGCGCGGGTTTCGTCACACGTTGCGCCGCGGATTCGTGATAGCTCTGATAGCTGCGCTGCGTCGCGATATGCCCGGCCACATGCTTCGCGTCGTGCCAGACGCCCCAGATGAACGCGGAGCCGCGACGCGACAGCCACGGCAGACCGACGAAATAGACGCCGGGCTCCTTCGACACGCCGCGTTGATGTTTCGGTTTGCCGTTCTCGTCGAAGGCATCGACCTGCAGCCACGCATAATCGTTCGCGTAACCGGTTGCCCAGATGATCGACGTAACGCCCGCCGCAGCGAGGTCGAGGCCGGCGAGCGGGTGGGTCACGCATGCCGGATCGGCCGGGATCCGACGCGCGTCGGGCTCTTCCGGCAGATCGAGACCGTTGCTCGCGACATAGGCGTCGGCCGCGTCCAGCAGCGACAGATAGTTTTCGTCGCCGGCCGTGATGTTCGCGGCGAGATCCTCTTCGAACGTGACGACACCGTGATCGAAGGACTTCGTCAGGCCGACGAGCGTCACGCCCTGGTGCGCGAGGCGACGGAAATCGACCGTGTGGCCGCCATCCGCGCCGCTGACGGCGATCGTCACGTGCGCGCGTCCGGGGCTCATCACTTCCATGTCCCACAGACCCAGCACGCCGAGCCACCAGCAGAAATCGCGGCCGCGATAGGCGCGCGGCGGACGGTCGTGCGGACCGACCGACAGATAGACCTGGCGGCCCGAACGTTGCAACTCGTCGGCGATCTGTACACCCGACGAGCCGGCGCCGACGACCAGCACGTTGCCGGCGGGCAGTTGTGCGGGATTGCGATAGTCGGCCGAATGAATCTGCGTCAGGGCCGGGTCGACCGGTGCGATGGCCGGAATGATCGGCCGCTGGAACGGGCCGGTCGCAACCACGACCCGGTTTGCGTGGAGGGTCCCGTCGGAAGTCTCGACGACGAAACCCTGGCGGCCGGCATTACGCACCACGCGCTTGACCTCGACGCCGGTGCGGATCGGCGCGTCGATCATCTTCGCGTATTCGGCGAAGTAGTCGACCATCTGGTCCTTCGTCGCAAAGCCGTCCGGATCGACGCCGCCGATCGTCAGGTTCGGAAAGCGGTCATGCCAGGCCGGACCGTTTGCAACCAGCGAATCCCAGCGGCCGGTGCGCCAGCGTTCCGCGATGCGATCGCGTTCAAGCACGAGATGCGGCACGCCGAGTGCACCAAGGTGTTCGCTCATCGCGACACCGGCTTGCCCGGCGCCGACCACCAGCGTATCGATTGATGTGACTTCCACGGTCATGATGATTCTTCCTGATGCGTATCGATTTGGTTGTTCATGGGCTGGAATCCGTCTTCGTCACAACGCTCACGACGCGACGGGTCGACGCTTGTATCGTGCGGGAAAGGAACGGAAGTGAATCCGCAGTTCGAACCGATCCGAGTCGCAAGGCCTTCCTCGCGTTGAATTGCGCGGTCTTCGGGAAAATCTACGCCTGTCGAGAGAATCCGAAAAATATATTTAAAAAATGCTTTGCATCAGGTTTGGCTATGCAGACATGTACATGAATAAGGCACCTCGGTCCGAAGCCACTTGCACCGGACGCTGACGGCGCGTTTCGATCAAGTTGCGCGGTGAACGCGCAAGCCTGGGCGCGCCGGGGCCATCTTTGGACAAAGGCAAAAGCCGGGACGGTGCGGGCAATCGCGCCAGGCGCGCGGGTTTCGCGAAAGCGCGGCGGCACGGCAATGGTCGCGCAGCGCCGGCCGGCCAGGACGGAAAGCCAACTAGGCCGGCTCGCGCGCGGCGCTCGCTGCCTGAGCTCGGCCGCGCAGCCAGTTGATACTGGTGAAGAGCAGAAGCGCGAACACGATCAGCACGGTGGCGACGGCGAGAATCGACGGATCGATCTGATCGCGAATGCCGCTCCACATTTGCCGGGGCACGGTGCGCTGGTCCGGCCCGCCGATGAACAGGATCACGATCACCTCGTCGAACGAGGTCGCGAACGCGAACACGCCGCCCGTCGCGACGGCGGGCAGGATCAACGGCAGCGTCACGCGCCGAAAGGTAGTCCACGGTGCGGCGCCAAGATTGGCGGCCGCGCGCAACAGGCTCTGATCGAACGACAGCAGGGACGCCGTCACCGTGATCACCACGAACGGCGTGCCGAGCGCCGCATGCGCGAGGATCACGCCCGGATACGAATTGACCAGCCCAAGCGGCGCGAAGATCAGATAGAAACCGGCCGCGACCACGACGATCGGGATGATCATCGGCGAAATCAGGAGCGGCATGATCAGCGAACGGAACGGGAAGTCGTCCCGTGCGAGGCCGATGGCGGCGAGTGTGCCGAGACCGGTCGCAATCGCGGTCGATGCGCAGCCGATCGCGATGCTGTTCATAAACGCACGCTGCCAGTCCGGGCTGCCGAATGCCTGCGCATACCAGCGCAGCGAGAAGCCGTCCATCGGATACGAGAAGTACGCCCCGGAGTTGAACGACAGCGGAATGATCACGAGGATCGGCGCGACCAGAAAGAACAGCACGAGCACGCAATGAATGCGCACCCATGCGGTAGCAACGCGCGTCGACGGAAGACTGTTGGGATTGACGGACACGGGGCGCTCCAGTGACGTCAGGCGTCAGCCGAACCGGAGCCGGTCGATGCCGACGAGCCGGTTGAAGATGAAATAGAACACGGCGGTGAAGATCACGAGATACGCGGACAACGCACCCGCAAGACCCCAGTTCAGTTGGTCGTTGGTTTGCGACGCGATCAACTGGCTGATCATCTCGTCACCGGCGCCGCCGAGCAGCGCCGGCGTGATGTAATAACCGAGCGCCAGCACGAACACGAGAAAGCAGCCGGCGCCGATGCCGGGCAGCGTCTGCGGCACATACACGCGGAAGAACGCCACCACCGGGTGGGCACCGAGCGACTGCGCGGCGCGCATGTAGATCGGCGGCACGCTTTTCATCACCGAGTAGATCGCGAGAATCATGTAGGGCAGCAGTACGTGAGTCATGCCGATCAGCACGCCGGCACGATTGAAGATGAGTTGCATCGGATGATCGACCACATGCAGTGCGAGCAGCACGCGATTGATCACGCCGCCCGGTTGCAGCAGCACGTACCACGCCGTCGTGCGCACGAGCAGCGAGGTCCAGAACGGCACGATCACGAACAGCATCAGGCGGTTGCCCTGTTTCGCCGGCAGATTGGCGAGCAGCCACGACACCGGATACGCGAACAGCAGGCACAGCAGCGTGACGGTTGCGCTGATCGACACCGTGCGCACGAACGCCGTGCGATACACCGCGCCGCTCGCGGGCACGCCATGAATCGCGCCCGCGGGGGAAACCTGTGCGTCCACGCCGTTCAGCAAATAGTCGGGCGTCCAGCGCGACGATGCGCGTTTCAGCAGGCGCCACGTTTCGGGCTCGCCCCAGCGGTCATCGGCAGCGAGCAGGACCGGTTTCCAGGCCGTGACGACGTCCTGAGCCCGCACCGCTCGGGCCGACTTCAGCAGCAGGCTGCGGAATTCCGGCTGGTAGAAGTTCATCCGGCGCGCCACGTTGCCGAGCGTGCCGGCGTCGGACGCGCTTTTCAGCGCGGTGGCGAGCGCTGCGAAGGCGGAATCGCCCGGCAAGCCCCGGCCGTCCCATTGACGCAGCGTTTGCGCGAAAGCCGGCATGGCATCGGACAGCTCCGGATTGCGCACGCTGCGCGCGAGCAGCGAGGCGATCGGCGCGATGAACGTCGCGAGCAGGAACACGAGGAGAGGCAGCGTCAGCAGCAGCGCGCGCATCGCCGCCTTGCGCCGCGCCTGGCGGAATTTGGCGGCGCGCGCGCCGGCGAGCGCCGGCCCGGCTGCCGTCACGGGGGGCATGGTTGAGTCGTTCATCGGAACTCCAGGGCGACGCGGCCCGGCTGGAACGCGTCGCGCAAAACCACTACGACTTCGATGAGATTCGGCTTACTGGCTGAGCCACGTCTGGAAGCGCTTGTTCAGCGTATCGCCGTTGTCGGCCCAGAAGTTCGCGTCGATCTGAATCGGGCGCTTGAAGTTCGCAGGCGCGGTCGGCAGGTCGGCAAGGCGGGTCTTGTCGATCAGTTGCAGCGAGGCCTTGCGCGGAGGCGCATAAGCGATGTACTTCGACAGGTCGGCGAATGCCTGCGGCTGCGACGACGCGGCGATGAATTGCTTGGCGAGCGCTGCGTGCTTCGCGCCCTTCGGCACACCCCACCATTCGTAGTCGTACACCTGCGCGTCCCAGACGGTCTTGAACGGCTTCTTGTCCTTGTGAACGGCGCTGTCGATCCGGCCGTTGTAGGCCTGCACCATGGTCACCGCGCCGTCCGCGAGCAGTTGCGGCGCCTGCGCACCGGCTTCCCACCAGACGATGCTCGACTTGATCGTATCGAGCTTCTTGAATGCACGGTCGACTCCGGCAGGCGTGACCAGCGCCTTGTAGACGTCGGCCGGTGCCAGGCCGTCGGCAATCAGCGCCCATTCGAGCGTGACCTTCGGCGATTTCCTGAGGCCGCGCTTGCCGGGGAATTTCTTCAGATCGAAAAAGTCGGCGATCGTGGTCGGCGCAGTCTTCAGCTTCGACGCGTCATAAGCGTAGATGGTCGACCAGACCATCGCGGCAACTGAACAATCTCGCAGCGCGCCGGGCAGGAAATCCGCGGTATTGCCGATCGTCTTGCTGTCGAATTTCTCGAGTAGACCTTCGTCGCATGCATTGATCGCGTCGTTGGTCTCCATGTCGATCAGGTCCCAGGTCGGATTCTTCGCCTGTTCCATGGCCTGCAGCTTCGCGAGACCGCCGTCGTAGGACTCGGTTTCGAATTTCGTACCGGTCTTCGCAGTGAACGGATCGAACCACGCTTGACGCGCGGCCGTCTCATAGGCGCCGCCAAACGTGACGACGGACAGCGTGTCCGCTGCATGAGCGGTGGCGGGCAGCGCGGCAAGCGCGATCACGACCGCCGCGGTGCGGCGAAGAACGGCGTAGTGGGGGTTTTTCATTTTCAGACTCCAGCGGCGAAGGGCACGGCAACGGGTGGAACGGGTAAGCGAACGGCGGAACTGGAGACCCGGGCGACCGCCGACGACAGCACCTTGCAATCGTCGTAACGCCACACGATCGTAGCTGCGGCGCCGATCGGCGGCAGCGCGACGAGACGCGTGTTCGACACCTTGACGACCATCGTGGCGTCGCCGCCGAGCTTGAGCAGCACCCGATGATGATCGCCGCAGTACACGATGTCGCGCACCGTCGCGGCGAGTGCGTTCACGTCCGCGGGCAGGTTGGTCGCACCGGCGGCGAACACCTGCGCTCGCTCGGGACGCAACGCGAGCGTCCCGGCGTCACCGGACTCGACATGGCTGCCGCGGCGCCCGCGGATCGTCATGCCGGTGGCGAGCACGAGCGTGGCGAGTTCGCCGTCGAGCGCGCCGACCCGCCCGGTCAAACCGTTGTTCTCGCCGACGAAGTTCGCGACAAACGCGTTCTGGGCGTTCTCGTACAGCTCGGTCGGCGTCGCTGCCTGCTGGATGCGACCGTCCGAGAAAACCGCGACGCGATCCGACATCGTCAATGCTTCGTTCTGATCGTGCGTCACGTAGACGACGGTCAGCGACAGCTCGCGATGTAGCCGCATGATTTCGTATTGCATCGTTTCGCGCAGCCGCTTGTCGAGCGCGCCGAGCGGCTCGTCCATCAGAACGACGCGCGGCTCGAACACCAGCGCGCGCGCCAGCGCGACGCGCTGCTGCTGGCCGCCCGACAACTGCGCCGGACGACGCGATGCAAGATGCGACAGCTCGACCATGTCGAGCGCGCGCTTCACCCGCGCCTTGCGTTCGTCGCGCGGGGCCTTGCGCACCGAAAGCGGAAACGCGACGTTCTCCGCGATCGTCAGATGCGGAAACAGCGCGTAGTTCTGGAACACCATGCCGATGTCGCGCAGGTGCGGCGGCTTGTCGTCGAGGCGGCGGCCGTCGAGCAGGATGGTGCCGTCGGTCGGTGTTTCGAAGCCGGCGAGCATCATCAGGGTCGTCGTCTTGCCGGAGCCGGACGGCCCCAGCAGCGACACGAATTCACCCTGATCGATGTCGAGATCGAGTCCGTCGACGACCGCATGCCGGCCGTCGTAAGACTTGCTGACGCCGACGAACGAAATGTAAGGTTGACTGGCCATCGAAAGATTCAATGAGATGATGTGTCGGACTGCGTCGCGATCCGGCGACGTTTCAGGTTGCCACGCGCGACGCGAGATAACGTGCGAAGTCGTAATTCGGCCGCTCCAGATGACTCAGATGGCCGGGTTTCGCGAGCGGTGCGTGCACGCCGCGGAACACTGCCTCGACACCGCGCCGGTCTTCGAGATTGACTTCGTCGAGCAGTGTCTTCAGCGTTGCCATGTATCCGGCTGCCTGCGGATCGTCGATGAATTCCGGCGACAAGCCGCCGCCGAAGCGGATGTGCACGCGATCGACGCCCAACGGTTGCAGGACCAGATACCAGAAATAGCCCGGTGTCAGCGTGACGAGATGGGTCGGGTAGATCGCGAGCAGGGCAGTCGTCTTGCGCCACTGGCCTTGCAGACGGGTGTTGTTTGGATGGGCGTTGCCGATCGGCAGCGATGCTTCCTTCGTGATCCAGTGATAGTTGAAGGCCGGCCGCCCCGGCGGACACTCCATCTCGTCGAGCTTCGAATGCGGGCCCACCGTCGCGCGATGCAGCATCGGCAGGTGGTAGCTTTCCATGAAGTTTTCCGCGAGGATCTTCCAGTTCGTGTTCCACACGTGTTCCTCGTGGAAGGTCTCGACATAGGACGACATATCGTAGTCGGCGATCAGCTCGTCGAGTTCCTTCAACTGCGTCGCGACGGGCGGAGCGTCGTGATCGAGCGTGACGTAAATCCAGCCTTGCCAGATCTCGCAGCGCACCTGCGGCAGCTTGTAGGTGTCCTTGCAGAAACCGTCCTGCCTGTCCATCATCGGTGCGCCCCGCAGATCGCCGTCGAGCGAATAGTTCCATGCATGGTATGGACAGACGATCCGGCGCACATTGCCGCGACCTTCGAGCAGCGTCGACATCCGATGCAGGCAGACATTCGACATCGCGCGCAACGTGCCGTCCTCGCGGCGGATCACGATGATCGGCTGATCGGCGATCTCGGCGGTCAGGAAGTCGCCCGGATTCGGCAGCGCTGTCGCACGCCCCATGCACAGCCATTCGTTGCGGAAGATCGTTTGCTGTTCGCGCTCGAGAAATTCCGGCGATGTGTAGACCGCCGGCGGCATCGCGCGGGCATCGCCAAAGTCGCGTTCACAATTGCCCTTCAGATCGCGCACGATCGCGTCGACAGCCTGACGTGCTGCGGGAATGGTGCTCATCCTGGCTCCGAAACAAGGACACTGATCAAGTGACGAGCAATTTAGCAAGTCAAAATCCAAGACCAACTATTCTTTTCGGATGTGACTGCCAGTTTTTTCCTATTCAGCTGGCGTTGCCTGGATGTGCACTTCAGGTATGTAGGTCTCGCAGAATTGCGCGAAGCGCGTGACCAGCTGGCGCGGCTTCATGTAGCGGGACATCGCGATGCCGAGGGTGATCGACGTGACGTCGTCGCGAAACGGCCGGATGGCAAAGTTTGAACCGTCGACCGTGCTGGTCGAACGAAGCGGGAAATTCAGAATGCTGAAGCCAAGACCGTTGGCCACCATGCCGCGCACGACTTCCGGCTGCGACGAGCGGAACGTCGGCGACGGGCGTCGGCCGAGCGGATCGAACAGTCCGGCGAAATACTCGCGGCTGTGCGGCAGATCGAGCAGAACATAGGGCTCGTTGAGCAGATCGGCGAGCGCAACCTTCTTGCTGCGCGTGAGCCGGTGTCCGAGCGGCAGGATCGCATATGGCGGCAACGTGACGAGCGGCGTGAACGCAATGTCTTCGGTCAGGTCGAGGCTGTAGGTGAGCGCCATGTCCAGCGTGCCGTTGGTCAATGCCTGCAGCAGATCGTCCTGGTTGGCCTCGATGGTGCGAAAGCCGATACCGCCGTGCTCGGTGACGAAGCGGCTCATGATCGCCGGCATCAGCGGCGGCGCAAGCGAGACGAGGCAACCGAGCGCAATCGTGCCCGTCATGCCGCCGTCCATTTCACGCGCCATCGTCTGCAGTTCCTCCGCGTTTTTCAGCAGGTTGCGCACCTGGCCGAGCACGTCGCGTCCCGCTGGCGTCAAGGACACACCGCTCGCGCGATGGCGAATGAACAGCTGGATGCCGAATGACGATTCCAGCTCGCCTATCGAGGTCGAGATCGACGGTTGCGAGATGTGCAGCTGACGTGCCGCCGCGGTAAACGACAAGGTTTCGGCGGTGACGACGAAGTAGCGCAACTGGCGCAGCGAATACCGCAATGCAATGTTTTCCATGAAGCAGGGCTCGCACAGGATTCAATCGGGAACGGTCCGCTTGACGGGACGTGCCGCTTATTTTGCATAGCCAAAAACATTGATATGGGAGTCTTTCATAATTTTTTGTTTTGCACTTTTATGCCGACGATTTATCGGGTCCCGCTTCTTTCGGGCAATGCACTTTATCGGGGGGAAGAATGAATCGTGTTGGTGCGGCGCGCGTCAAAATCGTGCAATTCGCGTGTGCGCTGCCCTGGAAGACCATGGTCCGATTTTTTGCGATCGACGTGGCGAACGGCCACTGTGATCCATTGGCATGCCTCGGCTACACGGGCTTCATAGATAAAAGCTTCCGTGTGGATCGGAAAACAATATTTTCGCCGACAAATTGTCCACGTAGATTCAGCTGACGGCGGCGGATGCGCTCGGCCAAGGGCCGATCTGGCGAACGTCCGGCATTTCATCCCATCATTTCGACCTCGACTGGAGTACGACAGATGAAACGATTCAAACCCTGGACTTCCCTGCTCGTGGCATTGACGCTGGCGGCAGGCAGCGTGGCCGCGCATGCGGACAGCATGCTCGATCGCGTCAAGCAGCGCGGCGAGCTCGTCGTCGGCACCGAGATGCAGTTCGCGCCGTTTGATTTTCTGGAGAACGGCCAGCAGGCTGGCTTCAACAAGGACCTGTTCGCGGCGGTCGGGCAGATCGTCGGCGTCAAGGTGCGTTTCGTCGATCTGCCGTGGGAAAGCGTGCTGCCGGGTCTCGACGCCGGCAAGTTCGATATGGTTGCAGGTCCGCTGACCGTAACGAAGGCACGGATGGAGCGCTATGCGTTCTCGCTGCCGATCGCCGAGGCTACCGACGCGCTGCTCAAACGCGCGAGCGACGGAAGCTTGAAAATATCGGCCGATATCGCCGGCAAGGTGGTGGGGGCGGGCAAGGGCAGTGCGCAGCTCGAACAGCTGAAGAGCTACGCGGCGACGTTGCCGAAGCCGCCGACGATCCGCGAATATGTCGACAACAACCAGGCGTATGCGGATCTCGCGGCCGGACGCCTCGCCGCCGTCGCGAACTCGCTGACCAACGTCGCCTATGTCGCGAAGCAGCGCCCGGCCGTGTTCTCCGTCGTGCAACCCGCCTTCGGCACGAAAGTCTATTTCGCCTATGCGCTGCGCAAGGATGCCGACAGCACGTCACTGGCCAGCGCATTCAATGGGGCGCTCGTCACGCTGGACAAGAACGGCACACTCGCCACGCTGCAGCGCAAGTGGTTCGGTGTCGCGACGGCGCTGCCGGCCGAGATGCCGACGCCAAACTACTGAGCGCAACGCCATGTTCAGTCTGACCACCTTCATTGACGGCTTGCCGCTCTTGTTTCGCGCAGCGTCGATGACGCTCGAAGTCTCGGCGGCGGGGCTGGTGCTCGGCTTCTTCATCGGTCTCGTGATCTGCTGCGGCCGTCTTGCGCCGCAAGCGGCGATCCGCGCCGCGGCGGGGGCATACGTACGCGTGTTTCGCGGTGTGCCGCTGCTGGTGCAGTTGCTGCTCGTCTACTACGTCCTGCCGTTCGTCGGGCTCAACGTATCGCCGGTGACGGCCGCCGTCAGCGCCGTGTCGCTGTGCTCGGCGTCCTACATCGCGGAAATCCTGCGGGGCGGATTCGTGAACCTGCCGCGCGGCCAGATCGAGGCTGCGACGATGCTGGGCCTGTCGGCGAAGGATCGGTTGTGGCGGATCCAGGTGCCGCAGGCGGTGCGGATGACGCTGCCGTCGCTCGTCAACGAAATGGTATTGCTGATCAAGGCATCGTCGTTGATCTCGGTGGTCGGCGTGGCTGAAATCACGCGCACCGCGCAGAACATCGCTGCCAGCACGTATCAGCCTCTCGAAGCGTATGTGGCGGCCGGCATGATCTATTTCCTGCTGTGCGGTGCGCTCGCGTTGATCGCGCACGGTGCGGAGCGGCGCCTGCGGGCCGCATGAACGAGCCCTAATCCTTGCCGGAGCTTTCGATGCTGACTTTCAATCCCCATGTGATCACGAATAACCTTCCGCAGATCGGCGCGGGGCTCGCGACGACGGTGGGCGCCTGGGTCGCGAGCACGCTGGCGGGTGCAGCGATCGGCTTTGGCTGCGCGCTTGCCCAGCAGGCGTGCGGCCGCTATGTACGCGCGGCGATTCGCGTTTATATCGAGCTGTTCCGAGGCACGCCGTTTCTCGTGCAACTGTTTTTGCTGTATTACGGCGGCCCGTCGTTCGGCCTGACGTTCGATCCGTTGACGGCGGGCGTGGTGGGTCTCGCACTCTATGCCGGTGCCTATTTCACCGAGGCGTTCCGCTCCGGCTTCGAGGCGGTGCCGCGCGGCCATGTCGAAGCGGCTTCGTGCCTCGGCATGACATGGTGGCAAACGACCTTTCGTGTGCAATTGCCGGAGATGACGGTACTGATCCTGCCGGCGCTGACCAACCTGACGATCGTGCTGAGCAAAGAGACCGCTGTGTTGTCGATCGTCACGGTTCCCGAGCTGACGTTCGTGCTGACCGGGATCGGCTCCGCGAGCTTTGCCTTCGTCGAGACATTGCTTGCGCTGTCCGTCTGTTATCTGCTCCTGGTCGAAATGTCGACCTGGGCCGGCACCGCAGTCGAGCGCCGCGTCGCGCGCCGGCTCGCCTGATGCTGTTCGCGGCGGCTCATAGTCGCCGGTTGAATACGGATGACCGACCTCGCCGATGAAAGCGAGGTCGATTTCGTTTTGACTGGCGATCCCCGTGCCACCATGGAGCCACGTCGCGTGGTCGTTGTACCGGCACCGCCGCTACGACGGCAGCGACGCGCACGCGTGGCTGCGCGGCCGCATCGTCGAGGTCGCGCAAGTGCTCGAGCGGCATGGCGTCGTGGCGGAGGCCTGGGCGGGGCACGCGGCTCAGCCTACGACGAGCAGCGGCGGCAGCGTCGCGACGTCGGGCTGCTCGTCGAGCCGCCACAGGTAATCGAGCGCCGCGCGGATCTGCGTCGGGCTCCAGTGCCGCCGGCAGTTCTTCGCGAACTTCGCCTCGTAGTCGTCGCGCCGCATCGGCCGCGTCGGCGAGCCAGGCAGCTCGTCCACCTGCTTCGCGCAGGTCGTGCCGTCTTCGCACACGGCCGTCACCCGGTTCGGCGCCTGCGCCGGATAGCGGGCGGTCAGCGCCGGGTCCTCCTGCACCGTGACCCGCTCGATCAGCGCGCGCAGCGCCGGATCGTGCAGCGCGTCGTGCCGGTAGCTCTCGGTCGTGATGTCACCGTCGAGCATCGCGCGCGCGACGATGTACGGCAGGCTGTGATCGGCGGTCTCGTGGGTCGACGGCGCCCATTTTTCGCGGTCGCGGCCGGCCGTCACGTAGCCGACCGCGGTGGTGTGGATCTCGATGCGTCGGATGCGGCGCAGGTCGCCGACCTGCGCGGCGACGTCGAGCGCGGCCGGAATCGCGGTTTGGGTGAGTCCTTGCGCGGGATAGAACTTCACGAAGCACTTGCCGATCCGGAACGCACCGTCGCGCCCGCCGAATTCGCGCGTATCGACGGCGAACGGCCCGGACACCTGCGGAAAGAACCCCGCCATGCCTTCGAAGATCGGCGCGGGGCCGGTCAGCCCCGCGCGCGCGAGCTGCGTCGAGAACACCGCGTTGCGCGCCGCGTCCGCATCGGCGAGCGCCTTCCAGTTCGACAGCTGCTGGACGCGCGTCTGGTTCAGCGCGAGATGGCTGTTGATCGACAGGTTGACCGCCTGCACCAGTTGCGGCGCGGGCATGCGCATCAGCTTGCCGGCGGCGAGCGCGACGGCGGGCAGGCTGTAGCACGTGTGGTCCCAGCCGCGCGGGCTGATCGCGGCGGCGTCCATCAGCCGGCACGCGATCTCGTACGCGATCGCGATCGACAGGATCAGGTCGCGGCCGCTCGCATGCTGCGCTTCGGCGACGGCGAGGCACGCGGACATGTTGTCGCTCGGATGGCCGGTTTCCTTGCCGGCGTACGCGTCGTTGAAATCGTAGTAGCGCAGCGCGGTGCCGGTCGCGAACGCGGCGAGATCGGGGCTCGTGCGTCGGTTCGTGCCGACGATCGTCGACACGCCGTCCGGCGACGCGAGCGCCGCGTCGCGCGCGATCCGCACCGGGCGTTCGTCGTGCGCGGCGATCGCGCAGCCGAGCGCGTCGATCAGATGCGCCTTGATCGTCTCGATCGTCGCGGCGTCGAGGTCGCGATACTGCAGGCCGGCCGCGTAGTCGGCGAGCTGTTGCGCGAGATCGGGGCTGCCGGCGGCCGCCGGCAGCGAGCCGGCGCGGGCAGGGCCAAGTGGTAGCGCGAGCGCGGCGCCGGTCAGCGTGGAAAGAAAGTGGCGGCGGTTCATGGTTTGAAGACTCCGAAGGTTCCTGAAAGGGCGAGAGAGGCGGGCTCAGAACAGCTTGCGCAGGCCGAGCGCCACGCCCGCGCTGCCGGCGCGGTCGGCGGCCAGCGTGTAGTGGAGGAAGTTGTAGTTGTAGTTGTCGAAATCGAGCGCGGCGCGGCGCGCGTAGCCGCCCGCGAGGTACAGCGTGACGGATTTCGACAGGAAGTAGTTCAGCTGCAGCGTGACCTGCTGCGGGTTGGCCGGGTGCGGTGCGCTCGCCTGCGCGTCCGGCGGATTCTGCGCACGGATGTCCTCGTAATAGAACGCGCCGAGCGCCTGCAGGTAAGGGGTGATCATGTAGCGCACGCCGGCCCACCAGAACGTGTAGTTCGTCACGACCGACCGCGTGGCGACGCCGCTTTGTCCGTGCGTGACGCCGGCCAGCAGCTGCGCGCGGTCGACGGACACGATCGCGGCGGCGGCGTAGCGGCGAAAATGCGCGAAGCCGCCAGGCTGCGGCGTGTTGACGTTGTCGAATGCGGCGGCGAACGAGAATGCGGCGCCGGCATAATCGAAGCCGGCGCCGTAGGCGGCATTCGCCTGGAACGCGCCGGGCGTGCCGCCGAACGAATAGTGCGTTTCGAGCGTCAGCGAGCCGATCTTCGCCAGGTACTTGGCGACGTTGTTCTCGCGGAAGTTGACACCGACGATCGCGCCGGCCGGCTCGTACAGCGTCGAGTACGCGCCCGTCGGCGAATAGCGCTCCATGACGTCGAACAGCGTCGAATACTGGTGGCCGAGCCGCAGCGTGCCCCAGCGCTCGTGCTGCAGCCCGATCCACGCGGAGCGGTCGAAGCCGCCCGCGCCGGTGCCGGTACCGTTGTTCAGGTTGATGCCGCTTTCGAGCCGGAATGCGGCCTGCCAGCCGCCGCCGAGATCCTCGACGCCCTTCAGGCCCCAGCGCGAGCCGCTCTTGCCGCCCGACGCCATCCGCACGAGCGATGCCGACGACTTGTCGCCGGGCGCGGCCTGGTGGGTGAGGAATTCCGTATAGATGTCGGCCACGCCGTACAGCGTGATCGTGCTTTGCGCGCAGGCGCCGGCCGATACGAGGCCCAGTCCGCACAATGCGGACATTCGCTTGCCCATGGCTAGTCTCCTTCGAGGGTTTGTTGTTTGTTTGATTGCGGCGCCGCGCTGGTCGAGCGGCGCGGCGGTGCCGCGGGCGGCGCTATCCGGGCCGGGCGGCGAACCGGCTGCGTCGCGGCGGGACGCACGCGCGACGTGCGCACGTGCCGGGGTGAAGCACGGCGATACAGGGCGGCGCGTGCATCACCGGGGCGCGCCGTCGTCACGCGCCTGCACGGCCGCGTGCCGCGCGAGCACGCGCTTCGCGCGGGCGACGCCGGGCGCGTCGACCATCCTGCCGTCGACGCGCAGCGCGCCGCGCCCGTTCGCGCACGCGTCGTCGTAGGCGGCCAGCACCGCATTCGCGTCGCGCACCGCGTCTTCGTCGGGACGGAACGCGCGGTTGAGCGCGCCGACCTGCAGCGGATGGATGCAGGTCGCGCCCGCATAGCCGAGCTCCGCGGACGCGCGCGCGACGCGCTCGAACGCGTCGAGATCGCGTAGCTCGTCGAGGCCGCCGATGAGGCCGAGCGGCAGGACGCCGGCGGCGCGCGCGGCGATGATCAGCAGTTGCTTCGGCACGCGCAGCACGTCGGCGCTCGCGGCGCTTTCGCAGTTCAGCGCGAAGTCGCCGCCGCCCAGCATCATCGCGACGACGCGCGGCGATGCCTGCGCGATCCGGTCCATCGCCTGGAACGCGCGCGGCGTTTCGACGATCGCGACGATCCGCGTGCGGCCCGGCTGCGCGCCGCTTTCCTCTTCGAGCGCGGCCAGCAGTTCGTCGATCGCCTCGACGTGCGAGCCGCCGCGCACCTTCGGCAGCACGACGCCGTCCACGCCGGCCCGGACGGCCGCGCGCAGGTCGGGCACCAGCAGGTCGAGCGGGCCGTTGGCGCGCACCAGCACGTCGCGGCCCGGCGCGCGCAACGCCGGCACGGCATCGGCCAGCCCGTCGCGGGCGGCCTCCTTGCATGCTGGCGGGACGCTGTCCTCGAGATCGAGGATCAGGGCGTCGGCGTCGCTCGCGGCAGCCGAAGCGACGAAACGGGGGACGTGGGCGGGGACGTACAGCAGCGAGCGCCAGACCGGTTGAGACGAGAATTCCATCGATGATCCACGAAAATGAAAGCCGCTTTCATTTTTGTGGCGGATGCTGGCATTCGTCAAGATTATCGTTAACGCCTAGTTTTCAAGGGGATTTTCAGAAATGACGAGCGAGTGAATCTGTGTTGATTCATGTTGCTGTCGTCGACGATCTGCGTATAATGAAAGCAACTTTCATTTTTAGATGCCGGCCGTCGCAGCACGACTCTGCCGGCATCGCACGAGGTGGACATGAGCAAGATGGAGACAAGCAATCCCGCAGAGGGCGGCGTGGCCGCGGTCAACCGCGCGCTGACCGCGCTGCTGGCGTTCGGCAACGCGCCCGGCGGGCTGATGCTCGCGCAGGTCAGCGAGGAAACGGGGCTCAACATGAGCACGCTGTTGCGGATGTTCGAGTCGCTCGAGCAGTTCCGCTTCATCAAGCGCCTGCCGGATGGGCGCTACGTGCTGGGGCCCGCCGTGTTCCAGCTCGGGATGATGTATCGCGAGTCGTTTCAGCTTCGCGAGTACGTGATGCCGATCCTGTCGACGCTGTCGGCGGAAACCGGTGAGACGGCCGCGTTCTACGTGCGCGAAGGGGATCAGCGTGTGTGCCTGTTCCGCATCCAGGCGCAGCGCTCGGTGCGCACGCACCTGCGCGAAGGCGACCGCTTTCCGCTCGACGTCGGCGCGGCCGGGCGCGTGCTGCTCGCGTTCAGCGGCACGCGCGGCGGCGACTACGAGAAGACGGCCGAGCAGGGCTACGCGGTATCGATCGCCGAGCGCGACCCGGAAAGCGCGGCGATCGCGTGCCCGGCGTTCGGCGTCGGACGCGTGCTGAGCGGCGCGATCTCGCTCGGCGTGCCGCGCTATCGCTTCAACAAGAAGGTGCTGGCCGACTACCTGCCGCGCGTGCAGGCGGCCGCCGCCGAGCTGACGCGTGCGCTGGGCGGCGATCTGCCCGCCGCGGGCGCGGCGTTTCGCGCAGCCGACCAGCTCGGCGCGCTGCTCGAGTAGCGCCGGCGCGCGGCCGAGCGCGCGCACTTCGAAGTCCGCATCGAACGACTCACCCACCAACCAGGAGACCAGCATGTTCGTTCCCGACCCGCAGGCCGCTCACGCGGCCGGCGCGCGCCGTCGCGCGTCCACCGGCCCGATCCATCCGAAACCGTTCGACGCCGGCGCGCGGGGGCCGCTCGCGGGCGTGCGCGTCGTCGATCTGTCGCGCCTGATGGCGGGCAACATGCTGAGCGTGCAGCTCGCCGATTTCGGGGCGGATGTCGTCAAGGTCGAGAGCGAGCGCGGCGATACGCTGCGCGCGGTCGGCGCGGGCGGGATCAGCACGAACTGGAAGGTGTACGGACGCAACAAGCGCAGCGTGTGCGTCGACCTGCGCGCGCCCGAGGGGATCGACATCGTCCGCCGGCTGGTGCGCGACGCGGACGTGTTCGTCGAGAGCTTCAAGCCCGGCGTCGCCGAGAAGATGGGGCTCGGCCCGGACGACCTGCTCGCGATCCGTCCCGAGCTGGTGATCGCGCGGATCTCCGGCTGGGGGCAGACGGGGCCGTACCGCCACAAGCCGGGCTTCGGCACGCTCGCGGAAGGGTATGCGGGGTTCGCGGCGATCAACGGCTTCGCCGATCGCGAGCCGGTGTTGCCGCCGATGTTCCTCGGCGACATGACGGCCGGGTTGTCCGGCGCGATCGCCGTGCTGGTCGCGCTGCATGCGCGCGCCGCGCACGGCGCGGCGGGGCAGGTGATCGACGTGTCGCTGTTCGAGCCGCTGCTGTCGATCCTCGGGCCGGCTGCAGCGAACTACGTGATGACCGGCGAGATCAAGGCGCGCACCGGCAGCCGCTCGTCGAACACCGCGCCGCGCAACGCGTATCGCACGCGCGACGGCAAGTGGCTGTGCCTGTCGAGCTCGACGCAGGCGATGGCCGAGCGGCTGTTCCGCGCGATCGGCCGAGCGGACCTGATCGACGATCCGCGCTACGCGACCAACGTGCAGCGCGTGCAGCACGCGGAGGCGCTCGATGCGATCGTCGGCGAATTCATCGCCGTGCGCGATCTCGACGCCAATCTCGCGTTCTTCGAAGAAACCGGCGTGACGGTCGGGCCGATCCAGGACATCGCGCAGATCGTTCAGGATCACTACGTGATCGAGCGCGAGGCGCTCGTCGAGCTGCCGGACGACGACGTCGGCAGCCTGCCGATGCACAACATCACGCCGCGCCTGTCGGCCACGCCCGGCGCGTTCCGCCGGCCTGCACCAGCACTCGGCGAGAACAATCGCGAGATCCTGCTGCCGCTGCTCGGCGAACGCGAATACGAGCGGCTCGCCGGGCTGGGCGTGATCCGCACGCGCTAGGCACGCCGTGCGAGGCGGCCGCGAACGACGGCCGCCGCACCCTGGACATTGCATGGAGGAGACACCATGAAGCCACGCTGGACCCATCGGCCGCCCGGCTCGAACTGGGGGGATTTCGGCCCTGACGATCAGAAAGGGCGCTTGAACTGGCTGACGCCCGACGCGGTGCTGCGCGGCGTCGCGGAGGTGCGTGAAGGCCGCGTGTTCTCGCTGAGCCTGCCGCTCGACGTGCCGCGCGGAGGCGGGCTGAACGCGCGGCGCCGGCCGCCGGCGATCATGCCGGCGCTGCACGGCGACAAGCCGTACTTCGGCTATCGGGCTGACGAACAGGTTGCCAACGCAACCGATGTGGTTTGCGACGATTCGTTCTGCATGCACTCGCAGTTCTCGACGCAGTGGG
Organism: Burkholderia sp. Bp9015; assembly: GCF_003853505.1. Lineage (NCBI taxonomy): Bacteria > Pseudomonadati > Pseudomonadota > Betaproteobacteria > Burkholderiales > Burkholderiaceae > Burkholderia > Burkholderia sp. Bp9015. The sequence goes on from NZ_QTPZ01000001.1 coordinate 144,018, forward strand.
ATGCACTGTCGCACGTCGGCTCGCTGTTCGATCCGGCGGGCAACGGCAAGCGCGCCCGCGTGTTCTACAACGGCTACCGGATGGATGAGCACATCCGGGTGCCCGAAGCGGGTGCGCCGCGCGGCGGTGCGCGCGCGCTCGGCATCGAGGTGATGGCGCAAACCGGCGTGCAGGGGCGCGGCGTGATGGTCGACCTGCGCCGCCACTTCGGCGACGAGCGGCGCAAGATCGGCTACGCGGAATGGATGTCGGTACTGCGCGCGGACGATGTGGTCGTCGAGCGCGGCGACATCGTATGCGTGCATACGGGCTTCGCCGATCGCCTGATCGAAGCCGACGCGCTCGGCGAGCCCGCCGCGCCGGACGTGTGCTGCGTGCTCGACGGCAACGATCCGCGCCTGCTCGAATGGATCGACGCATCGGGGCTCGCCGCGCTCGCGGCGGACAACCATGCGGTCGAGGAGCGCCCGCGCCATGCGTCGGCGCGCGAGCGGCCCGGCGCGCTGATGCCGCTGCACGAGCTGTGCCTGTTCAAGCTCGGCATCCATCTCGGCGAGCTGTGGCATCTGACGCCGCTCGCCGACTGGCTGCGCGCGCATCGGCGCAACCACTTCCTGCTGACCGCGCCGCCGCTGCACCTGCGCGGGCTCGTCGGGTCGCCGGTCAATCCGGTCGCCACCGTATGAACGCCGGCGCCGCGCGCACCCGCGCCGGCGCCCTGTCCGCCGCTTCGCGCAGACCGCGCGGGCGGATCACCGAGGAATCGCCATGTCCCATTCCCATGCGGCGTCGATCGCCGCGCGCATCGACCGCCTGCCCGCGACGGCCAGCATCTGGACGCTCGTGATGTTCCTGAGCGTCGGCGGTTTTTTCGAGATCTACGACCTGTTCCAGATGACCTACCTGCCGCCCGGGCTGATCCGCGACGGCATCTTTCACGCGGGCTCGCACGGCGTGCTCGGCATGTCGGACCAGGGCGCACTCGGCGCGGCGACGTTCGCCGGGCTGTTTGTCGGCGAGATGTTCGTGTCGCGCCTCGCGGACCGCATCGGACGGCGCGCGCTGTTCACCGGTGCGCTGCTGCTCTACACGGCGGCAAGCCTTGCGATGTGCGTGCAGACGCACGCGCTCGGCATTCTCGTGTGCCGCTTCGCCGCGGGCTGCGGCATCGGTGCGGAGCTGATCACGATCGGCGCGTTCCTGACCGAGCTGGTGCCGAAAGCAGTGCGCGGGCGTGCGTTCGCGCTGTGCTTCGCGATCGGCTATCTCGCGATGCCGGTGCTCGCGCTGGTGTCGTGGCTATGGGTGCCGCACGATCCGCTCGGGGTGTCCGGGTGGCGCTGGGTCGTGCTGCTCGGCGGCAGCGGCGCGGTCGTCGTCTGGTGGCTGCAGTCGCGGCTGCCGGAGTCGCCGCGCTGGCTTGCCAGCACCGGCCGCGAGGCCGACGCCGAAGCCGTGCTCCAGCGGCTCGAGCAGGCGGTCGAGCGGGAATCCGGCCGGCCGCTGCCCGCGGTCCGGATGCCGGCCGTCGCAACGCCGGCCGCGCGGCGCGCGCCGTCGATGTGGGATGCGCGGCATCGCGGCCGCACGGCGATGCTGATCGTATTCAACGCATTCCTGAGCATCGGCTTCTTCGGCTTCAGCCAGTGGCTGCCGACGCTGCTGGCCGCGCAGGGCGCGAGCGTCACGAAGAGCCTCTGGTATGCGTTCGTGATCGCGTTCGCGTATCCGGTGTCGCCGTTCATTGCCGGCGTGCTCGCCGACCGCATCGAGCGCAAGTGGCTGATCGTCGCGTCGGCGTTCGGCGTCGCGCTGTTCGGCACCGCGTTCGCGATGTCGGCGCAGGCGCCGTTCGTGATCGCGTTCGGCCTGCTCGTCACGCTGTCCAACACGGTGCTCGCGAGCAACGGCACCGCGTACCAGTCGGAAGTGTTTCCGACCGAGATCCGCGGGCGCGCGCTCGGCTTCGTGCATTCGATCGGCCGCCTGACCGGAATCGCGAGCAGCTTCATCGTCGCGCTGCTGCTCGAGCGCGCCGGGGTGTCCGCAGTGTTCGTGCTGATCGGCGGCAGCATGCTGATCGTGATGGTGTCGATCGGTGTGTTCGGGCCGTATACCAACAACCGGGCGCTGGACGAGATCACCGGCCGCAGCGACGATGGCGCCGAGAACGCGGCGGCGGTGCGCGGGCTCGCCGCATTGCCGACTCGGCGTGTCGATGGGCGGCACAAGGGAGCCGGGGATGGGGCGGTGTAATGGCGCCGGCAGCAACGGGGCAAGGCGCGGATTCGAACGGTTTCAAGACGGCAGACACCGTCTGCGCAGTCGATCGAGCGTCGCCGCGTCGTGACAGGATTGCCCGGTTCAAAAACGCATCGAACGCCAATGCCATTTATCCCGGGAGCCGGAATTCGCGTCCGTCACGAATCTCCGGCTCAATCTGGATGCACGTGATTCCATGCTCACCGGCGAAGCCTGAAGCGGCAGCGCGCCTGCCGGTATTCGTGCCGTGACACCGAGACGCGAATCACGCAGATTCGCCGGATCTGCCCCGATCGTAGAACATCGCGAACAATTCGGATTGCGATCCGACACCCAGCTTCGCGTAAATGTGCTTCTTGTGCGCACGCACGGTTTCGAACGAAATCGACAGCTTTTCCCCGATCGCGCGTGACGAAAATCCGCTCAATGACAGCATCGCGACTTCGATTTCGCGCGTGGTCAACGCGCCGCGCCCGCTCTTTCCGGTCAGCATCCCGAAGCGCGCCTGCGGGTCGGGCGCTTCGCCTTCGGTCACGCGCGGCGCATCCTTGATCGCGAACGTCTCGAAGCGCAAGCGCTGCTGCATCAACGACAGGACCCAGGGCGTGTACAGCGTGAGCAACGCAATCTCGCGATCGTCGTACTTGCTCGTCTTGCCGAGCGAAAAGCCCAATGTGTGATCGCGATCGATCATGACGTTGAAATGCACTTCGTCGCCGACGATGTTTTTCCTGAAGTACCGCTGGTAGTACTCGGTCATCCGGAAATTGTCCGGCGCGACGTCGGCGAGCGTGTAGAAGCCCGACGCCTGCGTTTCGAACGCGGCGAGATAGAACGGATCGAGTTGATAGAGGGCGGCCAGATAGTCCTGAAACATCAGGTCGATCTTGCCGTCGGGCATCGCCTGCTCGGCAAGCACGAGAGGCGGCGCGGCGCGCGCGAAACGCAGCGCGACCCAGTTGTCGAACTCGAGATGCCGCTCGAGCACACGCGTGAGGCGTGCCCAGAAATGCGGGCCATCGAGGGCGTCGATGGCCGAGCCAATCTCCCGATGAAAAGCGAGATCTCGCCATTCGAAGTCCATCGTGTGCTCCGGTGAGGGTAACCCTGGCGGGGAATTTCAGGTCAAAAATAATAACCCGATAATCGGCCTCACTTCGACAGGCAGGGGTACACGGCCTGTTTCGCTCGACCGCGCGTCGTATCAGAAGGGCAGGGCAGACGACGCGTCGATGAAAGGCTATTGGAAGGAGACGGTTTTCATGCAGGTAGAACTCGCGCAACTCTCGCTGATCGACGGCGACGTCGCGCACAACACGCGCAAGGTGATTGACAGGATCGGGCGCGTCGACGTGGCAGGCGGCACGAAACTGATCGTGTTCCCCGAGACGACGTTGTCGGGCTTTCCGACCCGCGACAATGTCGCCGAAGTCGCACAGACGCTCGATGGCCCCGGATTATCCGCGGTACGCGACGCGGCACGACAAAAGGGCGTCGCTGTCGCCGTGGGCCTCGCCGAGCGCGACGGCAACCGGTTTTACAACACCACGGTACTTGTCGACGAGCAGGGCGACATTGTGCTGCGCTATCGCAAGACGCATCTGTGGGCATCGGATGTCGGTGTCTTCACACCGGGTGACCGCTTCGCGACGTGCATCTGGAACGGCCTGACGGTCGGTCTGCTGATCTGCTACGACATCGAATTTCCCGAAACGGCGCGAGCCGTCGGCGCGCTCGATGCCGATCTGCTGATCGTCACGAACGGCAACATGGACCCGTTCGGCCCGGTGCATCGCCGCGCGATCGCGGCACGCGCGATGGAAAACCAGATGTTCGCGGTGATGGTGAACCGTTGCGGGGCCGGCGACGACAATCTGACGTTCGCAGGCCTTTCCGCGCTCGTCGATCCGTTCGGCGAAACCGCGCTGGAACTGGGCAGGGACGAGGCGGTCGTGCAGGCGAACCTCGATCTCACGCGTCTCGAAGCGAGCCGCGAACACTACAACTACCTGCACGACACACGTGTGGCGCTTGATCTCGCGCCGCTCGAGCAGTCGGACGGCCATCGCGCATTCATGATCGAAGCGCGTTGTCAGCGCGGCGAATAATCCGGTTTCGCAGTCCGTTCACGGCATCGCGCGGGCGTCATGCGTCGCCCGGGCGTGCCCGTTCAATCGAAATGTCGGCCGAAGGCACACAGGCATTCGCATCGGCCCCGAAGGTCCAGGAGATAACATGCAAGCGTCGTCATCCCATGAATCGCCGAGCCTGAAGCGCACGCTCGGCCTGCCGTCCGTGCTGCTGTTCGGCCTCGCCTATATGGCGCCGCTGATCGTCTACGGTACCTACGGCGTGCTCGCCAAGGCCAGCGACGACACGGCCGCGCTCGCCTATCTGCTTGCGCTGATCGCCATCGCGTTCACCGCGCTCAGCTACGGCAAGCTCGCGCGGCTCTATCCGACTGCAGGTTCGGCTTATACGTACACGCGCAAGACGTTCAACCCGCACCTCGGCTTCATGATCGGCTGGGCGACGCTGCTCGACTATTTCTTCCTGCCGATGGTGATCTGGTTGATCGGCGCTGCATATCTGAACGCCGCCTTTCCACATGTGCCGACCTGGATCTGGATCGTCGCGTTCATCGTATTGACGAGCGGCTTGAACATCGTCGGTATCGAACTGGCTGCGCGCTTCAATATCGTGCTGATGATCGTGCAGCTCGCGATCGTCGTGATGTTCGTGGCGCTGTGCTGGCACTACGCGTCAGCCGCGGCCGGGCCGGGCGGCATCGCGATGGCGGAGCCGTTCTTCAAGCCGCACGTGCCGTTCGGCGCAACGATGGCGGGCGCCGCGATCGCTGCGTATTCGTACCTCGGCTTCGACGCGGTGTCGACGCTGACCGAGGAAACGATCGAGCCGAAAAAGAACATGCCGCGTGCGATCCTGCTGATTGCGCTGATCGGTGGGGCGATCTTCGTGATCGCGGCATACACGATGCAGCTCGCGCACCCGGGCGTCGAATTCAAGGACACGGATTCAGCCGCGTTCGAGGTCGCGAAGATGATCGGCGGCGATGTGTTCGTCACCGTATTCCTCGCGGGTCTGATCCTCGCCCAATTCGCGTCGGGGATTTCCGCGCAAGCGAGCGTCGGCCGGCTGCTCTATGCGATGGGTCGCGACGAAATCCTGCCGAAACGCGTATTCGGATTCATTCACCCGCGCTTCAAGACACCGGCGATCAACATCGCGCTGGCGGGCGTGGTCGGCCTGATCGCGCTGAAGCTGGACGTCGCCACGTCGACGTCTTTCATCAACTTCGGCGCGTTCCTTGCCTTTACGGCCGTCAATCTGTGCGTGATTCGCCTGTATCTGTCGGGCAATCATGGCGAGCGCCGGATCGGGGTGTTCGGCGGGCTCGTGTTCCCGGTGATCGGCGCGGTGTCCGATATCTGGCTGCTCGTGAGTCTCGAGAAGGCGGCACTGGTCCTCGGCATCGCGTGGTTCGTGCTCGGGCTGGTATATCTGTGCTGGATTACGCGGCTGTTTCGTCAGGCGCCGCCGGAAGTGGCGATTTGATCGAGGTGAGGCGGGCTGCAGTGCGGTTGCTATGCGCGGATGCTTCGCGTCCCTTCCAGCGTCGGCGATCCTACAGTGCTTGCTTCAGGTGACCATTGCGAGGCAATAATAGTGCAGGTTCGCGTTCTGAGGAGATCGAATGCCGAAATCGTTCCCGCGCTTCACCCTCAAAGTGGCGCTTCAGCACATCGATCCGCCCGTCTGGCGTCAGATCGAAGTCGAAGGAACTGAATCGCTGCGCAAGCTGCATCACATTCTGCAAGCAGCTTTCGGATGGGAAGACACGCATCTTCACGACTTCCTGATCGATGGCATGACCTACGCCATGTTCGAGATCGATGATGTGGTGGACTTTGCTGACTCGGGCACGACTGCAGATGACCGAAAGGTTCGTCTGCAGGCGGTCCTGAAGCCAGGTTCGCGCTTCGTTTACCGATACGACTTCGGGGACGGCTGGAATCACAGCGTCGTCGTCGAGAAGATGGAAACGATCGAGGGCCAACCTTGGGGAGAAGCCCAAGTCATTGGCGGCGCCCGTGCTTGTCCGCCGGAGGACGTTGGCGGTCCATCCGGCTATGAGGCGTTCCTGAATACGCTATCCAACGATCCGGACAGTGAAAAGGCAGAGCGTTACCGAAACTGGATCGGGTCCGGCTTCGACGCGGAATTGTTCGATTTGCGCGCTGCCAATGCAGCGCTGTTGCGCATGGCTTCCAACCGTTGGGGCAATCGGTAACTCAAACTGCGTCAAGACTCTGGACGGCATGAAGACGAGCTGATGGACTTCATGACTCTAACGAGACCGCAGTATGCCGATAGAACCTTAGTGTTGCGCTGAAGCGGCTGATCTTCGGCGCGGGACGCAACACCGCCAAATGCACCAGTGTCGTAGCCATTTCAAGATGTCGTGGCGCCAGCTAAATAGAAATGTCCGGTTTTGAGGTTGGGGTTAGGGTTGGTTTCGCTGCCTGTTTGTCCTGGTTTATTCGTTACGCCGTGTCGAAGGCGGGCGTCTGAACGGGCAGGGCGCTTGCGTCGGATCCACTGTCCCTTGCAGACCGACGGCCAGGTTTGCGGGGTTGCGGTTGCGCCTGCCTGTGCTCAGCCAAATCCACAATCACTTGCTCGACGTCCGCCTGCACGAACTCGCGCTGCTTCTTCTTGCCCGGCTGAGGTTTGTTTCGATCGGTCTTGGTCGAATCGCCCCGGTTTGTTCGGGATGGGGCTTTACCGATGCGGCTGTTATCGCGTTGCGCCTGAATCGCCTGAGCGACCTGCAATACGTGACTCAGGCGCTTGTGTTCGACGACTGCGGCTTGATCGATCTCGGCGAGCCGATCGTACTGCCTGCAGGGCAACACCTGACCCTCCGTCCGGAGCTCGATGCGCCCGTCCGGGTACTCCCACACGTCGATGTAGCGGTGAATCAGCTTCCGGTTCTCTGGGGTGTCGTCCAGCAGGTACATCACCCGGTCGTACTGCACCGTCAGCGACTTCGTCACTTTCCGCAGTTCGCGCCACGTAAGCGTCAACTCAAGGCTCTCGTCGTCCCGCAGTGGCCGATGAGCGTCGAAACTGCTCTTCGGTGGCTTCGCGAAACGTGCGTTGTAGGCCGCCATGAAGGAGGGTGCATAGGCGTTCGCCTCGGCCACCGTGCTGATCCCGCGCAGCCGCAGTTCCTTGACCAGCCGGTCCTGCAGCGTCAGGTGCGCACGCTCGACCCGCCCCTTGGCCGGGCTGCTGTTTGCGCAAAACGTGTCGATGTTCAGCTCGTACATCGCGCGGCCGAAATGCGTCACCCGATTGCCAGTCGTGCCCGGGTTGACGTTGCGAAACACGCTGTACTTGTCGCTGTACAACGCCATCGGCTTGCCGTGACGCTCCAGATACGCGCGCGTCGCCTCGAAGTAGCTGAAGGTCGACTCGGTCGCCGTGAAATGCAGCATCATCAACCGGCTCGTCGCATCGTCCACGTATACCAGCAGCGTGCAGGCTGGCGCCCGATCCTCGAACCAGCGGTGGTCACTACCGTCGATCTGGATCAGTTCGCCCAGGCACGCGCGTCGTGCCCGTGGCTGGTAGACCTTCGGCGGCCGCTGCCGGCGCGGCACCCACAGCCCGGCGTCCGTCATCAGCCGCCTGACCGTTTCCTTCGCCAGCCGGATGCCGTGGCACTCATACAGCTTCTCGCAGGCCAGCGTCGGCCCGAAATCGGCGTAGCGATCACGGATGATCGACAGTGCTCGATCGGCCAGATCAGCGTCCAGCCGCCGATTACCGGGACGCCCACGCTTGCGCGAAGCCAGTCCGGCGGCGCCAGACTCACGGTAACGATCCACCAGACGCTGGAGCTGACGCACGGTCACGCCCAGTCGTTCGGCCGCGCGTCCGGGCTTGAGTCCCATGTCCACCACGGCCTGGATTACCTTCAGACGGTCGAGTTCTCGCATGTTCAGTGTCACCAATGCACCTGGATACATGGCCGGCTCCGTGGTCCCGCAAAGAACCGGCCAGCATACCGAGGTCAAAACACGACATTTCTAAGTAGCCAGAACACGACATTTCTAAAAAGCTACTACAACCAGTCATATCGATAATTCACGTTATGTCAACTACGAGGGCTGACCAAACCGATGCTCAGATTCGGCAAAAACTGACGCCCGACGAAATGCTCGCCTGGCTCGGCGTGCATGCGTCGCATTACCTTTCGAGCCAGCGCAACCTCGTGCACTACGTGCGTGGCAGGAACGTCGTCGACGCGATTCGCGCGCGAAGCACGACGGCCCATTCGCCGCCGCCCTCGCGCGGTGATTGCACGACTGGCTCGACGAAGAAGTCGTGAGTTTCGATCCATACGCCATTCCGCCGGCCCAGCCGGCTGCATAGACCACAGTGGACCGGCGCGACATTCGCGGTCGGCCCCGGTGACGCTACGCATGCGCCGCAGTGCGGGCGCGCGGGCGGGCGCGCGTTCGTGTCGGAGCTGGCTCCGGCGTCGCTTCGGCCGCCGACTGTGCCGGCGCAACGGTCAGATGCAATCCCAACGCGCCGACAACCTTCATGATCGTTGCAAACTCCGCGTTCCCACCTTCCGACAGCGCACGATAGAGTGCTTCGCGCTTTACGCCGGACTCGCGCGCCAGCGCGGTCATGCCGCGAGCTTTCGCGACGTTCCCGAGCGCGGCCTGGATCAGGCGCGGATCGCCATCTTCGAACGCTTGCGCCAGGTAGTGACGAATCGTTTCCTCGTCCTTCAGGTACTTCGAGCCGTCGAATTCGGCCAGTTCGCTGATTTTCATCTTCAATCCTCCAGTTCACCGGCGATTTGCTTCGCCGTCTTGATGTCCTTTTTTTGCGTCGACTTGTCCCCGCCACACAACACCACGACGATGATTTTTCCGCGCCGCACGAAGTAGGCCCGGTATCCCGGCCCGACGTCGATCTTCATTTCGTTGACACCGTCACCGACTGCGCGCCACTGGCAAGGTTGCCGAGCTTCGCCCGCTCGATGCGCAGACTGATTGCCGCGCTGCCGACGGGATCGCGAAGCCCGTCGTGCCAGCTATCAAATTGGGGGGTGGTCAGGACTTTGAACATGAATGGATTGTAACCCATGGGGGACACCATAGCTACTGCCTCGTGCGGTTTCGCCTAATCGGCGCTCGCCGCTGTCGGACGCGGCGGGCGGAGTCCGAAGCCGCAGCCTCTCGTGCTCACTTCCGCACGTCTTCTCTCTTTGTGCCTACCCGTAGACGGCCTACGCCGGGTTGCCTGTCGATTGCCCCCCGAGGCCAAGGCATGCGGCCGCTTCCCGATGCGGGATTTCCGTGCGATTGGATGCACAATTCGTTTACCGTGATTCAGGACCGACGCATCCGCACCATTCGCTGTCGTGCAAGCGCGACTCCTCAAGGATCGTTGTGTCAAAGCCTCACTATTTCGGCCAGCCCCGCGTCGACGGCAACCAACCGTCAACAGCTCTCCGCAGCGGTGAAGTCGCCGGGCGGCAATGGTCGGTTCGCCACGTCCTTTGCTTCGGCGCGCGTCAGGCCTAGCGTCTGCAACACCATCGCCGCGGCCCGCTCGGGGAGCCGGCCTTCGTCTCCCGCCGGCTTCCTCGCTTCGCCCTCAGCCGTGTCGGCCGCGTAGCACTCCGCCGCGATCGCCGCCAGGATCGTCCCCGTCATCGCGAGCACGCTCATGAACGGATCGCCGACGACGAAGCGGCGTGCCGCGATTCCGCGCTCGCTGTCCCGCCGCAAGTGCCGGCCCAGCCCGTGGTCGAGCGCACGCGCGGAAAAGCCCTCCCGCATCAGGAACCGCCCCCAGAGCCGCTCGCGGCGCGCGCGCATCAGCGTGTGACGCACGCAAACCGACACGACCTCGGCCGGATCCGACAAACCGCTCGCAAGACGCTCGAGCCCGTCCGCGAAATCGTCGAACACCCACTCGGTCAGCGCGGCGAAGATGCCGTCCTTCGATTCGAAGTGGTAGTAAAACGAGCCGAACCCCACATCCGCCGCCTCGGTGATCTCACTGATCGCGACGTTGTCCCTGCCCTTTTCCGCCATCAGGCCGAACGCCGCCCGCAGCAAGCGCATACGTGTCGCCTCCTTGCGCCGGGCGCCGCGCGGTTGACGCTGTTCCGCTTCGGCCACTGACGCATTCGGGCGACGCGGCCGGACCGGTTTGTCGTCCACGAGCGCACCTTCCCTTTCCATAAGAATTTTCTGCATGACGCAATTCTAGATGACTCACTCATACTTGACAACATTATCAGTTATGAGTCTAATCTCGAAAATAGCAGAACCGGTTCCTGTCCGGACACCGTTCCGGACCCACGCCAGCGAGCGTCGGTGACGCGCAGGCGGCCCCGTCGGCACACTCGGCGGCGATCGTCGTGCGCAAGCCGTGTCATGTCGGCAATCGGAACGATCTGCACCTCGAACATCGGAGTACTGATTGATCGTCATGCGCACCGTCGGCGGAGACGCCCGCGCGCGCCTGCATAAACCGGGGTGACCTGCCGTGGTCGCCGAATCATTTTTAGTTTGACCCTCACTTGTCTTGGAAACATCGTGAAATCACCCGGACTTGACGCGCGGACTTCAACGCGCCCGTTTCTGACACGCATCGCGCCACCGCTTCGGCGCGCCCCGATCGCATTCGCCTGCTGTGCGATTCTTCTCGCGGCTTGCCACTCGCACGAGGCCCCGGTGCCCGAACTGCAACCGGTGGTCGCGCTGCCGGTTCATGCGGACAATGGCGCCGTACAGCGCGTGCTGCCCGCGCAGGTTCAGGCGCGATATTCGACGCCGCTGTCGTTCCGGGTCGGCGGCAAGATCGTCGAGCGGCGCGTGCGAATCGGCGACACCGTCAAGGCCGGCCAGACCCTCGCGATGCTCGATCCGGCCGATCTGCACAACACGTTGCTGAACGCGCGCGCGCAGCTCGATGCCGCCGAGCATCGCCTCGCCTATGCGAAGCAGCAACTGGATCGCGACCGCGCGCAGGCTCAGGCCAACCTGATCGCGCCCGCGCAGCTCGAGACAACGCAGGACGCGTATGCATCGGCGGTCGCGCAACGCGATTCCGCGCTCGCGCAAATGGCGCTCGCGGGCGATCACCTGCGCTACGCGACGCTGGTCGCGGATCACGACGGCGTCATCACGTCGGAGGATGCCGATACCGGGCAGAACGTCGAGCCCGGCCAGGCGGTGTTTCATCTGGACTGGAGCGGCGACCTCGACATCGTCTGCGACGTCGCGGAGCGCGATCTGCGCGATCTCGCGGTCGGCCGCACCGCGCACGTCAGCCTGACGGCACTGCCGGGCAAGGTGCTCGACGCACGCGTGCGCGAAGTCGCGGCGGCCGCTGATCCGCAAAGCCGCACCTGGCGCGTGAAGCTGACGCTGGTCGCGCCGGGGCCGGACGTCCGCTCCGGGATGACCGCCAGCATCTCGTTCGACGGCGCCGCCGACACCGCCGTGGACCACGCGATCACGCTGCCGGCCACCGCACTCTTCCATCGCGGCGAAGCGCCGGCGGTCTGGGTCATTCGCAAAGGCAGCGACACGCTGGAACTGCGCCCGGTAACGGTCGGACGCTACGACGAGCGTACGGTCACGGTCACGTCCGGCCTCGCGGAAAACGAGCGTGTCGTGATGCAAGGCGTCCATACGGTGAGTACCGGCCAGCACGTGCGCGTGGTGCCGCCGCTGCATGCGGAGGACTTCGCATCATGAACGGTCCAGAACACCGGTCCTCGACGGACGGTGCGCTCGGCGCACAAAGCGGTGCCGCGTCGCGCGACGACGGCGGTTTCAATCTGTCGGCATGGGCGCTGAAGCATCAGCAACTGGTGATCTTCCTGATCGGCCTCGCGACGATCTTCGGCATGATCGGCTATACGCGCCTCGCGCAATCGGAGGATCCGCCGTTCACGTTCCGAACCATGGTGATCCAGACCTATTGGCCGGGCGCCACGGCGCGCGAAGTGCAGGAACAGGTCACGGACCGGATCGGCCGCCAGCTCCAGGCCGCGCCTTACGTCGATAACATCAAGAGCTATTCGCGCCCCGGCGAGTCGATGATCTTCTTTGCGATGAAGGATTCGGCGCCGGTCGACCAGGTGCCGGAAACCTGGTATCAGGTGCGCAAGAAGGTCGGCGACATCCGGGCGACGCTGCCGAAGGGCACTGTCGGCCCGTTCTTCAACGACGAATTCGGCGACGTCTATACCAACATCTATGCGCTCGAAGGCGACGGCTACTCGCCCGCGCAACTGCACGATTACGCGGACAAGCTGCGCACCGTGCTGTTGCGCGTGCCGGGTGTCGCGAAAGTCGACTACTTCGGCGACCCCGCCCAGCACGTATTCGTCGAGATCTCGAACGCGCAACTGACGCGGCTCGCGATCACGCCGCAGCAGCTCGCGCAGGCCATCGACGCGCAAAACGCCGTCGCACCGGTCGGCACGATCACGACATCGGACGACCGCGTATTCGTGCGGCCGAGCGGTGCGTTCAAGGACACGCAGGCGCTCGCCGACATGCTGATCACGGTGAACGGCCGGACGTTCCGGCTCGGCGACGTCGCGAAGGTCACGCGCGGCTACGACGATCCGCCCGTCACGCAGATGCGTACGAACGGTCACGCGGTGCTCGGCATCGGCGTCACGATGCAAAAAGGCGGTGACGTGATCGACCTCGGCAAGGCGCTCGACGCGAAGGCAGCCGAGCTCCGGGCCGGCTTGCCGGCCGGACTGAAGCTGGCCGCGGTGTCGAGCATGCCGCATGCCGTCAAGCACTCGGTGGACGATTTCGTCGAAGCGGTCGGCGAAGCCGTCGCGATCGTGCTCGTCGTCAGCCTCGTGTCGCTGGGCCTGCGCACCGGCATGGTCGTCGTCATCACGATTCCGATCGTGCTCGCCGTGACGGCACTGTGCATGCACGTGTTCGGCATCGGCCTCGACAAGGTGTCGCTCGGCACGCTGGTGCTCGCGCTGGGGCTGCTGGTGGACGATGCGATCATCGCCGTCGAAATGATGGCGGTGAAGCTCGAGCAGGGTTGGAGCCGCGCGCGCGCGGCGGCCTTCGCCTACACGAGCACGGCGTTCCCGATGCTGACCGGCACGCTCGTCACGGTATCCGGCTTCCTGCCGATCGCGCTCGCGAAATCGAGCACCGGCGAATACACGCGGTCGATCTTCGAGGTGTCCGCGATCTCGCTGATCGTGTCGTGGTTCGCGGCCGTCGTGCTGGTGCCGCTGCTCGGCTACCACATGCTTCCCGAGCAGCAGCATCACGACGCTCATGCACATGGGCAGGACGTTTATGAAACGGGCTTTTACCGGCGGCTGTCCGGATGGATCTCGGCGTGCATCGAGCGCCGCTGGGTGGTGCTGGGCGTAACGGCCGTGCTGTTCGCGATCGCGATGGCGGCATTCACGCGCGTGCCACAGCAATTTTTCCCGAACTCGGAGCGCCCCGAACTGCTGGTCGACCTGCGCCTGCCGGAAGGCGCTTCGTTCGACGCGACACTGCGTGAGGCCACGCGGCTCGAGAAGGTGCTCGACGGTCGGCCTGAAATCGATCACGTCGTCGATTTCGTCGGCACCGGTGCGCCGCGCTTCTACCTGCCGCTCGACCAGCAGCTCCAGCAGCCGAACTTCGCGCAGTTCGTGATCACGGCCAAGGACGTCGAATCGCGCGACCGCTTGTCGCATTGGCTCGAGTCGACGCTGGCAAGCCGCTTCCCGACCGTGCGCACGCGCGTCGCGCGCCTCGAGAACGGGCCGCCCGTCGGCTTTCCGATCAAGTTCCGCGTGAGCGGCGACGACATCGCGACCGTTCGCGGCATTGCCGAAAAAGTGGCGGACAAGATGCGCGCCGATGCCCGCACGCGCAACGTGCAGTTCGACTGGGACGAGCCGGCGGAGCGATCGGTGTCGTTCGAAATCGATCAACTGAAGGCACGCCAGCTCGGCGTGACGTCGGAAGACGTGTCGAGTTTCCTCGCGATGACGCTGTCCGGCTATACGGTCACCCAGTATCGCGAACGCGACAAGCTGATCGACGTCGACCTGCGTGCGCCGAAGCGCGAACGGATCGACCCGTCGCAGCTCGCCGGCCTGGCGATCCCGACGCCGCACGGCCCCGTGCCGCTCGGCACGATCGGCCACGTGCGCGACACGCTCGAATACGGCGTGATCTGGGAACGCGACCGCCAGCCGACCGTCACGGTGCAGGCCGACGTTCGTGGCGAAGCGCCGAGCATCGGCGTGACGCGCGCCATCGACGGCACCCTGGCGACGCTGCGCGCCACGCTGCCGACCGGTTACCGGATCGAGGTCGGCGGTGCAGCCGAGGAGAGCATGAAGGGCCAGACGTCGATCAACGCGCAGATGCCGCTCATGATCATCGCGGTGCTGACGCTGCTGATGATCCAGCTCAAGCGCTTCTCGCGCACCTTCATCGTCGTGCTGACGGCCCCGCTCGGCCTGATCGGCGTGGTCGCGGCGCTGCTGCTGTTCGGCAAGCCGTTCGGCTTCGTCGCGCTGCTCGGCGTGATCGCGATGTTCGGGATCATCATGCGCAACTCGGTGATCCTGGTCGACCAGATCGACCAGGACATCGCGGCCGGGCAGCCACGCTTCACCGCGATCGTGGGCGCGACCGTGCGCCGCTTCCGGCCGATCATGCTGACCGCCGCGGCCGCCGTGCTCGCGCTGATTCCGCTGTTGCGTTCCGGCTTCTTCGGCCCGATGGCCACCGCGCTGATGGGCGGCATCACGATCGCGACGGTGCTGACCATCTTCTTCCTGCCGGCCCTCTACGCGACCTGCTTCAAGGTGCGCAGCGACGAACGCGAGTCGCACGCGATGGACGTCGCGTCCTCGGAGACATGCTGATGAAATTTCCCCTTACCACATCGGTGCTCGCCGCGAGCGCGGCGCTCTGCCTGAGCGGCTGTGCAATGGCCCCGAGCAGCACGCCGCCCGCGATGCCGTCGCCGGCGCACTACGGCGCGACGCCTCAGGCGCCGCGCACCGCCGAAGCGGCAGGCGTCGCGCAGCAGTTCGACGTCGGCGCCGCGCCCGTGCCGCAATGGTGGCGCCTGTACCGGTCCAGCGCGCTCGACGCGCTGGTCGACGAAGGCCTGCGCGCGAACCCGACTCTGGCCGCGGCGGAAAAGACGCTCGCCGCCGCGCAGGAGGAGCTGCGCGCGCAGATCGGGGCGTCGACGCTGCCGTCGATCGACGCGAACGCACAGGTGGCCCGCACGCGCACGCCCGACATCTCCGGCGCGGGCGCGCAAAGCCTGCGCTACAACGTCTTCGTCGGGCAACTGCAGGCGCATTACACCTTCGACCTGTTCGGCGCCACGCGATATGCGAACGAGGCGAGCGCCGCGCGCGTCGACGTGCGCGGTTGCGAACTCGAAGCGGCAAGGCGTGCGCTGGCGGCCAACATCGTCGGCACCGCCATCCGCGCCGCGACGCTCGACCGCCAGATCCTGCTGACGGAGCGCCTGGTCGCCGTTGCCGAGGCATCCGCAGTCGAAGACCAGCAACGTTACGCGCTCGGCGCGGTGTCCCACGTGCAGTCGCTGGCGTCGACGCAGGGCGCGGCGTCGCTCGCCGCGACGCTGCCGCCGCTGCGCCAGCAGCGTGCGAGCGCGGTTCACTCGCTGGCGATCCTGCTGGGCCGCACGCCCGACGCGCCACCGCCGGTCCCCTCCTACACTGGACTGTCGCTGCCGGAACACGTGCCCGTGGTCGTGCCGTCCGACCTGCTGAAGGCACGGCCGGACATCCGCGCGGCCGCGGCAGCCGTGAAGGCGGCATCGGCGGACGTCGGCGAGGCGACCGCCCAGTTGTTCCCGAGCCTGTCGCTCACCGCGACGATGGGGCGCGGCGGCTTCAGCTGGCCAGCGCTGTTGTCGGGCGCGGGCGGGCTGTGGGCCGTCGGCGCCGGGCTGTCGCAGCCGATCTTCCACGGCGGTGCGTTGCTGGCACACCGGCGGGCGTCGCGCGATGCATACGACGCCGCGGTGCTGCAGTACAAGGCGGCGGTGCTGTCCGCATTCGGCGACGTCGCCGATTCGCTCGCCGCGCTGGACAACGACGCGCAAGGACTGGCCGCGAACGAACTCGCGGCGCGCGCGGCAGGCGAGGCTTTCCACGAAACGGCGCAACGCCGCACATTGGGTGCCGTTCCGATGTCCGCGCAACGGTCGAGCGAACAGCTCTATCTGAACGCGGAACTCGATGCGGTGCGTGCCGCGAGCCGCCGGATGACCGATACCGCGGCGCTGCTGCAGGCAATGGGCGAACTGCCGCCCGCCACCGGCACGACGGTCGCGGCCCGGCAATAGCCGCTGCTTGCGTCGATGGACCGGCTGCGCGCCTTCGAGCCGCACCGGTCCGCAGTCTCGAAGCCCGATGCCCGGCGTAACGTGCATCGCGCGGCGCCGGGCCTTCATTACCCGCATGGTTGATTCCCGATGAAATCCGACAACCTGGTCGCCTGCCACGAATGCGACCTGCTGATTCAGCGTCCGCCGCGCCTGCGCGCGCTCACGGCGCACTGCCCGAGATGCCACGCTCGCGTGAGCGGTACGGCGCACGGCCGCCGCTCGCTCGACCGGCTGTGCGCATTGACGGTCGCCGCGCTGGTGACGTGTTGCGTCGCGCAGGCCTTTCCGATCGTCGCGCTCGATGCGGCCGGCATCGCGTCGCATGCGACGCTCGGTGACGCGGTTCGCGCGCTATGGTCGAACGGTCAGCCGCTGGTGGCCGCGCTCGTGTTCTGCACGACGATGCTGTTTCCGATACTGGAGCTCGCCGCGTGGCTGTACCTGCTCGCGCCGTTGCGCGCGGGCCGCGTACCGCGCCACTTCGCGCAAGTGCTGCGCGGCATTCACCGATTGCGGCCGTGGAGCATGGTCGAGGTGCTGATGCTCGGCGTGCTCATCACGATCGTCAAACTGACGAGCCTCGCACACGTGCTTGCCGGGCCCGCGCTATTCGCGTTCGCCGGGCTTACCGTGATGCTCTGCGTGCTGTCGACGATCGAACCGGCCCGACTGTGGGAAGCGCACGACGAACTCGTCGCACTGCGGCCAGGCGATGCCGAGCGTGCGAAACCGCCCCGCCCCGACACGACGCGACATGCGGCGCCCCGGGCCGCGGAAAGCAGCGGATCGGCGGGCATGACGGCCCGCGCCGCGGGATGGATCGCCTGTCACCTCTGCGCGCGCGTGCAGCCGGCTCACACATGCGGCGAGCGCTGCACGCGCTGCGGATCGCCGCTGCACGCGCGCCGTCCGCACAGCATCGCGCGCACGGGCGCGCTCGTCGCTGCCGCTGCGTTGCTCTATATCCCGGCGAACCTGTTGCCCGTCATGCACGCGACCTCGCTCGGCCGGGCCGAGGACGACACGATCCTCGGCGGTGTCGCGTACTTCTGGACGTCCGGCGACTGGGCACTCGCCGTCATCGTGTTCATCGCGAGTGTGCTCGTGCCGATGCTCAAGCTTGCGGCCCTCGCATTCCAGGCGATCGCCGCCCATCGCGGCGTGCGATGGCGGCCGCTCGAACGAGCCCGGCTGCATCGGCTGGTCGAGCGCGTGGGCCGCTGGTCGATGCTCGACGTATTCGTCGTGGCGCTCACGATCGCGCTCGTGCATTTCGGCTCGTTCGCCGACATTACGCCCGGCCCCGGCGCGCTCGCGTTCGGCGCCGTGGTCGTGCTGACCATGTGCGCGTCGATGCAGTTCGATCCGCGGCTCATCTGGGACGGCGCGCCCCGCCCCGCCGCCGCCCATCACCAACCTTGAACCGGCGCAAGCGCCCGCTTTATTTCGAATTCCAAAACGATGTCTTCTTTCGATTTTTCGCCACCCGAGATCCGGCCGCGCAGCCGCTGGATCCCGTCTCTCGTCTGGATCGTGCCGCTCGTGTGCGCGCTGATCGGGCTGTCGCTCGTGATCCGGACCGTCACCGCCAACGGTCCGACGATCACGGTCACGTTCGCCAACGCCGAGGGCCTCGAAGCCGGCAAGACCAAGGTCCGCTACAAGGACGTCGATATCGGCACCGTCCAGACCATCACGCTCACGCCCGACTTCAAGCGCGTGGTCGTCGGCATTCAGCTGACGCACGAGGCCGCGCGCTTCGCGAACCGCGACACGCGCTTCTGGGTCGTTCGACCGCGCGTCGGTGCCACCGGCATTTCCGGCCTCGGCACGCTGCTCTCCGGCGCATTCATCGGCGCGGATCTCGGCCGCTCGCCGCAGAAGCAGACCGATTTCACCGGTCTCGAGACGCCGCCCGCTGTCACCGCGGACCAGCAGGGCCGACGCTTTCTGCTGCACGGCGACTCGCTGGGCTCGGTCGACATCGGCTCGCCGGTGTTCTACCGGCATGTGCAGGTCGGTCAGGTCGTAGGATTCTCGCTCGACAAGGACGGTACGGGCGTCGACGTTCAGGCGTTCGTGAAAGCGCCCTACGACAAGTACGTCAGCGTCAATACGCGCTGGTGGCACGCGAGCGGCGTGGATCTTCGGCTCGATTCGAGCGGCCTGAAACTCAACACGCAGTCGCTGGCGACCGTGATCGTCGGCGGTCTCGCGTTTCAGTCGCCGCCCGGACAAGCGGACGCGCCGCAGGCAGCCGACAACACGCCGTTCCGGCTCGCCCCCGACGAAGCCGACGCGATGCGCGACCCCGACGGCACGCCGCTGATGGTCGTCATGCGCTTCGACCAGTCGCTGCGCGGGCTGTCGGTCGGCGCGCCGGTCGATCTGCGGGGCATCGTGCTCGGTCAGGTCACGAACATCGGGATCGAGTACAACGAACACACGCGCAACTTCAGCATGAAGGTCGCGATGGCGCTGTATCCGTCGCGACTGAGCCGACACAGCGATACGGCGCTGCCCGCGCCCGATACGGCCGGCGGCCACGAACTGCTCCAGCACCTGGTGCTCCAGGGGCTGCGCGGGCAGTTGCGTACCGGCAGCCTGCTGACCGGTCAGCTCTATGTGGCGCTCGACATGTTCCCGAAGGCGCCGCACGCGAGCGTCGACGCGCGCCGCACGCCGGTGGAACTGCCGACCGTGCCCAACACGCTCGACGAACTGCAGGTGCAGATCGCCGACATCGCGCGCAAGCTCGATCAGGTGCCGTTCGACCGGATCGGCAACAATCTGAACGGCGCGCTCGCGCATGCGAACCAGTTGTTCGGTCACCTCGATGAGCAGGTCGTGCCGCAGGCGCGCGACACGCTGGCCGCCGCGCAACGCACGTTCAGCGCGGCAGAGTCGACGTTGGGGCAGAATTCGCCGATGCAGTCGGACGTTCATGAGGCGATGCAGTCGCTCACGCAAACGCTGCAGTCGTTGAATGCGCTTGCGGACTATCTGGAACGTCATCCCGAATCGCTGCTGTTCGGCAAGAAGGGAGACCGGCAATGAAAGCGCGTTCGTTTGGTCGTCTCCGTATGCCGGCGCGCATCGCGACGTGCGTCGCACTCGCGGTGCTGAGCGCGTGCGCGTCGCCGCCGGTGCATTTCCATACCCTCGCGGTGGCGGACGATGCGGGTGCCGAGGCCGCCGCATCGCATCCCGCCTGGCTGATCGACATCCAGGCCGTGCACGTCGCGGCGCCTGCGGACGGCAACCGGCTCGTCGTGCAACGCGGCCCCGATCGGACCGACATCCTGGAGCAGGAGCGCTGGGCCGCGCCGCTCGGCGACGAGATGCGCGGCGGACTGTCGACGCGCGTCGCGTCCCGGCTCGGCACGATCGATGTTCATCGCGTCGCCCACCCGGACGGCGCGCCCGTCTACCGGGTCGCGGTGGACGTCCAGCGAATCGAATCCTGGCCGGCATCGCACGTGCTGCTCGATGCGACATGGAGTGTGAGTTCCGGGTCCGGACAGCCGGCACTGACGTGCCGCAGCATCGTTCGGTCCGGTGCGTCGACGGGCTACGAAGCACTCGTCGACGCGCAGCGTCGCGCGCTCGATGCGCTCGCGCTCGGGATCGCCGCGGGCATTCGCGCGGCGGCCGCGCACGCCGCGCCGCCGGCCGATTGCCGCGCGGGCGCACTCGGGCACCCTGCTGTCGATCGCGGCGCGCCGGACGCGCTCGACGATTGAATCGGCGCCGTGACGACGCGACATTTCCCGCGGCGCGACGTTGCGCCACTTCAATCATTTCCACCGCACGGACAGCACAGGATGAAAACCGCCCGCCTGACCCGCATGCAACGCCGGCTCGACACTCGCGAGCGGCTCGTCGCCGCCGCTCGCGAATGCTTCATCGCGAAGGGCTTCGCCGACACGACTGTCGAACATATCGTCGAGCGCGCGGGTTACACGCGCGGCGCGTTCTATGCGAACTTCGGGCACAAGCGCGAGCTGTTGATCGAGATCCTGCGTCGCGACCGCCCGAAATTACTGGCGAAAATGCGGCCGGCAACGCATGAGCACCGAGGCTCCCGCACCGCCGGCTCCGCGGACATCGCCGCCGGCTGGGAATGTTTCCCGCTGTGGGTCGAGGTGCACCTGTACGCGCTGCGCGATGCCGGGATCCGGCAGATCGTCGACCGGCTGCACGCCGAGCCGGCGCCGCCGGCTGCGGCAAGCGGTGCGGCGGACACCTCGGAGCGCATGCCATCGTCGGCCGAATGGGCGGCAGTGCTCGGCGTTGCGCTGATGCGTGCCGGTGCATAGTACTCAGGTTATGACGAGCCGACGCAAGACACCGTGATGCGCGCCGTTCGGGCGGCCGCCCGGTCCATCAATCCGACCGTCCCGAACGACTATCCGCACAATGGCGGACGCCGGCCTTCCGCAAAGGCTGGCTGTCGAATGGGCGCCGGCCGCTTGATCCCGTTCAGAACCGATACCCGACCGACACGAAAGTCGTGATCGGATCGATCTTGATCCGCGTCGAACTGGTCACGGTTCCGACCGCGGATCGCGTGCTCAGGTCGGCTTTCGTCGACAGCCACACGTAGGCGACCGACACGCCGACCGACCAGTGCGGATCGATGTTGTACGTGAGCCCGGCGTTGACGATCGGCGCAAAGGAATGGCTCAGCGCCACCGACGTGGGGCCCTCCAGGCGATTGCCGAGCGTCGGCGAATACAGGAATGCGCCGCTCGCGACCTTGTCGCTCAGCTGTACGTCCCTGAACCATACATAGGTGAGGCCCGCGCCGACGTATGGCCGAAACCGGGCCGACGGTTCGCCGAAATGATATTGCGCGAGAATCGCCGGGCTCCATGCGCGAGCCGTCCCCAGTTCGCCGAGCGACGACAGGGAGCCCGTGCCGCTCAGATGCAATTTCGGCGGAATGCCCAGGATCGTCTCGACTGCGACGTGATCCGTGACGAAATAGGTCGCCGTCAGCGCGAACGTATCGGTATCGGCCACGCTCGCGCCGCTACCCGCCACCGTGCCCGAGCGCCCGAGCGCGTTGACCGTCAGCGGCTCGCTCGAATCCTGCGGCGCCATGTGCAGCCATCCGGCGTTCATGACCCACTGACCGGCCGATTGTGCGCGGGCGCACGACATCGCCGCGATCGACAGAAGAATTGCCGCGCTCGTATGCTTCATGGTGTCTCCGATTGTTGTGATGTGCAGGATGGCGCCGCCGGGGAACGGCGGCATGCGTCGCCGCCGGACGGAGGTCATCCGCCCGGCATGCGCGTCCAGGGTTCCGGACGAAACGGGATTCAGCGGTCTCTGAGCCGGTCGATCAACCGGACGCCCGCGCCGGCAGCCGCACGCCTGAGCGACGCCAGCGGGCCGTCCTCGGGCGAGGGCGTACCGGCGACACGCTCCGCGCCGCCGGCAAAACGCGGGAACAGGCGCAATGCGTTGCCGCGCTCGATGCCGGCGCGCGCGTCGGTATCCCAAACGGGTGATCGTTCGAGCGTGTCGCGCTGCATGGCGGTGACCGGTGCCGGCGCGAACGGGAAATCGCTGCCGAAGAGGATCTGCGTCGGCTCGACCAGTTCGCGCAATGCGGCCTGCGGATACGCGGCTGGCGACAATGCCGTGTCGAAGTGGAATCGACGAATGGTCGTGAGCACGCCGTCCGGTACCGCAGCAAGGTATTCCGGCATCAGGTTGGCCAGCGACACGCGCCACGCGACGTAAGGCAGGAATCCGCCCGCATGCGCGAGAATCCAGCGAATGTTCGGGTAACGCGCCAGCGTCCCCGTCAGCAGCAGATTGACCGCCGCGCGCGTCGTGTCGCACAGGAATTCGATCAGGAATCCCGGCGCACCCAGCCCGAGCGCCTCGCTTGTCCGATGCAGGTTCGGATGCACGAACACGACGGCCTGCCGGCGATCGAGTTCGGCCATCAATTCGTCGAATTCCGGCGCGCCGAGAAACTTTCCTTCCGTACTGCCGAGCAGCACGACGCCGTCCGCCTTCAGCACGTCGAGCGCATGAACGGCTTCCGCGCAGGCCAGTTCGGTAAACGGCATCGGCAGAACCGCGAACGAACCGAAGCGGCCGGGATACGCATCGCAGAGCTGCGCCGAATATTCGTTACATTGACGTGCGAGCGTGCGCGCCTCTTCGACATCGCCGAAATACACGCCCGGCGCCGAGATCGACAGCAGTGCCGCCTGAATCCCGTTCACGTTCATCACGTCGAGCGACGCTTGCGCATGCCATTCCGGCAACGCCGCGCTGGCGACCTTATGTATGCCATGCCTGGACATTGCGTCGCGATAGGCCGGCGGAACGAAATGATGATGGACGTCGATTCGGTGCACGATCTGCTCCGGCGCGAAACATTGATATGGATAGCAAAATATTATTCAGGTGCGTCTTCGCGCAAAACGAATCGGTCGCTACGTCGCATGCCCGGATGCGGCCCGTGCGTTCGACAGATCCAGCGCAACATCGACGATCATGTCTTCCTGCCCACCCACCATGCCGCGTCGCCCCAGCTCGACGAGGATATCGACCGTGCCGAGGCCATACTTTCGGGCGGCCAGTTCGGCATGGCGCAGGAAGCTGGAGTACACCCCGGCATAACCGAGCGCGAGCGTTTCGCGGTCGACGCGCACCGGGCGATCCTGCAGCGGCCGAACGATTTCGTCCGCCGCATCCATCAGCCGGTACAGATCCGTACCGTGACGCCAACCAAGGCGCTCGGCCGCCGCGATGAATACCTCGAGCGGCGCGTTCCCAGCCCCGGCCCCCATCCCCGCCAGGCTCGCGTCGACGCGATCGCAGCCCTCCTCGACGGCGACGATCGAGTTCGCCACACCGAGACTCAGGTTGTGATGCGCGTGAATGCCAACCTCCGTTTCCGGTTTCAGCACGTCCTTGAACGCGCGGACGCGATCGCGCACGTCGTTCATGTTCATCGCGCCGCCGGAATCCACGACGTAGCAGCACGTCGCGCCATAGCTTTCCATCTGCTTCGCCTGCTCGGCGAGCCCGACGGGCGTGTGCATGTGACTCATCATCAGGAAGCCCACGGCCTCCATGCCGAGCTCACGCGCGGATTCGATGTGTTGGCGGGAAATGTCGGCTTCCGTGCAATGCGTGGCGACCCGCACGATGCGTGCGCCAGCGTCGTACGCGGCGCGCAGATCGTGCACGGTGCCGATACCGGGCAGCAGGAGCGTGGCGACCTTCGCGTGGGTGACGGCACCGGCGACCGCTTCGATCCATTCGACATCCGTGTGTGCGCCGAAACCGTAGTTGAAGCTGCCGCCCTGCAGGCCGTCGCCATGCGCGACTTCGATCGAATCGACCCGCGCAGCGTCGAGCGCCATGGCGATTTGCCGCGCCTGCGCGATGCTGTACTGGTGGCGAATCGCGTGGCTGCCGTCGCGCAATGTCACGTCGGAGATGTAAATCTTCTTGTCCATGGTCGGGAATCTCACGTTGCGTCGCGCAGCATGCGGGCGGCGACCCGTTCGGCCATCGCCATGGCTGCGCTCGTCATGATGTCGAGGTTGCCGGCGTAGGCGGGCAGGTAGTGGGCCGCCCCCTCGACTTCGAGGAAGATCGAAGTCTTGAGGCCCGACATGCGTTCGCCGACGCCCGGAATGCGGATCGGCCGATCGGATTCGATGCGATCGAACTGCACGCGCTGTTTCAGGCGATAGCCCGGCACGTACGACTGCACCGCTTCCACCATTCGCGCGACGGAGGCTTCTATGCGTGCTTCGTCGGCGAAATCGCTGAAGGCGTACACCGTATCGCGCATCATGAGCGGCGGCTCGGCCGGATTGAGTACGATGATGGCCTTGCCTCTCGCGGCGCCACCGACCGTTTCGATCGCGCGCGCCGTCGTTTCGGTGAATTCGTCGATATTGGCGCGGGTACCCGGCCCTGCGCTCCTGCTCGAGATCGATGCGACGATCTCGCCGTAGTGAACGTTGGCGACCTGCGACACCGCCGCGATCATCGGGATCGTCGCCTGTCCTCCGCACGTCACCATGTTGACGTTGGGCGCATCCAGATGGCGCTCGCCGTTCACCACCGGTACGCAGTACGGGCCGATAGCCGCCGGCGTCAGGTCGACCATGCGGATGCCGGGTTTGAGCGCACGCAGGAGCGCATCGTTGTGCGCGTGGGCCGACGCCGACGTCGCGTCGAACACGATGTCGATGTCGTCGAAGCCAGGCATCCGCGCAAGCCCTTCGACGCCTTCGTGCGTCGTGGCGACACCCATCCGGGCCGCACGCCGCAGCCCGTCCGACGCCGGGTCGATGCCGACCATCGCGCCCATCTCGATGTGTTCGCCGTGCCGCAGGATCTTGATCATCAGATCCGTGCCGATGTTGCCGCTGCCGACGATACCGACCTTGAGTTTCCTGCTCATCGCGACGCTCCTTCGCGCAGGCGGCAATGCACGCTGCCGAGCGCGCCGATCTGCGCGCGAATGACGTCCCCGCTCGCCACCGCCACCATCGGGCCGAGCGCGCCGGACAGGATCACGTCGCCCTCGCGCAGCCTCTGTCCGTGACGCGCGATCGTGCAGGCGAGCCAGTAAACCGCGCGCAACGGATGGCCGAGACAGGCGGCGCCGACACCCGTCGATACCACTGCATCCTGTTTCGTCATCGTCATTCCCAGTTCGCCGAGCGAAAGCCGGCCGAGTGCAATGGGCTGATGACCGAGCACGTATGCGCCGCACGACGCGTTGTCGGCAACGGTGTCCTCGAGCGTGATCCGCCAATCGGCGATTGCGCTGTCGACGATCTCGAGCGCCGGCAGCGCATAGGCCAGCGATGACAGTACGCGGCCATAGCTCGGCGCGTCGTCGTCGAGATCGCGCCCGACGACGAATGCGATCTCGGCCTCGATCTTCGGTTGCAGCAGGCGATTCATCGGCACATCGTCGCCGTCGAGATGCGCCATGTCGTCGAACAGCACGCCGAAGTCGGGCTGATCGACACCGAGTTGCCGCTGCACCGCGCGCGACGTCAAGCCGATTTTCCTGCCGACGATGCGCGCGCCGGCGGCGATCCGTGCCGCCGTGTTCGTTTCGGCCACCGCATACGCGGCAGCGACCCCGGCAATGCCGAACCGCTCGGCAATCGGTTCGATCGGGATGCGCGTCGCGCGCGCACCGCGCAGCGCGTCGGCGGCGGCATGAATACGGGAGTTATCGGGCAATGGACACATGATCGGCGGATTGAGAGAGTCGGAATTCAGGCGGCCCTGGCGAGCGACGATGCCTCGGCCGGCACGGCCGCGCGGGTGCCGCTGCGGGTGTTCGGCACACCGAGCTGGTCGCGCAGGCGCGCCACGGCGCGTTCGAGTTCGGTCACGGGTACGACGGCGAATACGAACCGGTCCGGCCGCAGGATCGCCACGGCCTTGTCGCGAAACCCGGCCTTCGCGAACCACGCGATCATGTTGCCGTCGATGTCCTCGACCTCGGTCGTGCCGCCGTTGCGGTTGTCGCGTTCGACGCCTTCGAGCCCTTGCGGACGCCCGCCGTACGGATAGAGCGTGACGTACCGTACCGACAATGCCTGCAGCGCTTCGGCGGACGCATCGTCCAGATACCGGGAGGGATCGACGTTCAGGCCGACGAGCGAAAACCCGCGCCCGAGCACGTCGTCCATCCGTTGCCTCGCGCCGTCGAACCGGCGCACGTCGGGTTGCGGGGCGAGCGCGCCCTCCGGGCCGTTGCGGCGCCGCCGCGGCAAGCCGACGTACGCGTTCTTTTTATAGACCGGCGCCGGCTTGAAGCCCCCCTCCTGGAACCAGCGCTTGAGCGGAGGGATCATCCGGATGACCGCGAGCGAGGTGTCGCGCACGAGCGTGCCCAGCGGATTGCGCACGGACACGACGTTCTTGAGCAGCACGGACACGTCGATCATCGCCTTGGCGTGCGCGTGGCGCTCTGACTGATAGGTGTCCAGCAGTGCGTCGTCGGCGGCGCCGCGCAGCACGAGGTCGAGCTTCCATCCGAGGTTGTACGCATCGCGCACACCGGAACTGGCCCCCTGCCCCATGAACTGCGGCGTCATGTGTGCCGCGTCGCCCGCGAGCAGCACGCGGCCGACCCGCCATTTGGCCGCGATCAGCGCGTTGAACGTATAGACGAGCTTGCGCTTGACGACGAACTGGTCCGGATCGACGAACCGGGACAGGTACGCGCGCACCGTCTCCGGCCGTTCCATGTTCTCTTTCGTTTCACCGGGCATCAGCATGAATTCGAAGCGGTGGAACTTGTCGGGCTGAACGCAGCTCACGACCGGCAGCTTCGGGTCGACGACGAAATTGAAGTACGGCAGGTGACGCAGCGCGTCGGTACCCGGCTTGCGCTCGATGTCCACGACGAGCCACGGCTCGGGAAAGCTCTTGCCGGCCATGTCGATGCCGAGCCGCGTGCGAACGATGCTGCGCCCGCCGTCCGCGCCGACCATGTACCGCGCCCGCAACGACCGCACGTCGGGATCGTTGTTCATGCTCGTGCGTGCATCCGTCGCATCGCTGAAGCGCGCTTCACGCGTGGCCTGGTGCACGATGCCGACGCCGTCGGCGTCCTGCGAGAAATCGACGACTTCGCGCCCGCGCCGGATCGTGACGTTCGGATAGCGCGACAGCGTGTCCGACAGCGTCGTTTCGAGATACGGCTGGTAGAAGAAGTTGATGATCGGCCAGCCGAGCGGCCGCTTGCGCGGCATGTATTGCGTGATCGGCGTGCCGTCGGGGCGCACGAGCTGCACCGGCGTTTCCATCATCATCCGTGCCTGCAATTCGTCGGCTACCGCCAGATGCTGGAAGATCCGCATGCATTCGTCGTCGGTATAAACAGCGCGGGCATTGCCGTAAAACACCGGCTCGCGCTCGAGCACCACGACGCGATGGCCAGCCTGGCCGAGCAGGTGCGCAAGCACGAGGCCGGTCGGTCCGAGCCCCACGATCGCGACGTCGCACGCATCGTCCTGATGCACTGCGTTCATGTTTGGTCTCCCTGGATGATGAATTCCGGATGCAGCAGCGATGCGAACGCGCGCCGGGCACGGCCCAGCCGGCCGCGCAAGGTCAGGTTCTCCGGGCGATGGCCCCACAGGCTGATCCCCTGGTAGGTCGTCGTGCGCCACGCGCGCTCGTCCACCACGATCGGGTTCCAGCCCAGTTCGATCTCGAAGCCCGACGGTGTCCGAACGTAGAACGACAGCTCGCGGTCGTTCGGATGCTGGCCGATCGCATTGGCGATCGGGTATCCCATCGACCGGCATCGCAAGTAGGCCTGAGTCACGTCGTCCAGCGATACGCACTGAAGATTCAGGTGGTGGATCTGCGTGCGCAGCGGATTCATACGGATGCCGCGCGTCGACGCAGTTGCAAGCGAATGGTGGCGCTCGTTCAGTCGAAGAAACGCGAAGTCGAGATTCAGGCCGTCGATCTTGTCCTCGATCTCGTCCGACAAGCGTGCGTCGAACACCTTCTTCCAGAACGCCTGCATCGCTTCCGGCCGACGCGTGGTGATCGCGACGTGCCCCAGGCCGGATGCGCCGGTCACGAATCCGCTCGCCTTCATCTGCAATGGCGAATCGCTCAGCACCGCATCGGTGAACAGCTCGGTGCGCAGCCGCTTCGGTCCGGTGAAGTACCAGAATCGCTGCACGCCTCGCAGCGCGGCTTCATTCGCGCTGCCCTGCCGGACATCGATGCCGAGCGCGGACAGCCGCGCGAGCACGAGCTGCAACGCCGCGTCATCGGCCAGTTGCCAGCCGATCGCGGTGACGTCTTCCGCTTGCCCCTCGTGGATAATCAATCGGCGCTGGTGCGCATCGATCCGACACGCGAGCACCGTGCGTAGCGGACGATCCGCATGCAGCCCGAGCCCCTCGGTAACGAATGTGCTCCATGCGTCCAGGCGGACGGACTGGATCAGCAAATAGCCGAGATGCACGCGACCGAACAAGCTGTCGGGCGCGGCCGGCGAACTGGCGATGGTAGGCATGGCGACGCGCTCCGGATCAGACGCGGCGGACGACGCGCGCGTCAACGCGGTCCTCGGCCAGAAACGCCACGACCATCGCGTTGAATTCGTCGGCGCGCTCCCACTGCACCCAGTGGCCGGTCTTGCTGAACAGGTGCACGTCGCAGTTCGGCATGCGCCGCTGCAGCGAGCGTGCGCCGCTTGGTCGATTGACCTTGTCCTCCGTTCCCCACAGCACGAGCGTCGGATTCTGTACGGCGGCCAGGCGCGGATCGCGCGTGAAATCGAGATTCCTGAAATTCGGAATGCCTTTGGGCCCGAGCAACGGCGGGCTGGCGACGACCTCCGGATCGATGCTGGACTGAAAGCGCTCCTGGAGCGTCGCATCGGATACCAGGCTGCCGTCGTAGACGAGGTCGCCCCGGATGAACGCCGCGAGCTTTTGCAGTGTCGGGCCTTCGCCCTTGTAATAGTTCAGCAGACGTTTGAGGCCGGGCGTGGGCAATGCGCGCGTCGTGTCCACGCCGCCGGGCCCCATCAGCACGAGGCGTCCCACCGCGGCCGGACGCTCGATCGCCATGCGCAACGCACATGCCCCGCCGAGCGAGTTGCCGAGGACGTGCGCGCGCTCGATGCGCAACGCATCGAGCATGCCGAGCATGCTCGCCGCCAGGTCGCCGAACGGATCGCCGCGATCCAGCCCCTTCGTCGATTTGCCGTAGCCCGGCATGTCGGGCACGACGACCCGGTGGACGCATGCGAGCGCGCCGACATTGCGGGCGTAATTGGACATGCCGGAAGCGCCGGGGCCGCCGCCGTGGAGCATGAGCACCACCGGACCCTCGCCTGCTTCGGTAAAGGAAATGGTCCGCGCACCGACCCGAACGGTACGTTGAATCATTGCGTGAGTCATGGACGGGGCATTCACGGCGTGGTCGCTCCAGACGGTTGATCGAACTTGCTTGGTGTTAATAATGAGATAGTTGTCATCATGACAATATTCTCGTTTTCACCTAGCGTCTCGGAGCGCCTGCTGCGTCGCCTTATAATTCCGCCATGAATGAAACGACCGTTGACCATCGGACCCGTGTGGCGGCAGAGCGTCGCGAGCGCATGCGTGCCCGGCTGATCGAAAGTGCGATGCTGGTGTTCGCGGAAAAAGGCGTCGGCGCAAGCGTCATCCAGGACGTCATTGCGGCCGCGGACGTATCACAGGGCACGTTCTACAAGTACTTCCGCACCAACGAGGATCTGCTCGCGGCAGTGACGCAGGAGCTGAACGACGAGTTGCTGCGCCTGATCGAAACGGAAGTCCACGGCTATGGGGATCCGGCGCTGCGCATCGCGTGCGGTGTGCGCATGTTCCTGCACGCCGCGCGCGCGTATCCGCTGCTGGCGCGCTTCATTTGCGCGGCCGGCCTGCATTCGGCGGGGCCGAGCAGCCTGATTTACGTGTTCCTGCCACCCCACATCGAACAGGGGCTGGCGCTGGGACGTTTCAGCGATGTCGGCGTCGGAACCGCACTCGACGTGATCGCCGGAACCTCACTCGCGACGATCCTCAGAATCACCAACGAAGGCCCGCAAAACGTCGTTCCGGAGCCCGTGGTCGCAGCAATTCTGCGCGCACTGGGCGTCGGGCACCTCGAGGCGGAAAAGTTGGTCGAAACGGCATTGCCGCCGATTGAAACGCCCGTTGCATCACTGCTCGAACGCGGACAGGCACGGATGCAGGCCCAGGCGCAGCCCGCGATCTGACCGTTTCGGGAATGCCCGGTCCGGCACGAAGCGTCATGCTCGATGACGATCGCCGGGCCTCAGCCGTCGGCGACGAGTTTCGCGGTACGCCTTCAGTCCTGGTAACGCGCCGGTCGAGCGCGATCGACGTGCATTGTGTCCGGCACGACGAGGACCTTCCCTGTATAGCGTGTTGCCATCTCGATTCGGCGATGCCAATCGTCGCCAGGTTCGCAGGTCCTGCTTGATGCGAGATGGAGCGCGCGCCAGGCGCACGACCGGCAAACGCCGACTTGCCACGGCGAGATCCGGGAAAACGCTCAAAAGACAGCGATACGCTCGTCGGTAGTCACCGTCCGGCACTGCAAGAAACTGCGTGTGAGGTAGTCGTCGGTATTCGCGGGATAGTCGCGAAGCAGGTCTTTCATGCGACGCCCGCGTGGGTTGCGTCCGAAATGATGCCCACGACATCGCCGCGCGCTATTCCACTTCGACAAGCGCCGGCTGAACAGCGCAGGCGTCGCATCGCCCCCCGTCAGCTGACGGGTACCGCACGAGCGCTCGGGGTGGCTTGGCCGCCGCCTGCGTCACCCCATTACGTCACTGCGCCGTCTCGGCCGCATCCACAACGGGCAGCGGCCGGCTTGCGATCTTCTCGGCTTCCGCACGCTTGAGCCCCAGCGTATGTAGCAGCGTCGCCGCCGTGCGTTCCGGAAAATGCTCTCCGTTGAAGCCGAGTTCCTTCAGGACACCGGCAGCCGGTGCGCCCGGAGCGACGAAGTTGAGTTCGGCGGCAATCGCGGTCAGCACCGTACCGCCAACCGAAAGGAAGCCGACGAATGGGTCGGCGACCACGAAGCGTTTCTCGGCGATACCGCGCTCCATGTCCCGCAGCAGGCGTTGACCCAGGCCAAGCGTCAGGACGCGCGCCGAAAAGCCCTCGCGTATCAGGAAGTGTCCCCACACCGGCTCGCGCCGCGCGCGCATCAGCGTATGTCGCACCGAGACGGAAATGATCTCCGCCGGGTCGGACAAGCCGCTGGCCAGGCGATCGAGCGAATCCGCGAACTCCTCGAATACCGATTCCACGAGGGTCGCGTAGATCGCCTCCTTCGATTCGAAGTGGTTGTAGAACGAGCCGAAGCCGACGTCGGCGGCCTCGGTGATTTCGTTGATGGCAACGCCTTCCATGCCCTTCTCGGCCATCAGCCTGAGGGCGGCATCCAGCAGGCGGGCACGGGTCTCCCGCTTGCGGCGCGCGCCACGCGGCTCGCGCTCTTCGGCGACCGCGGGACTGGATGCTTCCGGAGCGGAGCGCTTTGGTGTCCGGCGGCTCGGTGTATTCGTCATGACGTTTTCGATCCTTGTTCGTGCCCAAGTATAGATTCAAATGTCTACATTGACAAAGTCATCATCTATGATTTTAATGTCATCAAGGACGGCAGAACACGGCCTCGAGAACCGATCGAACGACGAATGGAGATACGGTGGAGACACACATGCACACGGGCGCCAGCGCGTCCATTCACAACAGCTCGCACGCGTCGCCGAAGTGCGGGCTGCCTTCGATGCTCGGCGTATTGATCGCAGGATTCACGCCGGTCGGCGCCGCATCGGGCCATTTTTCGGCCAGTCACGGCGCCGGCGGCGAGGCGCGCCGCTCCCATGCGAAATCGACGAGCGACCTCGCGACATTCATGGTCCGGCCAGTGATGTCCTGCGACGGTGAGATTGCATGCCCGCCGTTGCGCGGCAAGCCCCTCGATGCGACGGCGCCCGCCTTCGCGATTGTCATTCGACCTGCCTGATTGTCATCCGCCATGAAACTGACCACCACACAACCGGCTCGCCACCCGCACCCCACAACGAAGGCATCGGCGCTCGCCTATCTGATCTTCGATCGCCCCGATCTCGACGAAGCAGAGCACTTTCTCAACGACTTCGGTCTCCGAACGGTGCTGCGGGATGACACGCAATTGCTGCTGCGCGGAACCGGCAGCGCACACTTCTGTTATGTCGTTCGCCACGCGCCGAAGGCCCGCTTCGTAGGCTTCGGATTGCAGGTCGACAGTCGTGCCGATCTCGAGGCGCTCGCCAAAATCCCTGGCGCGTCGGAGATCGAGGCATCGGATTGGCCAGGCGGCGGCCTCCGGGTGCGGCTCGCCGATCCTTCGGGTTTTCGGGTCGACGCGATTGCCGGCCAGACCCGGGCCGACACGTTGCCGCACCGTGCCGCGCTTTCATTCAACTCGGTCGACACGCCGTTGCGGATCAACGAAACGCAGCGGCCGCCGGCGAGCGCGCCCGAGGTCATTCGGCTCGGACACGTCGTGCTCGAGCTCGCCGACTACCAGGAAACCTGCGCGTGGTACACGCGGCATTTCGGGTTCATCCCCAGCGATGTCCAGGTGCTGCCGGACGGCTCACCCGCGGTTGCCTTCATGCGGCTCGATCTCGGCGACCGGCCGGCCGACCACCATACGCTCGCGCTCGCCCAGGGGTTCGTGCCGACTTATAGCCATAGCGCGTACGAACTGGTCGACGCCGATGCCGTCGGCATGGGCCAGCGCATGCTGCACGACAACGGATGGGCACACGCGTGGGGCATCGGCCGGCACATTCTCGGCAGCCAGATCTTCGACTATTGGCAGGACCCGTGGGGCGACAAGCACGAACACTATTGCGACGGCGACCTGTTCACGGCCGACGAGCCGACGGGCGTGCACGCGGTCAGTCGCGAAGCGATGGCGCAGTGGGGCCCGACGATGCCGCGCAGCTTCACGAAGCCCCGGCTCACGCCGTCGAGCCTTGCGGCGCTGTTCCGCAACCTGCGCCGCAGCCCCGATCTGACGGTCAGCAAGCTGCTGACCCTGGCGAAGCTGTTCGCCTGATCCCCAACCGCCCATTCGACTCACGAGAGATCATTCATGTCACTGCATGTCCTGCACTTCCGGCATCATGGCCGCGCCCAATGGGGTGTGGTCGCCAACGGCGCCGTCACGCCGATTCCCGGCGACTTCGAGACAACCGCGAGCTTTCTCGCGGCGAATCCGGTTGAACGACTCGTCTCGCTCGACGGACCGACGATTCCGGAGTCGGACGTGGAGTGGCTGCCACCGGTGACCGCCAACCAGCAGTTCGTTTGCCAGGGGGCGAATTACCGTCGGCACATGATCGAATCCGGCATGGATCCGGACGCGAAAAAATTCAACATGATCTTCACGAAGGCGACGAGTTGCATCGTCGCCGCCGACTCACGAGTCGTGAAACCCCGGCACGTCCGGTTTCTCGACTACGAAATCGAGCTCGGCCTCATCCTCAAACG
The DNA here is from genome assembly GCF_003853505.1 of Burkholderia sp. Bp9015. Classification (NCBI taxonomy): domain Bacteria; kingdom Pseudomonadati; phylum Pseudomonadota; class Betaproteobacteria; order Burkholderiales; family Burkholderiaceae; genus Burkholderia; species Burkholderia sp. Bp9015. The sequence goes on from NZ_QTPZ01000001.1 coordinate 177,875, forward strand.
CGACATCACGTCTCATCAGCAGATCACGGACGCGAACCTGCACGACTATGTCGCCGGCACCGTGATCGTCAACGACTATTCCGCGCGCGATGTCCAGATCCCGCAGATGCAGTTCTACAAGGGCAAGAGCTTCCGGACGTTCGGCCCGGTCGGCCCCTATCTGTGCCTGCTCGAGCGGCATGACTTCCCGAAGCTGAAGACGCTCGACCTGACGTTGACCGTCAACGGCGCGGTGCGCCAGCAGGACTCGACATCGAACCTCGTCTACGGTCCGGCGGAAACGTTGACCGAGTTGTCGGGCGTGCACGACCTTCACGCCGGCGACCTGCTCGCGACCGGCACGCCGGCCGGCTGCGCACTCAGCATCCCGTCGCCGCTCAAGCAGCGGGCCGTCGCGCTTTTCCCCGAATCCGTCAAATGGAAGATGTTCATGAAGGTGCAGGCGGGGCGAGCGCAGTATCTGAAGGCCGGAGACATCGTCGAAGCCCGGATCGCGAGCCGCGACGGAACGATCGACCTGGGCGTGCAACGTAACGAGATCGTGGACGAAGCAGCATGAACGGCATCGCGACCCAAGACGACGTGCTGGCGATCGAAGCGCCGGGCCTTCCGCCGGACCTTCCGGCCAGCACGTACGAGATGATCTGCGCCGGTGCGGCCATCGATCCGTCCGCCCCCGCCCTCTCCTTTTTCATGACCGCCGACGCGCACCGCGACGCCGAGTGCTGGACCTATCGCGAGCTGGTCCGTGACATCACGCGCACGGCCAACATGTTCGCGCGCCTCGGTGTGAATTCGCAGTCGGTGATCGCTTATGTGCTGCCCAATCTTCCCGAAACGCATTTCGTGATCTGGGGCGGACAGGCAACCGGCATCGTATGCGCGATCAATCCGCTGCTTGAAGGCGAAGCGATCGGTCAGCTGCTCAAAGCCGCCGGCGCCAGCGTGCTCGTGACGCTCGCGCCATTTCCCGGGACCGATCTCTGGCAAAAGGTCGCGGACATCCTTCATGAGGTCGAGCCGCTGCGGCATCTCGTGCTGGTCAACCTGGCTGATCGCGTGCGGGGCATGGCGCAGTCGGCGGCACGCACGCTCCAGCACGACGCGTGTGCGCAGTTGTACGGCGCTGGCGGTTTGCGCAGCGCCGTGCCTGCGCACATCCAGATCCACGACTTCGGTACGGCAATCGCGCAGGAATCCGGTACGGCGCTCGACAGTGCGCGCCGCATTCGACCCGGCGACATGTCCTCTTACTTCTGTACCGGTGGAACCACCGGGTTGCCGAAAATCGCGATGCGCAGTCACGGCAACGAAGTGGCGAATGCCTGGAGCGCCGGCCGGTTCTTCGGCGACAGTATCGGCCCCGGCAAAACGACTTTTTGCGGCTTGCCGCTCTTTCACGTCAACGCCGCGATGGTGACCGGCCTCCTGCCATTCTCGCGCGGTGCCCATGTCGTGCTCGGCACACCGCAGGGTTACCGGGGCGACGGCGTCGTCAAACGCTTCTGGGAAATCGTCGAACATCACCACATCAATTTCTTCAGTGGCGTCCCGACGCTTTATGCTTCGCTGCTCGACATTCCCTCCGAGGATCATGTCATCGACTCGCTCGAATACGGCCTGTGCGGTGCCGCGCCGATGCCGGTCGGCGTCTTCAGGTCCTTCCAGGAAAAAACGGGCATCCGGATTCTCGAAGGTTACGGCCTGACCGAAGGAACGTGCGTGAGCAGCGTCAACCCGCCGAACGGCGAGCGTCGGCTGGGATCAATCGGGCTTCGCATCCCCTTCCAGGCGATGAAGGCGGTCGTCGTGGACGATGCGGGACGGTATCTGCGCGACTGCGCAGCCAACGAAGAGGGGTTGCTCGTCATCTCCGGGCCGAACGTGTTCACCGGCTACACGCGTCCCGACCAGAACGAGGCCCTGTGGCTCGATCTCGGCGACGGCAAGCGCTGGCTCAACACGGGCGACCTCGGCCGCTGCGACATCGACGGTTACTTCTGGCTGACCGGCCGCAAGAAGGAGTTGATCATCCGCGGCGGACACAATATCGACCCGGCGACGATCGAGGAACCGCTGCATCGACACCCGGCAGTCCAGATCGCAGCGGCGATCGGGCGCCCCGATGCCTATGCCGGCGAGCTGCCGGTCGCGTATGTTCAGCTCAAGCCGGGCATGACGGCTAGCGAACACGATCTGGAAGTGTTCATGCAGCAGGAGATCGCGGAACGCGCCGCCCTGCCGAAGCACGTCCGAATCGTCGAGGCGATCCCGCTCACCGGCGTCGGCAAGATATTCAAACCCGAACTCAAGCGCCGCGAGACGAGTGACGCACTCCGCGCGGCATTGGACCAGGGCGGAGCGCCCGGCGCATCAGTCGACGTCTCGACCAGTGATTCCGGCGGAATGTCGGTCTCGGTCGAGCTGAGCAATCCCGGGCTCGAGACTGCCGCGCGCTTCGTGCTGGGGCGTTTTCCGTTTGCGTTTTCGATCTCGTTCGCAGCGGAACCCATTCGGTCGTCCGGTCCGGCAGCAACAGATCTGCGGTGACGGAGGCGCGTGACTAGCCGCGACAACACAAATTCCGAGAGCGGTTTGTCACTATCAATAAGGTATCCAAATCAACTGTAGTTATTTAATCGGACCGAGACAGAGGAGACGCAAAATGAAATTGAGGCGAACGACGAGTTTCGCAGGTGCAATGGTTTGCATCTGCACGGCTGCACTTGCCGACAACGCAGATGCGCAGACGGCCGGAAGCATCACTACGTCGGTTGGATGGCTGCACGTCGCGCCCCAGGGCGACGCGACGCCCCTGACCGTGCAAAGTATCGGCGGCGTAACGGTGAATCAGCAAATGGGTGGTACCGGGGCGCATGCCAGCTCGACGGATACGATGGGCATCACCACCGAGTACTACGTCACCGACAACATTGGTGTCGCCATGCTGTTCGGACTGCCACTGACAGTCAATCTTGTCGGTGACGGGACGTTGCAGAAGTACGGAACCCTCGGCACGACAAGGCCGATGCCGCCCGCCGTCGAACTTCGATATCACCTGTTTTCAGCTGAATCGAAATTCCGTCCGTACGTAGGACTTGGCGTCAACTACACGTGGTTCACCCAGGTTCGGGCGACCAATCGCCAGTTCGTCACCGACAGCTTCGGGCCGGGCGGCTCGGCGCGCGCGACACTCAGTTCATCGTGGAACCCGGTGTTCGAGCTCGGGGCGAGTTACGCGATGACCAAACATTGGTCGGTCGGTGCTTCCGTCGGCTACATGCCGGTGAAGACCCACCTCACGTTATACGGACAGACCGCAACCGGCACGCAGATCGTTTCCACATCGACGCTCCGACTCAATCCCGTCAACGTCTTCCTGAACGTCGCTTACACGTTCTAGCGGGTGCGTCCCGATGCCAGCCCCCCGCATGGAAGCAACACTTTGGATCGAACGATGAAACGACAGGCTCTCAAGACCATTCTTTTTGCATTGCCCAAGGTTCTGGACCTGACGGCGCGCCGCTTCCCCGCCTACCGCGATCGCCTCAAGGAGCGCAATCTCGTCGCGTGGATCGGGCTCATGGATCAAAGCATCGGTCGCGCCATCGAGTTCAGGAATGGCCGCATTCGGTCGCGCGCCGGCAAGCATGCGCGGCCCGATGTGCGCATGGCCTTCAAGGACGTCGCCACCGCCCTGAAGTTCCTTTCCCCGAACCCGGACCAGGGCGAGATCGTCCACGCCGCCAAGAACTTCAAGGTGGTCACCGAGGGCGAGGACGAACTGCTGGTCTGGCTCATGCAAACCCTGAGCATGACGCGCACGGTCGGCCTGACGATGGGCACGCCCATGCGCGACGGCACCCGACGCTACACCACCTGCACCAATGGCGGCCCCCTGTTCGTCTACGTCAAGGATGGCCGCATCGTCCGCGTGACGCCCATCGAGCTGGACGATACGGATGCGTCAAGCTGGGTGATCGAGGCACGTGGACGCCGCTTCAGCCCGCCACGGCGCGGACTGGTCGCGCCCCACGCGTTGACCCTCAAGTCGCTGGTCTACTCCGACAAGCGCATCCTTCACCCGATGAAACGGGTCGACTTCGACCCGGACGGCGAGCGCAATCCGCAGAACCGGGGCAAGTCCGGCTATGTGCGTATCAGCTGGGACGAGGCCCTGGACATCGTCGCCAAGGAGATCAACCGGCAGAAGCGTGTTCACGGCCCCGGTTCCATCACGTTCCCGATGTCGTCCCACCACCAGTGGGGCAACGTCGGCTACTACCTCAGCGCGCTGACGCGCTTCGCCAACCTGATCGGCTTCACCCGGGTTGCCGCGAATCCGGACAGCTGGGAAGGCTGGTACTGGGGCGCCATGCATCATTTCGGCAACTCGATGCGCGTCGGCGTGCCCTCCGGCTACGGGGGCCTCGAGGACGGTCTCAAGGAAGCCGAAATGATCGTGTTCTGGTCCTGCGACCCCGAAAGTACCAACGGAGCCTACGCAGGATTCGAGGGAACCCCGCGCCGCCTGTGGGCCAAGGAACTCGGCATCGAGTTCGTTCACATCGACCCGCACTGCAATCCCACCGCACAGCTACTGGGCGGGCGCTGGATCCCGATCCGGCCGCAAACCGATGCTGCCCTGGCAACCGCCATCATGTACGTCTGGACCGTGGAGGGCCTGTACGACAAGGATTACGTCGCGACGCGCACGACCGGTTTCGACGATTGGAAAGCCTACCTGCTGGGCGAAACCGACGGTACCCCCAAGACGCCCGAGTGGCAGGAGAGCGAGACCGGCGTGCCGGCCAAGGACGCCCGTGCGCTTGCGCGCCTGTGGGGGAAGAAGAAGGTGCATCTCGCCGTCGGGATGACCGGCGCGGGATTCGGCGGCGCGGGCCGCGGGGCGACCGGCGCGCAATGGGCGCGCTGCATGATCATGATGATGTCCATGCAGGGCTGGGGCAAGCCGGGGGTGAATTTCGGCTGCCTCGAAATCGGCGTCCCGCACGATCTCCAGTTCTACTTCCCCGGCTACGCGGATGGCGGCATTTCAGGCGACCTGGCGTGGACCGCCAATGCGGTGGACAACTACCAGCGCATGCCGCATATCCTGACCATGAATCCCGTCAAGCAAATGGTGCCGCGACAGCAGATGCCCGATGCGATCCTCAACGGTCACGCCACCGGTTATCTCTGGGACGGCATGTCCCAGGAAGCCCAGTTTGCGCCGTTCACCTACCCGATGCCCGGCTATTCGCCGATCCACATGATCTATCGCTACGGCGGATCCGCGTTCAGCACCGTGACGAATTCCGGACGCTGGACGCAGGCCTACCGGCACTCGAGCATCGAGTTCGTCGTCAATCAGTCGATCTGGATGGAGGGCGAAGCCCAGTTCGCCGACATCATCCTGCCCGCGTGCACTTCGCTGGAGCGTTGGGACATCGGAGAATGGGCGAATTCGGGCGGCTACGCCCACCACGGGTATGGCACGGTCAACCATCGCATGCTGACGCTGCAGCACAAGTGCATCGAACCCCTGGGCGAGTCCCGCTCCGACTACGACATTTTCACTGCCATCCTGACCCGGTTGGGCCTAGGTGGCATTTTCACCGAAGGCTGCGGGGATCTCGACTGGGTCAAGCGCGTCTTCGACTCGTCGGATCTGCCCGATCACATTTCGTGGCGCGAATTTTGCCGCAAGGGCTATTTCGTCGTGCCGCCCGAAAAGCCCGAACTGCGCCATCCCGTGGACATGCGTTGGTATGCGGAAGACAGGAAGAAGGACCTGCCGGAACCTCATCCGCTGCCGTCACAGTTCTCGGAGCGGTTCGGCAAGGGCCTGCAGACGCCGAGCGGCAAGCTGGAGTTCGTGCCCGAGTTGCTGAAGCGGCACACCGCGGACAATCCGGAGCGCCCCCCGCTCAACCGATATATCCCCTCCTGGGAGGGGTTGCGCTCGGACCTGGCCCGGCGCTACCCGCTGCAACTGGTCGCCACCCACAGCCGCTACAGCTTTCATACCCACGGTGACGGAAAGAATTCTGCCGTGAACGGCATCGACGATCATCGCGCGCTGATCGCGGGGCACCGGTTCTGGCTGCTGAGGCTCAACCCGGCAGACGCCGCTGTTCGATGCATCGCCCATCGCGATCTCGTCAAAGTACACAACGACCGCGGCGCCGTGATCTGTGCGGCCGATGTCTCGCCCCTGGTGAACGCTGGAGTCGTGAAATCCTACGAGGCAAGCGCTGAATTTCAGCTGATCGAAATCGATGGCGAGCAAGTCGAGATCGGCGGCTGCATGAACATGCTGACCCCCGACCGGCCTCAGACCGCCGGCACCAGCAGCATGAGCCCGAATTCCTGCCTGGTGCAGGTCGAGAAATGGCGCGGTGCCGAGGCATTCATGCTCGGTCGCGCAGCGTGAGGAATGTCAAATGAGCAAGTGGAACCTGATCATCAACGTCGGCCGTTGCGAGAACTGCCAGAACTGCGTGATCGCCGCGCGGGACGAGCACGTCGGCAATGACTTCCCCGGCTACGCGGCACCCGCTTCGGCCAGTGCCGAGAGCCCCATCCGCATCCTGCGTCGTGTACAGGGTGCTTCGCACATGATCGAGACCACTTATCTGCCGGTCATGTGCAACCACTGCGACGACGCGCCCTGCATGCGTGTGGGCGGCAGCGCCATTCGCAAGCGCGCCGACGGCATCGTCATCATCGATCCGGACAAGGCGCGAGGCCGAAAGGACATCGTCAAGGCGTGCCCTTATAAGGCGATCGTCTGGAACGAAGAACTGCAACTGCCCCAGATCTGGATCTTCGATGCGCATTTGCTCGACCAGGGCTGGTCCCGCCCGCGTTGTCAGCAGTCGTGCCCCACCGATGTCTTCGAGACGGTCAAGCTCGATGACACGGCGATGGCCGACAAGGCCAGGCGCGAGGGACTCAAGGTATTGCGACCCAACCTGAGCACGAAGCCCCGCGTGTGGTATAGCGGCCTCGAACGGTGGGAAACGTGCTTCGTCGGCGGAAGTGTCAGTGCTCAGGCAGGAGACGTGGTCGAGTGTGTCACGGATGCGGTCGTCGTCTTATATGCAGGTAATCGGCAGGTGGCCGAAACCGTCTCGGACGGCTTCGGCGATTTCCGGTTCGACGGCCTGGCCAGGGGCAGCGGCCTCTACAGAGTCCAAATCCGGCATGCCCGCGGCAATGCCTGGCGCGAGTGCAGATTGGGCGACAGCGCCTACCTGGGCGAGATCAGGCTCAGTCAATCGACAAACGCCGTGGCGATGGAGTGCTCGTGATCCGGGCGAGACTGGACGCCACGGTGACCGACGGTGAACGAATCAGAAAAAACAAGGCCGGGCAGAACACCCGGCTCTCGGCAACGCCATGCCGCGTGCGCACCGCGCAAACGGCGGCACGCACGCGACCACCCGGTCATCAGACCGCCATCACCGTCACCGACTTCGTGACGAGATACGGCTCCAGCGCTTCCGGCCCGCCTTCCGACCCGTAGCCCGAATCCTTCACGCCGCCGAACGGCATTTCCGGCCACGGCGTCGCCGGCTGGTTGATCCACAGCATCCCGACTTCGAGGCGCTGCGTCAGCAGGTGCACGTTCGCGAACGAACGCGTGAACGCATAGCCGGCCAGCCCGAACGGCAGGCGATTGGCTTCGGCGATCGCATCCTCGAGCTTGTCGAAACCGCGGATCGCCGCGACCGGGCCGAACGGCTCGTTGTTGAACACGTCCGCTTCGAGCGGCACGTTCGCGATCACGGTCGGCGCGAAGAAGTTGCCTTCCGAGCCGATCCGTTCGCCGCCCGTCTCGATGCTCGCGCCGACCTTGCGCGCGTTCTCGACGACCGACGCCATCGCGGTCAGCCGGCGCGGGTTCGCCAGCGCGCCGAGCGTCGTGCCTTCCTCGAGGCCGTTGCCGACCTTCAGCCCCTGCGCATGCGCGACCAGCGCACGCGTGAATTCGTCGCGGATGCTGTTGTGCACGAGGAAACGCGTCGGCGAGATGCACACCTGGCCCGCGTTGCGGAACTTCGCGCCACCGGCGGCCTTCACCGCCAGCGCGACGTCCGCGTCCTCGGCGACGATCACCGGCGCGTGGCCGCCCAGCTCCATCGTCGCGCGCTTCATGTGCTGGCCCGCGAGCGCCGCGAGTTGCTTGCCGACCGGCGTCGAGCCCGTGAACGTCACCTTGCGGATCACCGGATGCGGAATCAGGTACGACGAGATTTCCGCCGGATCGCCGTACACGAGACCGATCACACCGGCCGGCACGCCCGCGTCGACGAACGCGCGCAGCAGCGCGGCCGGCGATGCCGGGGTTTCTTCCGGCGCCTTCACGAGGAACGAACAGCCGGTCGCCAGCGCGGCGCTCAGCTTGCGCACGACCTGGTTGACCGGGAAATTCCACGGCGTGAACGCCGCGACCGGTCCGACCGGCTCCTTCACGACGGTCTGCTGCGCGCCGAGATTGCGCGGCGGCACGATCCGGCCATAGACGCGGCGGCCTTCGTCCGCGAACCATTCGATGATGTCGGCGGCCGACAGCACTTCCACACGCGCTTCCGTCAGCGGCTTGCCCTGCTCCTGCGTCATCAGCTGCGCGATCGTGTCGGCGCGCTCGCGCACCAGCGCGGCCGCCTTGCGCATCGTCGCCGCGCGCTCGTGCGCGGGCACCTTGCGCCATGCTTCGAAACCGCGCTGCGCCGCGGCCAGCGCGCGATCGAGATCGGCGATGCCCGCGTGGGCCACCTTGCCGATCGCCTTGCCCGTCGCCGGGTTCACGACGTCGATCGTCTTGCCGCTCGCGGCGTCGACCCACTCGCCGTCGATCAGCAGTTGCGTATCCGTATAAGTCACGTTAGCCATCCAGACACCCCAGTTTTACGTCGATAAAACGCGCGCGGCCGCGAACGGCCGCACGCCGGTTGACAGAAAGAGCTGCGCCACCGGGCGCCCTGCACCCGGCAATGTGCGACGACCGGCGTGCGGCACGCATGCCCGTCGTCGTCCGCCACGGTCGGCCGCGCTCGGCGCTCAGCGCGCGGCCGCCGTCGCCTTGCGGAGTTTCGCGACCTCCGCCGCCTGCACGGCCGGCGCGCCGTTGTTCCAGCCGGCGCGCATGAACGTCAGCACGTCGGCGATCTGCTGGTCGTTCAGCTGGTTCGCGAACGCCGGCATCGGGTACGCGGACGGCACGCCACCGATCACGAGCGACTCGCTGCCGTTCAACGTCACGTTGATCAGCGACGCGGCATCGGCCTCGAGCACGTTCGGGTTGCCGGCGAGCGGCGCGAGCAGCGGCGCGTAGCCGCGGCCGTCCGCGCCATGACAATGCAGGCAGTAAGCGTTATACACCTTTGCGCCCGGATCGTTCGCCGGCCGGCCCAGCACGACCTGCGTCGCCTTCGGCTCGTAACGGTAAGGCGGCGCGCCCGTGCCACCCGCTGCCGGCAGCGATTTCAGGTAGCGGGACATCGCCGCCAGATCGTCGTCGGTCAGTTCCTGCGTGCTGTGGTTGATCACGCTGACCATCGAGCCGAACGCGGTCGCATGCCGGTTCGCGCCGGTCTTCAGGAATTGCGCGATATCCGCATCGCTCCAGCGGCCCAGCCCGGTATTGTGCTCGCCGGTCAGGTTCGACGCGAACCAGTTGTCGATCGGCGCGCCCGACAGGAACGCCGAACCGCCCTCGTCCAGCGCCTTCTCCTGGAAGCCTACACCGCGCGGCGTATGGCACGATCCGCAGTGCCCGAGCCCCTGCACGAGATACGCGCCGCGGTTCCACATCGCGTCCTTGGCCGGCTTGTCGGCATAAGGCGTCGTATCGAGGAACACCATGTTCCACAACGCGAGCGGCCAGCGCATGTTGAGCGGCCACGGGATGTCGGACGCCCGGTTCGCCTGCTTCACCGGCTCGACGCCGTGCATGAGGTACGCGTACAGCGCCTTCACGTCGTCGTCCTTCAGCTTCGCGTACGACGGATACGGCATCGCCGGATACAGGTTGTGGCCGTCCTTCGCGACGCCCTTGCGCAACGCGTTCGCAAAATCGGCTTCCGTATAGCCGCCGATGCCCGTGTCCGGGTCGGGCGTGATGTTGGTCGTGTAGATCGCGCCCATCGGCGTGACCATCTTCAGGCCGCCGGCGAACGGCGTGCCGCGCGGCGCGGTGTGGCACGCGACGCAATCGCCGGCCTTCGCAAGATACGCGCCGCGTGCGACCAGCGCGCTGTCGGCGGCGGCCGCTTGCGCGGCATGCGCCGTCGTGCCGGCCATCAGTGCGGACAGCGCGATCAACGACGTGCCGAACGTGCGAGCGGCGCGATTCAGGCGGTTCGGACGATTCGAGGTGAGGTTTCGCATGGTTCGTGTCCTCCCCTCAAGCCGTCTTCAGCTGGTTGCCGACCGGCAGCTTGCGCAGCCGCGTGCCGGTCGCCGCGAAGATCGCGTTCGACACGGCAGCCGCGGTCGCCGCGGTGCCCGGCTCGCCGATTCCGCCCGGCGCCTCGGCGCTTTTGACGAGATGAACCTCGATCGGCGGCGTCTCGTTGATGCGCATCACCCGGTAGTCGGTGAAGTTGCTCTGCACGACGCGGCCGTCCTCGATCGTGATCTCGCCATACAGCGCGCCCGTGATCCCGAAGATGATGCCGCCCTGCACCTGCGCCTCGATCGTGCTCGGATTCACGGCCATCCCGCAGTCGACCGCGCACACGGCACGCTTGACCTGCACTTCGCCGCCTTCCACCGCGACGTCGATGACGATCGAGAAGAAGCTGCCGAACGCGTGCATCACCGATACGCCGCGCCCTTGCCCCTTCGGCAGCGGCGTGCCCCAGCCGGCCGCCTTCGTCGCGACATCGAGCACGTTGCGCGCACGCGGCGTCTTGTCGAGCAGCGCGCGGCGGTACTGGACGGGATCGGTCTTGGCCTGCGCCGCGAGTTCGTCGATGAAGCTCTCGACGACGAACGTGCTGCGGGTCGGCCCGACGCCGCGCCAGAACGCGGTCGGCACGTGGCGCGGTTCCTGGCGCACGTAGTCGATCAACTGGTTCGGCAGGTCGTACGGCAGGTCGTTGGCAACCTCGACCGCGTCGGGATCGACGCCGTCCTTGAAGGCCGGCGGTGCGAAGCGCGCGAGGATCGACGAACCGACGATCCGGTGCTGCCATGCGACCGGCTTGCCGTTCGCGTCGAGGCCGGCCGAGATCCGGTCGTAGTAGTACGGGCGATACATGTCGTGCTGGATGTCTTCCTCGCGCGTCCACACGACCTTCACCGGCGCGTTGACCTGCTTCGCGATCTTCACGGCCTGGCCGATCATGTCCGTTTCGAGCCGTCGGCCGAAACCGCCGCCGAGCAGGTGGTTGTGCACGACGATCCGGTCGGGCGCGAGACCCGTGAGCTTCTGCACGGTGTCGACCGCCCGCGTCGGCACCTGCGTGCCGACCCAGATCTCGCAGCCGTCGCCGCGCACGTGCACCGTGCAGTTCACCGGCTCCATCGTTGCGTGCGCAAGGAGCGGCTGTTCGTAGACGGCATCGATGCGCGTCTTCGCGTTCGCGAACGCGCGGCCGACGTCGCCGTCCTTGCGCGCGACCGCGCCCTTCCCGTTCGCGGCGGCCTGCGCGAGATCGGCGACGATGTCCTTCGTCGACACCTTCGCGCCCGCGCCTTCGTTCCACTTCACGACGAGCGCCGACGCGCCGCGCTTCGCGGCCCACGTGTGATCGCCGACCACCGCGACCGCGTTGTCCGCGCGCACCACCTGGCGCACGCCGGGGATCTTCTTCGCGGCCGTGTCGTCGACGCTCGCGACCGTGCCGCCGAACACCGGGCTGTTCACGATCACCGCATACAGCATGCCTGGCACGCGCACGTCGAGCCCGAACTGCGCGGTGCCGTCGACCTTCTCCGGCGAGTCGAGCCGCTTCACCGGCTTGCCGATCAGCTTGAAATCGGCCGGCTGCTTCAGCGCGACGTCCTTCGGCACCGGCAGCTTCGACGCGGCGTCCGCGAGCTGGCCGTACGATGCGCGCCGGCCGCTCGGCGTGTGCTGCACTTCGCCGTTCGCCGCCCGGCAGCTGGCCGGATCGACGTTCCATTGTTTCGCCGCCGCCGAAACCAGCAGCGTGCGTGCGGTCGCGCCCGCGCGGCGCAGCGGTTCCCACGCGTAGCGCACCGACGTCGAGCCGCCGGTCAGCTGGCCGCCGAGCAGCGGATCGAGGAACAGCTTCTCGTTCGGGGGCGCATGGTCGAGCGTGACGTTCGACAGCGGCACCTCGAGTTCCTCGGCGATCAGCATCGGCAGCGCCGTGTAGACGCCCTGGCCCATTTCGACCTTCGGCATCACCAGCGTGACCTTGCCGGCGCGGTCGATCTGCACGAACGCGTTCGGCGCGAATACGCCGGCGCGCGCGCTTTCGTCCGCATCGCCGCCGATCACCGAGCGGCGTGCATCATCGCCCGCCGCCGGCATGCTGAAGCCGAGCAGCAGGCCGCCGCCCGCCGCCGCGCCGAGCGACATGCCCGCCTTGAGAAACGAACGGCGCGACACGCCCGCGCCGGCCCGACCTGCTTCGATCAGTCCTCGCGACATGTCAGCCTCCGCAGAGCCGCCTCAACGAGGCTGACCGCCCCCTCGCGGGGCAGCGAACAAAGTGAGCGTGGTGGCTGTTTCATCTCATGCCCCCTTCGCGGCGTGTTTGACCGCCGCGCGAATCCGGTTGTAGGTACCGCAGCGGCAGATGTTGCCGGCCATCGCCGCGTCGATGTCGGCGTCGCTCGGGTTCGGGTTCGATGCGATCAGCGCGGTGGCCGCCATCACCTGCCCGGACTGGCAGTAGCCGCACTGGACGACGTCGAGCTCGCGCCATGCCTGCTGGACCTTCTGCCCGGCCGGCGTCGCGCCGACGGCTTCGATCGTCGTGATCCTGCGGCCCGCGACGGCCGCGACCGGCAGCACGCATGCGCGTGCGGCGACGCCGTCGAGATGCACGGTGCACGCGCCGCATTGCGCGATCCCGCAGCCGAATTTCGTGCCGGTCAGGCCGACGACGTCGCGCAGGACCCACAGCAGGGGCATGTCGTCGGGGGCGTCGACCGTGCGGTTCTCGCCGTTGATGTTGAGGGTGACCATTCAGCCTCCGGGGACGGTGTATTGGGGAAGCGGCGCGAACGATGCGCTGCGCCGCGTTGTCGTTGTCATCGCCGTTGCGTCATGCGTGACGGCTGCCGCACGGTCCCGGGCGAGAACGGGCCGTGACGGGGGTACCGCGTCGTTACTCGGCCACGTCGATGCCCGACAGCACCTTGATGACGGGCGGCGCCGCGAACCAGTCGGCCGACTTCACGCGAAATTCCGTGAAATGCGGGCTGGCGAGGTGCGCGTCGAACGCGGCCTGGTCGTCGTAGATCTCGTACAGGTGCAGGTTCGGCGAACCGTCCTGCTCGCGGAACAGGTCGTAGCGCCGGTTGCCCGGCTCGACGCGCGTCTTGGCGACCATGCTGCGCAATTCGGCCTCGGCGGCCTGCGCGTGTTCGGGTTTCAGGAACAGGGAAGCAATCACGTGAAGCGCCATCTTTGTCACTCCTTTCGAAACGGAATCGAGCATGCCACAAGCCGGCGTCTCGCGACGCCAGCGTGCAATCGTCGTGTGTCGTCTTGCGCCGGTGTCAGGCCAGTTCGTCCGGACCCACGCGCACGACGACCTTGCCGAAATTCTTGCCGGCGAGCAAGCCGATCAGCGCGTTCGGCGCATCGGCGAGATCGGGGATGACATCCTCGAGCGCCTTCACCTTGCCCTGCGCGAGCCACTCGCTCATCTCCGTCAGGAACTGCGCGTAGCCCGTCGCGTAATGATCGAAAATGATGAAGCCCTGCATCCGGATGCGCTTGCGCAGGATCGTCCCCATCAGCAGCGGCAGGCGATCGGGGCCGGCCGGCAACGCGGTGTCGTTGTAATGGGCGATCAGTCCGCACACCGGCACGCGCGCATGCTCGTTGAGCAGCGGCCACACCGCATCGAACACGGCGCCGCCGACGTTCTCGAAATAGACGTCGATGCCCTTCGGACAGGCTTCCTTCAGCCGGGCGGCGAATTGCGGATCGCGGTGGTCGACGCAATCGTCGAAGCCAAGCGTGCCCTTCACGTACGCGACCTTGTCGGCGCCGCCCGCGACGCCGATCACGCGGCAGCCCTTCAGCTTCGCGATCTGGCCGACCACCGCACCGACCGCCCCGCTCGCGGCGGCGACGACCACGGTTTCGCCGGCCTTCGGCTCGCCGATCTTCAGCAGCCCGGTGTACGCGGTGAACCCCGGCATGCCGAGCACGCCGAGCGCGTGCGACGGATGCGCGAAGTCGCGGCCGAGCGGAATGAGACCGCTGCCGTCCGACAGCGAATAGTCCTGCCAGCCACCGCGCGCGACGACCAGGTCGCCTTCGCGATACGCGGGCAGGTTCGACGCCACGACACGGCTGACCGTGCCGCCGACCATCACGTCGCCGAGTTCGACCGGCGGCGCATACGACGGCGCGTCGCTCATCCGGCCGCGCATGTACGGGTCGAGCGACAGCCAGATCGTGCGCAGCAGCACCTGGCCGGCACCGGGCACCGGTACGTCGCCGGTTTCGAGACGAAAGTCGTTCGGGGTGGGCGCGCCGACCGGGCGCGCATTCAGAATGATTCTGCGGTTTGCTGCCTTGCCTTGCGGCATGGGAACCTCCGTCAACAGGAAGGGACGTGCACGGGCACGATCGGATCAACGTTGGACAACCGTGATGCGCGAGGCTGCGGCGTTGCCGGCGAATCAGCCGGCGGCGGGGCCGCGGCCTCGCGGGTAAAACAATGTGACCTCAGCGTAAGTAGACCAGTCGTCTAGCGCTCACGCAAAAAACAAGGCGCGCCTGCGCGCGCCCACATTACGACTGCACTCCGTCAGGCTCGAAGGACGGCAGGTTCAGCATCCGCCGTGTTTCGAGCATCGCGCGTTCGAGCGGTTTGCGGTCGCGGTGAATCTTCTCCAGCAGCGTCGCGCCCAGCCACAGCTCGTAAAGGATCGCGGCCGTATGCGCCGGATCGTCGACGCCGCCCAGCGAACCGTCGGCCAACCCGGCCTCGATCCCGCCCGCGAGCCGCTCGATGATCTGGCCGGTGCCGCGCCGCAGGACCGCGCGCATCGCCTCCGACAAATCGGACACTTCCGCACCGAGCTTCACCGCGAGGCACTTGCCTTCCGGATCGTCCGCGCACTGCGTGCGCAGCCAGTTGCCCCAGTACGTCATCAGGCGCTGCGCGCCCGTGCCGGCCGGGTGCTTGAGCAGGTTGTCGAGGTGCTCGAGATAGCCTTCGAAATACGATTCGAGCAGCGCCTCGCCGAACGCCTCCTTCGAGCCGAAGTAATGGTAGAACGAGCCCTTCGGGATGCCCGCCGCGGCGAGAATCTCGTTCAGACCGACCGCCGAAAACCCCTTGTGGAGCATGATCGGCTTCGCGATATTCAGGATGTGCTGGCGGACTTCCGCGCCTGAAGATGCATTCATGATGGCGTATCTTAGCAACGATTAGACCGGTCGTCTAGTAAGGTCGAGCCGGCAAGTTGAGCGGCACTTTACCCGAATCGCACCGCGTCGCGGACACGTCGTCGCCACACCGTGGCGCCCCAAGTCACGCGGGTTTGGGGGCGAGCTTCCTCGCGACCGGTTTCGCCGCACGCAGGGTGCCGCCCGCCGGTCGACCCGGCGCCCGGCGCGCGGGGGCGCGTGACGCGCGTTCGGCACGCAATGCGTCGAGTTCGCCGACGTACGCGGCATTGGCCGCGCGGGCCCCGTCGAGCTGGCCTTCGAGCATGCCGCAGCGGTGTTGCGTGTCGGCCAGTTGCGCCTGCAGTGCCGCGAGATCCTTGCGGTGCTGCGTATCGCGCTGTTCGGCACGAGCCGTGGCCGCGTCGAATTCCTTCTGAACGCGTGCGGCCGCGAGCCGTTCGCGGTCGATCTCCTGAAGCGCTCGCTTCTCCGCTGCACGCAAGCGCTCCTCGGCCCGGCCCGCGTCGTCGCGCAGCCGGTCGAGTTGCGACGTGAAATCGGCGCGCGCCTGCGCCAGCGCGCGATCGGCGTCCGCGTTGTCGGACTTCAGCCGCTCGATTTCCGCTTGCAGCGCGCGGCGCGATGCTTCGTCGGCCGCCCTCGCCTGCTCGAGTTCCTGGATGCGCACCTGGGCCGCCAGCAACGCGCTCGTGCGGTGCTCCAGCGCGGTTTCGGTGCGGGACAGGTCGGCTTGCAATGCCGCGACCTCCGCTTTCGCCGCGGCCCGCTCGGCTTCGACTTCGGCGCGCAGTGCATCGAGCGCTGCGGCGGCATCGGCACTCGAGCGGCGCCACAACGCGGCGACGAGCTCGCCCGCTGCCGCCTGCAGATCGGCCGGCAAATCCGGATGCTCGATGCGCACCCGGCTCTTTTCCCGCAACTCGGCCCAGAACTCGCCGAGCACCGCCGTCGGCGTGCTCATGCTGCCCTTGCGCACGAGCTGGTAAAGGCGGTTCGCGGTGGGCGTGACGCCGAAACGGAAGAACATCAACGCGCAGACCTCGCGATAGAGCTCGCGGGTCTTCGGGAAATCGGCTCTCAGGCGGTCGATTTCGGCGATCAGGCGGGATTCGTCGGCAACGAGGTCGGACATGACGGTTTGAGTCGGTAGTTTCGTTAATAATATAACGTAAACCGTTAAATATCCAATTTTCACGCCCCTGTTGTTTGACATTATTTCTATAATGTTGAAATGAGCGAGGCGTGTGGCGTGTGGAATCGAAGCAGATCGTTTGCACGATTTGGTAATCGCCGGACCAAAGAGCCGCCAATTACCGTTAGTGGGGAGAGATACAAAACCCTGCGACCAAACGGCTAGTACGGTGCTCGCCCGGTGGCGTCACGCGCGCTGCTTCATCAGCCCTGCCAGAAGGGTCAGTGCTTCTGTCAGATCGTCGAACGACGGGCCGCCGAGGCAAAGTCGAATTCCGCTCGCCCGATCCTCCGGGTTCACCATCATGGATTCCGGAGGGGTCACCTTGATACGCATCGCTGCTGCGACGGATGCGACACGATTGGCAGCGTCACGCTCCATCGGCAGCCACGCGTTGTAGGCGCCGGGATGCGAGACCACTTCGCTCGCGCCGAGCAGAGAGATGGCCAGATTGGATCGACGCCGCGCCTCGTGGTGGAGGTCCCGCTGGATCGAGGAGATGACGTCGGTGGCCAGCCACTCCTCAACCACTGCGCAAGAGAGCGCCGACGGCGCCATTGGCAGGTCCCGCAGCGCGTCTTCCGCTGCGTCGTTGAGTCCGGCCGGCAGCGCGAGCACGCCGATCTGCAAACCGGGGCCGAGCGATTTGGACAGCCCGTTCACATGCAAGGTGATCTCGGGCGCCAACGCCGCAAGCGGTGGCGAAGCCGGCTCTGCCGACGCATAGACGCCGTCCTCGATGATCCACGCGCCCGCCCGGCGGCAAATATCCACGATGGCCTGCCTTCGTTCCGTGCCCATCGTTGCGGTGGTCGGGTTGTGCAGCGTCGGCGTGAGATAGACCGCCTTGCTGCCGGTCGACGCGATGCCGTCGAGTGCGTCCGCCAGTGCCCCCGGCGCCATCCCCTGCGCGTCGGTCTCGACGCCCTGCATCCGATATCCGCTACGCCGAGCCAGCGCGATCGCGCCAGGATAGGTGATCCGCTCGGTCAGAAGCAGCCCCTGCGAGCCACAGGCAAGATCGAAGGCCAACGATAGCGCCTGACGGGCGCCGCTCGTTAGCACCAGATGCGTCGGTTCCACCATCAGGCCCAGCGTTTCGAGCCAGCGAGCCAGCACACGTCGGTGCTCCATATGTCCGGCGGGCGGGGCATAGAGATTGAGATGGTCCGCATCGATCTTGCGTGCGATCCCCGTCAACGTTCGCGCCAGCAAGCGCGCGTCGAGCATGGCTGGCGGCACATTGGACGAAAGGTCGATCTGGCGATCGTGATGCGCCTGGCGGATCGCCACGAAAGTTCCTCGGCCCTTGATGCTGCGCGTCAGGCCTCGCCGTTCAAGCGAGGCATAGGCTTTCGTCACCGTGCCAAGGCCAATCCCCAGTTTCAACGCGAGATCGCGATGAGCGGGCAGACGGTCGCCTCCCGTCAGCCGCCCCTCGATGATGTCGTCGGCGAGGGCGAGGACCAACCGCTCGGCGGTATTCGCGTCGATGTCGGCAAGTCGTGGTGACCAAGGGGATTGCAGAAGCATGTTCGCCGCCCAAATATTAGTGTCACGTGACACTATTTATGAAAGCAACAAGCGTAACATGCGCGATGTGATTGGATGAGGTCATGCATTTCTGGAGGCGCCTGATCGCCATGACAGGCGTGTGGAGAGTCGAATGTTGAGCCATGTAACTGTTGGGGCGCGTGATCTTGGGCGGGCAGGCCGTTTCTATGACGCGCTGCTCGCTCCGCTCGGACTGAAGCGTCGCGTCGTCACGTCCGATGGCGGGCCTCCGGCGCTTTGCTGGGTAACCGGTCAATCGCCGCTGCCGCGCTTCTATGTCTACATCCCGTACGACGGTGAGCCGGCGACCATCGGCAACGGCAGCATGGTCGCCTTTCTGGCCCCCTCGCAAGAAGCCGTGAACACGGCCTACGCGAACGGTCTCGCGCACGGCGGGACGGACGACGGCGCACCCGGGTTACGCCCCCACTACGGTGACGGCTACTTCGGCGCGTATCTGCGCGACCCCGACGGGAACAAGGTCCATATCGTTCATCGCGGAGACCTCCAGCCGTAACGCTGGAGACGCCCCGCATCTTTGGAGAAACTCGAATGATCGCCAGTCAGATCGCACTCGCCTACGGCACCTACCTCATCGCCACCGCCAGCCCCGGACCGAGCAACATGGCGATCATGGGAACAGCGATGCGCGACGGCCGTCTGCCGGCCCTCGTTCTGGCTGCCGGCGTCATCACGGGCTCACTCTTCTGGGCGATCCTGGCGGCGACCGGCGTTTCCGCCGTGCTGGCCGCCTATGCCGAGGCGCTTTTCGTCATCAAGATGGTTGGGGGTGTCTATCTGCTCTACCTGGCGTTCCGCACGGGCAGATCGGCGCTGAAACTGGGCTCCGGCTTCGCGAAGATGGAACCAGGACGCTCGACACCTCGCTATCGGCGGCTCTACCGCCAGGGCATTCTCATGCATATCGGGAACCCGAAGGCGGTTCTGGCCTGGATGGCAATCATGTCCCTTGGGCTTCAGGAGCACGCCCCCGGCGGCACCTTGCCGGCGATCATCGGTGGTTGCGCGTTCCTCGGCGTCATCGTGTTCGGTGGTTATGCGGTCCTCTTCTCGACCGCTCGGATGATCGCCCTGTATACCCGTCTTCGGCGCTGGATCGAAGGCACGCTATCCGCGGTGTTCGCCGTTGCGGGAGTCAATCTGCTTGCCTGGCAACGTTGATATCCCGGCTTGTCGGCGCCATCACGAACTGACCTGAATTGAAAGAGCGATGTCATGACCTTTGCGATCCATATGATCGATGTCTTCGGCGCCGGGCCGCTTTCGGGCAATCCGCTGGCGGTCGTCATCGGTGCCGATGCCCCGGCAACGGATGACATGCAGCGGCTGACGCGGTGGTTCAACCTGTCCGAGACCGCTTTTCTCTTGCCACCCACGCATCCTGAGGCGGACTACCGGGTCAGGATCTTCACGCTGGACAGGGAGATGCCTTTTGCCGGGCACCCGACGCTCGGCAGCTGTCATGCGTGGCTCTCGACGGGCCGCGTGCCGAAGAGCGAAGCGGAAATCGTCCAGGAATGCGGAGCCGGGCTGGTTCCGATCCGACGCAATCACGAGCGGCTTTCCTTCGCCGCCCCGCCGCTGATCCGCTCCGGCGCGCCGACACAGGATGAATTGGACCAGGCCCGGCGACTGCTGGGGATCGAATCCGGCGATGTCCTTGATGCCGCCTGGATCGACAACGGTCCCGGATGGCTGGGCATCAGGCTGGTATCGGCGGAAACGGTGCTCGCCCTCAATCCGCTCCGCGGTTGGCCCGGCCGGATCGATGTCGGCGTTATCGGCCCTCATGCAACAGGCGGCAACGCGGCCTTCGAGGTTCGCGCCTTCTTCAGCGACCATCTGGGCACCGTCGTCGAAGACCCGGTCACTGGAAGCCTCAATGCTTCAATGGCGCAGTGGCTGTTCGCGACAGGTGTGGTTGACGACGACTATGTCGCCGCCCAGGGGACACGCCTCGGCCGCCATGGCCGCATTCATTTGACCCGCGACGAGGCTGGTCAAATCTGGGTCGGCGGCAAGACCCGCACGCATGTCGAAGGCCGGCTCCGCGGCCTTTGAAAGGGCAAACGAGAAAGCGGCAACCGGATGTACGGGCGAGCCTCTTTTGCATGATGCCTCCATCGCCGAGCGTCACGTGCCCCGTCGACCGTTGTCGCTGGCTCGCCAGAGGAATGCGGCCGACTCCGACGGATCGACATCGGCCTCTACTTATCCCAGCGGCACCACGCTCCCGAGCAGGATTCGCACGAGTGTCGCCTGGCGCGTCACGCCCGTCTTCGAGAAGATCGCGCGCAGGTGCGTACGCGCCGTGTTCTTGCTGATCCCCGACTCCTCCGCCGCCTCCTCGAGCGTCAGCCCGTTCGTCAGCAGCAGCGCGAGCGACGTCTCGGCGGGTGTCAGGTCGAACAGCTTGCGGATGATTTCCTGCGCGCCTTGCGGCTTGCGGTCGGGGTCGCGCAGGAACAGCGTGACGGCCGGCCGGCGCTTGTTGTCCTCCGACCAGTCGGACAGCAGCACGGTGCGCACCAGCAGCCCGAGGCGCGGCTTGTCGAAGCCGCGCGTGATCGGCATCGCCTCGACGATCGCCGCGGCCGTGCCGTGATGCCCCATCACCGCGTGGCGGATCAGCCGCTTGAGCGTGCGGTTCTCCTGCGCATCGGTCGCCTCGATCGTGCCGCGCGCAATCGTCAGACCGTTGTTCTGCTTCAGGATCTCGTCGGCGACGCCGTTCATGTCGATGATCGTGCCGTTCTCGTCGAGCGTGATCGTGCCGATCTGCATCCGGTTGATCGCGTTGGCATAGATCGACCGCTCGACCTCGGCCGTGTCGAGCCGCGAATGCAGTTCGACCGCCCGCTTCAGGTGCGGCAGCAGCAGCGCGCAGATCGCCTTGTCGCGCGCGGAGAACTGCTTCGACGCATGATTGCGGCACACGCGGAACCGGCACTCGACGCCCGACGGCGTGCGCAGGTCCGCGCCGAGAATGTAGCGCACGTCCTGCGGCTTCAGGAACTGCTTGTACAGTTCGCTCGACAGCCAGCCCGTATCGCCGAACACGTCGTCGACCGTGACCACGCGATCGGCCGGCAGGCCGACGAACGGGTCGAGCGAATAGTAGTAATTGTTGTACGACGCCTCGCCGTCCCCCGGCACGACCGGGCCGAACTCCGATGCATGCACGGACAGCGGCGCGCGACGGTCGCTCGCGGCCGCGCGCAGGATCAGCGTCACGTAGCTGGCCTGCAGCAGCCGGCGAACCATCTCGAGCGCGCCGGCCCACGGCGGCGTTTCCATCGGCCCCTGGTAGATGCGCGCCATCAGCTCGCTGAAATCAGCGACGCCGATGTCGGCCTCCTCGCTCGTTGACTGGCTCTCTTGCGGGGCCCATCTCGTCTCCATCAGCACGCTCCATCCTCCATGCAACTTGTGTTCGGTGCGATTCATCCGCGCCGCCATGATTAAGACGTGTCTTAATTCCGGCGTCATCGGGACATTCACTGAATGGTGAGCTTTGGCCATCCGGACGCGCGAACCATCGTCCAATCGGATGATGTGGCACCCTGCCCGCTGCGCTGGAATGCCCGTCAGGCCGTGCCGGCAAGCATCCGGCGCGGGCTCAGGGAAAACCGCGATGCGGGTTTACCTGATTCAGACCGCATCCGATTCAGACAGGAGTTCCAATGCCGCTCGACCCTCAGGCGCAGGCGCTGCTCGCCGCGCTCGCCCAAGTGCCCCCGATCGATTTCGATCCACTGACCGTGCCCGCGTACCGTGCGAGCCTCGCCGGAGGCAGCGCGTTCGCGCCCGGCGACGCGATTGCCGCCGAAGAGGACTGGCAGATCCCGGCGCCGGGTCGTCAGTTATCCGCACGACTGTATCGGCCCGATGCCGACGGGCCGTTGCCGCTGACCGTGTTTTTCCACGGCGGCGGCTTCGTCGCGTGCGGGATCGATTCGCACGCGAACCTGTGCCGCAGTCTTGCCAGGCGGGCGCGCACGCTCGTGCTGTCGGTCGATTACCGGCTCGCGCCCGAAGCGCGCTTCCCGGCAGCCGCGCAGGACGCTTGCGACGCGGTGCGCTGGGCCGCCGCCGGTGCGCGTGATCTCGGTGCGCGCGCCGGGGCGATCGCCGTGGCCGGCGACAGCGCGGGCGGCAACCTGGCCGCGGTCGCCGCGCTGCAGTTGCGCGGCTCGGGCATCGCGATCGCGCACCAGTTGCTGCTGTATCCGGTCGTCGATTGCGCGAACGAGCATCCGTCGTACGAATCGCTCGGCGAAGGCTATTTCCTGACGGCGGACGCGATGCGCTGGTTCAAGCGCCAGTATTTCGACGACGGCGCCGACCGCGCATCGCCGCTCGCGAGCCCGCTCGCCGTGGCGGACCTGTCGGGCGCGGCGCCGGCCACCATCGTCAGCGCGGAATTCGATCCGTTGCGCGACGAGGCCGAAGCGTACGCACTGCGCCTCGCGCAGGCCGGCACGCCGGTCTCGCTCGTGCGTTGGCCGGGGCAGCTGCACGGCTTCGCGAGCATGCTCGGCGCAATCGACGCGGCCGATCGCGTGCTGACCTTCGGCGCCGACGCGCTGCGCCGCGCCTTCGACGCGACGGAGGCGCAATGACGCTCGCCGGTACGCGGGAAATCGTCGACGAGCTGCGTGCGGGACGGATGGTCCTGCTCGTCGACGAGGAGGACCGCGAAAACGAAGGCGACCTCGTGATCGCGGCCGATCACGTGACGCCCGACGCGATCAACTTCATGGCGCGCTTCGGGCGCGGGCTGATCTGCCTGACGCTGACCGCGGAGCGCTGCGAGCAACTGCGTCTGCCGCCGATGGCCGATCGCAACGGCACGCCATTCGGTACCGCGTTCACCGTCAGCATCGAGGCGGCCGAAGGCGTGACGACCGGCATTTCGGCAGCCGATCGCGCGCGAACGATCCGCGCGGCGGTGCGCGCGGGCGCGCGTCCCGACGATCTCGTGCGGCCCGGCCACGTGTTTCCGATCGCCGCGCGCCCGGGCGGCGTGCTGGTGCGCGCGGGACACACGGAGGCCGGCTGCGATCTCGCGGCGCTCGCCGGGCTCACGCCCGCGTCGGTAATCTGCGAGGTGATGAACGACGACGGCACGATGGCGCGGCTGCCCGAGCTGCGGACGTTCGCCGCGCATCACGGGCTGAAGATCGGCACGATCGCGGACCTGATCCATTACCGCCGCGAGCACGAGTCGCTCGTCGAACGTGTCGGCGAACGGCCGCTGCATACGCCGTGGGGCCGGTTCCGCGCGATCGAGTATCGCGACACCGTGCACGGTGCGCCACATCTTGCGCTGGTGCGCGGCGAGCCCGATCCGTCGACACCCGTGCTGACGCGCGTGCACGAATGCCATTCGCTGCTCGACCTGCTCGACGCGGAACCGTCCGCGCATTCGTGGCCGCTGCACGCGGCGCTGCAGCGGATCGACGCGGCCGGTTGCGGCGTCGCGGTGCTGCTCGACTGCGACATGCGCGGCGACGCGATGCGAACGCCGGCCGGCCACGCACGCCGTGACGGCCGCGTGACGGGAATCGGCTCGCAGATCCTGCGTGAGCTCGGCGTGCGGCGGCTGAACGTGCTGTCGAGTCCGTTCCGGCTGCCGGCGCTGTCGGGGCACGACCTGGAAATCATGGCGTTCATCCCGCTCGGCGACGACGATCCGGAAAGCGCGGGCGCCGCCGATGCGAGCCCGCTGCGGGCGGCGTGATGATGCCGGGCTGACGGGCTGACGGGCGACAGGCTGACAGGCGCGTGCCGCGCGTCCTGGCGCCGCCCCACGGGTTTCCGCTTGACGGGCTATCGTTTGTTTTTATGAAATACAGTCTGAGGTTTGTATTTTGACGATACATACCATAGACTGTATTTTTCGATTACAAACGATCGCCTGTCATTGCGCGGAGAGCCCATGGCATTCCCTGTCCAGACCTTGAGCCAGTTGCGCCCGATCCTCGTCGGCTTCCGGAAGTCGGCGGGGTTCACGCAGGCGCAGCTCGCTGCCCGCCTCGGCGTGACGCAACAGTCGTACGCGCAGCTCGAAGCCAATCCGTCCACGGTCAGTATCGAACGTCTTTTCAAGGTGCTGAACGTGCTCGGCGTTCGCCTGGCGCTCGAGCCGGGCACGCCGGACGACGCAGCGGCGCCAGCTGGCACCGCGCCGGCGCCCAAGCGCACGCCGGCCGCGCGCGGTCGCTCGTCCGGTTCGCCCGGTTCGTCCGAGCTGCCGGCTCGCCCGCCGGCCGCTGCGAAGGCCCCATCCGCCGCCACGCGGAAACGGCCCGCCGCCGCCACGCCCGGCAAGCCTCGGGGCACCACGCGGGAGGACTGGTGACGATGGCCCGCCGCCCCCGCCACGACCGCCTCGACCTGTGGATGAACGGCATCCCGGTCGGCTACTGGGAAGTCCGGCGCGGCGTCGAGCGCCTCGTCTACCTGCCGGCGTGGGTCGACGATCCGCAAGGCCGTCCGCTGTCGCTGTCGCTGCCGTTCACGCCGGGCAATCAGCCGCACCAGGGCGCGATCGTCGCCGACTACTTCGACAACCTGCTGCCGGACAGCCAGCCGATCCGCCGCCGCATCGCGCAGCGCTACCGGCTCGGGTCGACGGCGCCGTTCGAACTGCTCGCGTCGATCGGCCGCGATTGCGTCGGGGCGCTGCAGTTGTTGCCCCCGGACGAAGCACCGGTCGACCTCGAATCGATCGACGGCACCGCGCTCGACGATACGGCCGTGGCCGACGTGCTGCGCCACGCGACCGCCGCGCCGCTGCCCGGCCACGCGGAGCCGGACGGCGAGCTGCGCCTGTCGATCGCCGGCGCGCAGGAAAAAACCGCGTTATTGCGCGACGGCGATCGCTGGCTGCTGCCGGCGGGCAGCACGCCGACCACGCATATCTTCAAGCTGCCGCTGGGGCGCGTCGGGAACATGCAGGCCGACATGCGCACGTCGGTCGAGAACGAATGGCTGTGTTCGAAGATCGTCGCCGCGTACGGCCTGCCGGTCGCCGCGTGCGACATCGGCCGGTTCGACGACCAGAAGGCGCTGATCGTCGAGCGTTTCGACCGCCGTCCGTCCCGCGACGGCACCTGGATCCTGCGGCTGCCGCAGGAGGACATGTGCCAGGCGACCGGCACGCCGTCGGGCGCCAAATACGAATCCGACGGCGGCCCCGGCATCGCGACGATCATGGGCATCCTCGCGAATTCCGCCGAGGCCGCGCGGGACCGGACGAACTTCTTCGTCACGCAGCTCGTGTTCTGGGTGCTCGCGGCCATCGACGGCCACGCGAAGAATTTCAGCATCGCGCACCTGCCCGGCAACACGTATCGCAGCACGCCGCTGTACGACGTGCTGTCCGCGCATCCGATCATCGGCACGCGCCGCAACCAACTGCCGCCGCGGCGCGCCCGGCTCGCGATGGCCGTGTGCGGGAAGAATCGCCATTACGTGATCGGCGACATCCAGCCGCGTCACTGGATCGCGCAAGGCGCGCGTGTCGGTCTGACCGAAGACGTCGTACGCGCGGCCATGGCCGATGTGGCGGCACGCACCGAACCGGTAATCGCCGGCGTCGCGTCGCACATTCCGGCGGATTTCCCGTCAGACGTGGCCGATGCGATCTTCGACGGGATGCGCCGCCAGGCGCGCAAGCTGGGCGCGGCCGACTAGGCGGTGCGGGCGCCCGGGCGGCGGGCGGCGGATCATCCACGTGGACGATGCGATCCGGCGTCGGCTCCGCACAATGGTCGCCATCCCCATTCCGACGCACGCCCGACATGGAACCTGCCGCCCTCGATACTGCGTTCAGCCCGCTGCAGATCGGCCCGCTGACGCTGCGCAACCGCTTGATCAAATCCGCGACCAACGAAGGGATGACGCCGAATGGCGTGCCGTCGCGTGCGCTCGTCGGGTTTCATGAACGCATCGCCGCGGGCGGCGCCGCGCTGACGACGGTCGCGTACTGCGCGGTCAGCGACGACGGCCGCACGTTCGTCGACCAGGCGCGGCTCGATGCGCCCACGGTCCGGCAATTCCGCGCGCTGACCGACGCGGTGCATCGCCACGGCGCGGCGGCGTCCGCGCAGATCACCCACGGCGGCTGCTTCACGTTCCTGCCGTCGCTGTCGACGAAACGTCCGTTGAGTGCGTCGGGCGGGTTCAACAAGGTCGGCGTGATGAGCGGCCGCTTCCTGAAGCAGGCGATGACGCGCGACCAGATGACCGTCATCGCCGACGAATTCGCACGCGCGGCGCGCCACGCGCGCGACGCGGGCTTCGACGCGGTCGAGATCCATATGGGTCACGGTTATCTGCTGAGCCAGTTCCTGTCGCCGCTGTACAACCGCCGCCGCGACGCATACGGCGGCGATGCGGCGCGTCGCGCGACGTTCCCCGTCGAGGTGCTGCGCCGCGTGCTCGATGCGGTCGGCCGCGATCTCGCCGTGGTCTGCAAGATCGGCGTGACCGAAGGCGTGCGTGGCGGCGGAACGCCCGACGACGCATCCGAGATCGCACGGCGGCTCGAGGCCGAGGGCGCGCACTTGCTGGTGCTGAGCGGCGGGATGAACGTCGAGTCGGTGTGGCAGCTGTTCGGCAGCCCGCTGCCCGGCGAGGCGCGCGCGAACGCCGACAACGCGATCGTGCGCACCGCGATGGCGCTGCAGAAGCTCACCGAGCCGAAGATGGGCGCGTTTCGGGAGATGTATTTCCTCGAGCATTCGCGGCAGGTGCGAGCGGCCGTCCGGATGCCGCTCGCCTATCTCGGCGGCGTGCGCTCGCGCGAGAACGTCGCGCTGGCGATGCGCGAAGGATTCGACGCGGTGGCGCTCGCCCGCGCGCTCGTGTTCGAGCCGGGTTTCGTGAACGAACTGCGCGACGGCCGCATCGCGCAATCGGGCTGCACGTCATGCAATCGCTGCGTCGTGTCGATGTACACGCCGGGCGGTACCGCATGCGCGCTCAAGGCGCCGAACGATCCGGCGCCGAACCGTGTGCCGGCCGCGGGCGGGTGACGTTACGCGGTCGCTGATTTCTCAGTCGCACTCGCAGCCGTGGCCACTACCGCGACCACGCCCTCTGCCGCTCACCCGGCGTCGCGGGCGCGGGCCAGCGCTGCGAGGTTCCCTTCCCCGAATCCGTGGTGCCCCTGCCGATGCACGATCTCGAAGAAGATCTCGCCGGGCCGGCGCTTGACGAAGGTCTGGAAGAACAGGCGCGGCACGCCGTCGCTGCCGATTTCGCCGTCGACCAGCACCGCGCGGCGGCGCAGCGCGTCGAGATCGACGCCGTGCCCCGGCAGCCGCGCATCGACTTCGTCGTAATAGCGCGCCGGCGGTTCGATGAATTCGACGCCGTTCGCGCGCAGCGCATCGACGCTCGCCAGGATGTCGTCGGTCGCCAGCGCAACGTGCTGGACGCCTTCGCCCGGATGGTCCGGCAAATACGCGTGCATCAGCTCGGTGCGGCGCGTGCCTTCCTCGTAGACCGGAATCCGCACCGCGCCGCACGGCGACACCATCACGCGCGACTCTTCCGACACATGCCAGTGCGCGTCGATTTCATGGATTTCGCGGAAGTGCAGCAGGTCGTGATAGAAGTCGAGCCACTCGCGCATGCGCCCCGCGCCGACCGTCTGCGTGAAATGGTCGACCTGCTGCAGGCCCGTGCCCGCGCAATCGAGATCGGTATGCGCGGTCGCGATGTCGATCGGCCGGAAATCGATGTCGAAGATCGAGATGTCGCCGACGCCGCCGCGCTGGCCGTCCCGCCCACGCCAGCGATCGACGAAATAAAGGTGCGAATCGCCGATCCCCTGGATCGCCGGAATCTTCAGCTCGCCGACCCCGATCCGCTCGCCCTCGAACGCCCACGCGCCGAGCTCGATCGCACGCTCGAACGCGCGCCGTGCGCTGGCCACCCGCAGCCCGATCGCGCACACGCCCATCCCGTATTCCTCTGCATAGCGCGCAGCGAACGAATCGGGCTCGGCGTTGATCAGGAACTGCATCTGCCCTTGCCGGTACAGCGTGACGTTCTTGCTGACATGGCGCGCGATCGCCTTGAATCCGAGCTGCTCGAAGCGTTGCGCGAGCGCGTCCGGCACCGGCGCCGCGAACTCGACGAATTCGAGTCCGGCCATCCCGAGCGGATTGGCGGCCGGATCGGCAACGGGCGGCGTATCGCTGGACAGGGGGTGGGAATTGCCGGGCATTACAGTCTCCGGGGGTATGCGGTCGATGGGGATGACGCCCGCGCGTGCGGCATCCCCGGCCGATGGGGTGGCCGGGTGTCCGCCCGATTCGGGCAAGGTTTTGATGGTCCCGATTTTAACCAGATCGTTCACGCCGGCACACCCTGGCCGAACGGGATACGAATGCCTCGCCTAGTGCAAACCCGGGATTCGTTCGATAATCGCACATAAAAGAGCGATAATCGCGCATTTTGTCCGATCGGCCAATTGCCGTCGCGCGGCGCGCGCCCTATTCTCCGTCCACCCATCGACTTCAATGCAGCATCGGACGCGGCGCCGCCACGATTCCACGATGCGCCATGCCAGGAGACTTCGCCATGACCCCAACCTTCGACACCCTCGACGCCGCCGCCGGCGCCCGCGCGCGCAGCCAGGCCCGCAAGGCCGCGATCGGCAGCTTCGTCGGTGCCGTCGTCGACTGGTACGACTTCCTGCTGTACGGGATCGTCGCCGCACTCGTCTTCAATTCCGAATTCTTTCCGAAGGTCAGCCCGACCATGGGCACGCTCGCGGCGTTCGCGACCTTCGGCGTCGGCTTCCTGTTCCGGCCGCTCGGCGGCGTCGTGTTCGGCCATTACGGCGACCGGCTCGGCCGCAAGCGGATGCTCGTGCTGACCGTGATGCTGATGGGGCTGTCGACCGTCGCGATCGGCCTGCTGCCGAGCTTCGCGACGATCGGCTGGTGGGCGCCCGTGCTGCTGGTGCTGATGCGTGCGATCCAGGGCTTCGCGGTCGGTGGCGAATGGGGCGGCGCGGCGCTGATGGCCGTCGAGAGCGCACCGAAGCAGAAAAAGGCGTTCTACAGCAGCGGCGTGCAGGTCGGCTACGGCGTCGGGCTCGTGCTGGCCACGGGGATCGTGTCGATCCTGAGCCATACGCTCGGCGAGGCCGCGTTCAAATCGTGGGGCTGGCGCCTGCCGTTCGTATTCAGCATCGTGCTGGTGCTGATCGGGCTGTGGGTCCGCAAGAGCATGGACGAGTCGCAGGAATTCGTCGAGAAGGTCGAGCACGGCAATCGCAAGCTGCGCCTGCCGGTGCTGGAGGCGCTGACGCGCCATCCGAAGGCGTTCCTGCTGATCGTCGCGCTGCGGCTCGCCGAACTGTTCACGATGTATATCGTCACCGCGTTCGCGCTCAGCTATTCGACGTCGAACCTCGGCATGTCGCGCGACCTGTTCCTGAACATCGGCCTGCTGGTCGGCGCGGTCAGCTGCGTGACGATCCCGTGCTTCGCATGGCTGGCGGACCGCTTCGGCCTGCGCCGCATCTACCTGATCGGCGCGCTGATCGGCCTCGCGTCGGCGGTGCCGTTCTTCGTCGCGCTGGAATCGCGCTCGATCGCGTGGATCGTGGTCTTCTCGATCCTGCTGGCCAATGCCGCGCACGACATGATCGTGAGCGTCCAGCAGCCGCTCTTCACCGAGTTGTTTGGTGCGGAATACCGCTACAGCGGCGCGGGCGTCGGATATCAGTTCGCGAGCGTCGTCGGCGGCGGGTTCACGCCGTTCATCGCGGTGGCGCTGGTCAGCCTGGCCGGCGGTTCATGGCACCTGGTCGCCGGCTATCTCGCGGTGGGTTGCCTGATCTCGCTGGTGGTCGC
Source organism: Burkholderia sp. Bp9015 (assembly GCF_003853505.1). Classification (NCBI taxonomy): domain Bacteria; kingdom Pseudomonadati; phylum Pseudomonadota; class Betaproteobacteria; order Burkholderiales; family Burkholderiaceae; genus Burkholderia; species Burkholderia sp. Bp9015. Next base: position 208,107 of record NZ_QTPZ01000001.1, read on the forward strand.
CGCGCGGATGCGGGCGGCGGAGTGAGGAAATGACCGGAGGGCCGGCCGCAATACGCGCCGGCCATTTTCACACCGGCTACTATCCCCGGCGAGCCGGACGGGCCCGGCCCTCGCCCAACGTCAAACACGGTCAATCCCGCGCGCAGAAGCCCTTTTTGCCCTCTGAACATTCCACGTCACCCGCCGACCAATGGCATCATATGGGCCTACGTCAGTCACAGATACGCCCCCATATCATGTCGAATCTCATCGTCCACGGCGGCACTCCGCTGCGCGGGGACATCAAGCCGTCCGCGAACAAGAACGCCGTCCTGCCGATCCTGTGCGCCACCCTGTTGACCGATCAGCCGCTGCGCCTCGTCGGCGTGCCGGACATCACCGACGTGCGCAAGATCCTCGACATCTTCCGCACGCTCGGCAGCGACGTGTCGGTCGACTTCACGACCGGCATTCTCGAACTCCACCATCGCAACACGACGTTCGACCCGGCCGTTCACCGCCTGCCCGAGGCGATGCGCTCGTCGATCATGCTGATTCCGCCGCTGCTCGCACGCTTCGGCGTCGCGCGCCTCGAGAACGACGTGAAGGGCTGCACGCTCGGCGTGCGCGAAATCGATCCGCACGTCGAAGTGTTCGAGCGCTTCGGCGCGCACATCCAGCGCACGCCCGATTCGCTGATCGTCCGTGCCGACGGCCCGCTGACGGCCAACGATCACTGGCTCGACTATGCATCGGTGACGACCACCGAAAACTTCGCGCTGTGCGCGACGGCCGCCGGCGGCACCTCCACGCTGATGAATGCGGCGTCCGAGCCGCACGTGCAGGAGTTCTGCCAGTTCCTCGCGATGATCGGCGTCGCGATCGAAGGCATCGGCACGTCGCGCCTGTGCGTGACGGGCGGCGGCAAGCTCGGCGGCGGCGAATTCCGCTTTGCCGAGGATTTCCACGAAATCGCGACGTTCCTCGCACTGGGCGCGATCACCGGCGGCGACATCACGGTGCGCAACTCGTCGCCGGAGCATTTCCCGCTGATCGACCGCACGTTCGCGAAGTTCGGCGTGACCGTCACGCACCGCGACGGCTGGTCCCGTGCGGAACGCGACGGCCCGCTGCGCGTGCGCCGGCCGTTCACGCAGAACATCCTGACCAAGGTCGAAGCCGCGCCGTGGCCGTACCTTCCGGTCGACCTGCTGCCGATCTTCATCGCGCTCGGCGTGCGTGCGGAAGGCAGCGCGATGTTCTGGAACAAAGTCTACGACGGCGCGCTCGGCTGGTCCGGCGAACTGTCGAAATTCGGCGCGCACGTGCTGCTGTCCGATCCGCACCGGCTGATCACGTTCGGCGGCCTGCAACTGACGCCGGCGCGCGTCGAGAGCCCGTACATCATCCGTGTCGCGATCGCGCTGCTGATGGTGGCCGCGAGCATCGAAGGCCGCTCGGAAATCATGAACGCGCTGCCGATCCGCCGCGCGCACCCGCATTTCGTCGAAAACCTGCGTTCGGTCGGTGCGAACGTCGAGTGGACGAGCAGCGAGTAATGGCAATCGGGATGCGGCTGGCGTAACAGGCGCGCCGCATCCGCCGCTTTTTGCATTCGACCGGCGGCGCCGACGCGCCGCTGCCCCCTCTTCAGCCATCGGCCGCCGTCGGGTGCGTATCGGCCACGCCCCCGCCTCACTTCCCGTCCCGGCATCGACGTCGTTCGCGTCGACGTGGCAGCATCGATCACACCATTACGGTCACGGCCCCTCGGCCGGGATTGCTCGAGCGCATGAGCTGGATGTCGCCGGCGCCAATGCATTGCATCGCTCGCCGAACGCCAGATTCAGACCTGTCCGATTGCCCAAACACCTGTCGAAGCCATAGGCTGCGTTCCTTCCCAAGCGAATAGCCGCACACACAGCAACTCGCACTTCAACCGGAATGCAAGCGACATGGAACCTCGATTCACACTGATGCAGATGCGCGAAGTCTGGATCGATGCGTATCGCCACGCCGACGTCGAGCAACTCGATTTCGTGGCAAGCCCGCACTTCTTTATCCAGCACGAAAATCGCTTTCGTCCGAAAGCGCAGTTTCTCGCTCGAATGCGCGCCCTGTCGGCCGAACGGGCGACGGTCACACGTCGTGTTGCATACCGGGATGACGCGATACAGATCGCCGAGCACGCGCAATGGGCGACGATATCCGGAACTGGATTCGTCTGGCACGACGGAACGATGGATTCTCGCTTCGATTTTCTGGAGCTGTGGTGCGTGAGCGACACCCGATGGCGGATTGCCGCGCTTTGTCACGAACACACGTGAGCCCGAGAACCTCGCGCTGCCTGACCGCCCGTCGCGACCAGAACGCCGGACGAGCGCGTGCCCGAAACCGCCGGCGCTCAGACAAACGGATTCCGCAATACTGGATCACCCTCCACCCGCAAGCCGTCATGCATATCTTCGGTGTACGGGTACTCGCAGCCCTCGATCGGGGCCGTTGCCACGATGCACGGGCTGCAAGGCCGCACAGCCGGCCGAACGGATAGCGCCGGCTGGCCGTATGTCGCATTGTCCGCCGCGCCGCGCGATAATCGCCCACTCCCGCACGAACACCGCGCACGACGCGCCCCCGACCATGAAAAAGCCCGACCTCGACCGACGCGACTGGATTGCCGGCCTCGAAAAGGGCCTGATGATCCTCGAGGCATTCGACAGCCAGCACGCGCGGATGACGCCGACCCAGGCCGCCGCCCGCACCGGCCTCACGCGCACGGCCGCGCGGCGCTACCTGCTGACGCTCGAATCGCTCGGCTACGTGTACACCGACGGCAAGCTGTACGGCCTCACGCCTCGCGTGCTGCGGGTCGGCTGGTCGTACTTCGATTCGGCGCGCCTGCCGCGCACGGTCCAGCCCTATCTGCAGCAACTGAGCGCGTCGCTGAACGAATCGGCGTACGTGAGCGTGCTCGACGGCTGGGAACTCGTGTTCATCGCCCGCAACGGCGTGTCGCGCGTGATGACGACCGGCTTCGTGCTCGGCGCGCGCGTGCCCGCCCCGCTGACGTCGCCGGGCGTCGTGCTGCTCGCGCATCAACCGGATCGCGAGGCCGTCCGCACGTGGCTCGACGACACCGAACTCGCGCCGTTCACGCCGCACACGATCACCAACAAGGCGCGCCTGCTCGAACAGGTCGACCACGCGCGCGACGCGGGCTTCGCGGTGATCGAGCAGCAATTGCAGGTCGGCGTGCGCGGCATCGCGGTGCCGCTGAAGAACCGTCACGGCGAAGTCGTCGCCGCGCTGAGCACGAACATGCCGATCGGCGCGGAGACGACCGACGCGGCCGTGCGGCGCGTGCTGCCGCATCTGCAGGAAACCGCGCTCGCGATGCTCAACGTGCTTTAGGGATTCACGCGAGCCGCGCGCACGTCATCCCGCTCACGACGTCCGTCACGCCCGTCACCCGATCCGCCACCACCGCGGCAACAGATCGCGCACCTCCCGCCGCCGGTAACGATCGTCGATCAGATGCACGACGCCCTCGTCGTGTTCGGTGCGGATCACTCGCCCGGCCGCCTGCACGACCTTCTGCAGGCCCGGGTACAGATACATGTAGTCGTACCCGTTGCCGAAGCGCGCCTCCATCGCGCGCCGCATCTGTTCGTTGACATCGTTGACCTGCGGCAGCCCGAGCGTCGCGATGAACGCGCCGATCAGCCGCTCGCCGACGAGATCCACGCCTTCCGAGAACGCACCGCCCAGCACCGCGAAGCCGACCCCGCGCCCGCCCGCGTCGAAGCGCGCGAGAAACGCGTCGCGCTCGCTTTCGGCCATGCCGGGCGCCTGGGCCCACACGGGCACGTCCGGATGACGCGTCTGCATCAGCGCGACGACGCGCCCGAGATAGTCGAAGCTGCTGAGGAAACCGAGGTAGTTGCCGGGCCGTGTCGCATACTGCGCGGCGATCAGGTCCACGATCGGTTCGAGCGAACGGTCGCGGTCGCGCCAGCGCGTCGATACGTGGCTCGCGACGCGCACGGTCAGTTGCTCGGCGCGGAACGGCCCGTCGACGTCGAGCCAGCCGGTGTCGGCCGGCAACCCGAGCGTGTCGCGATAGAAATGAAACGGGCTCAACGTGCCGGAAAACAGCACGGTCGCGCGCGCGGCGTCGTAACGCGGCGCGAGAAAGCCGGCCGGAATCACGTTGCGCACGCACAGCGTCGACTGGATGCGGCGCCGGCGCCCGGCCGGTGCGACACCGTCGAGCCCGGACTGGCGCGGCAGCGGCTCGCCGTGCAGCGTCGCGTCGAAGATCGACGCGCCGTCGAACGCATCGGCGAGCACGCCGAACTGGATCGCCTCGAAATGAAAGCGCAGCAGCGCGTCGCCGTTCGCGCGCGGCGCATCGGTCAGGTGTTCGCCGATCGCCGCGACGAGGTTCTGCACGGCCGACACGATCGGCCCCGGAATCTCGGGGTATGCCGCATAGCGCGCGGCCTGTGCGCGATTGAGCGTGCCCCACGCGCGCGCGAGCCGGTCGAACGCCTTGCGCAGTGCCGCGGGCGCCGCCTCGCGCGCGGCCGCGAATGCGAACGGGTCGAGCGATGCGCTATACATCTTGCGGGCTCGATCGAGCAGGTTGTGCGCCTCGTCGACGAGCACGCCGACGCGCCACTGGTTCTGCTGCGCGAGCGTATGCAGCATCGCGCTGCCGTCGTAGTAGTAGTTGTAGTCGCCGATCACCATGTCCGACCAGCGCGCCAGCTCCTGCGCGAGATAGTACGGACAGACGTCGTGCGCGAGCGCCGCCTCGCGCACGGTATCGCGATCGAGCAGCCCCGCGCCGATCGCCGCGTCGCGCGCCGCCGGCAGGCGGTCGTAGAAGCCTTGCGCAAGCGGGCACGATTCACCGTGACACGCGCGGTCGGGATGCTCGCACGCCTTGTCGCGCGCGACGAGCTCCAGCACGCGCAGCGGCAGCGCCGGCGTGCCGGCGCCGAGCGTGGTCGCCGCTTCCAGCGCGAGCGCGCGGCCAGGCGTCTTCGCGGTCAGGAAGAACACGTGATCGAGCTCGCCCTCGCCGCACGCCTTCAGCAGCGGAAACACCGTGCCGAGCGTCTTGCCGATGCCGGTCGGCGCCTGCGCCATCAGGCAGCGCTCGTCGCGCGCCGCGCGATAGACGGACACGGCCAGCTCGCGCTGGCCGCTGCGGAATCGGCCGTGCGGAAACGTCAGCGCACGCAGCGCCGCATCGCGGGCCGAGCGGTGCGCGGTCTCGCGCTCGGCCCAGCCGACGAAGCACGCGCACTGCTCGGCGAAGAACGCGGCGAGCGCGCTTGCGCCGAGCGTCTCGGTCAGCACGGTCTCGCGCTCCGACACGATGTCGAAATACACGAGCGCGACGTCGATTTCCGCGAGTCCGCGTGCGTCGCACATCAGGTGCGCATAGACCTTCGCCTGCGCCCAGTGCAGCGCGCGATGATTGGCCGGCATCGCGTCGAGGCTGCCGCGGTAGGTCTTGATCTCCTCGAGCCGGTTCGCGACCGGATCGTAGCCGTCCGCGCGCCCGCGCACGGTGAGCGTGCCCCACGTGCCGGTCAACGCGATCTCGGTTTCGTAGCGTGCGCGGCGCTTCGACGTGACGGCGCCATGACCGGCAATGCCTTCGAGCGCGGTCGGCGCGGGCGTGAAGCGCAGGTCGAGATCGCCGCGCCGCGCGGTGAATTCGCACATCGCCCGCACCGCGACGACGTAGCTCATGCGGACAATCCCGCCGCTTCGGCCTGCTCGACACCGGCTCCGGCCCATTCGACATCGACGACACGCACCGGCATGCCGTGCGCGAGGCAGTACGCGAGCCAGCGCGTCTGGTTGTCCTGCAGCCGGTCGCCGGGGCCCTTCACCTCGATCAATTCATAGCGCCGCTCGCCGGGCCAGAAACGGACGAGATCGGGCAGCCCCGAGCGGTTGCCGCGGATATCCGCGAGCAGGCGCGTGAACCACAGCCGCAGGTGCTCGGGCGGCAGGCAGGCCAGCGCCTCGTCGAGCAGTTCGCCGGTCAGCACGCCCCAGAACACGAACGGCGATTGCAGCCCCGTCTTCGTCGCGAAGTGCCGGCGGATCGTGTCGCGGTACGCGCTCGAGTCGAGTTGCGCGAAACAGGCGGCGAACGCGTCCGTGCGGCGCACGGCGAAATCGGGCGCGTGCAGGTCGGCCGGGCCGCGCTGGAACGGGTGAAAGAACGCGCCGGGCACGGCCGCGAACACGGGCTCCCAGCACAGCAGGCCGAACAGCGAATTGATCAGCGTGTTCTCGACGTAGTGAACCGGCGCATCGGGCTGCGCAAGATGGTCGCGCACCGCGTATTCGACGCTGACGAACGCTTCAGGGCGCATCAGCACGAGCGTCTCGCGCGGCACGTCGGGCGTGCTGCCCGCGCGTTCGACCCGCTGCCCGAGACGGCGCTGCAGGCGCGGCAGCATCCGCTCGACGCGCTGGCGCTCCTCGTCGCTTTCGAAGCCGCCGCGCGCATCGAGCGCCAGCGCGAGCGCATCGGTGTCGCGGCCGCAGCGTTCGAGCACGCGAATGCGCCGGTGCCGGCTGCCCGGCCACGCGCTGCGCGCATACGCGTCGAGCGCGGCAGCCCAGTCGGCGCGGCGCTCGCAGGTCTGCCCGAGCGTGAACAGCAGCTTCGCGCGGCGCGTCGCGAGCCACGGCTGCGCGCAGCCGACCGCGTCGATCGCCTGCAGCAGATCGTCGAACGGCTGGTCGTCGGGCCATGCGTCGAGTGCTTCTCGGCAGGTCTGCAGCGCGAGATACGCGTCGACGTCGTCGCGCTGCTGGAACGCGCGCGACGACGGCGCGAACGGCACGCTTTCGTACTGGAACACGCCGAGATCGGCGAGCACGAATTCGCTCCAGTCCTGATGAAGATTGCCGAAGAACATCAGCCGCAGGCGGTCGCACAGCGCGCCGACCGTCACGCGCAGCACGCAATCGTCGGCCTGCGCGCACCATGCGTCGAGCGGTTGCGCCACGTCGTGCGCGGGCCGCAGCCGCTCGAGCCACTCGGGCTTGCGCTCGCCCGCGTGCGCCGCGAGCGACGGGAACATCTTCAGCAGGTCGGCCTTGGTCGACAGCAGGAACAACTCGTCGAGCGTGAGCGCGGGTGCCGGATCGACCCAGCCGAGCTCGACGAGCGGCGCGGCCGCGTCGAGCGTGCTGCCGATTTCGTCGTACGCGAGCTTGCTCGCGCGGAAGTCGGTGCCGCTGCGCATCAGCATCCGCACGAGCAACGCACGCGACGCTTTCGGCAGTTGCGCGAAATGCGCGAGAAACGCATGTTCGCTCGCATCGAGCAGGTCGTCATAGCGCTCGCCGAGCCAGGCCAGCGCGCGTTCGAAATTGGTCAGGTAGTAAAACGCCGGGGGCGTCGGCGATGCAGGCGTCACGGGGATCGATCACTGTACGTTTGTACAGGTCGGAATCATATCAAATGTGACGAAAAATGCCGCATGCCGCGCACCGCCATGCGGCTGCCCCGCCGGCGCCGATCCGGTCAGAACTGGTAATTCACCGACATGTCGAACACGCCGTTCGTCGACTGCTGCGTGATCGGGCTGCGCCGTGCGCGGCCGACGAGTTGTTCGATCGCGCCGTCCATCGTCACGAACCAGTGCTTGTTGACGAACCACACCATCGTCACGCCCGCGCCGAACGACTTCATCCCCGCGCCCGACGAATAGGCCGGCAGCCCCGAGCGCGCGGACGCCCCCGCGGGCACGCCGAACCAGCTGTTCATGTAGCGCGAATCGGCGAACGACACGGTCGGCCCGGCGAACCAGAAGAAGTGTTCGTTGCTGCCCGGCATCGGCATGTACGCGGAGAAATCGCCGACCCAGCCGTTCGAGCCGCCGATGCTGCGCCGCACATCCGCGCGCAGCACGAGCGGAAAATCCTTCGAGATCACGTAGTCGGCCGCGAGCTTCATCACCGGCGCCGCGTTGATGTTGTCGAGCCCGTTCAGGTGGTCGAGGTCGTCGGCCGAGCGGCGCCCGAGGTCATAGCCGACCGACAGGCTCACGCGCCAGTTGGGCCCGCGCAACACGTTCGCGCCGAGCCCGTCGCCCGTCGACAGGAAGAACAGGTCGCGATAGCGCACGTCGAGATTCGGGCCGCCCATCACGCGATAGCGATCGGAACCCGCGTAGCGCGGCTGCAGCGTCATCGCCGCGCCGACGCTGACCTGCCACGTGGGGACGGTCGGGCTGAACAGTTTCTGCAGCGGGACGCCCGCCGAGTATTGCCATTCGCCGAGCGGCGACGGCGTCTGGGCCGACGCGTCGCGGGCACCGGCCGCCGCGAGCGCGGCGAAGGCCGACAGGCCGGACACGAACCGGCGGGTGCCGGGCGACAACAACGGGCGGGCAACTGTCATCAAGGCGGTCTCCGTCGGTTGCACGAAACGAACCTGAGGGAAAGCGCGTCGCAGCCTGGCCGGCTGCAACGGCGAGCAGCCGACGGCGCGAACGTAGCGTGCGCTGAATTGTGAACATCCTACGCTGGCGCGCGCGAAGCCGCAAAGCGCCCGTTGAACGCGGGCACTTTGCCGTATTCCGGCATGAACCGGCGCAGGGTTGCGGAATCAGAAACGCTCGACGTGATAGTCGCCGGCGAGCGCGGCCGGGCTGCGCTTCGCCATCATGCGCGAGAAGCCGTCCGCGAGACGCCCGAGCGCGAGCTGCTTCTGGCTCGCGTCCCAGTGCGTGTAGGTGTCGTAGGCGGTGTCGTCGAACGACACGGTGACGGCGACCGGGCGCCCGCTCGCGCGAAAGCCGATATGCAGCACGCCGCCCGGCAACTCCTCGATGTGGTAACGCAACGAACGCGACTCGAAATAGCGGCCCAGCACCTGGGCGATCGCGCGCTTGTCGGGCGATTGCACGTGAATGTCCATGATGGTCCTCCTTTCTGTGATCGCGCGGCCGGCCGCGGTTCGCTGCCCTCGCCCGGCATCCGCATCGGCGGCGGCTGCGACGGCGGATCGCCTTGCGGCAGGCCCGGGAGCACGGGCGGATCGAACGGATCGTCGTGCTCGGGCAGCGCCGGATCGGGATCGAAGTCGGGCGTCGGCTCTGGACGGTGCAGCATGGATCGTGTACTCATGTCGCTCCTGCGCGGCGGCTCGCGCGTGTCGATGGGTGCGGCGAGCGCGCGCAAGCGGCGTGCCTGCCCGGTGGGCAGCCGCGCACCGGTCATGCATCGTAGGCCGCCATCACCAGCCACAGCGTGCGCCCTTCGGCGGCGAGGCGCGCCGCGAGTGCGAATCGATCGGACGGCGCGCATCGCGCGGCGAGCGCCCGCCGTGCGCTTTCCGGCCCCGCGTAGACGGTAGGGTTCAGCTCGCGAACCTCGTCCTTCCCGTCGAACATGCGCCGCTCGGGCCGGTGGATCCGCGATTCGCGCTTCCATGTGTCGAAACGCTCGCGCACCTGACTGAAATCGCCGCCGCACACGTTCGCGTCGTAACGTATTCTTTCCCTGGGTTCATTCATCACGATGTCCTCTCGTCCACGCCGGCGGCGGGCCGGCCACGTCTCAGCCCGCCCGGCCGGCTCGACGGCTGCAAGCGTCATGCCGCCCGCGCTGCGCGGGTACGGTGCTTGCACCCCTCGTACCCATAAGGAGGTTCGATCATGACCGCATCCGCCCCCGGTAGCCTAGACGCCGTGTCACCGGCTGCCAGCCCGCTCTCCCTGGCCACGTCGCGCAAGCCGTCTGACGACAAGACGGAGGAGCGCATCGACGAAGGGCTCGAGGAGACGTTCCCGGCCAGCGATCCGCCCGCCGTCGGCGGTGCGACCCGCATCGACCCCGCCAGGCCGTCCGGCGAACGCGAACGTCGCGCGCCCGACGCCCCGCCACCGCCCCGCGATCACGGCTGACGGCGGCACCCCGGCCCGCGATGCGCGGCAGCGTAGCGTCGCCCGGCCGGCCCAACCGGAGTGAAGTGATGAAACGCATCGAACGTGCATGGCACGAAGTCAGCGGCGCCGCAGGCGTCGCGGCGCTCGCCGCGATCGAGAGTGCGCTGGTCCTCGCAATCGTCGTGATGACGGGCGTCGGCCACTGAGCGTCGCTCGCGGCCCGGCCGCGGCTGCCGCCGTGGAAGATGTACAAGCCGGCTGGCAAATTTCTCCGTGGCCCGGCCGCCCAGGCCCGGCCTGTGCCGATTGAACGCGGCACGCGTTCTGCTTCCATGTCGTCTCGTTCACGAAGGAGGCGTTCATGTATCGCGTCAATGAAATCATGTCGCGCGACGTGGTCTGCGTCGCGCCGACCGACACGATTCGCCATGCGGCCGAATTGATGCAGCGCTTCGACATCGGCGTGCTGCCGGTCTGCGACGACACCGGGCTCGTCGCGATCGTGACGGACCGCGACCTCGCAGTGCGAGCGCTGTCGCACGGGCATTCGTCCGATACCCCGGTGAAGGTGGTCGCATCCGCGCCGGTGCAGTGGTGCGTGGAAGATGACGGCGTCGGCGACGTCCAGCAGCGGATGGCCGACGTGCAGTTGCACCGGATGCCGGTGCTCGACGCCAATCACCAGATCGTCGGCATCGTGTCGCTGGGCGACATCGCGACACGCGCGGGCGGCCCGGCGCGCGACGAGCTGGCGAACACGCTCGAGGACGTGTCCCTGCCGCGCCGCCGCTGACCGCGGCACCTCACCAGGCCCGCGCGCCGTGTGCGCCGCGCCGCTTCGACCAGGAGAACAGCGATGACAACGGACAGACCGTCGCGCACGCAGGCGCGCATCGTCGGCGACCGCGGCCGTTCGGCCGGCGGGCCGGGGCCGGACGTGATGGCCGCCAGCACGCTGGAAGACGATCGCGTGCTGACGCTGGACGGCGACGACATCGGCAAGATCACGAACATCATGCTCGATATCCGCTCGGGCCGGATCGCGTATGCGGTCGTGTCGTCGGGCGGGTTGCTCGGGATCGGCGACAAGCTGCTCGCGGTGCCGTGGAACGTGCTGACGCTCGACGCCGGGCGCCGCTGCTTCGTGCTGCCCGTTTCGACCGAGCGCGTGCGCGACGCGCCCGGCTTCGAGAAAGACCGCTGGCCGACGATGGCCGATCCCGCCTGGGCCGAGGGGCTGCACGCGTACTACGGCGCATCGCCGTACTGGCTGATCGAGGAAGGCGAAACGGTACTCGATGCGCCGCCCTTCGAGGCGTCGCCGGAGGGCCCGGAAAGCGACACGCGGCCGCACTGACGGACGCGCCGGGGCGCGCGGATCGCCGTGCGGATCAGTGCGCGGCCGCGATCGCACGCTCGAGTGCGCGCGCGGCGCTCAGGTGCGCCTTCAGCGTCGGCAGCGCGTTGGCCGCGAACGCGCGAAGCTGCCGGTCGTGGCCGTGGCGCGCCTCGGCTGAGTAGAGCCGGATCGCCGCGTCGTGCGCGTTCGGTCCCGCCAGCTCGATGTACCCCTTGTCGAACGCATGGCCATTCTTGCTTCGCAGCGCATTCACCGCCGGATCGACCAGCATCCGCGTCTGCACGGGCAAGCCCTTTTGCGCGCCGAGCCGGCGCAATTCCGCGGTCATGCGAACGTGATCGTCGATCATCCGGCGCGCGAAGGCCTTCACGCGCGGATTCGACGACCGGTCGAGCGCGAGCTGGCTCGCCTGCAGCTCCGTCTTGCCGACGATGCCCGCCTTGTCGATGAATTCGGCGTCGATGCCGCTCGGCCGCCGCGTCATGTCCGCCTCGTCGGCGGTCGGGCCGGGACTGACGACGCCCGGCGCGACCTGAACGGACGATGCCGGCGGCGCCTGCGCATGCGCCGGCGCGAACGCCGGCACGCGCAACACCGCGAGCGCACCCGATCCCACCAGGCACACGATGGCGGCAACCGCGGCGGATCGGCGGAGATTCCTGTCGCTCGTTTTCATCCGGACCTCCGTATCGGTCGACGGATCGGCCCTGCCGAACGCGGCAACCGGCCCGTCATGCGGGACGATGCGCGGACGCGGGAAATCGGTCCACGCGCCTTTGCTCCATGCCCCCTCGACATACTCGATCGACAATGCGGCGGTTACCCGCAGCGTGCGCTCCGCGAACGTCGTGTCATACGTGACTTCCCGCGGATCCGCAGCCTGTCGCACACACCGCGCGAACCGTCGATGTTGGGCACGACCCGAATCGCCGTCGCGCGTCGCCGCTCGTCGGGTACGCCGCCCGTCGACTCGGCCTGCCGCCGGGAGCCGATGCGCCGGGCAAGGTTCGATCCCTTCATCGTGCCGCCTGGCGCGGGATGCGGAGGCCGCCGCGCGTCAGCGATGCCGCTCGGCGCTCGACACGTCGACGATGACGCTGGCCAGCGTCGGCATGTCGACCGGCTTGCACAGATACGCGTCGAAGCCGGCGGCCATCACGCGGTTCCGGTCCGCCGCACCCGCATGCGCGGTCACCGCGACGACGGGCAGGCGCCCGCTGCCGTTCGGCAAATGGCGGATGTGGTCGAGCAGCCAGAAGCCGTCGCCGTCCGGCATCGCGAGATCCGACAGCACGACGCTCGGGTGCTGCCGCGCGACCACGTCGAGCGCGTCGCGCCCCGATTGCGCGGTCGACACCTGCGCACCGAGCGTTTCGAGCGCCGCCGCGAGGCTCGCGCGCGACGTCGCATCGTCATCGACCACCAGCACGCGCCGGCCGTCGAGCGCGACCGCCGTCGACGCACCGCTCGGCCGTAACGGCTGGCCGTTCGGCATGTCGGCGCCCCAGTCCACCGGCAGCATCACGGTCACGGTCGTGCCGCACCCGGCGCCATCGCTCGCAGCCGTCACCTCGCCGCCGTGGAGCCGTGCGATGTTGCGCACGATCGACAGGCCGAGTCCGAGCCCACGCTTGGGCGAGGCCGACGCGCCTTCCGGCCGGTTGAACGTATCGAACAGATGCGGCAGGCGTTCCGCCGAAATGCCTTGGCCGGTATCGGCGACCGACAGCCGCACGCGCGCGCCGGCCCGGGTCAGAGACACCTTGATGCTGCCGCCCGGCGGCGTGAACTTGATCGCGTTCGACAGCAGGTTCGACAGCATCTGGCGCACCCGCTCGCCGTCCGCGGAGATCACGCAGTTGGACATCTCGCACGCGATCGACAGTTCGAGACCGTTCGCCTCCGCCGTCGCGCCGAGTTCGCGCACCGCCTCCCGCACGACGCGCACGAGATCGACGGGCGCGCGCTCGAGCCGCATCCGCCCCGTCGCGAGCGACGAGGCGTCGAGCAGGTCGCCGACCATCCGCGACAGCGAGCGTGCGCTGCGGTCGATCGCATCGATCGCCTGGTGAGCGAAGCTCTGGCCGTCGGCGCTGCGCATCACCTCGACCCAGCCGTAGATCACGTTCAGCGGCGTGCGCAGTTCATGCGATACGGTGGCGAGCAGTTCATCCTTCAGCCGGTTCGACTCGTCGGCCTGCACGCGCGCGTCGCGCGCACCGCGTAACGAACGCAGGTTGCGCCGTTCGCTTCGGCGGCGTTCGCGCGCTTCGCGCAGCGTCATCGACATGCCGGTGCAGTTGCCTTGCGCGTCGACGATCGGCGCCGCCACGAAGGTCGCGCGAAAGCGGCCGCCGTCGTGGCGCAGGCACAGAATGTCGAGCGGGCCTGCAGGCGGGCGCGCGTTCGCGAACGTCGTGGGAACCGGATGCAACCGCAGCCAGCGCGGCGCGATCAGCGTCGTGACGTCGTGGCCGATCACCGCCGCGGCATCGATGCCGAACAGGCGCCGCGCGGCCGGGTTCCAGCTCGTGATCCGCCGGACCGCATCGACGCCGACGATCGCGTCGGGCGACGCATCGACCACGCGGCGCAGCAGGATGTCGTCGAGCGAGCGCGCCGCGGGTGCCGGTTCGCGACGCGGCATGCGTGCGTCGTTTTCCTCCGCATCCTCGGCCCCGTGCAGCCGATCGTTTGCGAGCAGCGGCTTGACGACCATCACGAGCACGCATTCGACGAAACCGATCGCGACGAAGGCGCCGGCCTGCGCGAGCAGCGCGGGCAGCGTCACCTCGCGCCAGCCCAACGCGCCGATCACGACCGCGCTCGCGGCGATCGCGGCCAGGCCGCCGCCGAACGACGTCAGCCAGGCCGCAGCCGCAACACCGGCGTAGAAAGGCAGCTGTGCAAACGGTGCATGTACGCCGACGACGTGCATCGCCCACGCCTGCAGCGCGGACGCCACCCCGACGGCCAGCACGACCCATGCGCCCTGCCGGAACAGTTCACGGGTAAGGATCCTCATCGTGTCCCTGCATCGCCCCGGCGACCGTCGCTCGACGGCTCCCGCCTCGGCGGCCGGCATGTGCCGTCGAGCGCTCGGGGGCGAGCCCAAGGGCCGGCGCAACGCGCGTACCCGCGGCACGGCCGCGCGGCGGCTTCGCGGCGCGGCGCGCTGCGCGTGCCGCCGCGCCGCGTCGCTCGGCCGCCCTGCCGCATTTGCGCGGAACGCGGGCGCTGCCGACTTGCGATTTTTCATCGGTCGGCTGCAAAAAAGCATCGACACGCGGTGTCGGCTGCCGCCTGTCGGCATCGTGCCCCCGTGATCGCGTATTTCTTCGATCCCCGCACCGGACATTGTAAATTTCTAAATCGCGGCACCTTCCGTGCGGTTTCGCTGTCGATGATAGATATTGCAATGAAGGGAACGTGCGGTGCCGATTTTCAAAACGGGCCGCCGACGCTTATGGCTGAATCCGCAAACCGTCCGAAGCAAGGCGCCGACGCGCGCCGGCTGTCCGGCCGCTCCGCGGCGATGCGCACGCTGCTCGGCCGTATCGAGAAAATCGCTCCGACCCGCGCCAGCGTGATGATTGCCGGCGAAAGCGGGGTCGGCAAGGATATCGTCGCGCGCCGGCTGCACGACCTCAGCGGGCGACGCGACGGGCCGTTCGTGCCCGTCAACTGCGGCGCGATTCCGGCGGACATCGCCGAAGCGCAATTGTTCGGTCACGAAAAAGGCAGCTTCACCGGCGCGATCGCGCAACGGGAGGGGTTTTTCGAAGCCGCGTGCGGCGGCACGCTGCTGCTCGACGAGATCGCGGAGATGCCCGCGGCGCTGCAGGTGAAGCTGCTGCGGGCGCTCGAATCGAACACGATCATTCGGGTCGGCGGCACCGATTCGATTCCGCTCGACGTGCGCATCCTGTCGGCGACCCGCCACAATCCGGCCGATGCCGTGCGCGACGGCCGGCTGCGCGAGGACCTGTTCTACCGTCTCGCCGCGTTCGCGCTGTATGTGCCGCCGCTGCGCCAGCGCAGCGGCGACGTCGAGGCGATCGCGCATGAGTTCGTCGATGCGCTCAACGCGCGGCACCGCTCGCACAAGCGGCTGACCGACGCGGCGATCGCCGCGCTGCGCGCCTATTCGTGGCCGGGCAACGTGCGCGAGCTGCACAACACGATCGAGCGCGCGTACATCCTCGCGGACGACGGCATCGACGTCGCGTTGCCGAGGCCGGCAGCGCCGCCCGACCACACGTCGGACGACGCGATGGCGCTGCCACTCGGCGCGACGCTGCACCATGCGCAGCAACGTTTCATCGCGGCGACGCTGCAGCACTTCGACGGCAACAAGCCGCAAGCCGCGAAAGCGCTCGGCATCAGCCTGAAGACGCTCTACAACCGGCTCGCGCTGATGCGCGACGACGGCCGCCCCTGAGCGCCGCCGCGCGCCGCGGCGCGCCCTGCGTCAACCGGCGCAGGTCATGCGACCTTGAACTGCCCGACCGTCGTCGCGAGCGCGTTCGCCTGCGTCTGCAGCGCGGTCGCGGCCGCGGTCGACTGTTCGACGAGTGCCGCGTTCTGCTGCACCATTTCGTCGAGCTGGGTGACCGCGCGGTTCACTTCCTGGATGCCGCGCGTCTGCTCGTTCGCCGCGTGCGTGATCTCGGAGATGATCGTCGTCACGTTGGCGACGTTCGACACGATCTCGCGCATCGTCTCGCCGGCCTGGCGCACCTGCCCCGACCCGGCCGACACGCTCGCCACCGTCGATTCGACCAGCACCTTCACCTCGCGCGCGGCCTGCGCGCTGCGTTGCGCGAGACTGCGCACTTCCTGCGCGACGACCGCGAAACCGCGGCCCTGCTCGCCGGCACGCGCCGCTTCGACGGCCGCGTTCAGCGCGAGGATGTTGGTCTGGAACGCGATCCCGTCGATCACGCCGATGATGTCGCCGATCCGGCCCGACGCTTCCTCGATCTTCTCCATCGTCGACACGACGTCCGATACGACCACGCCGCCGTGCGACGCGATCCGCGACGCCGCGGCCGCGCGTTCATCGGCCTGGCCGGCAGCGGCCGCCGACTGGCCGACCGTCGCGGTGATTTCTTCCATCGACGCGGCCGTTTCCTCGAGGCTCGCCGCCGCCGATTCGGTGCGCGACGACAGGTCCTGGTTGCCCGCGGCGATTTCGTTCGCGGCCGTGCGCACCGATTCGCTCGCGTCGCGGATCTGTCGCATCACGTCGTTCAGCTTGTCGACGAAGCTGTTGAACGAGCGCGCGATATCGGCCACCTCGTCGCGGCCGTCGGCCGGCAGGCGCTGCGTCAGGTCGCCCGTGCCCGAGCCGATCGACGCCATCGCCTGACGCACCTGAGACAGGCGGCGGAACGCGGTCGTCGTGATCGCGCCGACGATCAGCGACGCGACGCCGACGATCACCACCAGCGTGATCAGCGACGCGGTCAGCAGCGAGCGCATCCCGGCCGTCGCTTCCGATTTGTCGAGCAGGACCAGCGCGTACCAGTCGGTGCCCGGCACGGCTTGCGCGCGCACCAGCTTCGCGTCGCCGCCGACGTGCACTTCGACCGGCGCGCTCGACGCCGCCAGCGTCGCGGCGCCGATGCCGCCGAGGTCGGGCGACACGTCGGCGACCGGCTTCAGCGTGAGCTTCGCGTCAGGATGCGCGACGACGTGGCCGCTGCTGTCGATCAACATCCCGAAACTCGCGGGCGTCGGGTGGATCGACTTCACGTTCGCGATCACGCTGTCCATCGCGACGTCGGCGGCGACGACGCCCTTCAGCGCACCGTCGCGCAGGATCGGCACCGCGAACGTGACGACCAGGTTGCCGGTGCCCGCATCGACGTACGGCGGCGTGACGACCGGCTTGCCGGCCTGGGCGGCCTGCTTGTACCACGGACGGCCGGTCGGGTCGTAGTCGGGCGGGATGCCGGTCGGGTCGGAGAAATGGAACACCTTGTCGGCATAGCCCGCGTAGACGTTCGTGAAGCCGCCCGCCGCGGCCATCTGCTTGAACACCGGCAGCGGATCGGGCGACAGCGCGGCGTCCTGCAACGACGCGATCATCCGGCTTTTCGTCGCGACCCAGTCGCCGATGCCGACCACGTGGCCGCTCGCGACGGAGGTCAGGTTGCGGTCTATCGCGTCGTTGTTGTACGCGCGTGCGATGAAGTAATTGATCAGCGTGGTGGCGACGAGCGCGAACACGACGATGGCGACGCACGCGGCAAGGATGCGGGTGCGGATGGACGAGAACATGGCAACGACTCGGTAAGGGAGCGCGAACGCCCGGTGGACGAATTCACCGGGTAAACGGCATCCGCGCCGCTTACTTGAGGCCGTTGTGTCGATTCGGTCAAATATATGAAGAAAGGCGCGACCGGCAGGCAGGCGCGTTGTCGGTATGCAGGCGTGCAGCGGTGCCGGAGGCGCGCGCGGCGCTCAGGGGCCTTCCGCTGTCATGAGGCACCGCGGCGCCGGTCGCGCCGATCGTCCCTTACAGACGGCGGCCGGTACGCGTATCCGGCTCGTCGCGCGGCGTACTGGCCGGCGTGTCGCGCTCGAGTTCGTCCTGCCTGCGCATCCGTTCGCGCAGGTGGCGGATCGCGAACACGTGGATGTAATCGTGCACGCGGGCATCGGACGACAACGCTCGCACTTCATCGTCGAGCATCGTGCGCAACTGATCGGCGCCGATCGCGCGCTCTGCGGCGACGGCCTTCAAGGCATCAAGCAAATTGTCCTGTGACATCGACGGGCTCCTGACGGTCGAGGAACGAAAGGAAAACATGACGCTATCGGAAGATTAAAGGCTGGACAGCCGCCCGGCGTACGATGCGCCGAAGCGTGGTTGCGCGCGATCAACGGCACCTTGCGTGCCGCCGCGCCGATCCGTCGCCGGACCGGCTCGCGCGCAGGATTCGCGGCGCCCAGGGCCCGCGAACGACTGGAAGGATTGCCACGCCACCCCGAGGCGCGGCACCGCGCGATCGCTCGGACGATGAACCGTCGCGCGATGCCGATGCAGTGTGGGACCTTAGACCCGCGAAAGTCCTGCGTCAAGCGACGCGCGACGGCCGCGATTCGTCTGTTCGAATGCACCGGATCGGGGCGCCGCACATCGGGGGCGCCGCACATCGCGCCTGCCCGCCTGCCCGCCTCGCGCCGCAGCGGCCGCTCGCCGGTCCGACGTGTCAGCGGATTCCGATACCTCGCACGCAACGTCTGACAGCGACTTCAGCACGCACCGATTGGCAGCGCGGTCTCCGCGGCGGATACTGATGTCATGAACGATGCGTTCATACCCGGTCATCGCTCAGCCGGCCCTCGAGCCGGCACGCGGGGTCGGGCGCAGGGAGACCCATCATGATTCATCGCAACTTCCCGGCGCGGGACGGACAGCGGCGCACGCGCATGCTGGCCGCGACCGCCGTGCCGGCAGCAATCCGGCCGCCCGAAGATCTCGACGCGTTGCTCGCACTCGCGCGCGAATCGGGCTTGCTCATCACGCTCGACGGGCAGATCGGCCGCGAAAAGTACCAGAGCGTCGCGGGATCGGTGCTCGCGCTGCAGCGGTTCGCCGCGGCGCTCCGCGCGCGGGCCGGTGCCGGCGCAACGGTCGTCGTGAGGCCGCGCCGCAAGACGCGCCCCGGCTGGCCGCGGCTGCGCGATCGCACGCCGGGCGGACGAGGCCGACTGCATGGCGTGCGTCGCGGTGCACGCGTATGCCGCGACGCGCACCGCCCGCGCGACCTGCGAGCGCCTCGCTCCGCGTAAAGGCCTGGACGCGGGGCCTGAACGCAGCGCCTTTACGCAGCCGACGCCGCACGCGGCCGCGTGAAGGCCGCGGCACCGCGCCGGGCACGCAGCGCATGCCGCGATCCAGACCGACTCCGCGATCGCGCGATCGCGTGGCATCGCGCGCCGTTCCACACGGCGACATCGACGAAAACAATACCTGCGAGGAAAAGAGTCAGCACGGGGCCAGGAAAGCGGACGGGGTGCAATGCACCCCGTCCGTTATCCAAGGCAGCCGCCGGCTGCCTACCCTCGTGCCAGAGAGTTCGTGATCGGCCGATGCGCGATGCGCTGCGCGGCACGGCTCCGGAAATCGGCTGAATCGCAACGGCGTCGGACAGGCGCCGGTTCGCGCGGTTCCGGACCGACGTGTCGAATCGCGGCGTCGGGCACGGACGACGGACCATCCGCCGCATGCACACGCACGTCGTGTGACTATCTCATGCAAAATGCGCGACGTTTCTGATGCAGGTCAATGAAAGCCCGCTTCGCATTCGTCGCAGCGCAATCCTCACGCGGCCTCGCGCACGAGCAGCACCGGCACCTGAGCGAGATGCGCGACCCGGCGCGCCACGCTGCCGATCAGCCAGGCCGCGATGCCGCGCCGGCCGTGCGTGCCGACCACCAGCAGTTCAGCATGCCAGTGCACCGCGTCGCGCATCAGCGCATGGGCGACGTCGTCGCTGGTCGGACGGGTCTCGACGATGCCGCGCTTGGTCGGGTTCCCCGTTGCATGGAACAGCGGACCGATCCGCGCCAGCGCATCCTCGCCCTCCGCGCGATACGCATCCTCGAGCGCGCGCACCGGCACGAGATCCGTCAGACGCACCGCGCGATCGACGACATAGACCGCGTACAGCAGCGTCGTCGGCACCGCGAAGCCGAGCCCGACGCGCACCGCGTGCAGCGACGGCTCGCTGCCGTCAACGGCGAACATCAGGCGCTGCAGCGGCCCGTCCGACGGCCGCACATAGTCGGCGGGCACGATCAGCAGCGCGCAGCGCGCGCGCGCGGCCAGCGTGTCGGACACCGCCCCCTCGACGAGCCGCAGCAGCCCATGGTGCGGATTGGCGCCGACCACGAGCACGTCGGCGTGCCATGCCGACGTGTCGTTCGCGAGCGCATCGGCCACCGTGCCGCCCGTGAGCGACGTATCGATGATCATCTGCTCGATCCCCACGCCGCTGCCGGCGAACAGTTCCGCGATGCGTTCGAGCGTCGCCTGAGCTTCACGCGTCATCTCCTCGCGCGCGGAGGTCAGCAGCGCGTCGACGCGCGGGATGTCGGGCAGCACGAGACGCGGATTGTCGATCGCGCAGACGATGCGCACCTGCATGCCGGGACGCAGCAGCGTGCGCGTGTAGCGCGCGGCGGACAGCGACTCCGGCGTCAGATCGACGGCCAGCGAGATCCGCGCGAGCGGCGGGATGGTCGGGGTGGACTGCATGGCGAAAGCCTCCTTGCGGACGCGTCGTCGCGAACGACGACCGGAGCTTCGCGCGGGCAGCGGCGAACGACGAACGGCGGACGGACGGCCGACGCGGTCGCGCGGATCGGCGGACGGCCACGCGAAGCGCGGACAAGCGATTCAGACAGCATATGTCGTCCGGCCCGCACGTGCATGATCGCGATCAATACCCGTGCGGGCCGCGATGCGCCGCGCACGCCTGTGCGGCGCGCGGCGCGGCGACTTTCGGCCGCTTGGCTTACGACTTCGTCGACGCGGGCGCGCTCGCCCGGTTCGCATGGAACACCGCGTATGCGATGCCGAGCAGCACGATCCAGACCGGGCCGATCACGAGCGCGACGCGCGTATCCGGCGAGAACGCCATCAGCACGACGACCAGCGCGAGAAACCCGAGTGCGACGAACGAGCCGAGCGGATAGAACGGCACGCGGATCGGCAGGCGCGCGATCCTGTCGGCCGACAGCGTGCGGCGAAAGCGCATCTGCGCGATCAGGATCACGCACCACGTCCAGATCGCACCGAACGTCGACACCGACGTCAGCCACGTGAATACGTGCTGCGGCGCGAGATAGTTGAGCAGCACGCCGATCAGCAGCAGCGCGACCGACACGGCTACGCCGTACACCGGCACGCCGTTGCGATTCACGCGGCCGAGCATGGCCGGCGCCTGGCCCTGCTGCGCGAGGTTGTAGAGCATCCGCGCCGTGCTGAACAGGCCGCTGTTGCACGACGACAGCGCCGCGGTCAACACGACGAAGTTGATGATGCCGGCGGCGGCCGGGATCCCGAGCCGCGAGAACGTCATTACGAACGGGCTGCCCTGCGTGCCGATCTGGTCCCACGGATAGAGCGACATGATCACGAACAGCGCGCCGATGTAGAAGATCAGCACGCGCCAGAACACCGAGTTCACCGCCTTCGTCAGCGACTTCTCCGGATTGCGCGCCTCGCCGGCCGTGAGGCCGAGCATCTCGACGCCGAGATACGCGAACATCACGATCGGCAGCGCGCCGATCACGCCGTCGATGCCGTTCGGCATGAAGCCGCCGTGGGCCCACAGGTTCGAGATGCCCGTCGCGACGCCGCCGTTACCGATGCCGAACGCGATCATGAGGCCGCCGCCGACGATCATCAGCACGATCGTGACGATCTTGATCAGCGCGAACCAGAACTCGAATTCGCCGTACAGCTTGACCGCGATGAAGTTCACCGCGCCCATCGCCGTGAGCGCCGCGAGCGCCCAGATCCAGTTCGGCACGCCGGGGAACCACATGTGCATGTAGACGCCCACCGCGGTGATTTCCGCCATGCAGGTGACGATCCACACGAACCAGTAGGTCCAGCCGGTCAGGTAGCCCGCGAGCGGGCCGAGGTAGTCGCGCGCATAGCGGCTGAAGGCGCCGGCGACCGGATTGGTGATCGCCATTTCGCCGAGCGCGCGCATGATCAGGAAAATCGCGATGCCGCCCAGCAGGTAGGTCAGCAGGATGGCCGGGCCGGCCGTGCGGATCGCGGCGGCCGAGCCGAGGAACAGGCCGACGCCGATCGTCGCGCCGAGCGCCATCAGGTTGATGTGCCGCTCTTCCAGCCCGCGGTGCAGCTGGTCTTCTGGTTGTTTCAAGTCCGTCTCCTGGCAGCCGCGAACGGGCCGCCGTCATTGTCGATGTCAATGCGCGACCGTTCATGCCGATACCGGCAAACCGAAAACGAAAAATCCCCGCCGCCGTTTTCCGGATGAAAAACGCTGCGGATACTGCGTCACTCCGATTGGAATTACCGTTGATTATCGGTATTTTCCGGAACAATCCGGAAAAACGGATCTGGCCTTTCACGGAATACGCCCGTGCGGCCCGCGCGACACGGCTGTGCGCGTGGCGGGCGGCAATGGGATCAATCGCTTTCGGCGCGAACGAACGCGCGTCGAATGTGCGCAATCAAGCGCACGCAATATGCAGGCGGGATTATAAGAATAATCGGATGTTTCGCGCCAGCCGATTTTCCCGGAAACGGGAAGCGTGAGATCGGAGGCGAAATCGGCACGTGCGCGGCATCCCGCGCACGATTTACTTCGATAACGGCCGGACTGTCGACCCTGTCGATACCCGTCAGGCTCGATCCGGTCGATGCAGCGAGATTACGATCGCCCCGCATCCGGGTTCGAGCGCCTGCCCCGCCCCGGTCACGATCACGTCCGGGAATGCAGCGACTTCATCTCGCACCACGCCGAACACCGGTTTCGCGTCGCCAGCGCCGTATTCCTTGCGGTACCGCCGCGTCAGTCCGAAACGCGCGCAGTCGCTCGCGGCCGGCCGGCGCCAACGGCAATGACCGCGCCACCGAGTATTGCCATGCCGATCGAGGTCAGCGTCACGACGAGCGCAACGCGCCCGTGACCGGAGAAGAGCCCCACAAGTAGCCCGGCAAGCGGCTGCGTCGCGTTATTCAGCAGGACGATGACGCCCGTCGTCTTGCCATAGTCCCGAGGGGGAATGATGGCCTGCCGGGCGCTGCGTATGTACACGTTGAACATCTTGTCGAAACCGATGACCAAAAGGAAACCGGCGACGTACATCGCAATCGAGCCGGCCATGCCCATCGCGAGACCGCCAGCCGCGATCGCGACGAATGCGACGATGCCGAGCCGCTCGCGCGCTACCTCGATACGCGCGACGAACAGCAGGATCGCGACTGTCGCGACGGCACCCGTGACCTGCAGTCCGGCATAGAAACCGCCGGACTGCCGAAACGCACCGGTGACCATCGCAGCCGACGTCGCAAGTGTCGTCCCGATCACGAGGTTTTCCGCCGCTGCGAGCAGGATCAGCCGCAACAGCCCCGGCAGCGTGACGACATGCTTCAGCGCCACACCGAACGGTGCATACCACGGCCCCACCGAGCGTTCCGGAGGCGCAACGCGTGCCGTGCTGGTCCGTTGCCAGACGAATGCCAGCAAATCCGCCGAGACAAACAGCAGCGCCGCGGAAGCGACAGCCCACTCCCAGTCGCGATACCCAAGCAGCGCCGCCGCGACGATCGGTCCAAGCACGACGCCCAGCTGATCGGCGAGCTGCGTATAGGACAACACTTTTTCGAAGCGCTGCTGCGGAAAGATCTGCGGCAGCAACACCTCACGAGCGACGAGACCTTGGCTCGTGAGTGCGCCGCATACGGCGGACAATGCGATCAGCCATCCGATTCCGCTCCAGGCGACATAGCCGGCGATGCCGATCACGCAAGCGACGGCCCGGCTGGTCTGGCTCGCTCGCAGCACGCGGATCGGTGACACACGGTCGCTCAGTGCGCCACAGACCGGAAAGGCGATGAATCGCGGGAACGCCTCGACGAAAAAGGCGAGCCCGGACCACGTCGCTTTCCGAGTGACCTGAAAGACGACGAGCGGCACCAGAAAGAGCAGCATCTGGTCTGCGAGCCGCGACAAAAAGAAAGAACCCAGAAAGGCCGGCTGATCGACGCGCATCCCGCGTATGCCCCTGCAGATTTATTCCACCTTCACGACGTGTTGGCAAAGGGACTGATCCGCTTGGGCTGTTCGGGACCACACACGAATTGGGTGCACGCTTCGGACACTTTCCGTCATGAACGGAATCCCGCGCACGACTCATTTCGACAATGTCGCGCGCACCGTATATTCGCCTGCGAGCGCCGCATGTTCCGGCCGCACGAAATACCTCGATGAATCGAGATCGGCCGGCAGCGGCTCGACCGGATAGCCGTGCTTCTCCCACGCGTCGAGGCCGCCCTTCAGCGCCTTGATGTTGTGCAGCATCTTCTTGCGCTGCATCTTCGCGATCAGGCGCTTCGCGGTCGCCTCGTTCGGGCACACGCAATACACGACGATCGGCCGCTTCAGCAGCTCCGGATCCAGCAGGTCCGGCGAATCGAGATCGACCGGCACCGCACCGGCAATCCGGTACGGCTCGCGTTCGCGAATCGCGCGCGGCCGCGCATCGAAGATCAGCGGCGGCTCGTTCGACGTCATCATCTCGACGAGTTGCGGCGGGGAGATGCGCACCTGCGCGAGGTAGCGGCGGAACTGCAAGCGGCGCACCCAGCGATACAACAGGAACGTGATGAAGATCGCGAGGAACGCGTCGAGGATCGTGCCGCCGCTCGCGCGCACCCACAGCACGAACTGGACGATCTGGTCATGCACGGCCGCGCCGCCGACGAGCCAGAACGCGGCCCACAGCGACGCGCCGGCCAGATCCCAGAACAGGAACACGCCGACGCCGATCGCGGTCGTGCCGAGCAGCGGCGCCGACACGAGGCCGAGGCCAGGGAGGAATTTGGAGAGGACGAGCAGCGGCGCGCCGTATCTTTCAAATACGTTACGCGCGAAGCGCAGCGTCGTGTCGAGCGACAGCGAGAATCGCACGAGCCCGTTCAGCAAGCGCCGGCCGCGCGTGCGGCCCATGAAGAACCACAGCGAATCGGCGAGCATCGCCGCGCCGATCGCCGCCACGAACATGCTCGCCCAGGACGCCTGCCCCATCGCCGCCATCGTACCGCCGAGGATCAGCATCGGCACGGCCGGCACCGGCACGCCGAGCTGCGTGATCAGTACGCTCGCGAACACGGCCCACGGGCCGAGCGACGAGGGAATCGCGATGGGAAAGTGCCACACGGCGGCGCTCCTGGAAGACATGCGGTCCGTGCGACGGGGGCGGCCGTCGATACGGCAAGCAGCGATCGCCGCGGCACGTCCGCGGCCGATCCTGCACCACCGTGCATTCTAAACGGGTTTGGCCGCGGCCGCGCGGAACGGCTGCCGTCGAAGGCGGTTCGGGGCGGCCGGCATGGCCGCCGGCGCACTCACGCGTCGGAGCGCTGCGCGAGCCCCGCGACGTATTCCGCATACTCGGGGAATGCGGCGGCCAGCGCCGTCGCGTCCGCGAGTTCGAATTCCGCAAACTCGAACCCCGGCGCAACCGTGCAGCCGACGAGCGCGACGTGCTCCGGCGACGCGCAGCGCGCGCCGAACCAGCGCCCGGCCGGCACGACCGCCTGGAATACGGTGCCCGGGTGCGTGAGCGGGTTGCCGAGCCGGTGGATCGTCAGGCCGTCGCGCTCGTCGAGCACCCATACTTCGAGCGGATCGCCCGCGTAGAAATGCCAGACCTCGTCGGAACGGATCCGGTGCCACGATGAATACGCGCCGTCGCACAACAGGTAGTAGATCGCGGTCGACGCCGCACGCGACGCGCCGTCGGCCGGACGCACGACCGTATCGGCCGCGCGGTAGGTTTCTCGGAAATAGCCGCCCTCGGGGTGCGGTTGCAGATCGAACTGTTGAATCAGGTCGGCGGCGGAGATCGGCATGGCGGATGACGTCGATGAAGGAGTGAACCGGACACGCAACGCGCGGCCCGTCCGATCGATGATGCGATCGACCGGCGTCGCGTGCCGCTGCGTCGATCGCCGCGGCCATGCACGCGGCGACCGGGTCGCGCGCGGAACGCGGCGCGCGACGATGAAGCGAACGCCGGTCGATGCTGCCAGAAGCGCGGGCCACGATGCAACCGGCGCGACGTGACACCGCCGTTGCGGCGCAGCGGATGCGCGGCATGGCGATCGATGCAACCGGCGCACCGTCGAACCCACATCACGCCGGCGTCCGCACGGCAGCCCCTGCCCGCCGCCGCTCACGCGTCGGTGCCGTACCGCCCCGTCACGCGGTCGCCGCCGCGGCCGGCTCGTCGTGCCGCACCAGCAGCACGGGCCGGTCGGCCGCGCGCAGCAGCGATTCCGCGACACTGCCGAGCAGCAGTCGGCGCAGGCCGTGGCGCCCGCTCGTCCCCATCACGATCAGATCCGCGCCGACCTCGGCCGCCGTGCGCATCAGCACTGCGGCAACATCCTCGCCGTACGCGTCGATCGCGCGCACGGTGCCCGCCACTTGCCGCTGCGCGAGCGCCGCTTTCGCGTCGTCGAGCACGGGCGTCGCCGCAGCGGTTGCCGCCGCGTCGCCATCGCGTTCGGCCGCAAATCCCGCATCGACGTCGACGAGCTGCGGCCGGTGCTCGACGACATACGCGCACGTGACCTCGCCGCCGGATGCCGCCGCGATCCGGATTGCCTCGTTCAGCGCGAGACGCGCACTCGGGCTGCCATCGAGCCCGACGAAAATCCGCTTGTACATGGTCCACCCTCCGACCGGGCACCCGTCGCGCATCGCGCATACGGCGTCCCCGTCACCGCAAGCCGGCCCGATGCCGGCTCGCCTGCCGAACAGTCTGCCCCACGTGCCGACGCGCCCGTTGACGCGCGTCAAATGCGGCCGGGACGCCCGCTACACCGCCCGGCTATCTCATTTTTAGCTGACCCTATTACAAAAAACGCGTAAAACGCGCACAATTTCATCTTGAAAATAGACGTCGCACGCGGCCGGTGCGAGTTTTTCCCGGTTTTGCCGCGCTGCCCGCGTGCCACGGGCGGCCCCGACACCAGAATGGCCATCGAATGACCACCGCCAGTGGAACCCCGTCGCGTGACGCCCGAGGGCCCGCGCGTTTCCAGATCATGTTACGCCAGCCGCTCGCGGCTGGCGTCGTTACGCTGTTCGCCGGCGCGGCGCTGTCGCTCGGCGTCGCGCTGCTCGTGCGCGAGCAGTGGCAAGGCGCCGTCCATACGCGCTTCGAACGCCGCACGACGCACGTGACGGCGATGCTGCGCCACGAGCTGCAAGGCAGCGTCGCCGTGCTCGAAAGCGCGCGCGGCGCATTCGCGCTTGCGCCGCAGATCACCGCCGAGCAATGGCGCCGGTATGCCGACACGCTCGATCTCGACAGCGGGCGTTCGCCGATCCGGCAGCTCGGCTATGCGCCGCTGTCGACCGCGGCGCGCGGCGCCCTCGCCGGCCACGCGCCGATGCCGGCCGGCCCGCTCGCGGTGGCCACGCTCGTTGCGCCGGCATCGAGCTCGGCCGGCGTGCGCTTCGGCGCGCCGGACCAGGCTCCGCTGGCGCACGCGCTGCGGACCGGCGATATCGCGCTCGGCATCCATCCGGCCGACAACGATACGTCCCGCGATGCGCGCACCCTCACGCTGTTCGTCCCCGCGACGGCTTCGTCGCGCACGGCCGTCGCCCATGACGCCGGCGCGGACGGCGTGCTGTTCGCGGAAGTGAGCCCGAATCGCCTGGTCGAGCGCGCGCTCGACGCGGAACGCGGGCTCGACCTTCGGATGAGCGCGGGCGACGATCCGCACCCGATCGCGAGCGCCGAGACGACGACCGACGAAGCCTCCGCGTCACCCGACCTGATGCGGCGCACCGACCAGCTGAATTTCGGCGGAACCGTGCTGAAGCTCGCCTATTCCGCGGACGGCCGCCCGAGCGCGACCGGCGCGCAGCGCGCGGCCGGCACGGTGCTCGCCGCGGGGCTGATCGCGTCGTTCGCGTTCGCGGCGCTCGTCCATGCGCTGCTGCGCGGCCGCGCCGGCCACGCCGATACGGGCGCCAGCAGCCGCGGCATCCTGAACGAGGCGCGGATGATGGGCATCATCCGTTCGTCGATGGAAGCGATCATCACGATCGACGAGAAGCAGACGGTGGTGATCTTCAACCCGATGGCCGAACAGGTCTTCGGCGTGTCGGCGATGGAGGCGATCGGCGCGCCGCTGTCGCGCTTCATCCCCGAGCGGTTTCGTGCCGCGCATGCGAAGCACGTCGACCAGTTCGGCGTGACGGGCGTGTCCGAGCGGCAGATGGGCCGCCAGCGCGTGCTGTTCGGGCTGCGCGGCAACGGCGAGGAGTTCCCGATCGAGGCGTCGATCTCGCAGATCCGCGATGCGTCGGGCAAGCTCTATACGGTGATGCTGCGCGACATCACCGAGCGGCAGCGCGCCGAGAATGCGCTGAAGCAGTCGCGCCAGGAACTGCGCGAACTCTCGGCGAACCTGCAGAACGTGCGCGAGGAGGAAAAGACCCGCATCGCGCGCGAACTGCACGACGACCTCGGCCAGCAACTCACCGCGCTGAAGATGGACCTGTCGGTCATCGAGCAGCAACTGCGCACGCCAGAGCATGCGCAACCCGAAGTCGGCGTGCTGTCGCACCTGCAGGGCATGCGCCGGCTGATCGACGCGACCGTCGCGTCGGTGCGGCGCATCGCGGCCGACCTGCGCCCCGTGATGCTCGACGATCTCGGCCTCGTGCCGGCGATCGAGTGGCTCGCGAACGACTTCACGAACCGCTACGGCATCGACGTCGAGCGCCACATCGAAACGGGCGGCCTCACGTTCACCAGCGCGGGGGCGACCACGCTGTTCCGGATCGTCCAGGAAGCGCTGACGAACGTCGCGCGCCATGCGGACGCGACGCGCGTCGCGCTGCGCCTCGACATCGAGGAAGGCTTCTGCGTGCTGCGCGTCGCGGACAACGGCCGCGGCGCGGCACCGGTCGGCACCGCCCATGAGGACAAATCTTTCGGCCTGATCGGCATTCGCGAACGCGCACACATGCTGGGCGGCAGCGTGACGATCGACACCGCGCTCGCGCGCGGCTTCTCGATCACCGTCGCATTCCCGCTCGGTTCCGTTCAACAGGAAACCACCCTCACATGATCAAGGTGCTCATCGCCGACGACCATACGCTCGTGCGCGACGGTCTGCGGCACATCCTCCAGAACGCCACCGGATTCGAAGTGGCCGGCGAAGCATGCGACGGAGCGTCGACGATCGCGCTCATTCGGTCGACGCCTGCGCAGGTGCTGGTGCTCGACCTGTCGATGCCGGGCCGCAACGGCGTCGAACTGATCAAGCAGATCAAGGACGAGAAGCCCGCGCTGCGCGTGCTCGTGCTGACCATGCACGCGGAACAGCAATACGCGGTGCGTGCGTTCCGCGCCGGTGCGTCGGGCTATCTGACCAAGGAAAGCGCGAGCGCCGAACTGGTCGGCGCGGTGACCAAGGTGGCGTCGGGCGGCGTCTACGTGAGCCTCGCGATGGCCGAACAGTTCGCGCAGAGCCTGAACGAGCCGGCCGAGACGCTGCCGCACCAGCGGCTGTCCGATCGCGAGTTCGACGTGTTCCGCCGCATCGCCGCCGGGCAGACGCTGACCGAGATCGCACAGGCGCTGTGCGTCAGCGCAAAGACGGTCAGCACCTACAAGACCCGGATCCTGGAAAAGATGCAGATGCCGCACGAAGCGGCGCTGGTCCGCTACGCGCTGCGGCACAAGCTGCTCGACGAAACGGACGACGTCTAGGCGAACGGGCCGGCGAACCATGCCGGCCGAGTGATGTGCGCTAGAAGCTGGCCGGACGTCGCGCAGCCGTTACTTCGCCGGCACCGGGCACGCGAGATCGCCTTCCTCGCAGGACAGATAGCCCTTCAGCGTCTCGGTGCGGGTCCTGGTCAGATCGTCGAGGCACGTCGACACGACCATCGGATAGGCGCTGCCGCCTTCGGCATTCGCGCTGGAGAAGTTGCATTCGGCATCGCGGTAGGCGATCCACGCGCGCTGCGCGTTCACGAGTTTCTCTGCGAGCGGCTTCGCATCGCGCAGGCGCGCGGTGACAGCCTGGTAGGTGCGGTTCAGCTCCGCGTCGGATTTCTTGTACGCGCGATCGGCACATGCCGTCATCGCCGCCTGATCCGTCGCGTCCGCACAATTCGCCTGTGCGTGGGCAAGGTTCGCCGTCAGCGCCAGCGCGCACAGCAGACCGGTCAAGACACGCATGGATGCTCCTGTTTGTTTTCGTTGAAGTCGTGGAACGTGATGCAGGGCTTGCCGCCGCGCCTCGGCGCGCGGCGTCGCAGGCCGGCCGGCGCTACCCCATTCGCCGCGGCTGCGGCTACGGTAGCGTGGCGATGCCGACCGGGATGCTAGCGCACGCGCGGCGGATTGTCAGCCGGCGCCACGCTTGGCCGCGCACGCAAAAAAGCCCGCGCTCGACATGAGTGCGGGCTTTTCGATACGGCTTTGCCGGCGGCCCGGAGGCCGCGCGGTGAACGGCTTGCTCAGTGACCGAAGTACACCGACGAACGATCAGCTGCGGCCGGCACGGTCACGCGCTGGCCCGACTGCGACGTCGCCGCCGGGTTCGCGCCGTAGCCCGTTGCATCAGCCTGCGCACCGGTGTTCTGGGCTGCCGCGATCTTCGCCTGTGCGGCCTGGATGTTTTCCGGATAGTTGATCCAGTCGTTCGGGTTGTAGCCGGCCTTTTCCAGCTGGGCCAGTTCGGCACGCACTTGCGCGCGCGTCAGCGGCTGCTGGTTCGATTGAGCGAACGAGACGACCGGTGCGGCCACCAGAGCGGCCAGTGCAACTGCCTTGATCAGCGATTTCATGATGCGTTACCTCCAGATTTGTCTTGTCAGGCGCTTCGGACTGGGTAGTCGTTGCGCATGAGTGAAAGTCTAGGCGGCACGGCTATCAGGGTAAATACTTAAATCGCAAATTCACTGTTGACCGAAACCGTACAATTGCCGCGCATTCGATCGAATCATCAGATGATTATGGCCGCAGCCGCAGCCAATAGGCTCTGCGCGCTCTCGCCCGGCTCGCGCGGTGCGGATCGATTCACCGGGCCGTGGACGACCGCCCAGCGGTTGCCACGTTTGCCCCGCTTCTCCGTTCGACACATCAGCGGACCTGCTCCGCCTCCACCGCCCCCGACGACAGGTCGAACAGCAGCGCCTTGAGGCGCATCCGGTCGGCGGCAGCGACTTCGTCGAACGCCGCGTGGTGAAGCGTCCAGCCCGACCCGGCCGGATCGGCATGCACCGCACGCACCGTCCCGTCGAGCGTCAGCAGCGCGACACGGTCCTCGTCCGCATACGGCAACTGCACGCGCAACGGCTCGCCGGCCGCCGCGAGCGCCCGGTCGAGCGCGATCGACAGTCCGTTCAGGCTGAGATCGCGCACGATCCCGATGCCGTCGGCCTGCGCCGGCCCGCCGGTGCAGCGGGCCGCGATCCGTACCGGCACGCGCGGCTCCGCGCGCGTGCGCAACCGGTCGACGAAGCCCGGCGGCGACAGCACCATGAACGGCGCGGCGCCCGTCGCCTGCACCGCTTCGACCGTCGCACCGAAGCGCGACACGGCCGACCGGCCGATCGCGACCGCCTCGACGTCGTCGCCGC
Organism: Burkholderia sp. Bp9015; assembly: GCF_003853505.1. NCBI lineage: Bacteria > Pseudomonadati > Pseudomonadota > Betaproteobacteria > Burkholderiales > Burkholderiaceae > Burkholderia > Burkholderia sp. Bp9015. The sequence goes on from NZ_QTPZ01000001.1 coordinate 239,777, forward strand.
GGGCAAACTCGAGCACGACCGCCGGCTGCGGCTCGACGAACAGCGCGCCCGATGCGCCGACCCCGATCAACCGGCAGCGCTGCAGCACGCGGGTCGCGCCGACCCGCCGCCGGATGCCGATCGCGGCGCCGGCCGACAGCCCCATGCGCGTGGCCGCCGGCACGGTGTCGTGCGCCGGCGCGGCAGGCTCGGCGTCATCGCGCCGGCGCACGGGCCGGAAGTGATCGAACAGGAAGTCATGCTGCGCGGGATCGTGCAGCGTCGTGCCGGCGGGCAGCAGCGCGGCGCCGCCGGCATCGTAGAGATCGAAGCCGAGCGGGACGCCGGCGGAGATGTCATCGCGCGCGAGCGCGACGTGATCGGTGATGAGCCGCATCGGAAAGGCGCGGAGCGACCGCGCGAGCTGTCGTGACAACGTTATTACGGCAGCCTCGCGCGAAATCTGAACGGCTCGTTACTCCGAACCGCTGGTCGCGTCGGGTGAAGCCGGTGTCGGCGCCGGCGTTGCGGAAGGCGCGACGGCCGGGGCGGAGCCGAGGCCGCCACCGGCGTTGCCCGGGCTCGTCGCATTGCCGCCCGCCGCCGCCGGCTGCGCGACCGGCGGTTGCGACGCCGACAACGCAGCGGCCGACGCCGCCACCTCGGACGCGGGCACCCATTCCTCGACGATGCCGCCGGATGCCGCCTCGGGCGCCGACGCGCCGGATGCGGCCGACGCCGCGGCTGCGTCCGCCTCCGGCTCGCGCTCGATACGCTGCGTCCTGACGGGCGCCGCCGCCTGCTTCGGCTCGGGCCCGAACCAGCCGTCGACCAGGTCCGTCACCCGTTCGCGCACCGACGCGAACCAGCCGGGCGACGGTTCGGTGTCGAATTTCAGCTTCGTGTCGACGATCCGGGCGCGTTGCGCGCGCTGGAAGAAGTCGCCGACGATCGGCAGCGCGCTGTGCGCGCCTTGCCCCCAGTAGTCGCTGCGCAGCGTCACGCGGCCGTCGTCGAAACCGACCCACGCGCCGGCCACCAGCCCGGGCTGCATCAGGATGAACCAGCCGTCCGCGTTGTCCTGCGTGGTGCCGGTCTTGCCGGCCACGTCGCCGCGAATGCCGAAGCGCGTACGGATGCTGCTGCCGGTGCCGCGCGTCACGACGCCGCGCATCACGTCGAGCAGCGTCTTGTCGGTTTCGGCGTCGAGCGCGCGCTCGGGCGGCGCCGGCGCGTATTCGGCGAGCACCTCGCCCCGGCGGTTCTCGATGCGCGTCACCATTTGCGGCTCGACGTACAGCCCGCCGTTCGCGATCGTCGCGTACGACGCGACCATCTCCTTCAGCGTCACGGGGCTCGTGCCGAGCGCAAGCGACGGCACGCGCTCGAGCGGGCTTTCGCGCACGCCCATGTCGCGCGCGAACCGCGCCACGGCCGCCGGACCGACCTTCTCCATCACCTGCGCGGTGATCCGGTTGCGCGACAGCGCGACCGCGTCGCGCAGCGTCATCGGCTTGCCCGTCGGCGGCGCGTCGTCGCTCGGCCGCCAGATCTCGCCGCCCTTCAGCGGAATCTCGACCGCCTGGTCGATGAAGGTGTCGTCCGGCTTCATCCCGTTCGCGAACGCGACGCCATAGACGAACGGCTTGAAGGTCGAGCCCGGCTGACGCCGCGCCTGCGCGACGTGATCGAACGGCTCGTTCGTGAAGTCGCGGCTGCCGACCCACGCGCGAATCTGCCCGTCGCGCGGATCGATCGCGACGAAGCCGGCCTGCACGTCGGTCTTCGCCTTGCACAGCGCGCGCATGAAGCCGCGGTCGGCGGCGAGCTGCTTCATCGCGGCCGCATCGTTCTTGCCGGCGTCCTGCGCGGCCTTGTATTCGGGCGACTCGCGCATGAAGGTGCGGAACACCTCGTTGTCGGTGCCGCAGCCGTCGCGGCCGCTCCACGCATTGTTCGCGATGCCCTGCAGCTGGTTCGCCTGCAGCGTCAGCGCCTGGGTCGCCATCTGCTGCAGACGCGAATCGATCGTGGTGCGCACGATCAGCCCGTCCGAATAGATGTTGTAGTCGTTGCGGTCGGCCCAGCCGATCAGCCATTTGCGCAGTTGCTGCGCGAAGTGCGGCGCGGGCCCCGGCGGCTCCTTCTGGCGCTCGAAGTCGATGCGCAGCGGCCGGCGCTGCAACTGCGCGAACTGCACCGGCGACAGCTTGCCGTACTTCACCATCTGGCCGAGCACCGTGTTGCGCCGCTGCAGCGCGCGCTCGGGATTCAGCACCGGGTTGTAGTAGCTGTTGCCCTTCAGCATCCCGACGAGCGTCGCGCTGTCGAGCACGTCGAGCTCGTCGGCCGACTTGTCGAAATAGGTGCGCGCGGCCATCTCGACGCCGTACGCGTTGTACAGGAACGGCACCGTGTTCAGGTAGGTCTCGAGGATCTGGTCCTTGCTGTAGACGGCCTCGATCTTCAGCGCGGTGATCGCCTCCTTCATCTTGCGCGTGAGCGTCGGCGCGCGGCCGATCTCGTCCGGATACAGGTTGCGCGCGAGCTGTTGCGTGATCGTCGAGCCGCCCTGGCGGCTGCCCGAGAACGTATGGAGCGCGGCCGACGCCGTGCGCTTCCAGTCGAGACCGTGATGCTCGTAGAAACGATGGTCCTCGGTGGCGATCAGCGCGTCGACCATGTGCGGCGAGATCTGCTTGAGCGACACCCATTCGCGGTTCGACGGCTTGAATTCCGCCAGCACCTTGCCGTCGGCGGACAGCACCTGCGCCGGCTGGTCGACGCGCGCCTTGCGGATGTCGCCGATGCCCGGCGTGAACGGAATCAGCACCAGCACGTACAGCAGGAACAGCGCGGGCACGGCGGCGGCCGCGCGCAGCACGCCGCGGCGCGTCGGATGACGGAGATGGTGCCAGGCGCTGGCCAGGACACGCTTGACGAGCACGGCGGCAGCGGCCGCGACGGGTTGGGCGCGCGCGACCCATTTGGCACTGAGGTCACGCACTGACGACACGTTTCGGCGATTCACGCGGGTGGGGGATCTGCTGGAAAGGCTGCATCGTACCAAAACTCGCGCGGCCCACCGGCCGGCGGCCGTCCCGGGCCTGCGCGAACGGCGTCCGGGCGTGCGTTTTTACAACAAAAAAGGCGCGCGCCCCGCAACGGGGCCGCGCGCCAAGCCTGGTACAACGGTGCCGTGCGCCGCTGCTCAGCGCACGAGAAAACCGTAGGTCAGCGGATCGCGCTCGTCGACGATCCAGTTCGCGAATCCGCAGATGTGCGCGCTGCCCTCCACTTCCGGGATCACGGCCGGGATGTCGCCGACCGTCGTCTCGCGCAGCACGCGCCCCTTGAACACGGTGCCGACGATCGACTCGTTGACGAGCGTGTCGCCGGCCGCGAGCCGGCCGCGCAGGTACAGCTGCGCGACGCGGCCGCCGGTGCCGGAGCCGGTCGGCGAGCGGTCGACCTCGCGATCCGCGAACACGCAGCAATTTGCCTGCGTCGAGCCCGGATGGCGCGGCGCGTTCGCGATGATCGTGCCGTAGATATGATTGATCTCCGGAATCTCCGGATGCACGACCGGATATTTCGCGTTCGCGGCGGCTTTCACTTCGGCGCCGAAGCGGATCAGCTTCTCCACGGCCGCCTCGCGCACCGGCAGGTCGAACGGCGCGCCGTCGACGTAGAAATAGAACGCGCCGCCATACGCGATGTCGCCGGTCACGGTGCCGAACGACGGCGTGTCGACCGACACGTCGCGCTGCCAGATGAACGACGGCACGTTGACGAAGCGCACCGGCCCCGCGTGCTCGCCGTCCCATTTCACGAACGCCTCGATGAAGCCGCAGGGCGCGTCGATGCCGACGCGCGTCTCCGGCACCGTGCGCTGCACCCAGCCGAGCTCGACCGCGGCGGTCGACAGCGCGATCACGCCGTGCCCGCAATGGTCGCTGTAGCCTTCGTTGTGCACGAAGATCACGCCGAAATCCGCGTTCGGCGACACCGGCTCGGTCAGGTAGCCGCCGTACATGTCGGCGTGGCCGCGCGGCTCGAACATCAGCGCGCGGCGGATCTCGTCCGCGTTCTCCTTGAGCCATGCGCGGCGCTGGACGATCGTGTCGCCGGGCAGGCGCGGCAACCCGCTCGTGACGATGCGGAACGCTTCGCCGCCGGTATGGACTTCGACGGTGGAAAGGGATCGGGAAATTTTCATGAAGATCGAATGCGTGAAGACGAACGACGGCGCACCGGCGCCGTCGTTCCGGTAACGGTTTTACTTCGCGTACGGTTCGGGCAGCCCGTTGCGGATCACGTAGACGCTGGTCGGCGCGCCCTTCAGGTCGCCGTGTTCGTCGAACGAATAGGTGCCCGCGACGCCCGCATAGTTCGACTTCGCCAGCTGCGCGATCAGCTTCGCCTTGTCGGTGGTCGTGCCGGCCTTGACCATCGCGTCGGCGAGCAGCTTCATGCCGTCGTAGTAGTTGACGCCGTAGACCTGCGTATCCGTGTGATAGGTGTCGTGGTACTTCTTCAGGAATTCGCGGCCGGCCGGCGTCTTCTCGAGCGCGACGCCGCCCTGCGCGCAATAGACGATCGACGCGGCCTCGCCCGCGACCTTGCCCATGTCGGCCGAGCAGATGCCGTCGCCGCCGAGCAGCTTCGCGCGCAAGCCGCGCTGCTTCATCTGCTTCGCCATCGGCGCGCCCTGCGCCGCATAGCCGCCGAGGAAGATCACGTCGGGATTGCTGGCCTTGATCTTGGTGAGAATGCCGAGGAAATCGGTGGCCGACGAGTTCGTGTACTCCTGGTCGACGATCTTGATCCCGTTCGCCTTCGCGACGTTCATGAACTGCTCGGCGACGCCTTGCCCGTACGCGGTGCGATCGTCGATGACCGCGGCGGTTTTCGCGTTCAGCGTCTTCGCGGCGAAGGTCGCCATCGTGCCGCCGAGCTGTTCGTCGCTCGCGCCGATCCGGAAGATGTTCTTGAAGCCCTGCCGCGTGAGTGCCGGGTTCGACGCGACCGGCAGCATCGGGACGCCTGCGTTGCTGTACACACGCGATGCCGGGATGGCGACGCCCGAGTTGTACGGCCCGAGCACCGCGACCACGCCCTTGTCGACCAGGTTCTGCGCGACCTGCACGCCCGCTTTCGGGTCGGCCTGGTCGTCGTCCGACACCAGCTTGAACGTGACCGTCTTGCCGGCCACCTTCACGCCCGCCTTGTTGAGCTCGTCGACGGCGAGGCGCGCGCCGTTTTCATTGTCCTTGCCGTTCGCGGCCTGCGGGCCGGTGAGCGGCGCGGAATGGCCGATCATCACGACTTCCTGCGCGTGCGCGGCGCTCAGCGCGCCGGCGGCAACGGCCACCGAGAGCGCGGTAACGAAGTGTCGCATGGTGTCTCCTGATTGGTTTTGTGTGAAACCAATGTAGGACACATGTGGTCACCATGCAAGCAATTTCAAAAAGTTTTTTGCGATTCTGGTCATTTTTTAGACCAGAATAAGGCGGCGCGCATTACTTCGGCGTGATGTCGCGACGCACGCGAAGAATGTGCTGCTCGACATAGAACGCGGCCGCATCGGCGTCGCCGGACACGATCGCCTCGTAGATCAGCCGGTGCTCGGACACGTACAGCCGGATGCGGCCCGCGTCGTAGATGCCGTCGTCCTTCAGCCGCTTCCACAGCGGCTGGTCCATCGTCTTCGCGACTTCGTCCGCGATCTTCACGATCAGCGCGTCGCCGGTCATCAGCGCGAGCTGCCGGTGGAACAGCCGGTCGCTCTCGTTCCACAGCGCGCGCTGCTGCGGATCGTCGATGTCGGAGACGGTTTCCATCTGTGCGAGATAGCCTTCGGCGACGGGATCGGCGCGACCGTGCGCGGCCGCGAGGCGCGCGATCGCGGGCTCGAGGATGAGCCGCACGTCGAGCGTCGACGTCGGGCTGAAGTCGGCATCGGGCGCGCCTTCCGGGTCGCCGCGCTGCGCGAGTACGTCGAGCGGCGCCGGCACGACGTAGGTGCCCGAATTGCGCTTCGTGAACACGAGCCCTTCGTTCTGCAACGCGCCCAGCGCCTCGCGCACGGCCGGCCGGCCAACCTGGAACAGCGCCGCGAGTTCGCGCTCCGACGGCAGCCTGGAATCGGCCGCGTAGCGCCCCGCGCGAATCTCGTCGCGAATCCTTTCGGCGACCTGTTCGTAGATCTGCAGCGGCCGGAAACCGGCTTCGAGCGATTCGGGACGTGCGGACATCATCTGGGGCTCCTGCCCGGTCGGGTGGGGGATCGGGAATGCGTCGCACTATACCGGAGCGGTACCGGCGCCGGTGCGCGCGACGCCCATCTGGACGGATATTAGAACCAAAATCGGTCGTCCGCTGGCTTTTCCGGCTTGCCGGGTGGCCGGAAACTGGTATAGATTTGATCCAGACCGCCTGCCACCGCGACAGCCGGCCGCCTCCGTGGCGAGCGCGCGATGCGCCCGTCTCCCACGCCCACCGCCCCAACCGACCGACACGATGACCGCCCTCTCCCGGATTCCCTCTTTCGACGCCGCCGAAACGGCCGCGCTGCTCGACTACCCCGCGCTGCTCGCGACGCTCAGGCACACCGTCGCCGAATACGCGGCGGGCGAGATCGTCAGTCCCGAACGCCTGGTCGTGCCGCTGCAGGCCGGCGGCGTGATGCTGTCGATGCCGTCGAGCGCGCGCGACCTCGCGAGCCACAAGCTCGTGAACGTGTGCCCCGGCAACGGCGCGCGCGGGCTGCCGACGATCCTCGGGCAGGTGAGCGCATACGATGCGACGACCGGCGAGCTGCGCTTCGTGCTCGACGGCCCGACGGTCACCGGGCGCCGCACGGCGGCCGTTACCGCGCTGGGCATCCAGGCGCTGCACGGCGCCGCGCCGCGTGACATCCTGCTGATCGGCACCGGCAAGCAGGCGGCCAATCACGCGGAAGCGCTCGCGGCGATCTTTCCGGACGCGCGCCTGCACGTGCGCGGCTCGCGCGCCGACAGCGCGGCCGCGTTCTGCGCCGCGCACCGCGCTCAGGCGCCGCAGCTCGCGCCGCTCGACGGTGATGCGATTCCCGATGCGATCGATGTCGTCGTCACGCTGACGACGAGCCGCACCCCCGTCTATCGCGAAGCGGCACGCGAAGGCCGCCTCGTGGTCGGGGTCGGCGCGTTCACCGCGGATGCCGCCGAGATCGACGCCGATACCGTGCGCCACAGCCGGCTCGTCGTCGACGATCCGGCCGGCGCGCGCCACGAGGCCGGCGACCTGATCGTCGCGCAGGTCGACTGGCAGCAGGTCGCGTCGCTCGCCGACGTGCTGCGCGGCGCCTTCGCGCGCGGCGGCCCGCTGCTGTTCAAGACCGTCGGCTGCGCCGCATGGGATCTGGCCGCGTGCCGCACGGCACGCGACGCGCTGGCCGCGCGCCGGCACGGCTGACTCGACGGCGGCGGCGACCGGCAACCTGCCGGTTGCACCACGCACGCCAGCCAGCGCGGCTCGGGCGGCGCCGCCGCCTTCCCGTACGCGTTGTAGGAATCGCCCTACAACACGTCGAAGCGGCCTACACAAACTTCCAGTTCGGCCGATTTCATTTTTGGCGGCGCAACACGATACTGCCGGCATGAATGCCAGCCTGTCACCCGCCGTCGCGCTCAGGGTGTTTCTCGTCGATCACGCCATCGCCGTCCGGCAACGGATCGCGCTGCTCGTCGGCGCGATCCGCGGCGTCGCGGTCGTCGGCGAAGCGGAAGACGGCCAGGACGCGTGGTTGCACATCCGCAGCAGCCACGCGGACGTCGTGATCGTCGACCTGCGGCTCGCGGACGGCAGCGGTCTCGATCTGATCGGGATGCTGTCGAAGGCCACGCCGCGCGTCGTCACGATCGTGCTGACGAACCACTCGGCGGCGGCATTCAGAGAGGCATGCGCGGCGGCCGGCGCCGATTATTTCTTCGACAAGACCGCCGAATTCGACTCCGCATGCCGCGTCATCGAATCCCTGGTGCACGCTCGCGCGCACCACCCCTGATCGAGCCGGAGTGACTCATGTCTACCGCCACTGCCTGCGCCACCGCCCCGCCCGTCGCGCCTCCGCCAACGACTCCGTATCGGGCGGTCGCGCGCACCGACGCCGTCAAAACCCCGGCCGCGCGCTGCTCGGGCTGCGCGATGCGCTCGATGTGCCTGCCGCCCGACCTGACTGCGGACGAGTACGGCCGCCTCGACGCGATCATCTGCACGACCCGGCAGGTTCGCCAGGGCGACGCGCTGTTCCGCATCGACGATCCGTTCCACAGCATCTATGCAGTCCGTGCGGGCTCGTTCAAGACGGTGATGATGCATCGCGACGGCCGCGAGCACGTGACCGGCTTCCAGATCGCCGGTGAAACACTCGGCATGGACGGCATCGGCAGCGGCCAGCACTGCTGCGACGCGATCGCGCTCGAGGACAGCGTCGTGTGCATCATCCCGTTCGGCGCGCTCGAGGCGGCGTGCCGCGAGATGAAGCCGATGCAGCATTTCCTCTACCAGATGCTGAGCAGCGAGATCGTCCGTGAATCGAGCCAGATGCTGCTGCTCGGCACGATGTCGGCCGAGCAGCGCGTCGCGCAGTTCCTGCTGAACCTGTCGGCGCGCTTCGAGGCGCGCGGCTATTCGGCATCGGAATTCAACCTGCGGATGACGCGCGAGGAAATCGGCTGCTATCTCGGCATGAAGCTCGAGACCGTCAGCCGGATGTTCTCGCGGTTCCATCGGGATTCGCTCGTCGAAACGCGCGGCAAGCGCGTGCGGATCCTCGACGCGCAGGCGCTCGCGCAGGTCTGACGCCCGACGCGCGGCCGGCGTCATTGCGCGGCCGCGCCCGTCGTGGCCGCATGCAGCGCGACCGCCTCGGGTTCGCCGGCCTGCCAGGCGGACAGCGCCTGTTCGGCTTGCGCGAACACGCGCTGTATCGTCTCGTTCACGTCGTCGCCGCTGCTGCCCGGCAGCACCGTCGGCGCGCGATCATGCATGAGCAGTTCGAGGCGTACGTCGTAGGTCCGGCCGCCGTCGCCGGTCGTGCGCGACTCGATCGCCAGCAGGCATTCGTCGAACCGCGCGCGGAATCGTTCGAGCCGCACCAGCTGCGCCCCCGCTTCGCCTTCGAGCGCGGCGGAACCCGCGAATCCGACGCAGACGATCTGCATGCCCACGCCCATGTCGTTCCTCCTGACGCGGTCGCCGCTCGTCGACCGGATTGCCTGCCCCATGTTTCCCTGTCCCGCCGCCGTGGAATCCGCCCGCACGCATGTCGCGCGGCGCGATGACGGACGCGGCGATCACTGCCGCGGCAGCATCGCCTCCGCGCCGCGCCGGCGCGAGGCGGTTCACATGCTGAACGTCTGCGACGCCTTCATTTCGATCCACGTCATCCCGGCCCGCAACCCTTCGATCGCGGCCTCGTGCTCCGTGGGATACGCATGACTGTGCTCGAACGTGTGGTGAAAGCGCGCCGGCCCGGTGCCGTGCTCGACCGACACACGGCAGCGGAACTCGCCGGATTCGCACTGTCGCGTCTCGATCTCGACCGACCAGTCGCGTTCATGAATCGTGCCTTGCAGTGTCATGCGTCCTCCTGCGGAATCAGCCGTCCATCCGGAAGTGACCGCTGTGCAGCAACACGGGCCGGCCGCCGATTTCGTCGAGCATTTGTCGTGCCTTCGCCTCGATCGCCGACCGGTGCGCATCGAACGCGTGCAGCAAATCCCGCTCCAGCAGCGACGGCGCGCCGAAATGGTCTTCCAGTGCTTCGGCCGTGATCGCGCACTGCACGCAGCGGCCGTCGACCAGCGCCGAAAACGCGACGACCAGATCGCGCGCGCAATATTCGGGCGGTTCGGGTGGAAAGGCAATCTGCATCTGTCCGCCTTCATCGTCGGGGCAATTCATGACATGAGCATAGCGGCCCGCGGCACCGCACGCTTGACCCACGTCAACCGGTTCGCTGCGCCGCACGAAGCGACGCCCGACGGGCGCTCAGCCCGCTTCCGCGTCGATCGCCGCGCCGCGTTCCGCCAGCAGTTCGCGCAGCACGCTGCGATGGCAGCGGCGCTCGTCCTCGCAGTAGCAGCCGATCGAGAACGCGCTCGTCGCCGACAGCGCGGCGAGCAGGTCCAGCACCTTCGGTGCGTCGCCGTGCGCCATTTCCGCGCGGAAGTGACGCGTGAACGCACGCCATTCGGCGTCGGTTTCGGCCGCCTGCGCCTGCGCGACCAGCTCGGGGCTCGGCGACAGCGTCGGCAGCCACACATCATAGTAGTTGCGCGATGCGAATTCCGCCTTGGGTACCCCGCGCGGCGGCCGCCGCACCGTGCCGATCCTCAGGCCCTCGCCCGCCGCGCGCGGCGTGCCGAGCCGTACGATTCGAATTGCCATGCCGCTCCTTCGTCTTGCGTTCGATCCGCCATCGTACCGCCGCGCCGCCGCCGCGCAAGAAAAAACCGGCTGCCTCCGCGGGGGAGACAGCCGGTTCATGCGATGCGATCGGGCGCCCGAGGGCGCGCCGGTCAGACGCCGCTCTTCAGCACCTTGCCGATCGCATCCGCGACAATGCCGACGTTCGAATCGTTCAGCCCCGCGACGCACATGCGGCCCGAACGCAGGATGTACACGCCGTGCACTTCGCGCAGCGCGTCGACCTGCGATTCGGTCAGGCCCGTGTACGTGAACATCCCGCGCTGCTTCACGTAGCGCGTGAGGGCTTCGCCGCTGACGTAGTCGCGCAGGCCGTCGTGGATCGACTGGCGCATCCGCGCGATCCGGCGGCACATCGCGGCGAGTTCCTCTTCCCACTGCTTGCGCAGCGCGGGCGTGTTCAGCACGGTCGCCACGACCTTCGCGCCGTAGGTTTGCGGGTTGCTGTAGTTCGAGCGCACCGCGCCGGCCAGCTGGCCCAGCACGCGCTCGGCCGCGGCCGCATCGTCGCAGACGACGCTCAGGCCGCCGACGCGCTCGCCGTACAGCGAGAAGTTCTTCGAGAACGAGTTCGCGACGAGCGCCGGCACGCCGCGGCGGGCCAGTTCGCGCACGGCGAACGCGTCCGCGTCGAGGCCCGCGCCGAAGCCCTGGTACGCCATGTCGACGAACGGCAGCAGCCCGCGCGCCTCGATCACGTCGATCAGCTTCTCCCACTGGCCTTCGTCGAGATCGACGCCGGTCGGGTTATGGCAGCACGCGTGCAGCAATACGATGCTGCGCGCCGGCAGCGCGTCGATCGCCGCGAGCATCGCGTCGAACTTCAGGCCGCCCGTCGCTTCGTCGTAGTACGGGTACGTGTTCACCGTGAAGCCCGCGCGCTCGAAGATGAAGCGGTGGTTTTCCCAGCTCGGGTCGCTGAGCCACACCTGCGCGTCCGGGAAGTAGCGCTTCAGGAAATCGGCGCCCACTTTCAGCGCGCCCGAGCCGCCCAGCGTCTGCACGGTCGCGATGCGGCCGGCCGCGCGCGCCGGATGATCGGCGCCGAACACCAGCGCCTGCACGGCGTCGCGATACGCGGCGAGGCCGACCATCGGCAGGTAAGGCTTCGGGCCGAGGTCGCGCTGCAGCGCGGTTTCGGCTTCGCGCACGGCCCCCATCACGGGAATCCGGCCTTCGGCATCGAAATAGATGCCGATGCTCAGGTTGACCTTCTGATTGCGCGGATCTTTCTGGAAGTTCTCGTTGAGCGTCAGGATCGGATCGCCCGGGTACGCGTCGATGTGTTCGAACATGGCTATGTCGGTCTCGTTTGGAAGAATGGTCGGGATGCCCGTGTCAGCGCGCGGACGCGCCGTCGCGCATCACATAGTCCGCATTCTTCTGACGGAAGCGATACCCGACCGCGAGCACCGCGAGCCATACGGGAATCAGGTACACCGACAGGCGGAGATCCGGCGTCAGGTACATCACGACGAGAATGCCGGCCATGAACGCCAGGCACAGGTAATTCGTGAAAGGATAGCCCAGACTGCGGAACGAAGTCTGCTCTCCGGCGATGCGCTTGGCCTGGCGGAACTTCAGGTGGATCAGCGTGATCATCGCCCAGTTGATGATCAGCGCCGACACGACGAGGCCCATCAGCACCTCGAACGCCTTGCCCGGCATGAAGTAGTTGACCAGCACGCACGCGCCGGTGGCGAGCGCCGACGCGCCGAGCGCGGCGAGCGGAATGCCGCGCTTGTTCACCGAGCACAGCACCTTCGGCGCGTTGCCCTGCTTCGCGAGGCCGAACAGCATCCGGCTGTTGCTGTACACGCCGCTGTTGTAGACCGACAGCGCGGCCGTCAGCACGACCACGTTCAGCACGTTCGCGACCAGGTTGCTGCTCAGCGCGTGGAAGATCAGCACGAACGGGCTGCCGCCGGTGACGACCTTCTCCCACGGATACAGCGACAGCAGCACGGCGAGCGCGCCGATGTAGAAAATCAGGATTCGGTAGATCACCTGGTTGGTCGCGCGCGGAATGCTGTGCTTCGGATCGTCGGCCTCGGCCGCGGTGATGCCGATCAGCTCCAGCCCGCCGAACGAGAACATGATCGCCGCCATCGACATCACGAGCCCCGACACGCCGTTCGGGAAGAAGCCGCCGTGCTGCCACAGGTTCGCGACGCTCGCTTCCGGCCCAGCATGGCCGCTCGCGAGCAGCCATCCGCCGAAGCCGATCATCCCGACGATCGCGGCGACCTTGATGATCGAGAACCAGAATTCCGTCTCGCCGTACGACTTCACGCTCGCCAGGTTCAGCAGGTTGATCGCGACGAAGAACACCAGCGCCGACACCCAGGTCGGCACGCCGGGCCACCAGTACTGCACGTAGATCCCGACGGCCGACAGCTCGGCCATGCTGACGAGGATGTACAGCACCCAGTAGTTCCAGCCGGACAGGAAGCCGGTGAAGTGGCCGACGTACTTGTCGGCGAAGTAGCTGAACGAGCCGGCGACCGGCTCGTCGACCACCATCTCGCCGAGCTGGCGCATGATGAAGAACGCGACGACGCCGGCCACCGCGTAGCCGAGCAGCACGGACGGGCCGGCCATCTTGATCGTCTGCGCGATGCCGAGGAACAACCCCGTGCCGAGCGCGCCACCGAGCGCGATCAGCTGGATGTGCCGGTTCTTCAGCCCCCGCTTCAGGCCGTCCTTCTCGTTTCCAGAAACCATGTCTTCTCCATTTTGCCCGCCTCCGCCGGAAGCGGTGCGGCGCGCCTCGGTGTGCCGGGCGCTGTTTTGCTGTGCCGGCGGCCGTTCGTGGAGCCGCCGGGTTGGGGACTGCAATCTTCGCGTGGCGACCCCCGATTCCTGTCGGCAGGCCCACCAGACCGGCCACCGACCGTCGCTCTCGCCGCCTTGCTGCAGGCGCACACGAAAATCCGGCGTCAGTTTAGCGTCGCGACAGCGAAATCGGGTTGCGTAACCGGCTCATGCAAACCCTACATTATGAGATAAGATTGCGCCCGGGAGACAGATGAGGAAACAAAAATGCCTGAACCGGTTCTCGATCGCATCGATCGCCATTTGCTGTCGGTGCTGCAGGAGAACGGCCGTGCGTCGAACCTCGACCTGGCGAAGGCCGTCGGCCTGTCGCCCGCGCAGACGCTGCGACGCCACCGCCGGCTGGAGGAAATCGGCGCGATCCGCCGTTACGAAACCCGTCTGTGCCCCGACACGCTCGGGTTCGGCGTCACCGCGTTCGTGCACGTGACGATGGAGCGCGGGCATATCCGCGACCTGTCGAAGTTCCAGAAACTCGTGTCGGATCTCGCGCAGATCCAGGAGTGTTTCTCGGTGACGGGCGATATCGACTACGTGCTGAAGGTCGTCGCGCGCGACCTGAAGGGGCTGTCCACGTTCCTGCTCGAAACGCTGATGCGGATTCCCGGCGTGAGCGGCGTGCATTCGAGCGTGTGCCTCGACGAGATCAAGTGCACGAGTGCGATGCCGGTGGAAGGCTGATGCGGCGCCACGCGAACGGCGGGGCGATGCCCGGTTCGGCAGCCGCGCTCAGCGCACCGCCTCGAACGCGCTGATCAGCAACGCCCCGCACGCAATCACCAGACACCCGCCGGCGCGACGCGGCGTCAGCCGCTCGCCGAGATAGACGCGCGCGATCAGCGCCGCGAACACCACGCTCGTTTCGCGCAGCGCCGATACCGGCCCCATCGGCGCACGCTCCATCGCCCAGATCACGATCCCGTATGCGAGCGCCGCGCACACGCCGCCGCATGCGGCCTTCGCCGTTTCACCGACATCCTGCGCGAGCCGCAGCGGCCCCGCCCGCAGCCGGTAGTACACGGCCATCAGCAAGCCGGTCAGCACGAACATCCACGCCGTATAGCCGACCGTGCTGCCGCTTTCCCGCACGCCGATCCCGTCGACCACGCTGTACGCGGCGATCGATACGCCGGTGGCGAACGCAGTCGGCAGCACCTGCGTCATCCGGTGCCGCGCGCCGCGTCCGCGCTCCAGCCCGATCGCCATGATGCCGGCGCAGATCAGCACGAGCCCGCATTGGGCACCCGCGTTCAGGCGCTCGCCCGCGAACGCCGCGGCGCCCAGCGTGACGAGCAGCGGCGCGGTGCCGCGTGCGACCGGATACGCGACGCTCAGGTCGCCGTGCTCGTAAGCGCGCACCAGCAGCAGCGTATAGACGACGTGGAGCACCGCCGATGCGACGACGCAGGCCCAGCTCGCGGGCGTGATCGGCGCGGCGGCCGGCAGGAACAGCAGCGCGAACAGCCCGATCGCGATCTGCAGCACCGTGGCCGAGCGCAACCGGTCGCCGCTGCTGCGCACGAGCGCATTCCACGACGCATGCAGGAAGGCGGCGCACAGGACGGCAAACAGAACGGGAATCGGCACGTTGAGTACTCGCTGACGGCCGGCAACGCGAAATCGTCGCCGCGGGCCAACCATCGTATGAATGCGTCACACGATTGTCAAAAAAGCAACCCGGCCCGGCACCTCGCGAACCGGCCCGCCACGGGCTGTCGCCCGCCCCGCGCGGCATGCGCGGCCGTAACCGTGCGCGCCGCCGAATGTGTCGCCCAGGTTGCATCCGCGTGCCCCCTTTCCGCTTTCTTTCGCGCCGCGTCGCGCCGTAATGGAATCGATACCGCGGCGCAACCGTCGCGAAACCGGTCCGCCCCCATATCTTCATACCGAACTGCTTCAATGCCGGGGCTTTATAGCGTTCCGCGCCGGACCGACACGGCGACGGGGCCGATCTTCACCGTCGAAAGCTACCTGGAGTTTCCCGATGTTCCGTCAAGCCTTGCTCGTCACCGCCTGCGCAGCCGCGGCGCTTGCGCTGTTCGCCTGCGGCGGCAGCGACGATCCCACGTCGACGCCCGCCGTGTCGTCGCAGGACGCGCTGCAGACCGCCACGCCGATCAAGCACGTCGTCGTGATCTACGGCGAAAACGTGTCGTTCGACCACTACTTCGGTACCTACCCGAACGCGTCGAACCCGTCCGGCGAACCGGCCTTCAACGCGAAGCCCGGCACGCCGGCGATCAACGGGCTGACGGGCACGCTGCTCACCGCGAACCCGAACTTCACGAACACGGCCAACGGCACCGACGCCGCGAACCCGTTCCGCCTCGACCGCACGCAGGCCGCGACCGCCGACCAGAACCACGCGTACACGGCCGAGCAGCAGGCCGAGGACAACGGCCTCGCCGACCTGTTCCCGAAATACACCGGCAAGGGTTCGTCCGGCGGCGCCGGCGCGTTCGGCACGAAGGGCCAGGTGATGGGCTACTTCGACGGCAACACCGTGACCGCGCTGTGGAACTACGCGCAGCGCTTCGCGATGAGCGACAACGCGTACACGACGGTCTACGGCCCGTCGACGCCGGGCGCGCTGAACGTCGTGTCGGGCCAGACCAACGGGATGCAGATCGTCAAGACGTCGAAGCAGCCGTCGACGCTCGCCGCCACCTCGTACTACATCAACGACGGCCAGGGCGGCTTCACGATGATCAACGACGTCGACCCGGGCTTCGACGTGTGCTCGAGCACGACCGACCAGGCGATGATGAGCGGCAAGAACATCGGCGACCTGCTGAACAGCGCGAAGATCACGTGGGGCGGCTTCATGGGCGGCTTCAACCTGTCGACGACCAACAGCAACGGCACGACCGGCTGCAGCCGCAGCACGGTCGCCACCGCCGTGAACGCCGCGACGACCGACTACATCCCGCACCACAACTGGTTCCAGTACTACGCGTCGACCGCGAACCCGCAGCACACGCGCCCGAGCGCGGTCGCGGCGATCGGCTCGAGCTTCGAAGCCGACGGCAAGACGGCCGAACCGGCGAACCACCAGTACGACACCGACGACTTCTTCGCGGCCGCGAAGGCCGGCAACTTCCCGTCGGTCAGCTTCCTGAAGGCGCCGGCCGCGCAGGATGCGCACGCCGGCTACTCGGATCCGCTCGACGAGCAGGCGTTCGTGACGAAGGTCGTCAACTTCCTGCAGCAGCAGCCGGACTGGCAGAACACGGCCGTGATCGTCACCTATGACGACTCGGACGGCTGGTACGACCACGCGTACATGGCACCGACCCGTGCGTCGTCCGACGCGGTCGACCAGGTGAACGGCAACGGCAAGTGCGGCTCGGGCGGCACCACCGGCGTGAACGGCGGCACGGTGAACGGCCGCTGCGGCCCGGGCGTGCGCATCCCGCTGGTCGTGATCTCGCCGTACGCGAAGCAGAACTACGTCGACCACACGTTGATCGACCAGGCGTCCGTCGTGCGCTTCATCGAGGACAACTGGCTCGGCGGCCAGCGCATCGGCGGCGGTTCGTTCGATGCGACGGCCGGCGACCTGCGCGGGCTGTTCGACTTCTCGTCGAAGCCGAACACGGCGCCGCTTTATCTCGATCCGGCGCAAGGCACCGTGCTGAGCGCGGCGCCGTCGATCTGACCGGCATCGCGTAACCGGTCGCAGCAGGCAACAGCAGGCCGGCGCATCGTGCGCCGGCCGTTTCCGTTTAACGCGCCGCTTTCACACGGTGCCCGATTTTCGACCGACAGCATGACAGCTCGTCCCGCGTTCCCGTCTCCCGACGCATCCGGCGCCGCCGCGTCGCGTTCCCCTGCCCGCGTGCCGCGCCGCGCGGCGTTCGCGCTCGGCGCGGCCGTGCTCGGTTACGGCGCGTTCGCGATCGCGTTTCCGGCCCGTACGCCGGCGGCGATTGGCGACGTCGTCGCCGGCTGGACGGGTGCGAATCCGCATCCGGTCGTGCTGCAGCGCCCGGCCGCGCAGCCGCTGTCGGCGGTCGCGCAGCTCGGGCGCGCGCTGTTCGCCGATCCGTCGCTGTCGGCATCCGGCAAGCAGTCGTGCGCGTCGTGCCATAGCCCCGATCATGCGTACGGCCCGCCGAACGGGCTCGACGTGCAGCCGGGCGGCCTCGCGATGACGCAGCAGGGCTACCGCCCGCCGCCGTCGCTGATGTACCTGTATCGCCAGCCCAACTTCAGCATCGGCCCCGATGCCGGCGAAAACGACGCCGCGCCGAGCGTCGCGCAGCAGGCGGCATCCGCGGCCGGCGTCGTCAAGGCGCAGAAGGTGGCCGGCACGTCGGCCGCGCCGCAGTTGGTGCCGCAGGGCGGGATGTTCTGGGACGGCCGCGCCGATACGTTGCAGCAGCAGGCGTTCGGGCCGCTGCTGAATCCGGTCGAGATGGCGAACGCGAGCATCGACGACGTCGCGCGCAAGCTCGCGCAGTCGCCGCATCGCGCGCAGTTCGAGCAGCTGTTCGGGCCGCGTGTGTTCTCCACGCCGCAGCTCGCGGTGTCGGAGGCGATGTTCGCGATCGCACGGTATCAGGTCGAGGATCCGTCGTTCCATCCGTACAGCAGCAAGTACGATCGCTGGCTCGAAGGCCGCGCGCGCCTCACGCAGGCCGAGTTGCGCGGGCTGAAGCTCTTCAACGATCCGGACAAGGCGAATTGCGCGGGCTGCCACCTGTCGAAGCCCGGCAAGGACGGCTTGCCGCCGATGTTTACCGACTACCAGTACGAGGCGCTCGGCGCGCCGCGCAACAAGGCGCTCGCGCAGAACCGCAACCCGGCGTTCTACGATCTCGGCGTGTGCGGGCCGTTCCGCGCGGACCTGAAGGACCAGACGCAGTACTGCGCGATGTTCCTCACGCCGACGCTGCGCAACGCGGCGACGCGCCACGCGTTCTTCCACAACGGCGTGTTCCATACGCTCGGCCAGGTGATGGCGTTCTACAACGAGCGCAGCATCTCGCCGCAGAAGTTCTATCCGCGCGGCGCGGACGGCAAGGTCGACGTGTACGACGACATCCCGGCGAAGTACCGAGCGAACGTCGACGTGACGGACGCGCCGTTCGATCGCAAGCCCGGCGACAAGCCCGCGATGACCGAGCAGGACATCAAGGATATCGAAGCGTTTCTCGGCACGCTGACCGACGAGCCGGCACGCTGACGGCTGGCCCGTCGCCGCTTTAGGTCAGCGCTGCGCGCGAATGCAGAGGAACGCCGGCGCCAGCGACAGCTCCGCATGGAGCCGCTCCGACACGGCCTTCATCTCGGGCAGCGGCGTCGGTTCGACGAACCTGTCGAGCCGCCAGCCGGCGTCGGCGAGCGCGTTCAGGATGTCGGCAAGCGGCCGGCGCCACGCTTCGACATAGGGCTTCGGTTCGCCGAAACCCGACCAGTGGAAGCCGAAACGGCTCGTATCGAAGTACGTGGCGTCCCCGCGTGTGCGCTCGTCCATCCAGTCGCGCATCGGGTGCGCCATCGAGAACACGAGCGTCCCGCCGGGCCGTGCGACGCGTCTGAATTCACGCAGCGTCGGGGCGAGGTCGCGCACGTAGTCGAGCGCGAGCGAGCACAGCACCTTGTCGACCGACGCGTCGGGCAGCCACGCGAGCGGCGCCTCCAGGTCGCCCTCCACGACGTCGACCGTGAGGCCTGCGCAGCGCGTTTGCGCGAGCGCGACCATCTCGGGCGTGATGTCGAATGCGTGGACGGTCGCGCCGTGGCGCGCGAGGTGCGCGCTGCAGATGCCGGGCCCGCAGCCTGCGTCGAGCACCGTCAGGCCGTCGACGTCGCCGAGCAGTGCCATCGTTGTCGGACGCTCGTAGAGTGCGTTGTGCGCCTTGGTCGGCGCGATGTCCGCGTAGCGTTGCGCGAAGCTCGCATAGGCGCTGCGGGCGGACGGTTCGTTCGAATCGGGCATGCGGCATCCTTGGGCTAGGATTGGAAGATCGATTCTGCACGATCGGGGCGCGCATGGCGATGGTCGGGGCGCCGCCGCTGCGGCGCTTCAGAACTATCGCGGGTTCTCGGCCCGGTATGTGCTGTTGGGCCGCAGGACGAGCCGCTTCGCCGCCGCGTCGAGCTCCTTGCCGTGATACAGGTCCATGCATTTCAGGAAGTCGAATTTGACGTCCTTGATTTCCGACTCAACGACCGGATTCCGGTAATCGCGCGCCAGATACTTCGCGACCAGCGCTCGAACGACGTCCGGCGCGCGCTCCAGGTCGTAGTAAGTCCAGTCGCGCAGCGCGTTCGTGCTGCTGCCGATGTCCTTGCTTACGGCGGACTCCTGCCGATACGCAGTGGCCAGACACTGTGCGAGCGCCATGTCCTTGAAGTTCTGGATGTACGTACGTGAACCGGCCTCCGGCGAGGTTTGCGCCGCTTCCTTCGCTGACACCGCTGCAGGATGAAGTGCCGCACACGTCAGCGCGATCGCGATCCAGGCTTCCCTCATGACAGGCTCCAGAAATTCGCACGATCCGTACGATACCGTGCGCTCGGCTCATTGAAGTAGCAGCGGTCGTAACATGTATTTCCATTGAACAACGTTGCGTGACCCTGCGCGTCGCTCCAGCCGGAGACCTCGAACAGGATGACGCCTTGTCGCCCCGACAAGGGTCCACCGTTCGACGGCGGAAACCTGACTACCTCCGCCTTCCCCCACCGCTGCTCGAGAAAGCGATTCAAGTCACGAACGCGAAAAAAGTATTGCCGATTGTCTCCGCCCGATACCGTTTGCCCGGAAATTCGGGGAATCACCATGCCGGCCTCGCCGAGGATGTAGCTCATTCTCACCGCGCAGGTATTGCTCCACTGTTCCGAAGGGCTCGGATTGTTCACGTTCTTCTCGACGTATCCACCGATCATTTTCGCGACCCGTTCGCCGGAATTGGCCGGATCATAAATTCGCTGGGATGCCGCCCACGCAACGGCAAATGACGGTCGTTTCACTTTGGCTCCTTGTCATTGGAATGAAGTCGAATCGGCTGGCGTGCGTCGGAAAAATCACGGCCCCGCGTGGTTTCCTGACAGCCTTGGGGGCATTCGCCGCATGCATCATGATGCATTGATCGAAAGGTTTTTGTAATACCAATGCCGTGACGGTGGCAGGGGTACATCCGGCAGATTGCCGTGCTTCCCCCCTCGTTTTCCCCAACCCGAATCGCCTTGACTCCGCCCGCCCAATCGTCAAAACTTCACACATTTCAAGTGTGATCACAGATCGCAGATCAAACCCAGGAGAACCCGCCTTGGCGCCCCGTATCGTCCCGCCCGCACTGAAAGCCATCGAATCTGAAACGATGGCCGACAAGGTCTACCAGCAACTGCGCGAAGCGCTGATGAGCGGCCGATTCGCGCCTGGCCAGGCGCTGAGCCTGCGCAGCGTCGCCGAGGCCGTCGGCTCGTCGACGATGCCGGTGCGCGCCGCGCTCACGCGGCTGCGCGCCGAACGCGCGCTGGTCGACGGCCCTAACCGCGCGCTCGTCGTGCCGCCGATGACGCTCGACATGCTCGACGAACTGCGCGACGTGCGGATCGCGCTCGAAGGTTGCATCGCCGAGCGCGCATGCGCACGGATGACCGACGCGCAGATCGCCGCCGTGCGCAAGACTTGCGAGACGATGCAGGCGCACGTCGAGGCCGGCCGCTCGCGCGCCTACCTGCAAAGCAATTTTGCGTTCCACAGCGCGATCTACGCGCATGGCGCCAGCGAAAACACGCTCGCGATCGTCGAGAACCTGTGGATGCGCGTCGGTCCGTTCCTCAACATGGTCGCGCTCGATATCCCGCATATGCGGCGCTCGATGGACGCACACCGCGCGATCGTCGATGCCCTCGAGCGGCGCGACGGCGCGGGCGTGCGGGCCGGCATCGCGCTCGACATCGGCGGCGCCGCACACGACCTCGCCGAGACGCTGCGGGCCGAACAGACACCGCGGACCGTGAACGCGAAACCGTAGCGCCCGCTCGACGCGACCGGACGAATCGCGAGCGGCCCCAATCCGACTACATCAACGATGGAGACAACCCGGCATGACAGCTTCCGACCTGCTGAAACCCTATGACGGCCTGCGCGTCCTCGTGACGGGCGGCGCATCGGGCATCGGCCTCGAAATCGCCGGCGCGTTCGCCGAATGCGGCGCGCGCGTGCACGTGTGCGACGCGTCGCAAGCCGCGATCGCGGCGCTGGCGGACCGGCCGCCGCGCGCCGCAACCGGCGCGATCAGCGCAACGCTGGCCGACGTCTCCGACCCGGCGGCCGTCGAGCGCGTGTTCGCCGACGTATCGGCTACGCTCGGCGGCCTCGACGTGCTGGTCAACAACGCGGGCATCGCCGGCCCGACCGGCGGCATCGACGAAATCGACCCCGTGCAGTGGGAGCAGACCGTCGCGATCAATCTGAACGCGCAATTCCAGTTCGCTCGCCGCGCAGTGCCGCTGCTGCGCGACTCGAAACACGGCGGCGCGATCATCGCGCTGTCATCGGTCGCCGGCCGGCTCGGTTACGCGTTTCGTACGCCCTACGCGGCCACGAAATGGGCGGTGGTCGGTCTCGTGAAGAGCCTCGCGATCGAACTCGGGCCGCTCGGCATTCGCGTGAACGCGATCCAGCCCGGCATCGTGCGCGGCCCGCGGATGCGCCGCGTGATCGAGGCGCGCGCGCAGCAGCTCGGCATCGGCTACGACGAGATGGAGAAGCGCTATCTCGAGAAGATTTCGCTGCGACGCATGACCGATCCGGCCGAGATTGCCGCGACCGCGCTGTTCCTGTGCTCCCCGGGCGGGCATGGCATTACCGGGCAGGCGATCTCCGTCTGCGGCAACGTCGAAGTGCTCTGACGCCTCCCGCATCGTTCATCGAAAGGAATCCATCCGTGGCAAACGCTCGCAAAGTCATCATCACCTGTGCGCCGACCGGCGCGATCCATACGCCGTCGATGTCGCCGTACCTGCCCGTGACGCCGCACGAAATCGAAGCGGCGGCGGTCGCGGCCGCGCAGGCCGGCGCGGCGATCCTGCACCTGCACGCACGCAACCCGTCCGACGGCAAGCCGACGCAGGATCCAGCCGTGTTCGCCGAATTCCTGCCGCGCATCAAAGCGCAGACCGACGCGGTGATCAACCTCACGTCGGGCGGCAGCCCGCACATGACGGTCGACGAACGGTTGCAACCCGCGCTGCATTTCCAGCCCGAGGTCGCCTCGTTGAACATGGGCTCGATGAATTTCGGACTCTATCCGATGCTCGAGCGCTTTCGCGAACTGAAGCATCCGTGGGAGCGCGAACATCTCGAGAAAAGCCGCGATCTCGTATTCAAGAACACGTTCGCCGACATCGAGACGATCCTCACGCGCTGCGGCGCGAACGGCACGCGATTCGAATTCGAGTGCTACGACATCTCGCACCTGTACAACCTCGCGCACTTCGTCGACCGCGGGCTCGCGAAGCCGCCGTTCTTCGTGCAGAGCGTGTTCGGCTTGCTCGGCGGGATCGGCGCGCACCCGGAGGACCTGATGCACATGCGCCGCACGGCCGACCGTCTGTTCGGCGACGATTACGTGTGGTCGATACTCGGCGCGGGTCGCAACCAGATTCCGCTCGCGACGATCGGTGCCGCGCAAGGCGCGAATGTGCGCGTCGGGCTCGAGGATTCGCTGTGGATCGGGCCCGGCAAGCTCGCCGAATCGAGCGCCGCGCAGGTACTGAAGATGCGGCAGGTGCTCGAAGGCCTGTCGCTGGAGATCGCGACGCCGGCCGACGCGCGCGCGATGCTCAAGCTCAAGGGCGGCGACGCGGTCAAGTTCTAATCGCCGGGTTGCGCCCGACACCACGCAACACCAGGACCCGCAAGCGCAGAGACAAGGCGCCGGCCCGAGCCGGCCGGTGCCAGGATGCCTTCCATCGCCCCGCTCCCGTCGAGCGCCGCCGGCGCGGCTCCGTCGTCTGCCCCTCCGCTGCGCGCGACGCAGCGGCCTCAGCCGAACGCGGCACGCCGTGCTTGCCGTGTGCGCCCGTTCGCCATTACCGGAGTCGTCCGCATGTCCACTCATCACGCCCAGGCCCTGCCTTCCGCCGTCGGCGACGCAAGTGCGTCGCTGAACCGGCTGCTGTTTCGCAAACTGATGCCGCTGCTGATCGCCGCCTACGTAATCAGCTTCCTTGACCGCACCAACATTGCATTCGCAAAACACTCGATGGGTGTCGATCTCGGCATTTCATCGGCCGCCTACGGACTCGGCGCGGGCCTGTTCTTTCTCACCTACGCGCTATTCGAAATCCCGAGCAACCTGATCATGCACCGGGTGGGCGCGCGCTTCTGGATCACGCGAATCATGATCACGTGGGGTGCGTTGTCGATCGCGATGGCGTTCGTTGCCGGCCCGACGTCGTTTTACGTGATGCGCCTGCTGCTCGGCGCCGCCGAAGCCGGGCTGTTTCCGGGCGTGATGCTGTACCTCACGTACTGGTTCGGTCGCGAGGAACGTGCGCGGGCGACCGGCTATTTCCTCCTCGGCGTGTGCATCGCGAACATCGTCGGTGGTCCGCTGGCCGGCGCGCTGATCGAACTCGATGGAAGGCTCGGCTTCCACGGCTGGCAATGGCTGTTCGTCGTCGAGGGAATTCCGGCCGTCCTGCTCGCCTTCGTCGTGTGGACACGGCTGCCGGACCGCCCGAGCAGCGCGCCGTGGCTGTCCCCCGAAACCGGCCGCGCGCTCGAACGCACGCTGGCGGCGGAACAGGATGCAGGCGTTGCAACCCACGGCGGCCACGCGTTCGGTGCCGCGCTGCGCGATCCGCAGATCTGGCTCGCGATCTTCGTGTACTTCTGCCACCAGTTGACCATCTATACGGTGATCTTCTTCCTGCCCGGCATCATTGGCGCATCCGGACGCTTTTCGCCGTTCGCGGTGGGATTGCTGACCGCGTTGCCTTGGCTCGCTGCCGCCCTTGGCGCCGCCACACTGCCGCGCTTTGCGCGCGAGTCGCATCATTCGCGCCGGATACTGTGCGCCGGGCTCATCGTAATGGCCGCGGGAATGGTAGGTGCCGCGCATGCGTCGCCCGTGGCCGGTCTCGCTTGCGTGTGCGTCGCCGCGTCGATGTTCTTCGTCGTGCAGTCGATCGTGTTCACGTTTCCCGCGTCGCGACTCGCCGGCAGCGCACTGGCCGGCGGTCTCGGCCTCGTGAATACGTGCGGGCTGCTCGGCGGCTTCGTCGGGCCGACCGTCGTCGGCGCGATCGAACAGACGACCGGCAATGCGAAGAACGGGCTGACGCTGCTGGCAGCGGCGCTCGTCGTCGCAGCGTTCGCGAGCCTCGCGTTGCGTCACGGACACGAACGCGCCGACGCACGGTCGCGCGATTGAGGACCGGCGAAATCCTGCACAGAACCGGCAGACGCGCTTCGGCGTGATCCGTCGGGATACGGGCTGGAAACCGGCAAGGAAACGGGAAAAAGCGATGACAGGCAGCCCGCGCGCCGTAGCCTGTGCCGAGGAGGGCTACCGGGTCGCCGTCACCGGCGTGGCGACGGCCGCGGCCGCCCCGAGCCGTCCCTCCACCACCCACTGCGCGAACCGGTACGCAACCAGCGAGCCCGCCACGGCCAGCAGCATCGGCACCAGGCTGTCGTGATTCGCGCGCGTGAATTCGAGCAGCAGCACGACGGCCGTGATCGGCATCTGCATCGACGCGGCGAGGAACGCGGTCGCGCCGACCAGCGCGCATCCGCCGATCGACGCGCCCGGCCACACGAGGCTCCACATCCCGCCGAGCACGACGCCGAGCAGCGCGCCGTTCGCGAGACCGGGCGTCAGCAGCCCGCCCTCCGCCCCCGCGCGCAGGCTGCCCGCCTCGATCGCCACCTTCAGCACGAGCAGCGTCGCCGCGAGCCCGATCGTCAGCGTGCCGTCGAAGCCCATCGAAGCCGGCCCCTTGCCATTGCCGAGCAGTTGCGGAAAGCGCATCGCGAGCACGCCGATCACCGCGAAGTTGACCAGCGCGAGCACCGGCAGCAGCCGGCCCTTCGGCGCATCCGCCCGTGCGCGGCTCGTGAGCCGCACGAAGCCGTACGCGGCGAAACCGAACAGCGGCCCGCAGACGATCGACCACGCGACGAGCGGCGTACTCAGCACGAACGCAGGCACCGTGTACTGATGTTCGTTGCCGAGGCCGATCCATGCGACGGCCGCCGCGATCGCCGAGGTGACGACGGCCACCACCAGCGCGCGCAGTTCGAACGTGCCGAGCAGCACTTCGAGCACGAACACCGCACCGCCGAGCGGCACGTTGTAGACGGCCGCGAGCCCGGCACCCGCGCCGCACGCGACCATCAGCCGGCAGTCGGCGGGCGTCAACCCCGCGCGGTGCGCGAACTGCCCGGCCAGCAGCGAGCCGATCTCGCGCGGCGCGACTTCGCGGCCGAGCGGCGAACCGAGCGCAACGGTGACGATCTGCAGCAGCGCGTGCACCGTCGTGCTGACGAACGGCATCCGCGGATCGGCGGCACGCACGGCACGGCGGATGCTGACGAGCGGCCGGCCGTAGCGGTACAGCGCCCACCAGCCGCCGCCCGCGACCAGCCCACAGACGACGAGCACCGCGAGCCGGCGCAGCGGGTCGGCCTGGCTCACGCCGGTAAGGAAGCTCTCGGTGCCGACCACGTGCGCGAGGCTGTAGTCGTACGCGACGTGCTGGATCGCGTGCAGCAGCAGCGCGAGCAGCATCCCACCGACACCCGCGCCGACGCCGGTCAGGATCGTGACGGCAGCCATCCGCGCGAACGGACTGGCGGACGGCGAGGAAGACACGGGAGCAGACGGAAGATCGAGGCGCATGAGGTCGGCGGATGATGATCGACAAGACGGCGCGCACCATGCACGCCGCCGTCAGGACCGCATCGTAGGCGTCGATCTCTCATGAGACAAACGTATTTTTCTGATCAACTCATGCATTCAGCGCATACAAGAAAGACGGCAGTTCCCGACGGGGGCGTGCCGCCGTGCGCCGCCGTCGCCGCATTCGCGTCACTCCGGATACGTGACGCGCTCCGGCTCGCGCCGCATGATCACCTTCCCGTGGCGCACCGACAGCGTGGCCTTCACCTGCCGGCGCACGGCTTCATAGTCGCTGTCGGCATCGAGCACGACCAGGTTCGCCGGCCGCCCGACCGCGATCCCGTAGCCGTCGCCGAGATGCATCGCCGTCGCGCTGTGATCGGTCACGAAGTCGAGACAGCGCTGCAGGTCCTGGTAGCCCATCATGTGGCAGATGTGCAGGCCGGCGTCGAGCACGCGCAGGATGTTGCCGTTGCCGAGCGGATACCACGGATCCTTGATCGAATCCTGTCCGAAGCACACGTTCAGGCCCGCGCGATCGAGTTCCGCGACACGCGTGAGCCCGCGCCGCTTCGGAAACGTGTCGAAGCGCCCCTGCAGATGAATGCTCTCGGTCGGGCACGACACGAAGTTCAGGCCCGCGCGCTTCAGCAGCCGGAACAGCTTCGAGCAATACGCGTTGTCGTACGAGCCCATCGCGGTCGTGTGGCTCGCGGTCACGCGCGCGCCCATGCCGCGCACGCGCGCCTCTTCCGCGAGGACTTCCAGAAAGCGCGAATGCGGATCGTCGGTCTCGTCGCAGTGCACGTCGACGAGGCAGCCGGTGCGCTCGGCCAGCTCCATCAGGAAGCGGATCGAGCTGACGCCCTGCTCGCGCGTGTTCTCGAAATGCGGGATCCCGCCGACGACGTCCGCGCCGAGTTCGATCGCCTGCGCCATCAGCGCGCGGCCGCCGTCGAACGACTCGATGCCTTCCTGCGGAAACGCGACGATCTGCAGGTCGATCAGCCCGCGCGCCTCGTCCTTCACTTCGAGCATCGCCTTCAGCGCGGCCAGCGTCGGATCGGTGACGTCGACATGGGTGCGCACGTGCTGGATGCCGTGATCGCGCAGCATGCCGATCGCCGCATGCGCGCGCGCCTTCGTGTCCTCGTGCGTGATCGTCGCCTTGCGCTCGGACCAGCGCTCGATGCCCTCGAACAGCGTGCCGCTCATGTTCCAGGCCGGCTCGCCGGCCGTGAGCACCGCATCGAGATGGATATGCGGTTCGACGAGCGGGGCAATCGCGAGACGGCCGCCCGCATCGACATCGCCGGCGCCGACCGATGTGACCGGCGCGGCCTGCGCGTCGATCCGCGCGATCCGGTCGCCGTCGATGCCGATCGTGAACAGCCCGTCGCGGCCGCGCAGGCGTGCATTGAAGAGGTTCATGGTGGGTCCAGGCGTCATGCGGCGTCAGCGCGCCGCGTAGTGGGGAAAAACCGGCTCCTGCGATGCGTGCCGCGCTTATTTGAAATCCTCGATCGTCAGGCCGGTCGCCGCGCTCATCTCGTCGTTCGTCACGTCGCGCACGTGCTTGCCGAACGTCCACACATGCCGGCCGGGATCGCGCGCGCGATACATGCGATCGCCGTAGAACTGGTCGGCCGGCGCCTGCAGGATCTCCGCGCCGGCCGCACGCGCGCGTTCGCAGTGCGCGTCGATGTCGGCGTCGTCGGGAAGATGCACGTGGACGTGCTGCGTGTTCCGGTCGCCCGTGTCGTGCGGCGACGCGATGAAGTCGGCCCACGCGCCGCCGATCATGACGAGGCCGTCGCCGAATCTCATTTCGGCGTGCGCGATGTCGCCTTCCGGCGTGGTGACGACCAGCGCGCGCTCGAAGCCGAATGCGCGTTCGAGCCACGCGAGCGCGGCTTTCGGGTCGCGGTAGCACAGCGCGGCACTCAAGGAAGGACGGCGCGGCGTGGTCATCGGGGGCTCCGGATCTCGGCAATGGTCTGCCCATTCTCCACGCGCGCGGCGCGGCGATCAACTCCCGCGCCGGCGACGCGCGTGTTGTCAATGCGCGACACGGCATGCGCGGCCGCCCGACCGCTCGCGTCGCGCCGTCGGCGAAAACGCACGCCGTCCGGCCTCCGGACCGATTTGTGAACGCCGTGTGACGCACTCTTGCGCAACTCGCAACGGTGTACTCGCGCGCCTGCGGCCGGAATCGCGCGACCCCGCCCCTACACTTGCGCCGAACTTTGGTCACCCGTCCCACACGCAGGAGCTGTTACATGCACAAAACGAACAAAACCCTGATTGCCGCCGCATCCGCCGCCGCACTCTTCGCCCCGCTCGCGCACGCCCAGAGCTCGGTCACGCTGTACGGCCTGATCGACGCCGGCATCGCTTACACCAACAACGCCGGCGGCGCATCGCTGTGGCGCATGACCTCCGGCACGGTCAACGGCAGCCGCTTCGGCCTGCGCGGCACGGAAGATCTCGGCGGCGGCCTGAAGGCGCTGTTCGTCCTGGAGAACGGCTTCAACGTGAACAACGGTGCGCTCGGGCAGGACGGCAAGCTGTTCGGCCGCCACGCGTATGTCGGCCTGACCAGCAGCGGCTACGGCACGCTGACGCTCGGCCGCCAGTACGACACGATGGTCGACTTCGTCGCGCCGCTGTCCGCGACGGCCGGCGACTTCGGCGATACCGGCTTCGCGCATCCGTTCGACAACGACAACCTGAACCACTCGGTGCGCATCAACAACGCGGTGAAGTACACGAGCGACACGATCGCGGGCTTCAAGGTCGGCGCGCTGTACGGGTTCTCGAACTCGACGAACTTCGCCGGCAACCGCGCGTACAGCGTCGCGGCAAGCTACACGAACGGCCCGCTGAAGCTGGCCGGCGCGTACCTGCAGATGAACGGCACGAAGGGCTCGACGAGCGCGAGCCCGGGCGCGACCGACGTGGCCGAAGCGAAGAGCGTGAGCCAGGGCGGCTGGTCGGTGGGCGCGGACCGCATGCGCTCGTACGGCGGCGGTGTCAGCTACGTGTTCGGTCCGGCGACGGTCGGCTTCGTCTATACGCGCTCGCAGTACGACAACTCGGGCTCGTTCGGTTCCACCGGCCAGGTCGCGTTCAACAACTACGACGTGAACGTGCGCTATGCGGTGACGCCGGCCGTCAGTCTCGGCGCGGCCTACGTGTACACGGACGCCAGCGTGTCGAACCCGGACAGCAAGCACGGCACCGATCCGAAGTGGCATCAGGTCGACCTGCAGGCCGTGTACAAGCTGTCGCGCCGCACCGACCTGTACGCGGAAGCGATGTACCAGCACGCGTCGGGCCGCGGCTACCAGGCCTTCATCAACACGTCGGGCGGCGCCTCGAGCACCGCGAACCAGATCGTCGGCACGATCGGCATGCGCACGCGGTTCTGAGTTCCGCGCCGCGTGAGCGCCCGTCGCCCGTCCGCCAGGACCCTGTCCTGGCGGACGGGTTCGCGCGCTGTGGGCGACCTGCACCAATGTTGTTCCATCTGGAAAGCTGCCTGCCCGGAATCGGGGTTTTTGTGCGCGCGTGTGCTGCATAGACTGGCATCGACGGTTCGGATCGCGCGTCGATCACCGGACCGGCCTCACACCCCGTCTACTGGAGAACATCGTGAAATCGCTCGTCGTTACCGCCGCCGCTGCCGTCCTGCTTGCCGCACCGGCCCTGTCGTTCGCTCAGTCCGCCAAGGCGCCCGTCACGCGCGCACAGGTGCTGCAGGAGCTCTACGACCTCGAATCGGTCGGCTACAACCCGTCGCTCGGCGACGCCGGCAATTATCCGGACGACATCATGGCCGCGCAGGAACGCCTGGCAGCAAAACGGCTCGCCGAGCACAAGGCCGCGCAACGCGCATATGGCCCGGCCGGTGCGGGCGCAACGGAATCGGGCGTGGCGGCAAAGCCCGCGCTGTGAAGACACGCAGCAACGCCGCACCCGCGCGACATGCGTCCCGCGGGCGCGGCGGAAATCGCGCGAAACGGTTCGTCACGATGGATGCGGCCGGACAGCGTGCCGTCCGGCACGCGGCCATCTCGTCCTGGATTCGCGCTCGGGCTGCCTGATCAGGCAGCCTGCGGCTCGCGGTCGATCGCGTTCAGCATCTCGACGTCGCGGGCGATCATCCCCGGCACCTGCGCACGCAGCATCTCGACCCAGGTGCGCACCTTCGCGTCGATGAAGCGGCGCGACGGATACAGCGCATACACGTTCATCTTCTGCAGGATGTGCCCGGGCAGCACGCGCACGAGCGTACCGTCCTGCAGCGCGTCGATCGCCGCATACAGCGGCAGCATGCCGATCCCGATACCGTCGCGGATCGCGAGCGCGAGCGACTCGGCCGTATTGGTCTGCACCGGCCCGGTGACATGGATCTGCTCGATGCCGTCGGCGCCTTCGAGCACCCATTCGTGGGTCGGGAACGCCGGCGTGCAAAGTGTCAGGCACGCGTGCGCGCCGAGATCCTGCGGGCGGGCCGGCGCGCCGTGGCGCTTCACGTACTCGGGCGACGCGCACAGGATGCTGAAGGTCGAGCCGAGCAGGTGCGACACGAGTTCCGAATCGGGCAGCGACGATGCGGTCACGACCGCCATGTCGCTCGTGCCGTCGAACAGGTCGGGCATGCGCTGCGACAGCGACAGCTCGATCGACACGTCCGGATATTGCGTGTGATAGCGCGTGAGCGCGGGCATCACGTAGTGATGGCCGACGCTCGCGAAGCTGTGCATGCGCAGCACGCCGGCCGGCCGTTCGTGCGCGCAGCTCGCCTCCTCCTCGGCGCGATCGACGTCGGCAAGAATCTGGCGGCAGCGCCGCAGATAGCTTTCGCCGGCCGACGTCAGCGCGAGGCGGCGCGTCGAGCGATTCATCAGACGGGTGCGCAGACGCGCCTCGAGTTCCGACACCGCGCGCGACATCGCGCCCGTCGTCGAATTCAGCGATTGCGCGGCCGCGGTGAAACTGCCCGTCTCGACGACGCGCGTAAACACCCGCATGTTTTGTAGGGTATCCATTCCTGTGAGCCACCTGTAGCGGAGCCGCTATTTTCCTCCAGCGGGTGCGACAGATTGTTACGCGGCCTGCAACTATCGTTTCCCCGTAGCTGCGTTAATGCCCGCGCGCCGCACTCCTACAATCGGCGCCTCACCAGTCGAACGGACCCGTCCGGACGCGCCGCGGCACCGCACGCGCCCCGCTTTTTTTCATGAAGCCACAACCTGCGATCGAGCGACCTTCCATCGAACCGGCCCGATGGAGAACCTGGCTCGATCCGCTCGGCGGCGCCGCGCGCGACTGGGCCGCGACCGACGGGCTGATCTGGCTGCACCTCGCCAAGACCGTGCTCGCCGCGCTGCTCGCGATGGGGATCGCGATGCGGCTCGAGATGTCGCAGCCGCGCACGGCGATGACGACCGTGTTCGTGCTGATGCAGCCGCTGTCGGGGATGGTGTTCGCGAAGAGCTTCTACCGCATGCTCGGCACGGCGGCCGGCCTCGTCGCCGCGCTCGCGCTCGGCGGGCTGTTCGCTCAGCAGCCGGAGCTGTACATGGCCGGCATCACGCTGTGGGTCGGCGGCTGCATCGCGCTCGCGGTGCGCAATCGCCATTTCCGCTGGTACGGGTTCGTGCTCGCCGGCTACACCGCCGCGCTGATCGGCCTGCCCGCGGTGATGACGCCGCAGACGCTGTTCCAGTCCGCGCTCACGCGCGCCGCGGAAGTCGCGCTCGGCATCGCATGCTCCGGCGCGGTCAGCGCGCTGATCCTGCCGCTCAGTTCCGCGAAAGCGCTGATGCGCTCGCTGAGCGCGCGTCATGTGAAGTTCGCGGCATTCGCGGCCGGCGCGCTGTCGGGCGACCTCGCGCGCGGCGACTTCGAGCGGCGCTTCGCCGATTTCGTCGACGAGATCGTCGGGTTCGAGGCCAACCGCGCGTTCGCGTCGTTCGAGGATCCGCACATTCGTGCGCGCAGCCGCCGGCTCGCGCGGCTCAACAGCGAGTTCATGAATGCGTGCACGCGCCTGCATGCGCTGCACCAGCTCGTCAAACGCCTGCGCGCGAACCGGTCGGACGCGGTGCTCGACGCACTCGCGCCGCACATCGATGCGCTCGCGCAGCGGATCACCGCATTGCGCGACGAGCGGCAGCGCGGCATCACGTCGACCACCGGCGCACTGCTCGAACTGCGCCGCTTTCACGCAGCGTTGCCGAAGGCCGCGCGCGCGTCGCGTCGCGCGATCGAGGATCACGCGGCCGGCGGCCTGCTCGACTTCGACACCGCGATCGAGCTGATGTATCGCTTCATCGGCGAGTATCTCGGCTACGCCGACACCAACGCATCGCTCGATCGCGACGATCACGCGTTCGAACGCTCGGTCACGCACTACGCGGTGAAGACCAATTCGTTCTTCGTCGGCTTCGCGTTCCTGCGCACGCTCGTCGCCGTCGGCGCGATGAGCGCGTTCTGGCTCGCGTCCGAATGGCCGAGCGGCTCGCTCGCCGTGATCGCGACCGCGATCGCGTGCGCGCTCAGCTCGACGTCGCCGCGCGCACCGAAGTTCGTCGCGCAGATGGGCGTCGGCGCGGCGTTCGCGACGGCCGTCGGCTACGTGTTTCTCTGTTACGTCTATCCGAACATCGACGGTTTTCCGCTGCTGTGCACGGCACTCGCGCCGGTGCTCGGCCTCGGCGCGTTTCTCGCGATGCGCCCGGGCCTGTCGGGCTACGGGATCGGCTTCGCGGTGTTCTTCTGCCTGCTCGCGGGCCCCGACAACGCGATCTCGTATACGCCCGAGGTGCTGATCAACAACGGCTTCGCCGTCGTCGTCGCGATGCTCGCTTGCTCGATCGTGTTCGCCGTGGTGTTTCCGACCCACATGCCGTGGCTCACGTCGCGGATCGCGCACGACCTGCGCCGCCAGGTCACGTTCGCGTGCGAAGGCGCGCGCGACGGGCTCGCCGCGCGCTTCCAGTCGAGCACGCACGACCTGATGGCGCAGCTGCGCACGCTGCTCGTCAAGCGCACGCGACAACATCGCGACGCACTGCGCTGGATGCTCTCGACGCTCGAAGTCGGCCATGCGGTGATCGACCTGCGCGACGAGCTGCACGGGTTCTGCGAATCGAAACCGCCGCAGACGCTGCGCTGGACCGCCTCGGTCGACGCGGTGCTGCACGAGCTGCCGCGCTTCTTCGACGATCCGACGCCGGGCCATCATGCGCGCACGCTCAAATCGGTGAACCTGTCGATTCGCGCCGCACAGCACACGCTGCACGCGTGGTACGCGGTGCCCGACGAACGCCACCGCATGCAGCGCATCGTCGGCTGCCTGCACTTCATCCGCAGCGCGCTGCTGGACAAGGATGCGCCGTTCAACCGCCATCGTCATTGAGCGCCGATGCCGGTCGGCGGGAGATCGATGCGTACGCAACGTCACCCTTGTTCCGATTGGAAATAAGCTCTGCACCCGCGGTGATTAATTTCCAGGCAATGCGAGCCTATAGTTTCCTCACTGCCAGCGAGACTGGCACTGACCCAGGAGAAACCGAAATGAAGCCGCTGCACCTCGCCCTCGTTGCCCTGTCGCTCACCGCCGCCGTCGCGCACGCGCAGAGCGCGCCGGCCAACGACGCGCAACAACCGGCGAACCGCGCCGAAGCCGTCCAGGCCTCGGGCCGCGTCGATCGTGCGCAATCGAAGCAGGAAGACCCGAACGCATGCGTGGGCCCCGTCAGCTTCTGCAACGTCTACTTCGGCAGCTGAGCATGACGCCGCGTCGTCACGGCCGGGCTCGCCGCGCGCACATCGCACGTATCGCACGTATCGCCTGCGCGCGTGCACGACGAGCCGGCCGATCGCCGCAACGACCCTGCCCGCCACGCCGCTTCGATTGAAGCGGCGCATGCCGTTTCAGGCGCCGCGCCCCGGCCGCCACCCCACTTCGCGCAACGCATCCAGCAAGCGCGCCTGCCCCAGCCCTTCGACCCGCGCGCCGCGCGACTCGACGTCGCTCCCCGCGACCAGCGCATTCACGATCGCTTCCTCCACCGCTTCCGCCGCGGCGACGAACAGTGCGGAGATGTGGTCGTTGTTCACCATCTTCACGGCCGTCGTCGGCGCGCCCTTGCTGCCGTAGTTCGCGGCGGGCAAGCCGTCGTTCCCCGTTGCGAACGCAAGGAAGATGTCGCCGCTCGAATCCTCGGTGCCGCCGCCGACGCGTGCCAGCCCGACGCTCGCACGCTGCGCGAGGCGCGTGCATTGATGCGGCAGCAGCGGCGCGTCGGTCGCGATCGTGACGACGATCGAACCCATCCCGGCCTCGCCCTGCCCGTCGGGCGCGCGAAACGGCGAAGGCACGTGCCGCAGCACGTCGCCGACCGGATAACCGGCCACGCGCAGCATCTCGCGCACGCCGTAGTTCGCCTGCACGAGCGCGCCGACGGTCCAGCCGCCCGCGTCGGCCGCCACCACCCGCGACGCGGTGCCGATACCGCCCTTGAACTCGTGGCAGATCATGCCGGTGCCGCCGCCCACGCCGCCTTCGGCGACCGGCCCCGACTGTGCGGCGGCCAGCGCGCGCAGCACGTGCTCGGCGCGCACGTGCTGCCCCCAGATGTCGTTGAGCAGGCCGTCGTAGGTTTCCATCACGACCGGCATGCACCAGTACACGCGGCCGGCCGCCGCCTCGCGTTCGTTCGCGACCAGCGCATCGCGCACCGCGCCGACGCTGTGCGTGTTCGTATAGGCGATCGGCGTCGTCAGCAGGCCGGCTTCGCGGATCCATTCGAGCCCGGTCGCGTCGCCGTTGCCGTTCAGCACATGGACGCCCGCGAAGCACGGCGAATCGTGCGCGGCACCCGCGCGCGGCTCGATCACGGTCACGCCGGTGCGGATCGATGCATCGCCGTTCTCGACGTTCAGCGTGCAATGTCCGACCCGCACGCCCGGTACGTCCGTGATCGCGTTGAAGCGGCCCGGCGTGCCGAGTCCGATGCGGATGCCGAGATCCCTCGTGCGCATGATGCAATTCCTCCAGTCTTTCAATGGTTGGGTGTGTCGGGTGGTTCAGAGCGAGCGGAACGCATCGCTGTGGCGCGCCCAGACCGCATACATCGCGAGCGCGGCCACCAGCAGAGCGCCGATGATGATCAGGTCGGTCGGCTTGGTCGCCGTCGCCAGCGTCGTGTAGAGCGTGTATGCGGCACCCGCGACCGCGACGAGCGGCGTCACGGGCCACAGCGGCATCCGGTAATGATGCTCGACGTCGCGGCGCACGAGCCGGCTCGCGAGCGCGGCCAGCCCGATGACCAGGTAGATCAGCAACAGCAGGTCGACCGTGAACGCGGTCAGCTCGTCGAGACTCGACACGAACACCAGCCCCGACGACGGCACGGCGAGCGCGAGCGTCGCGAGCCACGGCGATTCGAAGCGCGGATGGATCGTCGAGAACGCGCGGTTGCAGGTGCGCGACCAGAGCGCATGGCGGCCGCTGCTGTACAGCAGGCGCCCCATCGTGATCACGATCGCGATGATCGCGTTGAATACCGACAGGAAGATCCCGCCGCTGACCGCGCGCGACACCGCCGGGTTGCTCAGCGAGCGCACGACATAGCCGATCGGGTCGGCGCTCTTCGTCAGTTCCGTCAGCGACGGCGCGCCGAGCACGATCGCGGTGAGCGGAATCAGTTCGACGACGAGGATCACCAGCAGCGAATAGATCACCGCTTTCGCGACGTTGCGGTTGCCGCCGCGCAGGTCTTCCGCGAGATAGGCGGCGGAGCCGAAGCCGTTGTAGCAGAAGATCGCCGTGCCGATCGCGGGCACGATCGCCGCGAGCGTGGCCGGCACCAGCGCATTGCCGCTCGCGACGACCGGCGCGAACAGTGCGTCCGCGCCGCGATGCGGCGAGCCGAAGCCGAGCCCCGCAATCAGCATCAGCACGCCGATCTCGACGACGAGAAACGCGCCGGTGATCCATGCGTTCGTCTTGATGTTCAGCATGCCGAGCACGTAGCTGAGCAACACGATCGTCAACGCGACCGACTGGTTGCTGAAGTGCGTGCCGAGCGCGTTGTTCAGGTAGGGCGCGGCACCGCTTGCGAGCACCGCGGGAATGAACACGCTGACGGACAGCACCGTGATGAAGGTCAGATAGCCGGGCAGCGTGCCGAACACGCGTTTGGCCATCACGTATTCGCCGCCCGCGCTGCGGTGCGCGGCGCTGAGCTCCGCGTAGCAGAGCGCGAACGCGAGCGCGAGCACGCCGCCGAGCAGGAACGACAGCACCGCGCCGCTGCCGGCCTGCTGGATCGCGAACGGCGCGATCACGAAGATCGAGCTGGCGGGCGTCACGCCCGACACGGTGATCATCACCGCGTCGCGCACGCTGAGCGTCTGCGACAACGCGCGCGGCGCGCCTTCCGTGGCAGGCGTCGCTTGCAGCGTGCCCGTCGATTCCGACATCATCGCCATTTCGTTCTCCTGTTGCTTCTGTCCTGCGCTTTTTTGAACACCCATACTCGGGCCCGATTGATTGCGTGGCAGTCTAGGAAGCCAATTTCAGGACCGCTATTCCCCCTTCGTGTTACACCCTTCGGTGGTGATATGGATCGACTCTTCTCCGAAATCGCGATGCACCAGGCGCTCGGCCGCGCGATCGATCATCTCGGCCAGCCGCGCTTCTGGCGTTTCCTGGTGCTGCTGCTCAACGAAATGGTGCCGTTCGACAACGCGCTCGCGACCGCGATCGGCCGCGACGGCGTGCCGCTCGTCCTCGACGAATACGACACGGGCGGCACCGACAGCGCGTCGCCGGTGCCGCTTTACCTCAACGGGTTGTATCTGCTCGATCCGTTCCTGCAGGCCGCGCACGACGGGCTCGCCGACGGCTGCTACCGGCTCGAGGAGGTCGCGCCCGACCTGTTCCGGCAGAGCGAGTATTTCCTGAACTACTTCCGCCACGCGGTCGGCGACGATGAAATCCAGATCCTGCTGCGGCCGAACCCCGACCTGCTGCTGTCGTTGTCGCTCGGCGCGGCCGCGCGCTTCGACGTCGAACCGCTCGGCAAGCTGACGGCCGCGATGCCGTGGGTGCTCGCGACGATCCGGCAGCACTGGCGGCTGGTGGGCGATGCCGCGCGCGTGACACCCGACGACGATCTCGGCGCGCGCGTCGAGCAGGCGCTCGCGCGCTTCGGCGCGGGCGTGCTGACCGATCGCGAGATGTCGATCGCGCGAATGGTGCTGCGCGGCAATTCGTCGAAGGCGATCGCCGAGCGGCTGGCGATTTCACCGGAAACGGTGAAGGTGCATCGGCGGCATCTTTACGCGAAACTCGGGATCTCGTCGCAGCCGGAGCTGTTTTCGCGGTTCATCCAGGCGCTTGGGGAGGATGCGGCGGGGTAAACGCGACACGCCGCCGCGTTACGACAACGCGACGTCCGCCGCCAGCCCGGTCGGCGCGATCGCCACGTGCAGGGCGCGCTCGGGCCGCAACGTCACGTTCAGCGCCGCGCGCGGCGCCGCCATGCCGGGCGGCACGGACAATTCATGGCGCTGCAGGATCATCGCCGCCACCACCGTCATCTCCGTCATCGCCAGATGCTGCCCGAGGCACACGCGCGGCCCCGTGCCGAACGGCAGGTATGCGCCGCGCGGAATCGCCGGCGCGTCGTCGGCGAAGCGCTCGGGCCGGAAGGCCCGCGGCTCCGGAAACCATCGTGCATCGTGATGCATCAGCTGAATCGGCAGCATGAACAGCGTCCGCGCCGGAAACTGCCATGCGCCCAGCGCGACCGGCCGCAATGCGCGACGGCTGATCAGGATCGGTGCCGCCGGATACAGGCGCATCGTTTCCTCGAGCGTCTGCGTCAGGTATCGCAATGCGGGGCGCGTGTCGGCGGTCGGCGCACGGCCGCCCAGCACGCGCACGACCTCGTCGCGCGCGGCGGCCTGCGCGGCCGGATTCGCGGCCATGTTCCACACCCACCAGGTCAGCGTGGCCGCGGCCGTCTCGTGGCCGGCCAGGAATGCCGTCATGCACTCGTCGTGCACGGCCCGCAGCGGCCATGCGTACCCGTCGGCACGGTGCAGCCGCAACAGGCGCGACAGCAGGTCGTCCGGCCAGCCGTGCTCCGGCATGTCGAGACGCGCATGCAGTTGCCGGTCGATCAGTCCGTTCAGCACCGCCAGCGCCCGCGCCTTGCCGCGCTTCCACGGCATCCAGTCCGGCGCGCCGGCCGGCTGGTAGAACTCCGCGTTCGCCGCCGCGCTGACCGTGCGCACGGCCTCTTCGGCAACGCGCGCGTGTGCGCCGATCGAATCCGAGAACATCGTGCGCATGATCACGTCCATCGCCAGCGACGTCAGCGCGCTCTCGACCGGCCAGTATGCGTCGCACGCGGGCCACTGCGCGAGCGCACGACCGGCTGTCGCGGCGATCGACGGCACGAACGCCTGCACCGGTTTCGGCGCGAAGTTCGCCTGCAGCGCGTGCCGCTTGTCGCGCCATGCGTCGCCCTCGGCGACCAGCACGCTGTGCCCGTGAACCCGCGAGAACACGCGGATGCCGCGTTCCCAGCGCACGAACGTATCGTGATGCGTGACCAGCAGCTCGCGCACGAGCGCGGGATCGGTCACGACCACCGCATGTTCGGGCCACATGCGCAGGTGCACGACGTCGCCATGCGCACGCTGCCAGCCTGCGAGCGCGCCGGTCAGGTCGCGCGACATCGCGCGCAGCAGCGGCCACCCCGTCAGGCCGGCTCGCGGCCCCGGCGGCCATACGCCGGGCGGGTGAAGCACGGGCGACGCATCAGCGGCGTCCGCATGAAACGGGCATCGGGAAGAGGATCGTGGGTTCATGCTCCGGATTGTCCGGATCGACACGCTGCCGGTCTTGAACGCAAACGACATCGACACGTGCGGCGCCGGTCCCTATACTCCGGCGTCATGCCCTCCGGTCCGTCTCCGAATCCGTCACCATGTCCCGATCCGCACGCGCGTGCGCCGCGCGTGCGGTGCGACGGCCGGTCGCCGCCCACGCGGCTGTATCCGCCGCCGGCCGCGCTGCGAGGCGCGGTCGTCGCGATCGTCTGCCGCGACACGCGCGGCTTCGCGTTGAGCGACGCGCAGCGGCTCACGCATTTCCCCGCGTCGCCGATCGTCTGCCTGTCGTGGTATCGCGGCTTCGACGTCGGGCTCGTCCGGTGCACGGACGACGGCCCCGTATGGCGGCCGTTCGGCGCATCGGCGACGCTGTCGGGCAGCCAGTCGATGCCGGTCGCGAGCTGGGCGCCGACGGGCGGACAAGGCGGCATCGTCTGCCTGCATGCCGATGCTGCGCGCGCGCTGTTCGGCGTCGCGCTGCCGGCGATCCACGACACCTTCGTCGACGCACATGCATGCCTCGACGACAGCTGGCGGCCGCTGCTCGATGCGCTCGCCGGTGCCGAGCACGACGACGACGCGCTCGCCGCGCTCGACCGACACCTCGCGCCGCGCTGGCATGCGCTGCGCGGCAGCGTGTCGCCGCTGTCGTCGCTGCGCGATGCCGGGCGCAGCTGGGTCGGGCGGC
Source organism: Burkholderia sp. Bp9015 (assembly GCF_003853505.1). Taxonomy (NCBI): domain Bacteria; kingdom Pseudomonadati; phylum Pseudomonadota; class Betaproteobacteria; order Burkholderiales; family Burkholderiaceae; genus Burkholderia; species Burkholderia sp. Bp9015. The sequence continues at coordinate 279,545 of NZ_QTPZ01000001.1, forward strand.
TCGCGTCGATCGCGCGCGAATGGCGGCACACCCACAGCCCGCGCCAGGTGGAACGGCGCATCAAGGCGTACAGCGGGCGCTCGTTGCGCGACTGGCAAATGCTGGTGCGCACCGAAGGCGTGTTCTTCGCCGCGCGCGACCGGCAGGACGCCGGACAACCGGTCGACTGGGCCGCGCTCGCGCTGGACGAAGGGTTCGCCGACCAGGCGCACCTGAGCCGCGCGACGCGGCGCATCACGGGCTTCTCGCCAACCGAGTTCGTGCGGCGCTTCGCCGAGGACGAATCGTTCTGGATGTACCGGCTCTGGGTGTGACCTGCCGCTGCACGTCGCGCGTCAACCGCCCGATTCGATGAACCCGCCATCGGGCGCCTGATGCGGCACGTACCAGCCGAAATACACCTCGGCCTCGACGATCCGGCCGTCGCGGACCCGCAACCGCTCCGCATTCCGGAACCGCCTGCCGGCGGTCGTCGCGGCTTCGTATACGACGAACACGTATTCGCCGTGCACGGTGACGTCGACGAACTCGAAACCGGCGAGCATCGCGCTGTTCGGCCAGCAGCGCGCGAGATACGCGTCGCGATCGAGCCGGTTGTCGAGCGGGCTCGTGAAATGGAAGTCCGGCGCGATCAGCGCTTCGATCGCATCGCGGTCCTTGTCGACATACGCGCGATAGCTGGCGCGCGCAACCTCACCGGGGTCCTCTGGCATCGTCATTACCTCCGCAAAGAGCCGGGGCGACGCGACGGCACGCGTCGCCCCGAGGTATCGATGAAACGCAGGCGGGCGGCACGCGCGAGCGCGGCCCATCCTGCGTTCACGGATGAGCGCGCCCGCCCGGCTCGATGCCATTCACGAAAACCCGCACCGGCCGGTCCGCATGCGACGCACCGCGCGTTCTGCCGCATTCTGCCGCGGGCAGCCGATGCCGCCGCTGCCGCGGTTGCCCGTTTCAGCACGCGCGGGCATGATGTCCGGCAGCGTGCCGGCCGCACCCGTCCGCTTCGGCGGCCGTCGGCGGCGTCGGCGGCGCAATCGGCACGTCGCCCCTGCACCGCCTCCGGCATCATCGAGCAATCCGCGTGCCGGTCCCGGCCGCCCTCTCATCGAGCCCATGTCACTACGCGCATTCAGAACCCTGGTCGCGATCGCCCGATACCGCACCTTCGCGCGCGCCGGCGAAGCGATCGGGCTCACGCAGTCCGCCGTGAGCCTGCAGGTCAAGACGCTCGAAAGCGAATACGACGTCCGGCTGTTCGACCGTTCGCGCCGCCAGCCGGTACTCACGGAAGCCGGCAAGATCCTCGTCGCGCAGGCCGAGCAGGTGCTCGCGATGGTCGACCGGATTCCCGATGCGCTCAGCGACGAGAAGAAGCTCGTCGGCCGCCTGCGGATCGGCGCAATCCATACCGCGCTGTCCGGCCCGCTGCCCGATGCGCTGCTCGCGCTGCGCGATGCGCACCCGTCGTTGCGCGTGCACGTATCGGCCGGCATGTCGGCCGAACTGGCGAACCGCGTCGCGGCCGGCGAACTCGACGCGGCGATCACGACGCGCCCGGTGCGCCCGCATCCGGCGGAACTGACGTGGACCACGCTGTACGAAGACCGCTTCTGGCTGCTCGCGCCGCCGCACTACGCGGAGCGCGACGCGGGCACGCTGCTCGAGGCGCTGCCGTTCATCCGCTTCGACGCGCAGGCGTGGGCCGGCCGGATGATCGCCGCCGAGCTGCGCCGCATCGGCGTGCGCGTGCGCGAGGAGATGGTGCTCGACAGCGCGGAGACGATCGCGCGGATGGTGGCGCGCGGGCTCGGCGCGGCGATCGTCGCGCTCCCCGACGCGACGCTCGCGCGGCTGCCGCCCGTCACGCGCTTGCCGTTCGGCCAGCCGCAGATGGGCCGCGCGGTCGTGCTGCTCGAACACCAGTCGCGTCCGGCCGAGCGTTTCGCACGTGCGCTGGCCGCCGAAGTCAGCGCATCATCGATGAGAATTTCTCATTGAACACCCGATAATTCACCATTATTCCTGCTGCTTGCGCGTGTTAACTTGGCGGCATCGTCACTCTTTCGATTGCGTGCCGCCATGTTGCCCGCCGGATGGATTCCCGCTTCGTTCCGCCGCGCCGCCCGCCGGCCGTTCGGCCTGCATCGCCTGAAGGCGCGTCGATGATCGGCCCGATCGTGCTCGCGCTCGCGCCGGTCGCGCTGCTGGTCGCGCTCGGCCACGGCCTGCGGCGCACGGGCTTCATCGCCGATGCGTTCTGGCCGCACGCCGAGCGGCTTTGCTATTACGTGCTGCTGCCCGCGCTGTTCGCGCACGGTCTCGCGACTGCGCGGCTGCAAGCGCTGCCGGTCTTGCCGCTCGCGGCGGCGCTGGTCGGCTCGACCGTGCTCGTCGCGGCGCTGCTTCTGCTGATCCGCCGGTTCGTGCAGGTCGACGGCGCCGGGTTCACGTCGGTGTTCCAGGGCGCGGTGCGCTTCAACAACTATGTCGGCACCGCCCTCGCCGCCGGACTGTTCGGCGCGCACGGCATCGCGCTCGCGGCCGTGTGCGTCGCGGCGATCGTGCCGACCGTGAACCTGATGTGCGTGCTGGTGTTCGCGCGCTACGGCGACACGCGGCTCGGCGCGTGGGCGCTCGTGCGCCAGATCCTGTCGAATCCGCTCGTCGTCGGGTGCGCGCTGGGGATCGCGATGCAGGCCGCCGGCCTCGCGTTTCCGGCCGCCGTCGAACCGGCCGTGCGCGCGCTCGGCGCCGCGTCGATGCCGCTCGGCCTGCTGTGCGTGGGCGCGGCACTGAAGTTCGACGCGGCGCGCGGATGGATGCAGCCGATGTGCATCGCGTCGGCGTTCAAGTTCATGGCGATGCCGCTCGCCACGCTCGCGGCCGGCCGCCTGTTCGGGCTCGGCGATGCCGCGCTGACCATCGCGCTGCTGTTCCAGGCACTGCCGACTTCGTCCTCGTCGTACATCATGGCGCGCCAGCTCGGCGGCGACGCGCCGCTGATGGCCGGCATCACCGCGTTCCAGACGATCGCCGCCGCGCTCGCGATGCCGGCCGTGCTGACGGCGCTCGCGTCGGCGCCGGTGTTTCGCTGACGGCGTGGCACCGTTGCCGAACGCAAGGAGGCAGCACATGCGGCGCCGCTTCGCGCTGCTGCGGGGACGGATAGCAAATACCGCTGCGCGCGCACGACCGCCGCGACGTTGCGCGACGCCTACGCGCCGCCGATGCGCCCCCGGTTCTTCTCGCAGCCCCGCGAAAAACCGCCTATGGTGAATGAAGCGGGTCCGTTCCGCCGTCATTCGACTTCGCGTCGCTCGCACCGGCGGCCACGGCGCCGCGTTCCGGCACCATTCCCCGCGCTCGCGCGCACGCCCGGCCGTGCGCGCGAGCGCGCCGCCCACCGGACTACAAGGAGGTAATCATGAAAGCCGTGCTGCTCGTCAGCTCCGCCCTGCTCGCCATGGCGTCCGTTTCGGCCTCGGCTCAAGGCTCGATCACCAAGGTCGAAAACGGCGCGCTCGTCGCCGCGAACGGAATGACCGTCTACACCTTCGACCAGGACAAGCCCAACGCCGGCACCAGCGCATGCAAGGGCCAATGCGAGTCCTTCTGGCCGCCGTACAAGGCCAGCGCGACCGACGTCCCGGTCGGCCCCTATACGATCGTCAAGCGCGACGACGGCAGCCCGCAATGGGCCTACAAGGGCAAGCCGCTGTACTTCTTCGCGAAGGACATGAAACAGGGCGACCGCAACGGCGACAACTTCAAGAACATGTGGCACGTGGTCGCGCCGTAAGCATTCTTTCCCCGTCTTCAGCGTCGGCACGACCGCCGTACATGTAAAAAGGCCCGCCCCGATCGTCGACCGGGGCGGGCTCGTGCGTCCTTGCGCGGGCCGCGTGGCGACACACGCCGAGCGGCGCGCGTCGCGTTGCGGCCGGATCGTGCGTCAGCGCGTCAGCGGTTCGACGGGAAGCTGAACACCGTCCCTTCGCGCACGCCGGCCGACGGCCAGCGCTGCGTGATCGTCTTGCGCTTCGTATAGAACCGCACCGCATCCGGGCCGTACGCGTGGAGATCACCGAACAGCGAGCGCTTCCAGCCGCCGAACGAGTGGTACGCGACCGGCACCGGCAGCGGCACGTTGATGCCGACCATGCCGATCTGGATGTTGTCGCTGAAGTAGCGCGCCGCTTCGCCGTCACGCGTGAACAGGCACGTGCCGTTGCCGTATTCGTGCGCGTCGATCAGCGCCATCGCCTCGTCGAGCGACTTCAGGCGGATCACGCCGAGCACCGGCCCGAAGATCTCGTGCTGATAGATCGGCATGCCGGGCTTCACGTTGTCGAACAGGCACGGGCCCAGGTAGTAGCCGCCGTCGTGGCCGTCGACCTTCACGCTGCGGCCGTCGACGACGAGCGTCGCGCCGGCCGCCACGCCCGCCTCGACGAAGCCCGTCACCTTCTCGAAATGCTGCTGCGTGACGAGCGGCCCCATGTCGACGCCGGCCCCGTTGCCCGGGCCGACCTTCATCTTCGCGATCTCGGCCCGCAGGCCTTCGACCACCTTGTCACCCGTTTCCTCGCCGATCGCGACCACCAGCGGAATCGCCATGCAGCGCTCGCCGCACGAGCCGTACGCGGCGCCCATCAGCGCGTTCACCGCGTTGCCGATGTCGGCGTCGGGCATCACGACCGCGAAGTTCTTCGCGCCGCCGAGCGCCTGCACGCGCTTGCCGTGCGCGCAGCCGGTCGAGTAGATGTATTCGGCGATCGGCGTCGAGCCGACGAAGCTCACCGCCTTCACGCGCGGGTCGGTCAGGAGCGTGTCGACGGCTTCCTTGTCGCCGTTCACGACGTTCAGCACGCCCGGCGGCAGGCCGGCCTCGAGCGCGAGCTCGGCCATGCGCAGCGTCGACGACGGCGTGCGCTCGGACGGCTTCAGCACGAACGTGTTGCCGCACGCGACGGCCATCGGCCACATCCACAGCGGCACCATCACCGGGAAGTTGAACGGCGTGATGCCGGCGGCCACGCCGAGCGCCTGGAATTCGCTCCACGAATCGATCGCGGGGCCGACGTTCTTGCTGTGCTCGCCCTTCAGCAGCTCGGGCACGTAGGACGCGTATTCGACGTTCTCGATCCCGCGCTGCAGTTCGCCCATCGCGTCGGCGAGCACCTTGCCGTGCTCGGCGGTAATCAGCGCGCACAGTTCGTCCGCATGCTCCTCGAGCAGCGTCTTGAAGCGGCTCATCACGCGGGCGCGCTTCAGCGGCGGCGTATTGCGCCATGCCGGGAACGCGGCCTGCGCGGACGCGATCGCGGCTTCGACGGTCAGCTTGTCGGCGAGCGCGACGCTCTTGTGCGATTCGCCGGTGGCCGGGTCGAACACCGGCTGGACGCGGCTGCCGCCGTCGACGCGCTTGCCGTCGATCAGGTGGCCGAGGGTGGAGGTCACATTGCTGTCGTGTTTCATCGTTCAGGCTCTTTCGTGAATTCGGTTGTCGCGGGAAAAGGGCCGCGGCTCAGTCCACTTCGTTCAGCGCGTCGGACAGCGCGTTCACGAGGTTGTCGATCTCGCGCTTCTCGGCGATGAACGGCGGCGCGAGCTGGATCGTGTCGCCGCCGTAACGCACGTAGAAGCCCTTCGCCCAGCAGCGCATCGCGATCTCGTACGGGCGCCGTGCCGGCTCGCCCGGCAGCGCCGCGATCGTCAGGCCGGCCGCCAGCCCGTAGTTGCGGATGTCGGTGATATGGCGCTGGCCCTTCAGCCCGTGCACGGCCGCCTCGAAATGCGGCGCGAGATCGCGCACGCGGGCCACCGCGTCTTCCTTCACGAGCAGGTCGAGCGCCGCGACGCCGGCCGCGCACGCGACCGGGTGCGCCGAATACGTGTAGCCGTGCGGGAACTCGAGCATGTACTCGGGGCCGCCCGCGGCCATGAACGTGTCGTAGATTTCCTTCGTCGCGATCACGCCGCCGAGCGGCTGCACGCCGTTCGTCACCTGTTTCGCGAAATTCATGATGTCCGGCACCACGCCGAACGCGTCGGCGCCCGTCATCGCGCCGGCACGGCCGAAGCCCGTGATGACTTCGTCGAAGATCAGCAGGATGTCGTGCGCGGTACAGATGTCGCGCAGGCGCTTCAGATAGCCCTTCGGCGGGATCACCACGCCCGCCGAGCCGGAGAACGGCTCGACGATCACGGCCGCGATGTTCGACGCGTCGTGCAGCGTGATCAGGTCGAGCAGGCGGTCGGCCAGGTCGGCGCCGTTATCCGGCATCCCGCGCGAGAACCGGTTTTCCGCGAGCTGCGTGTGCGGCAGGAAATCGGCGTCGATGCCCTGGCCGAACAGCTTGCGGTTCGCGCCGATCCCGCCGACCGAGATGCCGCCGAAGTTCACGCCGTGATAGCCCTTCTCGCGGCCGATCAGGCGCGTCTTCGTGCCCTTGCCCTTGGCGCGCCAGTACGCGCGGGCCATTTTCAGCGACGTGTCGGCCGCTTCCGAGCCCGAGCCGGTGAAGAACACGTAGTCGAGGCCGGCCGGCGTCAGGTCCTTGATCTTGTTCGCGAGCTCGAACGACTTCGGATGACCGAACTGGAACGCCGGCGCGTAGTCGAGCTGCGCGACCTGGCGGCTCACGGCTTCCGTGATTTCCGTGCGGCCGTGACCGAGGCCCGTGCACCACAGGCCCGACAGGCCGTCGAAGATCTTGCGGCCTTCGCCATCCGTGTAATACGCGTCCTTCGCCGACACGATCATGCGCGGATCGGACTTGAACTGGCGGTTCGCCGTGAACGGCATCCAGTGGGCGTCGAGCCACGCGGCGTCGGTGCGGAGGTTCGTCTCTTCCTGCTGCTTGGCGATGGTCGTATCGGTCATGTCGGTCGGCGCGGCGCGCCCCTCCTTCTTGTGTTGATGTTGCGCATTGTCGGGACGACAATTAGTCTCTTCTATATCGCAATATCAATGTTCATTTGCTCATCTATGCAAGCAAAGAAACCGAAGAGCCGCGCGCTGCTCGGGCAGCTCAGCGACATGGATCTGCGGCTGCTGCGGGTCTTCAAGGGCGTCGTGCAGTGCGGCGGGATGGCGGCGGCCGAACTCGAGCTGAATATCGGCATCTCGACGATCAGCCGGCACGTGAAGGATCTGGAAACACGCCTCGGCCTCGTGCTGTGCCGACGCGGCCGCGCGGGCTTCACGCTGACCGCCGAGGGTCAGACCGTCTATGAGGAAACCCTGCGCCTGCTCGCGTCGATGGAGGCATTTCGCAGCAGGATCGACGGCATTCACGACAAGATGGGCGGAGAACTGCACGTCGCCGTGTTCGACAAGACCGCCACCAACCCGCAGGCGCGGCTCGGCGACGCGATCCGCCAGTTCGCGGACGAGGCGCCCGACGTCGCGCTGAACCTGCATGTCGCGTCGATCAACGAGGTCGAGCGCGGGATCATCGACGGCAGCTATCAGGTCGGGATCATCCCCGCGCACCGCAGCTCGGGCAGCCTCGTGTATTCGGAACTGTTCGACGAGCGGATGCTGCTGTACTGCGGCCGCCAGCACCCGCTGTTCGACGCGCCGCACGGCAAGCTCACGTGGACGACGATCCGCAACCATGCGTTCGCCGGGCTCGGCTTCCATTCGCCGAACATGGAACTGAGCCATCGCGCGAAGCTCACGCGCAGCGCGACGGCGTCGGACCAGGAATCGATCGCGACGCTGATCCTGTCCGGCCGCTATCTCGGCTTCCTGCCCGACCATTACGCGGAGAGCTTCGAAAACAAGGGGCTGATGCAGCCGATCGCGCCGCACCGCTTCAACTACCGGTGCCGGTTCGTGAGCCTGCTGCGGCGCTCGCCGCGGCCGTCGCGGGCGGCGCTGCTGTTCCAGTCGTGCCTGGAAGCCGCGCATGCGGCGCCGCGACCGGGCGACGACAGCGCCGCCGCGTAGCCCGGTTCAGGCTTCGCCCGCGCTGGCGTCAGGCCGCGACCGTGGCTGCCGCCCGCTCGCGCTCTGCGATAATGCGCACTTCCCCGTTTCCGCTCTCCCTCCGCCATGACGCAGCCGTCCGCCCCGCTCTCCACCGACCTGCCGCCGATTTCGTGCCTGCCCGGCGACGCGCTGCCGTGGCTGCCGATGAGCGCCGACCTGCCGGGGCTCGCAATCAAGTATCTGCATATCAATGCGGCGGAAGACACGCTGACCGCGCTGCTGAAGATGCCGGCCGGCGGCACGCTGCCGCGCCATCGCCACGACGGCGAGGTGTTCGTCCATACGCTGCAGGGTGCGTGGCGCTACCGCGAGTACACGTGGATCGCGCAGGCCGGCTCGACGGTGCTCGAACCGGCGGGGTCGGTGCACACGCCGGAAACGCTCGGCGCGCCCGGCGACGACGTGATCACGCTCAACGTGATGCGCGGCGACCTGGTGCTGCTCGACGACGACGGCCGCGAGACCGCGCGCGAGAATTGCCGCGTCGCGCTGCTGCGCCAGCGCAAGCATGCGCGTACTGCGCCGCACGATGCGGCGCCGTTTGTAACGCGGTAAGTCATGCGATAAGACGGGCGGGATCGTCGCGTCACGATCCGCACGGTGCCGGCACTCGCCAGCGCGCGAATGGCCGCCGGCGCACTTCGCCAGCGACGCCGCCTCCCGGCGCCTTACCGAAAACGCCGGAAAAATCGGCGAATATCGCCGGCCAGCAGGTCCGGTTCTTCCATCGCGGCAAAATGCCCGCCGCTCGGCATGTCGGCCCACTGCACGACGTCGAACACCCGTTCGAGCCAGCTGCGCGGCGGGCGGCTGATTTCCTTCGGAAAGCGCGCGAACGCGACGGGCACCGCCACGCGTTCCCCGGCCGCGAAGCGCATCGGCTGCAGCCGGTTTTCCCAATACATCTGCATTGCCGAGCCGATGCTGCCGGTAAACCAGTAGAGCGAGATGCCGGTCAGCAGCGTGTCGTGCGAAAACCGCCGCGCGACGTCGCCGTCGCAATCGCTCCACGCGCGGAATTTCTCGGCGATCCACGCGGCCAGCCCGGCCGGCGAGTCGTTGAGCGCGACGGCCAGCGTCTGCGGCTTCGTCATGTGCACATGCGCGTATCCGCCCTCCAGCGCGGCCCACTCTCCGCGCTGCGTCACGAAGGCCCGTTCGTCCTCGGTGAGCGGCGAAGCCGCGTCGGCCGGAGGCTCGTAGCTGCCGGGCAGGTAGTTCAGATGAATGCCGTCCACCATGTCGGGATGTCGCGCGCCGAGCGCAATCGACACGCCTGCGCCGAGATCGCCGCCCTGCGCGCCGAAGCGGCGATATCCGAGCCCGGACATCAACGCCGCCCAACTGTCGGCGACCTGAAATGCCGACATGCCGGGCGCCGCGGGCGCGGGCGAGAACGCGAAGCCCGGAAGCGACGGCGCGACGACGTCGAACGCGTCGTGCGGATCGCCGCCGAACGCGGCCGGATCGCACAGGCGATCGATCAGCGCGTCGAACTCGAATACTGAGCCCGGCCAGCCGTGCGTGATGACGAGCGGATACGGCTTCGGCCCCGCCCCGCGCCGATGGATGAAATGCACGCGTTGCCCGCCTGCGTCCGCGACGAACTGCGGCAGCCTGTTCAGCGCGCGCTCCGCCGCACGCCAGTCGAAGCGCTCGGCCCAGTACGCAACCAGTTCGCGCAGCCACGCGCCATCCACACCCTGCTGCCACGGGTCGGCGGGCGTCAGCAGCGGTGCGCGCATGTCGCGCAGGCGCCGACGCAGGTCATCGAGCGCGCGATCGGGAATCGCAATGTTGAACGGGGCGGCGTGCATGGTGTCTCCTCGCGAGGAATGCGGGAGATTCTGCGCGATTTTCCCGACCCGCGCTGGCGGCTCGCGCCCGCGAACGTCAGGCCGTTTCGCGCTCGTCTCACCGCGCGTCGCGCCGCACCGCCTGCGGCGGCACGCCGAAACCGCGCACGAACGCGTCGCGCAGGTGGCGCCGGTCGCGAAAACCGTTCTCCTTCGCGATCACGTCGAGCGAGTGCCGGCTCTGCTCGATCATCAGCCGCGCGGCCTCGAGACGCAGCCGCTCGATCGCCTTCGCCGGCGACTGCCCGGTTTCCAGCGTGAACACGCGGCTGAACTGGCGCGGACTCAGGTGGACGGCGTCAGCCAGCTCCTCGACGGTCAGCGCGCGGCCGAGGTTCTGCCGCGCATAGTTCAGCGCGTTCTGGATCCGGTCCGATTTCGGCGCGAGCTCCAGCATTTCCGAATGCTGCGACTGCCCGCCCGAGCGGCGCTGGTGCATCACGAGCTTGCGCGCGACCGAGCGCGCGGCGTCCGCGCCGAGATCCTTCTCCACCATCGCGAGCGTCAGGTCGAGGCCGGCCGTCATCCCGGCCGACGTCCAGATCGGGCCGTCGACGATGTAGATCCGGTCCTCCTCGACACGAATGTCCGGAAAGTGCTTCTGCATCTCGCGGCCGTACGCCCAGTGCGTCGTCGCGCGGCGCTGCGCGAGCAGCCCGGCCTCGGCGAGCACGAACGCGCCCGTGCAGATGCCGGCGACCCGCCGCGCGCGCGCGTTCGCGCGCCGCAGGAACGCGACGACGCCGGCCGGCGCCGGCGATGCGAGCGGATCGTTGACGCCCGCGACGATCCACGTATCGACGTCGCCCCGGCCGCTGAGCGCGCGCGTCGCGACCGACAACCCGAGCGACGAGCGCACGTCGCCGCCCTCGACGGAATAGTTGTCCATCACGTAGAACGGTTCGCCCGCGGCCAGGTTCGCGTACTCGAACACCGATTGCGTCGCGAGCGCCATGATCTGGAAGCCGTCGCTGATCAGAAAGCCGATGCGGTGCATGCGTGTCTCCGGTGGCGGGCGGCACGATCGGCACCCGATGTCCTGAATCATACCCATCTACGTCATTTGTGTCGCGGCGATTCGAGGCCAGAATGCCTTCACGCACTCACCCTTTCCTCGACACGGAGCGACATCATGACTGAAGCACATCGCGGTACCGCCGTCATCACCGGCGCATCGTCCGGCATCGGCGCGATCTATGCGGACCGCCTCGCGCGCCGCGGCTACGACCTGATCCTCGTCGCGCGCAACCGCGACCGGCTGGCCGCGCTCGCCGAGCGCATCACGAACGAAACGCAGCGCAGCGTCGAGATCGTCGGCGCCGACCTCAACGACCGCGCGGCGCTCGCCGCCGTCGAAGCGAAGCTGAAGCAGGACGCGAGCATCACGCTGCTCGTCAACAACGCGGGCGTCGGCACGCACACGCCGCTGCTCGACAGCGACGTCGACGCGATGACGCGGCTGCTCGACCTGAACGTGACCGCGCTCACGCGCCTGACCTATGCAGCCGTGCCCGGCTTCGTCGCGCGCGGCCGCGGTGCCGTGATCAACATCTCGTCGATCGTCGCGCTGTCGCCGGAAACGCTCAATGGCGTCTATGGCGGCAGCAAGGCATTCGTGCTCGCGTTCAGCCAGTCGCTGCATCACGAGCTCGCGGACCACGGCGTGCAGGTGCAGGCCGTGCTGCCCGGCGCGACGGCCACCGACTTCTGGCAGACCGGCGGCCTGCCGATCGAACACCTGCCGAAGGAGATCGTGATGCCGGCGTCCGACCTGGTCGACGCGGCGCTGGTCGGCTTCGACCGCCGCGAGCTCGTGACGATTCCGTCGCTGCACGCGGCCGACGAATGGGATGCGTTCGAGGCCGCGCGCCGCACGATGGCGCCGCATCTGTCGACCGATTCGCCGGCGCCGCGCTATGCGGCCGCCCGCTGAGGCGCATCGTCATGAAACTCGACGGCAATACCATCCTCATCACCGGCGGCACGTCCGGGATCGGCCGTGCTCTGGCGATCGCGCTCGACGAGCTGGGCAACAAGGTCGTCGTCGCCGGCCGGCGCACGAAGCTGCTCGACGAGATCGCGCGGCAGTATCCGAACATCGACACGATCGAGCTCGACGTCGGCGATGCCGCGCAGATCCGCACGGTCGCGGCGCGGCTGATCGACCGCTACCCGGCGTTGAACGTCGTGATCAACAACGCGGGCATCATGCCGTTCGACGATGCGGCCGGGCCGCTCGACGACGAACAGGCCGTGCGCCTCGTCGAGACGAACCTGCTCGGCCCCGTGCGCGTCAGCGCGGCGTTCGTCGAACACCTGAAGCGGCAGCCGGACGCGACGATCATCAACAACAGCTCGGTGCTCGCGTACGTGCCGCTCGCGTCGGCCGCGCTGTATTCGGCGACGAAGGCCGCGATCCATTCGTACACGCTGTCGCAGCGTTTCATGCTGCGCGACACGAGCGTGCGCGTGCTGGAAATCGCGCCACCGTGGGTCGACACCGATCTCGTGCACAAGAGCGGCGATCCGCGCGCGATGCCGGTCGATGCGTTCGTCGCCGAGACGCTGGCGCTCCTCGAGACCGCCACCACCGAAGTCGTCGTCGAAGCGGCGAAGCCGTTGCGCGACAATGCCGGGCCGAACGAGCACGCGTTCGTCGACGAGTTCAACCGCTTCGTTGTCGACAACCCGATTCCCGTCGCGTGACGTCGCGCAGCGCAATCCTGCGCACGCATTGATCTGCCGAAAGGCGCCGGCTTCCGCACGATCGGACTGCGAAGCCGGCGCTTGCCGGTTTGCCCGCGCATTCATTCAGGACCTGAAGCGGCCCTTCTCTGCGCTGCTTCTCTGCGCTGCTTCTCTGCGCTGCTTCTCTACGCTGCTTCTCTACGCTGCTTCTCTGCGACCCGAACTCGCCGCCCACCCACCCGGTTTCGCCCTTGCTTGCCACGCATTCCTCGCGACGATAAGCTCTACGATCTCAGCCTCCGAAGCAGCGCCCTCCGGCATTCGTCCGATCATCGGCGCAATCGACCGTCGCGGATTTCGACCATGCGGTTCCGTATGTTCACCACCGGGACCGGCGACACGCCCGGCTCCTGTCGCGCTCCCGCCGACGATCGACCGGCGCTTGCGCCGTTGCCCGAACTCGACACCGTGTGCCGTCTCGCCCGCGCGCATTTCGGCACGGCGGGTGCGTTCATCGCGTCCGCCGAAGCCGGCGTGCAGCGCGTGGCGGCGTCCGACGGCACGCTGCCCGCCACGCTTCCTGCCATGCGTTTTCCGTCGCGTGCCGAGCCCGCTCCGGCGGCCGGCCGACGCTTCATCACGCCCGCCGGGGGCGACCTCCCGAATGACGCGCCGCACGTCGTCGCGGCCTGCGAGCTGGTCGCGCCCGACGGCAGCGCGCTGGGCGCACTATGCGTCGCCGGCAGCACCGGCCTGACGCTCGACGCCGCGCAGCGCGCTTTCCTGCACGACCTGGCGACACTGGCGGAACGCGCGATCGGCCGCGCGAACGCGCAAGCCGCGCTGCGCGAACGGCTCGGCGTCGTCGAGGAACACAGCGCGCTGACCACGCTGGCGCTGAACGAAAGCGGCACCGGCGTGTGGGATCGCAACGTCGAAACCGGCGAGATCCATTACTCGGCAGCCTGGAAGGCGCTGCTCGGATATGCGCCCGATGAACTGACGAGCCGGATCGAGGATGCATACGAACGGCTGCACCCGGACGACGTCGCCGGCGTGAAAGCCGCGATGCTCGCGCACTTCGAAAGCCGGACCGACAGCTATGCGGTCGAACACCGCATCCGCTGCAAGAACGGCACGTACAAATGGATCTGCAGCCGCGGCAAGGTCATCGCCCGCGACAGCCACGGGCGCGCGCTGCGCATGGTCGGCACGACCACGGACGTCACCGCGCTGCGCGAACTCGCCGGCCGGTTGAGCGACTCCGTCACGCTCGTGACGAGCCTGACCGACCAGGTGCCGGGCCTCGTGTTCCAGCTGCGGCAGACCGCCGACGGCCGCCGGTTCTTTTCGTACGCGAGCGCGGGCGCACGCGACATCTACGAACTGACGCCCGAGCAGATCGCCCGCGACGCGGATGCGGTCGAAACCCGGATTCATCCTGCCGACCTGGTTGCCTACCGTCAGTCGCTGCGAGTGTCGGCGGAGCGCCTGGCGCCGTGGCGGCTCGAATACCGCGTGCTGCTGCCGGACCAGGGAATGCGCTGGCGCGAAGGCGACGCGCGCCCGCAACGCACGCCGGACGGCGGCACGGTCTGGCATGGCTTCATCACGGATGCGACCGAGCGCAAGCACATCGAGACCGAACTGCACCGGATGGCGACGACCGATCACCTGACCCAGCTGTCCAACCGCCACGCGTTCATGCGGCATAGCGAAGCCGCGTTGCGCGGCGTGCGCGCGACCGGCCAGGACGCCGCGGTGCTGATGCTCGACCTCGATCACTTCAAGGCGCTGAACGACCGCTGGGGCCATCCGCTCGGCGATCGCGCGCTCCGGCATTTCGCGCGGCTGCTGCTCGCGGAGATCGGGACGGACGGCATCGTCGGGCGCATCGGCGGCGAGGAATTCGCGATCGTGCTGCCGCACACCGGGATCGACGCGGCGTGCGCGCTCGCACTGCGCGTGCAGCAGCGCGTGGCCGATTCGCGGCTCGTGCACGAGGATCAGCCGCTCGTGCTGACCGTCAGCATCGGCATCGACGCGATGCGGACGTCCGACTTCGGCGCGTACCAGGCGCTGTCGCGGGCCGACAAGGCGCTGTATGTCGCGAAGGAGCGCGGCCGCAACCGGATCGAGGTGTATCGGGCCTAGCGCGCGTTCCCGCCGACGACGGGCTTGCGCCCGTCCTGGCCGCCCACCCCGTCGTACGCGCGCCGCGCCGACACATCACGCGATCAACGCGACACGGGCGCCGCGTCGCGCGAGGTCGCGCGCACACCGAGCAGCATCGCGACCGCGCACGCGGCCAGCAATCCCGCGATCATCAGCATCGCCGCATCCATGCTGCCGGTACGGGTGCGGATCACCCCGACGATCCACGGCGTGATCATCCCGCTCGATACGCCGATGCTGCTGATCAGCGCGATCCCGCCCGCCGCGCCGGCGCCCGAGAAATACGCGGACGGCACGGCCCAGAACACCGGGTGCGCGGCGAAGATCAGCATCGCCGCGATCGACAGCAGCGCCATCATCGCGACGATGCTCGGCAAGTGCAGCGTCAGCAACGCGAGCGCCACCGCACCGCCGAATGCGCACGCGGCGAAGTGCCGGCGACGCTCGCGCTTGCGGTCGGAGCGCCGTGCGATCGCGATCAGGCCGGCCGCGCCGATCGCGTTCGGCACGATCGACAGCAGGCTGATGTGCACGACGTCGTGAATGCCGAATTCGCGAATCATCAGCGGCATCCAGAACAGCAGCATCAACAGCGCCGTCGTCAGCGAAAAATAGATGAATGCGAACAGCCAGGTGCGCGGCGCGGCGAGCACCTGCCGCAGCGACGACGCCGCATGCGCGGGCGCCTCCGCCCGGTCGGCGGCCAGGTCGGCCGCGAGCCGCTGGCGGTCGTCGTCGGACAGCCAGCGCGCCTGTTCGGGGCGGTCGCACAGCCAGAACCACGCGATCACGCCGAGCAGGATCGCGGGCGCGCCCTCGATCGCGAACATCCACTGCCAGCCGTGCAGCCCGAGCACGCCCGACATCGCGCGCATCAGCCAGCCCGACAGCAGCCCGCCGACCATCCCGGCCACCGCGACGCCCGCATAGAAGATCGACAGCACCGACGCGCGCCGGCGCGCCGGATACCAGTAGGTCAGGTAGAACACGACGCCCGGGAAGAAGCCGGCCTCGAACAGCCCGAGCAGGAAGCGCAGCACGTAGAAGTGCTTCGCGCTGTCGACCGTGATCATCGCAACCGACACCGCGCCCCACAGGACCATGATCCGCGCGAACGTGCGGCGCGCGCCGAAGCGGCGCAGCAGCGCGTTGCTCGGCACCTCGAACAGCACGTAGCCGACGAAGAACAGCACCGCGCCGAGGCTGTACATCGCATCGGTCAGGCCGAGATCCTGCCGCATCTGCAGCTGCGCGAAGCCGATGTTGCTGCGGTCGAGGATCGACACGATGTAGCAGATGAACAGGAACGGCACGATCCGCGCGCCGATACGGCGGTACAGCGCGTCGTGGTCCGACGCCGGCGCACGGGAACCGGACGCACCCGCCTGCGCGGCGTCCGCTTGAAGGGGGGCTGACATCGATCGTCTCCTCGATGGATGCGGATACGGTGCGGACAGGAAATGCAGCGCCGGTCGCCGCCGCCCGCCGGCAGCGCCCGGCCGCGATTCAGGCGCGGCGTGCGGGTTCGCCCTTCACGCCGAGCATCAGCGCGGCGCCGCTCAGCGCGAGCAGCGCGGCCAGCATGTACACGGCGAGATCCATGCTGCCGGTGCGCGTGCGGATCAGCCCGATCACCCACGGGCTGACGATGCCGCTCGTGATCCCGATGCTGCTGATCAGCGCGATCCCGGCCGCGGCCGCGTTGCCCGACAAATAGCGGGTCGGCACGGCCCAGAAGATCGGCAGCGCGGCGAAGATCAGCGTCGCCGCGATCGACAGGCACGCGAGCATCGCCGCGAAGCTGTGCAGGTGCAGCGTCAGCGCCGCGAGTGCCAGGCCGCCGCCGATCGTGCAGCACGCGAAGTGCTTGCGGCGCTCGCCGGTGCGGTCGGAATGGCGGGCGATCAGGATCAGCCCGACCGCGCCGACCGCGTTCGGCACGACCGTGTAGAGGCTCACCGACACGACGTCGGTCACGCCGAAATCGCGGATCATCAGCGGCATCCAGAAGTTGAGCGTCAGCGATGCGCAGGTCAGCGAGAAGTAGATGAACGCGAACAGGTAGACGCGCGGGTTCGCGAGCGCCGCGACCAGGCTGCGTTTGTCGTGCGCACTGTGCGCGCCATGCGCACCGCCATCGCTGCACAGCGCGGCGACGCGCGCCTTTTCGTCGGACGTGAGCCACGCTGCGTCCTGCGGCCGGTCGACCAGGTACGTGAACGCGAAGCATGCGAGCACGATCGCCGGCGCGCCTTCGATCGCGAACATCCATTGCCAGCCGTGCAGCCCGAGCACGCCGCTCATGTCGCGCATGATCCAGCCCGACATCAGGCCGCCGAGCACCCCCGCCACCGCGACACCCGCGAAGAACACCGAGATCGCCGCCGCGCGGCGGTTCGCCGGGAACCAGTAGGTCAGGTACAGCACGATGCCGGGAAAGAAGCCGGCCTCGAACACGCCGAGCAGGAAGCGCAGCACGTAGAAATGCGACGGCTGCGACACGAACATCATCGCGGTCGACGCGATGCCCCACAGCAGCATGATCCGCGTGAACGTGCGGCGCGCGCCGAAGCGCGCGAGCAGCAGGTTGCTCGGCACCTCGCAGAACACGTAGCCGACGTAGAACACCGCGGCGCCGAGGCCGTACATCGCATCGCTGAAGCCGAGGTCGTGCTTCATCTGCAGTTGCGCGAAGCCGATGTTGATGCGGTCGAGGAACGACACGACGTAGCAGAGGAACAGGAACGGCACGATCCGCCACGCGATCTTGCGGAACAGCAGCGCGTCGCCGGCAGCGGACGCCGGCGCGGATTCACAGGCGGAAGCCGACGCCGCGGCACTCGCGTGCGCGATCGTCGCTTCGGCGGGAAGCGATTGGGGCATGTCTCTCTCCAAACGGGCCGCGCGATTCGGGCGCGCGGCAGTCTCCGCGGGCGTACATGCGCCCGGCTTTCTTGTGAGAACGGAAGTCGGCTCCCTGAACCGCCGCGCGATGCGGCCGCCGCTCAGGCGCCGTCAGGAACGCGGCGCGGCGCCCGCCCGGACGCCCCGCCGCCGTCACCCATTCAGTCCTGCAGCGCGTCCCACATTTCCTTGTCGCGCTGCGCGGTCCAGATGCGCGGATGCGTGATGCCGCTCGCCTCGTCGTACGCGCGCGACACGTCGAACGGCAGACAGTGCTCGTAGATGAACACGTGGCCGAACTTCGGATCCATCGCTTCGCGCGTGAGCGCCATCGACGCCTTCAGGTCGAGCTTGCGCTCGACGGCCTTGCGGCCCTGCGCGAGCAGCGTCGTCACGAAGTCCTTCGTGTAGTCGAGGCCCTTGTTCACTTCGGCCGGATTCAGCAGCGCGGGGCCGCGGCCCGGCACGAGCTTTTCCGCGCCGAGCGCGCGCAGCGCCTCGAGCGTGGCCGGCCACTGTTCGAGCTGCGCGTCGCCGCAATAGCAGGCCGCGTCGTACTCGACCAGGTCGCCCGAGAACAGCACCTTCTGCGACGGCAGCCAGACGATCGTGTCGCCCTTCGTGTGGCCCGAGCCGACGTGCATGATCTTCACCTCGAGCTTGCCGAGGAACAGCGTGATCTCGCGCTCGAACACGAGCGTCGGCCAGGTCAGGCCCGGCACCGTCTCGACGCCCGCGAACAGCCGCGGGAAGCGCTCGATCTCCGACTTCATGTCGGCCTCGCCGCGCTCGACGATCATTTCGTAGGTGCCGCGGCTCGCGATCACGTGCTGCGCGCCTTCGTCGAAATACGCGGACGCGCCGAGCACGCGCACCGCGTGGTAATGCGACAGCACGACGTGCTTGATCGGCTTGTCGGTCACGCTGCGGATCTTCGCGATCAGGTCCTGCGCCATCGCGGGCGTCGCGGTCGTGTCGACGATCAGCACGCTGTCGTCGCCGATGATCACGCCCGAGTTCGGGTCGCCTTCGGCGGTATAGGCGTACGCGTTCTCGGACAGCTGCGTCCAGGTGACTTTCTTCTCTTCCAGATCGGCTTGGGAGGCGAATGCTTTGGCCATGTTGCGTTCCGTGGCTGCGAGCCATGTGTTGAGGGGAATGAGCGGATCATCTTCCCGCGCCGATTATTTGTCAATGACAAATTAGCTTGCTATTGTCTAATGCGGGTAAACCTGCGGGCTGGCGCGTCAAATGGCGTCGGATACCATGCGGGGTTTCGTCAACGGAAGAATCATCGCGTGCAGAACCACGAAGTCAGCGCAGACGACGCGCCGCCCAAGGCGCAGCGCGGGATCCAGAGCGTCGAGGTCGGCGGCCGGCTGCTCGACGCGCTCGCGCGCCGGCGCAAGCCGCTCGGGCTGTCGGAACTGGCGGCCGCGGCCGACCTGTCGACCGCGCAGGCGCACACCTATCTCGTCAGCCTGACGCGGCTCGCGCTCGTGAAGCGCGACGCGCTCACCGGCAACTACGAGCCGGGGCCGCTGTCGCTGCGGCTGGGGCTGATGTCGATCGAGCGCCAGCCGGCCTATCGCGCGGCGCTGCCGCACGCGGCGCGGCTCGCGGAAGCGGTCGGCCTGAGCGTCGCGCTGTCGGTGCCGGGCGCGCTCGGGCCCACGATCGTGCGCATCGAGCACGGCGGCTATCCGCTGCACGTGAACCTGCACGTCGGATCCGTCATGTCGCTCGACACGACGGCGACCGGCCGGGTGTTCCGCGCGTTCGGCGACCCCGCCCAGCTCGACGCGATGGCGGCCAGCCAGGCCGGCGCCGGCGCCACGCTCGCCGGCGCGGAAGGCGACCAGCCCCCGTCCGATGCCCGCGCGTGGCAGGCCGAACTCGACGCGATCCGCGCGCGCGGGATCGAGCGCGGCGTGGATCGGCCGAGCCCCGGCGTCAGCGCGATGTGCGTGCCAGTGCTGGACGCGGACGGCCGCCTGCAACTCGCGTTGACGGTGATCGGTTCGAGCGGCTCCATCGATGTCGGCTGGGACGGCCCGATCGCGACGGCGCTGCGCGATGCGGCGCGGCAAGCCACCGCGGCGCTCGACGCGGGACGCGACGCACCGCCGGTCGCGCCGGGCATGCCGCCGGCCACGCAGCGCATGCCGCCCGCGCTCGCCGACGACACGAAGGCGCAGCGCGGCATCAACGCGCTCGACAGCACGGGCGAGTTGCTGCTCGCGCTCGTCTCGGCGGGCCGTGCGCTGCCGTTGCGCGATCTCGCGGCAGCCGCCGGCATGCCGGCCGCGAAGGCGTTTCCGCATCTGGTGAGCCTGCAGAAGATCGGCCTGCTGAGCCGCGACGACGCGGGCTGCTTCGGCGGCGGGCCGCTCGCGCAGGCGCTCGGCCTGATCGCGATGCAGCGCGTGTCGCCGACGCGCGATGCGGAAGCCGAAATCGTCGCGCTGGCGGCCGCGACCGACCTGAGCGTGGCCGCGGCGACGCTCGGGCCGCTCGGGCCGACCGTGATCCGTCTCGAGGAATCGGCGCGGCCGCAGCACGTGAGCCTTCAGGTCGGCACGGTGATGTCGCTCGTGAATACGGCGATCGGGCGGATTTTCGCGGCCGGCATGTCCGACGACGTGCTGGCCGGCCTGCTGGCCGACGAGCCGGTGCGCCTCGCAGGCCGCGCGACGCAGGTCGACGACGCGTTCCGCGCGCGGCTCGCGACGATCCGCGCGGACGAACTCGATTTCGCATTCGATGCGCCGGTGCCGGGCATCGGGACGATCGCCGCGCCCGTGTTCGATCACACCGGCAGCATCCGGCTCGTGATTGCGATCATCGGCTCGTCGCGCGGCTTCCCGCGCGGGCCGCACAGCGAACTCGCGCATACGCTGCTCGCCGCGGCGCGCCGCCTGTCGTGGCGCTTCGGGTGGATCGGCGGGTAATCGCCGCCCCGCTGCCGCGCCCGTTCTCGTCGCCCCGCTTTCCGTTTTCGCCCGTCAATGCGAGGCCGCGCTCGCCGCGGTCTCGTCACGCCTGCCCGCCACGCAGAAGGTGGCGCAGCTCATGTTGCGCGGCAGCAACATAAATTGTCAGTAATTCTCATATAACGAAATCGCATTTCACAAGACGGTGACGTTTCTTTATGATTAGGGTTATCCCTAACTCGCCACCTACATGGGGCTTCGTCATGCAAACGTCTAATGTCTCCGATCGTTCCACCCAATCCGCTGGCTGGCTCGCACGTGTCGGCGAGCTGCTTGCAGAAGCATGGGCACTGCACCTCGAGAACTGCGCAGTCATCGCTGAAGCGCACGCACGCCTGCCGCGCTGAGCGCGGCGACCGGCCGCCAGCCGGCCGCACGCCATCTCCATCCGTCTGATGCGCCTTGCGGGGACGCGCGCCGAAAGGCCGCCGCGTCCGGCACGAGGCGCCGGACGGAAGTCGCAAAAAAAGGGCGAATACCCTCGATGGCATGGTGCTCACGCGCTGTGAGCACGGTCGCAGCGATGTCGATACGCGGATGCCGGTCCCGACGAACTTGTCGGCACGGTGTTGATCGCAGCTTCCCGGAATGTCCGGCCGCTGCGTAGCCGATGCATGCCCGCTGCGCGCCACGCGCCGGGCCTGGCCGTCACGGAAGATTCATCCGTTTTCCCGCCGCGCGGGCACGGCCTGCCGGTATCCGGCTCCGGGCCGCGCGCAACGGGCGCGACAGCCCGCTTCCCACCCTTCTCCAGCACCGCCGCGAACCGCGTCGTCACGACGCCGCGCGGCGCGTCGCCCCCGTCTTCACACCTGAATCGACGGCACGTCTTTCATGCACCGCAGCGCGAACATCGAGCGGCTGTGGCGAATGCTCGAAATCCTGTACAGCTTCTCGCGCAGGAAGCGTTCGTAGCCGGCCGTGCCGTCCACCGCGACCTTGATCCAGTAGTCGTATTCGCCCGATACGAGGTAGGCCTCGAGCACTTCGGGCAGTGCCGCGAGTTCGGCGCCGAAACGCGCGAGCGCATCGTCCTCGTGGCGATCGAGGGTGACTTCGAGGATCACGATGTCCGCGTAGCCGAGCATGCGCTGGTTGACCAGCGCGACGTAGCCGTCGATGTAACCGTCGAGTTCGAGCTGCCGCGTGCGGTTCCAGCAGGCGGTGGTCGACATGCCGATCTGTTCGGCCAGTTCGGCGTTCGACAGGCGCGCATTTTTTTGCAGTGCACCGAGGATCTTGCGGTCCTGGTTGTCGAGGGTTTTCGGCGTGCGTTCGCGGGTAGCCATGACAGGAAGAATCTTCTACTGAAAATCCGCATTCTATCTGAACAGGCTTCCGGTTTCGGGTGCGTTTTGCTGGAAAACAGGAAGCCTTTTAACCGGCCCGCTTGATACATTTTCTCCATGCCTGGTGTCCGGCACGCTCCCTGCGACAACCCCTTCGCACCGGGACGCCTGGCCGCAATCACGAGTTGCGGCGCAGGACACGCAGGCATGCAACGTCCCGCCCCCCCGCGCGCCTACCCGGTCGCACGGGCCGGCGCCTGATCCTCCGTTTCCGCACTCCCGTCATGTCGTTCAGGCTTTATCTGTCGTTCCTCGCTGCGTCCGCCGTCCTCATCTACGCCCCCGGCCCCGTCAACCTCCTCACGATGAACCAGGCATTGCGCGCGGGCTGGCGCCGCGCGCTGCCGTGCGTCTGGGGCGGCACGCTCGCCGTGCTGCTGCAGCTCGCGCTGACCGCGCTGTGCCTGAATTCGCTGGTTCACCTCGACGAGCACGCGCTGACCGTGCTGCGCTGGGCCGGCGCCGCCTACCTCGTATGGCTCGGCTGCAAGCAATGGCTCGGCCGGGCGCCGGTCACCGCGCCCGCCGCGTCGACGGACGCCGGCAACACGGCATCCGACGACACCGCCACCGGACGCGCGCTGTTCTGGCGCGGCGTCGCCACCTCCGGCCTGAACCCGAAGACGCTGCTGTTCTTTCCGTCGTTCTTTCCGCAGTTCATCGTCCCGGATCCCGACTGGAGCCTGAACGCGCAATTCCTGCTGCTCGCGGCGAGCTTCGCGCTGCTGTTCGCCGGCGGCGTCGCGTCGATGGCGCTGTTCTCGCACCGGCTGAGCCGTGCGCTGCAGCGGCCGGCGCGGATGCGCGCGATGAATCGCGTGACGGGCGGGCTGCTGGTCGGGATGGGCGCGATCATGGTCGGATGGAATTGAGCGGCCGCCTGCGCGCGTGACGTGGCGCGCTGCGGCGCGCGCCCTCCCACGCCGGCCGACGCGCGGCCGGTACGACCAGTACAATCGCGCGATGTCCGAACTGCTCACTTACGGCGGCCTGTTCGCCGTGTCGATGGTCGCCGCGACCCTGTTGCCGCTCCAGTCCGAAGCCGTGCTTGCGGGCCTGCTGCTCGCCGGGCGCGAACCGGTGTGGGCGCTGGTGCTGGTGGCGAGCGTCGGCAACGTCGCGGGCGCGGCGATCAACTGGACACTCGGCCGCGGCATCGAGCACTTCCGCGACCGCCGCTGGTTTCCGGTGAAACCGGCCGCGCTCGCGCGCGCCGAGGGCTGGTATCGGCGCTATGGCCGCTGGTCGCTGCTGCTGAGCTGGGCGCCGGTGATCGGCGACCCGCTGACGATGATCGCCGGCGTGCTGCGCGAGCCGCTGCCGACCTTCGTCGCGATCGTGACGATCGCGAAGGTCGGGCGGTATCTGGCGATCGCGTGGCTCGTCGTGCCTTGACGCCTTGACGCCTTGACGCCTTGACGCCTTGACGCCTTGACGCCTTGACGCCTTGACGCCTTGACGCCTTGACGCATTCACGTATCAAGGCGTCCGCCCGCACGACGCCCCGTCGACGTTACTTCTTGTCTCCCGCCAGGTCGATCGCCTTGTCCGATCCGACCGCGTTGCGCAGCTGGAATTTCTGGATCTTGCCGGTCGACGTCTTCGGCAGCTCGCCGAAGAGCACGACCTTCGGCACCTTGAAACCCGCGAGCAACTGCCGGCAGTGGGCGACGATCTCCGCCTCGGTCGCGCTCGCGCCTTCGCGCAGCTCGACGAACGCGCACGGCACCTCGCCCCACTTCGGGTCGGGCATCGCGACCACCGCCGCGACCGCGACGGCCGGATGCCGGTACAGCGCATCCTCGACCTCGATGCTCGAGATGTTCTCGCCGCCCGAAATGATGATGTCCTTGCGGCGATCCTTGATGCGGATGTAGCCGTCCGGCGTCAGCACGCCGAGATCGCCCGTATGGAACCAGCCGCCGTGGAACGCTTCCTCCGTCGCGTGCGGGTTCTTCAGGTAGCCCTTCATGCAGATGTTGCCGCGGAACATGATCTCGCCGAGCGTCTCGCCGTCGGCCGGCACCGGCGTCATCGTGTCCGGATCGAGCACCGTCGCGCCCGCTTCCAGGTGATAGCGCACGCCCTGCCGCGCATTGAGCCGCGCGCGCTCGTCGTCGGGCAGCTCGTCCCAGTGCGCCTGCTTCGCGCAGACGGTCGCCGGGCCATAGACCTCGGTCAATCCGTACACGTGCAGCAGGTCGAAGCCGATCTCCTTCATCTTCGCGATCACGGCCGGCGCGGGCGCGGCACCGGCGACCATCGCGTGCACCGTGTGATCGATGCCGGCGCGCAACTCGGCCGGCGCATTCGCGATCGCGCTCTGTACGATCGGCGCGCCGCAGTAATGCGTGATGCGCTCGCGGCGGATCAGGTCGAACACCGTCTTCGCGTCGAACCTGCGCAGGCACACGTTCACGCCCGCGCGCGCCGCGACGGCCCACGGGAAGCACCAGCCGTTGCAGTGGAACATCGGCAGCGTCCACAGATACACCGCGTGCTTCGGCATGTCCCATTCGAGGATGTTGCTGATCGCCGCGAGATACGCGCCGCGATGGTGATACACGACGCCCTTCGGGTCGCCCGTCGTGCCGGACGTGTAGTTCAGCGCGATCGCCTCCCACTCGTCGGCGGGCGGCGTCCATGCGTAGTCGGGATCGCCGCCCGCGACGAACGCCTCGTAGTCGGTCGCGCCGGCGAAGCGCGCGGGGTCGGCCGGCATCGCATCGGCAACGCTGACGATCTTCAGGCCCGGCACTTCGAGCGCCGCGCGATGCGCGAGCTCCGCGTATTCGGTGTCGACGATCAGCACCTTCGCCTCGCCGTGACGCAGCATGAACAGCACCGATGAAATGTCGAGCCGCGTGTTGATCGTGTTGAGCACGGCGCCGGCCATCGGCACGCCGAAGTGCGCCTCGACCATCGCCGGGATGTTCGGCAGCAGCGCGGCCACCGTCTCGCCGCGCGCGACGCCGGCCCGCGCGAGCGCGCTCGCGAGCTGCTTCGCCCGCGTGTAGGTCTCGCCCCACGTGCGCCGCACGTCGCCGTGCACGATCGCGAGGCGCGCGCCGTAGACTTCGGCCGCACGGACCAGAAAGTCGATCGGCGTGAGCGGCACGTAGTTGGCATCGCGGCGGCCGAGTCCGGCCTCGAACATCTGCGTCATGATCCTGTCTCCCGTTTTCTGTCGACCGGCGCGTGCGTCGGCCTCGTATCCGGCAAGTGTGCATGCACCCCGACCGGTCTTGATGTGGTTCAATTGCCGACAGCCTAACGGGCGCTATTGTGAGCCGTCTGTCATCGAAACGACAGAGTGCCTCATGAGCGCTGCGCGTTATCCCTATCCTCGCAAACCCGCATCCATGCACGACCACCTCGTTGCGCCGCCCGACGCGGCCGCCGCTGTCAGCCCGCCGGCCAGCCCGCCGGCCGACACGCCGCTCGAACCGGGCCCGTTGCCCGCCCTGTCCGTGCTGTTCGGCCAGTGCGCGTGGTTCCGCGCGCTGGCGCCGGAACACCAGGCGCTCGTGCTCGCGCAGTCGCGCGCCGAGCAGCACGAGGCCGGCGACGTGATCGCGCAGCGGCTCGCACCGTCCGAATACTGGATCGGCGTGCATCGCGGGTTGCTGAAGCTCGCGATCTTCAACGCGTCGGGGCGCGGCTGCACGTTTTCCGGCGTGCCGTCGGGCGGCTGGTTCGGCGAAGGCAGCGTGATCAAGCGCGAGCTGCGCAAGTACGAAGTCGTCGCCGTCCAGCGCTCGATCGTGCTGTTCGTCCCGGTCGACACGTTCCATGCGCTGCTCGACACGAGCCTGCCGTTCACGCGCTTCGTGATCCACCAGTTGAACAACCGGATGGGCGAGTTCATCGCGTCGATCCAGAACAGCCGGCTGCTCGATGTCGACGCGCGCGTCGCACAGGCGCTCGCGCAGCTGTTCAACCCCGCGCTGTATCCGGACACCGGCCCGTCGCTCGCGATCTCGCAGGAGGAACTGGGAATGCTCGTCGGCGTGTCGCGGCAGCGGATCAACCAGGCGTTGCAGCAACTCGAGAAGCTCGGCGTGCTGCGGCTCGCGTACAACCAGATCGAAGTCGTCGACCTGGCCGCGCTCGCGCGGGTCGGGATGGAACAGATCTGAGCGACGCCCGATGAACGGAAGCGTCGCTGCCGCGGCATGCGCGTGCGGTGCGGCGGCCTTTTTCGGGCATCGGCGTCCGTGCGCGTTTTCATCCGATCAATCGACCTGAAGTCGCCTCGGTCGCCGCGCGCCGAACCTGACAAATCCGCCAGTTTCGTGTCAGTGACTCGTTCAGCCCCGACGCCTATCATTCGGGTTCCCCTCACCGCCGCCTGATCACCGCCTGTCCCGCCGCCTCCATGTGGATCGTCAATCTCGCGCTCAGGCGCCCCTACACGTTCATCGTGATGGCCATCATGATCGTGCTGGCCACCCCGCTCGCGCTGATGCGCACGCCTGTCGACGTCCTGCCGGCGGTCAACATTCCCGTCATCAGCGTGATCTGGAATTACACCGGCTTCTCCGCGAAGGAGATGACCAACCGCATCACGGCCGTCCATGAACGGATCCTGACGACGACCGTCAACAACATCCAGCACATCGAGTCGACGTCGCTGCCGGGCATCGCGGTCGTGAAGGTGTTCCTGCAGCCCGGCGCGAACGTGCAGACCGCGATCGCGCAGACGGTCTCGTCCGCGCAGGCGATCGTGCGGCAGATGCCGCAGGGCGCGACGCCGCCGCTCGTGATCACCTATTCGGCGTCGAGCATCCCGGTGATCCAGCTCGGGCTGTCGAGCAAGACGCTCAGCGAACAGTCGCTCGCCGACATCGCGCTCAACTTCCTGCGGCCGCAACTGATCACGATCCCGGGCGCGCAGATCCCGTTTCCGTACGGCGGCCGCACGCGCGTGGTCGCGATCGACCTCGATCCGCAGGCGCTGCTCGCGAAGGGCCTCACGCCCGCCGACATCGTCAACGCGGTCAACGCGCAGAACCTCGTGCTGCCGACCGGCACCGCGAAGATGGGTCAGACCGAGTACCGGATCGACACGAACGCGTCGGCCGACACGGTCGCGGACATCAACGGCCTGCCGGTCCAGACCGTCAACGGCGCGACGACCTACCTGCGCGAGGTCGCGTCGGTGCGCGACGGCTTCGCGCCGCAAACCAACGTCGTGCGCCAGAACGGCCAGCGCGGCGTGCTGATGTCGATCCTGAAGACCGGCGACGCGTCGACGCTGAAGGTCGTGTCGGACCTGAAGGCACTGCTGCCGAAGGTGATCCCGACGCTGCCCGAAGGACTCACGATCACGCCGCTGTTCGACCAGTCGGTGTTCGTCAACGCCGCCGTGCAGGGCGTGATCCACGAGGCGCTGATCGCCGCCGTGCTGACCGCGATGATGATCCTGCTGTTCCTCGGCAACTGGCGCAGCACGCTGATCATCGCGATCTCGATTCCGCTGTCGATCTTCACGTCGCTGATCGCACTCTCCGCGCTCGGCGAGACGATCAACATCATGACGCTCGGCGGCCTCGCGCTCGCGGTCGGGATCCTGGTCGACGACGCGACCGTCACGATCGAGAACATCGAGCGGCACCTGCATCTCGGTACGAATCTGCACGACGCGATCCTCGAAGGCGCGGGCGAGATCGCGGTGCCCGCGTTCGTGTCGACGCTGTGCATCTGCATCGTGTTCGTGCCGATGTTCTTCCTGACGGGCGTCGCGCGCTTCCTGTTCGTGCCGCTCGCCGAAGCCGTGGTGTTCGCGATGCTCGCGTCCTACGTGCTGTCGCGCACGCTCGTGCCGACGCTGGCGATGCTGCTGTTCCGCCCGCAGCAGGCCACGAGCGGCCCCGATCATGCGACGTCGCGGTTCGCGCGCCTCCATCACGCGTTCAACGCCGCGTTCGAGCGGCTGCGCGCGTGGTACATCGTGCTGCTCAGCATGCTGCTGGTGCGCCGCCGCTTCTACGCGACGTGCTTCCTCGGCTTCTGCGTGCTGTCGACCAGCCTCGTGTTCGTGCTCGGCCGCGACTTCTTCCCGAACGCCGATTCCGGCAACCTGCGGCTGCACATGCGCGCGCCGACCGGCTACCGGATCGAGGAGACCGCGCGCCTTGCCGACCAGGTCGAGCGCGTGATCCGCGAAACCGTGCCGGCGGACGAACTCGGCGCGATCGTCGACAACCTCGGGCTGCCGGTGAGCGGCATCAACCTGTCGTACAGCAATGCCGGCACGATCGGCACGCTCGACGGCGAACTGATGATCGCGCTGAAGCCGGGCCACCGCGCGACCGCGCACTACGTGCAGACGCTGCGCACGCTGCTGCCGCAGCGCTTCCCGGGCGTCGAGTTCTTCTTCCAGCCGTCGGACATCATCACGCAGATCCTCAACTTCGGTCAGCCCGCCGCGATCGACGTGCAGGTGCTCGGCAACGATCTCGCGAGTAACATGGCTATCGCGAGCAGCCTGATGAAGAAGATCAGGCAAATCCCCGGCACCGTCGACGTGCACGTACTGCAGCGCAACGACGAACCGACCCTGGTGGCCGACATGGACCGTACGCGCATGCAGCAGCTCAGCCTCTCCGCGCAGAACGTCGCGCAGAACATGCTGATCTCGCTGTCCGGCAGTTCCCAGACGACCCCGTCGTTCTGGATCAATCCGCGCTCGGGCGTCCAGTACCCGCTGCAGATCCAGACCCCGCAATACAGCATCGCGTCGATCGACGACCTGCTCGGCACGCCGATTTCCGCGAGCGGGCGCACCGGCATGCCGCTGCAATTGCTCGGCAACCTCGTGCAGATCCATCCCGTCGCGAACCCGGCGGTGATCACGCACTACAACATCCGCCCGGCGATCGACCTGTACGTGAGCGTCGAGGGCCGCGACCTCGGCTCGGTCGCGGGCGCGATCGACCGCATCGTGTCCGACGCGCGCGCGACGCTGCCGCGCGGCACCGACCTGTCGGTGCGCGGCCAGGTCGAGACGATGCGCACGTCGTACCTCGGCCTCGGCGCGGGCGTCGCGATGGCGATCGTGCTCGTCTACCTGCTGATCGTCGTGAATTTCCAGTCGTGGCTCGATCCGCTGATCATCATCAGCGCGATGCCGGCCGCGCTCGCCGGCATCGCGTGGATGCTGTTCATCACCGGCACGCACCTGAGCGTGCCCGCGCTGACGGGCGCGATCATGACGGTGGGCGTCGCGACCGCCAACAGCATCCTGGTCGTGTCGTTCGCGCGCCAGCGCCTCGCGGCCGGCGCGCCGCCGCTCACGGCCGCACTGGAGGCCGGCGCGACGCGAATCCGCCCGGTGCTGATGACGGCGCTCGCGATGATCATCGGGATGGTGCCGATGGCGCTCGGTCTCGGCGAAGGCGCCGAGCAGAACGCGCCGCTCGGCCGCGCGGTGATCGGCGGCCTGCTGTTCGCCACCGTTTCGACGCTGCTGTTCGTGCCGCTCGTGTTCGGCGGCGTGCATGCGCGGCTGGCCCGCCGGCGCGCGCGCCCGGCCGGACACTGACTTTCTAGCCTATCGACCCGGTCAATTCATGGAAGAGAAACATCACAGCTCCGTCGGCATCCAGGTGGACGAACACGGCATGCACCTGCCGACGCGCACGTCGGTGTCGCGGCGCGGGCGGGTCGTCCTGATCGTGATCGGCGTGCTACTGGCCGCGGGCGCCGCGCGCACGATCGTCGTCAACGTGCTGAACCGGAATCACCTCGACGCGGTGGCCGAGCAGAACACGCGCCAGTACGTGAGCGTCGTGCATCCGGTCGACGCGGCCACCGGCGGCAAGCTGGCGCTGCCCGGCACGCTGCGCGGCTTCGTCGAAGCGCCGATCTACGCGCGTGCGAGCGGCTACGTGCTGCGCTGGCAGGCCGACATCGGCGCGCACGTGAAGCAGGGGCAGCTGCTCGCCGAACTCGACACGCCCGAGCTGAACCAGGAACTCGCGCAGGCCACCGCGCAGCGCCAGCAGGCGCAGGCCGCGCTCGCGCTCGCGAAGACGTCGTTCGACCGCGCGCAGCAGCTGCGCCAGCGCGATGCGGTGTCGCAGCAGGAACTCGACGACCGGCAAGGCGCGTTCAACCAGGGCACCGCGAACCTCGCGGCGGCCGATGCGAACATGCGCCGGCTCACCGAGCTGAAAGGCTTCCAGCGCATCGTCGCGCCGATCGACGGGATCGTCACGCAGCGCAACGTCGACGTCGGCGACCTCGTCAATTCCGGCAACGCGGGCCGCGCACTGTTCACGGTCGTGCAGGCCGACCGGCTGCGCCTGTACGTGCAGGTGCCGCAGGCTTATGCGCAGCAGGTGAAGGTCGGCCAGCGCGTGAGCGTCGCGCAGGCAGAACTGCCCGGCCAGACCTTCGACGGCACCATCACGCGCACGTCCCAGGCGATCGACGTCGCGACGCGCTCGCTGCAGATCGAGATCACGCTGCCGAACCCGGACGGGCGGCTGCTGCCCGGCGCATACGTGCAGGCGACCCTGCCGATGACGCCGGTCGGCCGCCTGCAGATTCCGGCCAACACGCTGCTGTTCCGGGCCGAAGGGCCGACGGTCGCGACCGTCGACGCGAACGGCCAGGTGCGCCTGAAGGCGGTGACGGTCGCGCGCACGATCGGGCAGACGCTCGAAGTCGACGGCCCGCTCACGCCGCACGACCGCCTCGTCGCGAACCCGAGCGATGCGCTCGCGAACGGCGACACCGTGATCGTGCAGGCGCCGCCGGTCGTGAAGCCGGCCTCCGCGGCCGCGGGAGCGCAGTCGTGAGCGCGCTGCGCGCCTGCCTGCCCCCCGCAGCGGTCGTGGCCGTCGTCGCGGTCGCGACGCTCGCCGGCTGTACGGTCGGCCCCGACTACCGGCGCCCCGCCGTCGAGACGCCCGCCGCGTGGCGGCTCGACCCGGCCGACGCTTACTGGCACCCGGCCGCGCCGGCCCGTGCGCCGCTCGACCCGGCGTGGTGGACCGCGTTCGGCGACGCGCAGCTCGACGCGCTCGAAACCGACGCGCTGCGCAACAACCAGAACCTGAAGGCCGTCGCCGCGCGCTACGACCAGGCGAAGGCGACGCTCGCATCGGTCGCGTCCGCGCAGTATCCGGCCGTCGGCCTGAACGCGAGCGGCCAGCGCTTCAAGATCTCCGCCGACCGGCCGCAGACCAACTACGCGACGAAGAGCATGTCGACCGTGCAGAACGACATCCAGGTCGCCGCGAGCGTCAGCTACGAACTCGACCTGTTCGGCCGCGTGCGGCGCAGCGTCGAATCCGCGCAGGCCAGCTCCGAGCAGGCGCGCGACGATTTCGCGAACGCGCGCCTGGTGCTGAGCGCCGATCTCGCATCGAGCTACTTCGCGCTGCGCGAACTCGACACCGAGATCGACGTCGTCAGGCGTTCGATCGACCTGCAGCAAAAGGCGCTCGACTACGTGAGCGCGCGCCACGACCTCGGCGCGGTGTCCGGCCTCGACCTGCTGCAGCAGCGCGCGCAACTCGACGCGACGCGCACGCAGGCGCAGTTGCTGATCCAGCAGCGCGCTCAGGTCGAGACGGCGATCGCGACGCTGGTCGGCACGCCGGCCCCCGCGTTCTCGCTGCCGCCGCGCGTGGCGCCGATCAACGCGCCCGCGCTGCCGACCGGGATGCCGAGCGACCTGCTGCAGCGCCGGCCCGACGTCGCATCGGCCGAGCGCGCGATGGCCGCGGCGAACGCGCAGATCGGCGTCGCGCGCGCCGCGTATTTCCCGCGCATCGCGCTGTCGCCGGACCTCGGCTGGGACGCGACGCGCTTCTCCGGCCTGTTCACCGTGCCGGCGCTGCTGTGGTCGATCGGCGCGTCGGTCAGCCAGCCGCTGTTCGAAGGCGGCAAGCTGAAGGCCGGCGTCGATTTCGCGCAGGCGGGCTACGTCGCCGCGCAGGCCGATTACCGGCAGACCGTGCTCACCGCGTTCCAGGAGGTGCAGAATGCGGTGACGGGCCTGTCGGTGCTGGCCGAGGCCGCGCAGCAGGCGTCGGCGGCCGTCGACGACGCGCGCAAGCTCGTGTCGCTCGCACAGGACCGCTATGCGGGCGGCCTGACGCCGTTCATCGACGTGCTGACGGCCCAGCAGCAGTTGCTGACGAGCGAGCGCCAGGCCGTGCAGATCCAGGGCCAGCGCGCGGCGCTCGTGGTGTTTCTTGCGAAAGCGCTCGGCGGCGGCTGGGACGGCGCCACGCCGACCGACGTCGCGGCGGCCGGCCCGCGCCCCGCCACGAGCGTCACTCCCTAACCCGGTTACGCGGACCCACCCATGAAAGTCCTGATCGTCGAAGACGAACCGAAAGTCGTCGAATACCTGAAGAGCGGCCTGAGCGAGGAAGGCTGGGTCGTCGACACCGCGCTGGACGGCGAGGACGGCGCGTGGAAGGCCGTCGAATTCGACTACGACGTGGTCGTGCTCGACGTGATGCTGCCGAAGCTCGACGGCTTCGGCGTGCTGCGCGCGTTGCGCGCGCAGAAGCAGACGCCCGTGATCATGCTGACCGCGCGCGACCGCGTCGACGATCGCGTGCGGGGCTTGCGCGGCGGCGCCGACGACTACCTGACCAAGCCCTTCTCGTTCCTCGAGCTGATCGAGCGGCTGCGCGCGCTCACGCGCCGCGCGCGCGTGCAGGAATCGACGCTGATCTCGATCGGCGACCTGCGCGTCGACCTGATCGGCCGGCGCGCGACCCGCGACGGCACACGCCTCGACCTGACCGCGCAGGAATTCCAGCTGCTCGGCGTGCTCGCGCGGCGCAGCGGCGAGGTGCTGTCGAAAACGACGATTGCCGAACTCGTGTGGGACGTGAACTTCGACAGCAACGCGAACGTCGTCGAGACGGCGATCAAGCGCCTGCGCGCGAAACTCGACGGCCCGTTCGCGGAGAAGCTGCTGCATACGATCCGCGGCATGGGCTACGTGCTCGAGGCGCGCGAGGACGGCGACGCGGAGCGGCACGCATGAAACGCTCGATCACCCTGCGCCTGTCGGCGATGTTCGGCATCGTGTCGCTGCTCGTGTTCACGCTGGTCGGCTGCGGGCTGTTCGTGATGATGGAGCGCCAGCTGTTCGCCGAACTGCGTGCGACGATCGACACGCGCGCGAAGGTCGCGCAGATGATCGTGTCGCACGCGACCACGGCCGCGCGCGGCCGCCTGATGCAGGAAAAGCTCGCCGACCTCGAACCGCCCGACGGTTCGACGCGCTACCAGGTCGACAGCCCCGACGCCGACTTCCGCTTCGGCCGTCCGGTCGACGGCGTGCCCGTCGGCGAACCGTTCGGCGCGTTCCAGCAGTACGCGCTGAACCACAGCAGCTACGACGTGATGACGAAGACCGTCCCGATCGCAGGCAGCGGCGAGCGCCCCGACCTGAAGCTGATCGTCGCGTCGTCGTGCGAGCGCACGCAGCGCATGCTGCGTCGTTTCGCGTGGACACTCGCCGCGCTGATCGCGATCGCCACCGTCATCACGCTGCTGCTGAGCCGCGCGGTCGCACGCTTCGGGCTCGCGCCGCTCGAACGGATGTCGCAGGACGCCGCGGCCATCGGCGCCACCGACCGCCGCCAGCGGCTGCACACCGACGCGCTGCCGACCGAGCTGCGCGATCTCGCCGCGTCGTTCAACGGCGCGCTCGAACGCATCCAGCAGACCTACGCGCGGCTCGAGGCGTTCAATGCGGACGTCGCGCACGAGCTGCGCACGCCGATCAGCATCCTGATCGGACAGACCCAGGTCGCGCTGACGAGCCGCGACCGCTCGGTCGACCGGATGCGCCA
The DNA here is from genome assembly GCF_003853505.1 of Burkholderia sp. Bp9015. Classification (NCBI taxonomy): domain Bacteria; kingdom Pseudomonadati; phylum Pseudomonadota; class Betaproteobacteria; order Burkholderiales; family Burkholderiaceae; genus Burkholderia; species Burkholderia sp. Bp9015. The sequence goes on from NZ_QTPZ01000001.1 coordinate 313,346, forward strand.
GACGCTGCAGTCGAACCTCGAGGAATTCGAACGGTTGCGCGTGATCATCAACGACATGCTGTTCCTGTCGCGCAGCGATCGCGGCGAACGCGCGACCGACCTGAAGCACGTGTCGCTCGCCGACGAAGTGCGCCGCATGCTCGACTTCCTCGAGATTCCGCTCGACGAAGCGCAGTTGCGCGCCGAACTGCACGGCGATGCGCGCGCGGCCGTCGACCCGTCGCTGTTCCGCCGCGCGATGACCAACCTGCTGATCAACGCGATCCAGCATTCGGCGCCTGGCGCGACGCTGAACGTGACGATCACGCCGCGCGATACGCTCGTCGACGTGTCGGTCGCCAACCCCGGCGAGCCGATCGACCCGGTGCAGCGCGCGCACGTGTTCGAGCGCTTCTACCGGCTCGAGGAAGCGCGCGCGAACAGCAAGGAGAATCACGGGCTCGGGCTGTCGATCGTCAAGGCCGTCGCGGAGATGCACGGCGGCAGCGTGTTCGTCGCATGCGCGGGCGGCGTCAATACGTTCGGCTTCTCGGTGTCGACGCAACCGGGAGGCAGCGGCCCGCTGCGCGCGGCCGACGCCGGCGACCCGCACGCGCTGCGGCCGGCGCACGCGCCGCGCGCGATGCATTGACGGCAGCCGCGCCTGTCGATATCCCGCCGCTACCGATCGGCGCGTGCCCGCCACGGACGCGGCCCGGGACGCGTCACGCGCGTGGCTTGCTGCCCTGCTCGCGCCACGCCCGCGGCGACATCGCGAACCGCTCGCGAAACACGCGACTGAAATGCGACATGTCGTTGAATCCCCAGCGCAACGCGATGTCGGACACGCGCAGCACCGCGCATTGCGGATTCACGAGATCCTGCGCGCACCGTTCGAGCCGCAGGTTCCATACGTAACGCATCAGCGACGTGTTCTCGGCCTCGAACAGCTTGTTGATGTACCGCGACGAAATCCCGATCGACCGCTCGATCATCAGCGGGTTCAGCTCCGGGTCGTGCAGGTGCTCGAGCAGATGCCGCTTCACACGCGTCAGCGTCAACGCCTTCATCCTCGACTGCGCGAGGTCGTTGCGCTGCATGCCCCCGAGCGTCATCGCGATCAGCGAGATCGCGGTATCCGACAACTGCCGCATCTCGTCCTCGGTCACGCTACCGATCTGCGACGACATCTGCTCGAGAAACGCGCGCATGACGCTGCCGACGCCCTCGCCGGTTTGCGTCGGGCTGGCCGTGCGGTGTTCCATCCCGACGACGAGCTGGTTCAGCGTCGTGCGGGGAATGCTGACGACGATCTCGCGCCACGACTGGCCGAACTGCAGGTGGTGCGGCCGTGTCGCGTCGTAGATCGCGAAATCCCCGGGGTGCAGCGTGACGATCTTGCCGTCCTGCTCGACCGATTGGCTGCCCTCGAGCATCAACACGCCGAAATACTTGTCCTCATACTCGCTGCGCGCCTGCCGATACCGCCGGATCACGGCCTGCTCGCTCGCGTGGATTTCCGAGATTCGCATCTTTTCGCATTTGCGCTGTCGCACCTGGCCGAAGAAATCGTCCTTCTGCACGGCCGCGATCTGCACGTCCGCGAACAGGCGCAGAATCGTCTCGCGCCAGAATTCGATACGCTGGCTGAGCGAGCCTTCGGTCGCCACCTCGATGGCCGAATTCGTCCGCTCATCCGGTGGGCTGTCGGACGCCGGGCCGGGCGCGTCGCCGCTTGCGGCGCGCGCGATAGGACGCATCGTCATGGTCGTGCCCCACATGGGTTAGCAAACACGCAGCCGGTAGCGTGCCCGTTCAAAAGCGCATTGTCCAATCGATCGCCGTGTACGCCGCGTTGCCGGTCGGACCGGCACGCGGCGCGGCGGCGATGCGCTACCGCTCCGGACATGTCATGCGAATGTCGTCTGCCGCCAGTCGGAAGACTGCTCATACGCATAGGCGCAGCGGTAGAGCGTCGCCTCGTCGAAGCGGCGCCCGACCAGTTGCAGCCCGATCGGCAGTTCGTCGGCCACCCCGCACGGCAGCGACATGGCCGGATGCCCGGACACGTCGAACGGCGCGGTATTCGCGAGCATCTCGAAAGCCCGCGTCAGCGACTCGGACATCGCACAACCGGGCTCCGGCAGTTTCGACGCGCGCATCGGTACGGTCGGCATCACCAATACGTCGTACGACTGCAGCGCCGCGTCGTAAGCCGATCGCAAGCGCCGCGCGAGGTTCTGGCACTTCGCGTAGTAGCGCCCGCGATACCGGCTCGTGAAATATTCGCCGAGCAGCATCGTCACCTTCACGGTATCCGGCAACTCGTCGGCGCGCTCGCGCCAGCCCGCGTGATGATCGATCATGCCGGTCACGTACAGGCCGCCCCAGTTGAAACCGTGACTGTTGCCCTTCATCATCTGCTGCGTCGCCCCCTCGGCCGCGATCGGCAGCCAGATCGCGGTGCCGGCCGCATGCAGCGGCACCGACACCTCTTCGACGCTCGCGCCCAGCTTGCGCAACCGGTGCGCGGCGACCAGCACGGCCTCGTCGACCACTTTCTCCGAATTCGCGAGCCCGAACGCCTCGCGCAGAATGCCGATCCGCAGGCCTGCGATGCCGTCGCGGATCCCTCCGAGATAGTCGGTGCGCGGCGGCAACGCCCGCTGGCGCGGATCAAGCCCGTCGTCGCCCGCGATGACATCGAGCAGCAGCGCGTTGTCGAGCACGGTGCTCGTCATCGGCCCCAGATGATCGACGGTCGCCTCGATCGGCATCGCGCCGGTGTAGGGCACGAGCCCGTGCGTTGGCTTCATCCCGTAGACGCCGCAATAGGCGGACGGGATCCTGACCGAACCGCCCTGGTCGCCGCCGAGCGCCATGTCGACCTCGCCGCTCGCGACCAGCGCGCCGCTGCCGGACGACGAGCCGCCGGACGAGTGCCCGGCCTTGCGCGGATTGTGCACCGGCCCCGACGCGCTCGTGTGCGAGCCGCCGGAAAAACAGTAGTACTCGCAGGTCGCCTTGCCGGCGATCGTGCCGCCGGCGTCGAGTACGCGCGTGACGACGGTCGCATCGATATCGGGCACGTAGCCCTCGAACGTGCTCGAGCCATTGCGCATCGGCACGCCGGCGACGCAGATGTTGTCTTTCACGGCCACCGTCTTGCCGCGCAGCTTGCCGTCGGCGGCGCCGTGGATCGTGCTCTTGCGCGCCCAGGCGCCGTACCGGTTCTCGTCGCCTTCCGGGCGGTAGCCGGGCGTGCGCGGATACGCGACGACGGGCAGATAGTCGGGCAGCGCGTCGATCGCGTCGTACGCGTCGAAGTTCGCCTGCAGCGCCTCGTCGTATTCGGCGAGTTGGCGGGAATCGACATGAAAGCCGAAACCGGCTGCAATGTCGGACAGTTGTTCGCGGGTCGGGCGTTTGATGGCCATCGACGTTCTCCAGTTCGGTAAGCGGCACCGCCGGCCCCCGGCGGTGCCGGCGGGATTCAGCGGGCGATGGCGACGGCGTCGCGCATCAGCCCCGTGCGCGGATGGCAGTTCACGTATTCGTAGACCTGATGCCTGGCGTCGAAGACGGAAACCTCGTGATACAGCCGCAGTTTCGACAGCCCGGTGACGACGCGGAAGAACGTGACGAAGATCCGCAGGTGCGTCGGATGGGATTCGGCCCAGCGCTCGAGGCGGTCGAGCGAGCGCCAGTGGCCGATGTTGTAGCTCTCGTCTAGCACGTTGCCGTCGAGATCGATCGAGCGCACGTAGCGATTGCTGTAGCAGCCGACGTCCGTGCCGTTGTCGCGCAGGAATTCCATTCCGCTGCGCAGCGTCGGCTCGATCTCCTCGAGATACAGTCGGCGCTCGTCGTGCTCGGCCGCACGCCAGTCCTGACCGGATCGAATCAGCGCGATGTTGTCGTGGGCCAGTACGACCACGCGGCCACCTCGGGCCGGATCGCCCTCGACGATGCGCAGCTCGCCGTCCGCGCGCATCCAGTCCGTCTGCGAGATCGGGAACCGGTCGCGCATCGATCCCCAGTAGCCGTGCTCCTCGATCTCGCCGCTGACGCCGTCCATGATCGCGCCGACGCCCGGGAAATCGCTCGTGAATGCGTAAAGCGTCTCGAACTGCTCGGCGCGCGGCGCGACGATTTCCCGGAAGTAGCCGATCCCGTCCGCGAGGCGCGCGTCGGAGGCCCACCATTCGACGAGTGCCGGCGACGCGATCCAGCGCGCATACGCGGCCGGATCGCGCCAGTAGCCGACGGCAATCAGGTTCTCGTAGCCCTGGTCGTCGGTGTGTTGCGTCAGATCGAAGTTGTTCGGCCCGTCCTGCGCACCGAAATCGGCGACGATCCGGCGCAACGCGGCCAGTGCCGTGGCGCGCTTGTCGGCGCCGCGATACTGCACGCCGAAATAGCCCATCACGACCTGGCTCAGGTCTTCGGCGGCCCGGGCGACGTACATCGGGAACGGCGGCTGGTAATCGTCGGCGACGCGGCGCGACAGCGTCCGCGGGCAGATCAGGTGTTTGTCGATGGCGGATTCCATGCGTGACCTCTCTGGAAAGGGAATCGGATGTCGAGGTTTCGACGTGGGGGACAAGGAGCGGCCTGCGCCGGGCGTATCCCGGCGCAGGCGGGTCGTCAGAAGATGTGCGCGTAACGCAGGCCGGCGAGCAGGCTGTTCTTCGGGCCGTTGCGCACGCTCAGGTCGGTGCCGAGCTGGATTTGCACCTGATCGGCCTTCGTCACGAATTTCGCCGCGGTGATCCGCATGCGCGTCGTGCGAAGCGCGTCGTTGTTGTCCGCGCCGCCGACGCTCGTTTCACCGCCCCAGAGCTGGGTGACGCCGATCCCGAGCGACGTGCCCGGATCGGGCATGTAACGCACCATCGCCTGTGCGCTGTAGCTCATCCGCTGATGCAGCGTCGTGCCGCTCGCGCCGTATGACGTGTTGTTGCCGTACCAGATCGCGTCGCCGACGAGATCGAGCGCCCACTGCGGCGAAAAGTGCTTGATGTAGGCCGCCTGGAAATCGAGCGACCAGCGGTTGGCGCCGAGATTGAGACCGCGGTTCTGGTCGTAACTCCCCGTGGGCGCGTAAACGTAGACCGTCGCGGCGACGACGTCCTTCGCGTCGTTCAGGCGGAATTTCAACGGCGCGGTCAGGATCACGTCGCCGACACCGTTCGTACTGCCAAGCGTGCCGGCGTTGCCGAAGCTGCTGACGTGACCGAACGGCAGCAACACCTGCGGATCGATCGTGAGCCTGTCGGTGAGCTGGAACACATGCAGCAGACGGGCGATGCCGACATTGGACTGCAGGTCGAAATCCGACGTCCGGTGGCCGTTCGCATAGTACGCGTTCGTCGCCGAATAGTTGTAGTACAGCACGCCGATCGTCGCGCCGACCGGATACTGCTCGTAGTCGCCGGGATCGACCTCGACCGCGCCCGCGTAATGCGATGCGACGACCATCAGCGACAAGCCGATCCAGCGCGCGATTCGCTTCAGTTTCATTCTGTTGACGTTGTCCATCATGCTCCTCACCTGGATGCGCAGACACCGCCACGCTCGACGTACGACGAACGGGAACCGTTGCCGGACGATCAAATCGCGGGGTGCTGGCTGACTGTTGTTCCGCCGGTACTCGCGGGAGTGCCGGCGATTCGCGACATCGAACGGCCGTCGCTTGAGGGTGAGAATAGAAAGGCAAAATCCGCATTTCTGTTTTCCGGCGGAACAAGAAGTTGGCTGTGGCGGACCTGTGCTGCCAGTGCCATACGGCGGTCGCAAAGCGTGCGCGGGCGGCCGCCGTCGCGTGCCGGGCGCCCCGTCGATGCCGCGAATCGCCGTGCATCCGGTGCGCGCCGGCCCCTGCCGCGCGGCGGGACCGTCTCAGCATAGTTTCCGATCCGTGCCGGCAAAGAACCGCGCTTTTTCTCTTCTTACCCTGCTCGTCGAGCGTGGCCGACACCACGCCTTTGCACCCCGCCACGGCAGCCGCAACGCCACGGCGGCGGTCAACCCGAACCACCATAAGGAGCCCCACGATGAGCGCGACCCCTTCCGCGGAAACAGCCTCGACGCCCGGCGAACGTGCCTGGGCGCTGTTTCGCGTGATGAAAGAAAAGAACCTGATCCCCGACGGCTATATCGAAGGCCTGACCGAGCTGATGTCCACGACGTGGGATCCGGCCAACGGCGCGCGCATCGTCGCGCGTGCGTGGGTCGACCCGGCATTTCGCGAACTGCTGCTGAAGGACGGCACGGCCGCGTGTGCGCAGTTCGGCTACACCGGCCCGCAGGGCGAATACATCGTCGCGATCGAGGACACACCGACGCTGAAGAACGTGATCGTCTGCAGCCTGTGCTCATGCACGAACTGGCCGGTGCTCGGGTTGCCGCCCGAGTGGTACAAGGGCTTCGAATATCGTGCGCGGCTCGTCCGCGAAGGGCGCACGGTGCTGCGGGAGCTCGGCACCGACCTGCCCGACGATGTCGTCGTGAAGGTCTGGGATACGACCGCCGAAAGCCGCTATCTCGTGCTGCCCGTGCGGCCGGCAGGCAGCGAGCACATGACCGAGGAACAACTGCGCACGCTCGTCACGAAGGACGTGCTGATCGGCGTTGCGCTGCCGCGCGCGCACTGACGCGCCCCCGTTTCGCTCTCGACCTTCATCTCGGAGATCACCTCATATGGACGGCTTTCACGACCTCGGCGGATTCCAGGGTTTCGGCCCGGTGCCGCACACGATCAACAGTCTCGGCTACAAGCCGGTCTTCAAGGAAGACTGGGAGCATCTCGCGTACAGCCTGATGTTCGTCGGCGTGGACCAACTGAAAAAATTCAGCGTCGACGAGGTACGTCACGCAGTCGAACGCATCGACGTGCGCCAGCACGTCGGCACGCGCTACTACGAGCGCTACGTGATCGCGACCGCAACCTTGCTCGTCGAAACCGGCGTGCTCACGCAGGACGAACTCGACCGCGCGCTCGGTTCGCATTTCCGGCTCGCGAACCCGCCGCGATCCGGCGGCCGGGCGGCGCCGCCCGACTCGACGCGGTTCGAGGTCGGCGATCGCGTCGTCGTGCGCGACGAATACGTCAGCGGCCACATCCGCGCGCCGGGCTACGTTCGCGGCAAGAAAGGCATCGTGCTGCACCGGACGACCGAATCGTGGCCATTCCCGGACGCGATCGGGCACGGCGACACCGGCGCCGCGCATCAGCCGACCTATCATGTCGAGTTCCGCGTGAAGGATCTGTGGGGCGACGCCGCCGACGACGGCTACGTCGTGGTCGACCTGTTCGAAGGCTACCTGGATCGCGCGTCCGGGCAGAACGCATGACGACGCCGGAACACCGGCGAGCGCCGGCCGCCGCGCCGCCGAGGATTCCGGTCACCGTGCTGTCCGGCTTCCTCGGCGCCGGGAAAACGACGTTGCTGAACCACATCCTGCGCAACCGCGCCGGCCTGAAGGTCGCCGTGATCGTCAACGACATGAGCGAAGTAAACGTCGACGCCGACGATGTGCGGCGCAACGTCGAGCTGCATCGCGGCGAGGACGAACTGGTCGAAATGAGCAACGGCTGCATCTGCTGCACGCTGCGTGCCGATCTGCTCGAGCAGATCAGCACGCTGGCGCGGCAGCGTCGCTTCGACTATCTGCTGATCGAGTCGACCGGCATCTCGGAGCCGATGCCGGTCGCGGAGACGTTCGCGTTTCTCGACCGCGACGGTTTCAGCCTCAGCGAGCTCGCGCGGCTGGACACGCTCGTCACGGTGGTCAACGGCGAGACGTTCGAGGACATGATCGCGTCGGCCGAACCGGTCACGCGCGACGCCACGCTCGCGAACGGCAGCGATTCCGGTCCGCCGCGCAAGCTGTCGGACCTGCTGATCGAACAAGTCGAATACGCGAACGTGATTCTCGTGAGCCGACTCGACCGGATCGGCCATGCGGGTTTCGACCGGCTGCGCGCCATTCTGGCGTCGCTGAATCCCTCTGCGCGAATCCTGCCGATGCAGCACGGCAAGGTCGATCCGTCAGACGTCCTGGATACGCGGCGCTTCGATCTCCCGGCGCTCGTCGAATCGCCGGGATGGATGCAACGCATGCAGGTCGACGAGCGCCCCTCGGAATCGGATGCGTACGGGATCGCGTCGTGGACCTATCGCGAACGTGCGCCGTTTCATCCGGCGCGCCTGCTCGCGTGGCTGCGTCGCCCCTGGACCAACGGCCGACTGCTTCGCTGCAAGGGATATGTCTGGGCTGCGCACCGATATGCCGACATCGCCATGCTCGTGCAGACGGGCGGAGCGTTCCAGTGGGGTTACGTCGGGCGATGGTGGCGATTCGTTTCTCGGTCGGACTGGCCGCACGACGACTATCGTCGCGATGGCGTGCTGCAAAAATGGCAAGAGCCGACCGGTGATTGCCGGCAGGAAATCGTGTTCATCGGGCAGTCGATCGATCACGTCCGGTTGCGTCGCGAACTCGATGCGTGTCTGCTGACGGTCGAAGAAATCGACGCAGGCCCGGAGTCGTGGCTCCAGCTTCCGGAAGCCGACGCGTTCGACGCGCTCGCGACCACCGCCCGTCCGTGACGCGAGACTCGATGACTTCGGCCGCAACGCCAGCGTCCAGTGGCTTTCGGTCGCCGGTGAGCGCTGCGCCCGGTTCAGCGTGACGTGAATCCCGACAGCGCCGCCGAGGGCAGTTTTCTTCAATACGGACACGCACGGCTTCTTTAGTCTCGATGCGACTTTGACATTCGCATGGAGGCAATCAATGAGCATGCTGGTTTCGATGGCCGCGTTCGCGCTGGCGTCGTCGATCACGCCCGGTCCCGTCAACATCGTCGCGCTCAGCGCGGGCGCACGCCACGGCCTCGGCGCGAGCCTGCGCTATGCGGCCGGCGCGACGCTCGGCTTCGTCGCGCTGTTCCTGCTGATCGGCCTCGGGCTGCACGCGGTGATCGCGCGCTGGCCGATGCTGACCACCGCCGCCCAGTGGTCGGGGATCGCGTTCCTGCTTTACCTCGCGCTGCGGCTCGCGCTCGACGACGGCCGGCTGTCGGCCGATCCGGACGATCCGGCTGCGCCGAACGTCGCCGGCCCGTCGGCGGCGGCCGGCGCGGCGATGCAATGGCTGAATCCGAAGGCGTGGCTCGCGTGCGTGGCTGCGATGGGCGCATATGCGGCCGACGGCGAGCCCGCGCAGGTGTGGCAATTCGCGGCGTTGTATCTGGTGATCTGCTTTGCGTCGATCGCGTGCTGGGCGTATGCGGGTGCGTCGCTGCGGCACCGGCTCGCGAATGCGCGGCGGATGCGGCTGTTCAACCGCGCGATGGCGCTGCTGCTCGCGGGCAGCGCGCTTTATCTGCTCGACGTCTAGCGCCGTTGCTTCGGTGTGTGGTCGCGGCGCCGGCACCGCCCCACGGTTCGCCGGTCAGCTCGCGGCGCTTCGATACTGCCCCGGCGTGGCGGCCGCGATGCGCCGGAATGCGCGCTGGAAATGCGCCTGGTCCGCGAAGCCCGCATCGAGCGCGACGTCGGCGATCGGCCGGCCGCGACGCAACTCAGCCCGCCCGTACTGCACGCGGCGGTCGATCAGGAACGCATGCGGCGTCATCCCGTAGCGGGCGTTGAACGCGCGGATCAGGTAGGACGGCGACAAGTCGGCGGCCGCGCAGATCGCATCGAGCGAGACGGCCTGACGGCAATGCGCGGCGATGTAGTCGGCCGCGCGCGCGAGCTTCGCGTTGTCGGCCCCGCGCCGGGCTGCGTCGGGCAGCTCGCGATCGAGCGCGCCGTGCAGCCGTGTGAAGAACTCGACCGCCGCGCTCTCCTTGCCGAGCGGATCGACACCGGGCGCCACGAGCGTGCGGTAAAAGCCGCCGAACCGTGCGAACAGGTCGCGCCGTTCCGTCAATTTCGGCGAAAAGCCGTGAAAATCGCGGTTCGGGTCGCGTCCGAGCGAATGCTGCAGGCGGGTGAGCCACGGCACGTCCACGTAGACCATCCGGTACGCCCATGCGTCGGGGCCGTACGGATTGCACGCATGCACCTGCTCCGGATCGATGATCACGAGCACGCCGCGCCCGACGTGCTCCTTCGTCGCGCCGTTCAGGTAGGTGCTCGTGCCGCCGACGATCGCGCCGAGCGAAAACGTGTCGTGCGTGTGCTTCGCGTAGCAGATCGTCCGACCGTCGTCGACGGTGCGCGCCTCGATGAACGGCAGCGCGGCGTCGCGCCAGAACGGCGACGGCATGGCGAGGGGGTTGGCGGAACGGCTCACGCGACAGGCTCCCGGATTGGACGGCGAACGCACACCGTACAAGACTGCGCGGCGCGATGCAACCGCGACCCGACGCTTCGCGGCCGGATCGCCTAAGCTTTGAATTCGGCCGCCGCGGCACGCCCGGCGGGTTCCGTTCCCTCTTCCAACCGATACACTCATGCACATCGATCTGACAGGCAAGACCGCGGTCGTCACCGCTTCCACCGCCGGCATCGGGCTGGCGATCGCCGAAGGGCTTGCGCAGGCGGGCGCGCGCGTCGTCGTCAACGGACGCAGCGACAAGTCGGTCGACGCCGCGCTCGCGCAGCTGCGCAGCGCCGTACCCGGCGCGGACCTCGACGGCGTCGCGGCCGACCTGTCCGACGCCGCCGGCGTCGCGCGCATCACGCAGCACACGCCGGAGGCCGACATCCTCGTCAACAACGCGGGCATTTACGGGCTGAAGGCGTTCTTCGACATCGACGACGACGAATGGGCCCACTACTTCCAGATGAACGTGATGTCGGGCGTGCGTCTCGCGCGGCACTACCTGAAGGGGATGCTCGCGCGGAACACGGGCCGCATCGTGTTCATTTCGTCGGAGTCGGGGCTGAACATCCCGGTCGACATGATTCACTACGGGTTCACGAAAACCGCGCAGCTCGCGATCGCGCGCGGCCTCGCGAAACTCGCGGCCGGGACGCGCGTGACGGTCAATTCGGTGCTGCCGGGGCCGACGATGTCGGAAGGCGTGCGGGCGCTGCTGAAGGAAACGGCCGACGCCACGGGCCGCAGCATCGACGACGTCGCGGTGGATTTCGTGCGCAGCGAGCGCGCGAGCTCGATCATCCAGCGGCCGGCGACGACGGAGGAAGTCGCGAATCTCGTTGTGTACGTGTGCTCGCCGCAGGCCTCGGCGACGACGGGCGCGGCGTTGCGCGTCGATGGCGGCGTGGTCGACACGATAGCGTGACGACTGCGTGACACGCTCGCGCGGCGCATGGCGGCCGCGCGACGCGCTAGCGCGAGGCGGCCTTGTCCGATTGAAGCGTGCCCTTGCGATCGGCGTCCATGCAGGTATCGAAGCCGTGTTGCGTGACCGCACCGGCCTTGTCGAACACGACGAAGAAAGCCCGGTGATCGTTGTCGTGCTCGATGAAGTAGTTGTAGCAGACGCCGCTGCCGTTGCGGACCATCCACACGCTGCGCGGGTTGCCGCCGGCGCGGACGACGTCGGCGCGCGTCGCGCCGTGCCGCGACGCGGCCCTCGCCAGCGGCGTGCGCGAATACGAGAACGGCAGCCACGAGTCGAACCACGCGCAACCGTGCAGCATCAGGCAGCTGGCGGCCAGGGACAGCGTCGCTGCGGGGCGGGACATCGGAATCAATCGCATGCTTGGTGAAATCTGCTGCGCCATGCCGGCGTGATCGAAAGCCCCATGCTACTCGACCTTTGGGTCCGGATCGAAAAGAAATGTAGAGACTTGTGTCCGATGCGCTGCCCGACGCAGTCCGGCGCGTGCCCGATCGTCACGAATCGTGGCCGTGCCGGGCGCGTTCGCGCGCCCGCCTTCTGACGTCGATGCGTCGGAGCGGCGCGACGGGCGGCGTCGTCAAGCAATCCATTCCGCCCACAGCATCGTCAGCACCGTCATCAGCGCGGGGCCGACGAACAGCCCGATCAGCCCGAACGTCTCGGCCCCGCCGAGGATGCCGAACAACACGAGCAGGAACGGCAGGCGGGTCGAGCTGCCGATCAGCACCGGCCGCACGAAATGCTCGGCGACGAACACGACCACGAAGCCGAGCACCAGCACCACGACGGCCCACGCGGTCGCGCCCTGCACGAACAGCCAGAGCGCCGCGCCGCAGAACACGATCGGCGCGCAGAACGGCAGCATCGCGGCGACGGCCGTGACGAGGCCGAGCAGCGCGGCGTGCGGAACCCCGGCGAGCGCATACGCGACGCCGAGAATGGCGCCCTCGCCCAGCCCGACGACGACCAGCCCGGTCACCGTGCCGTACACGGCCGAGACCATCCGTTCGATCAGGTCCGCGCCGCCGCGGCCGAACGCGCGCCGCGCGCCCTGCAGCAACGCGCCGGACAGCTTGTGGCCGGCCCGCATGATCACGAACAGCGTGACCAGCATGAAGCCGAACTCGAACAGCGCATGCGCGAGCTTCGTGCCGAACTGCCGGCCGAACGCGATGAACTTCTCGCCGCTCGCGCCATGCATCGCGCTGCCCGCGTGCAGCGGATGACCGAGATTGGCCTGCCACCACTCGGTGACCTGCGCGGCACCGTACGGCAACCGGCCGACGACGTCCGGAAGCGGAATGCCGTTGTCCTGGATCGAATGCAGCCAGAGGCGCAGGTCGTGCGCCTGCGAGATCGCCTGCGCGAGCGCGATCGCGACCGGCAGCACGACCAGCAGCGACACGCCGGCGGTAATCACGGTCGCGATCAGGGTCGGCCTGTCGCGAAACCAGCGGTGGGATTCGAAGCGTTTCAGCAGCGGCCACAACGCGATCGCGATCACGCAGGCCCACGCGATGGCGGGCAGGAAATCGCGGATCACCCACAGCGCGAGCACCAGCAGCGCCGCATACAGCACGGCGCGGGCGATCTGCTGGGCACGCGGCCGCGTGGCGGAATCCTGGGAAGGCGAGACATGTGCGCGCATGGCACCTCGGTCGAAATGAAAAAATGGCGGTCGTGCAGGCCGCGAGCCTGTACGAACCGCCATTCTATCCATCGACGCCGCAACGGCATGCGCACGCACTGCCAAGCATCGTCAAATGCGTGCCGCGAACGCCGCACCGCCGCGCGGTGCAACGCGTGCTCAGGCCGCCTTGTCGGCGACGCGGTAGCGTTCGAGCCAGTGCGCGTACGGCGCGGGCAGCGTCCACGACGGCCGCTCGACCCCGAGCTGCCTGGCCGCGTAGTACGGCCAGTGCGGATCGGCAAGATGCGCGCGGCCGACCATCACGAGATCGAGCTGCTGCTCGGCGACGACGCGCTCGGCCAGTTGCGGCGTATCGATCCCCCAGGCGGACGACACCGGCAAGCCGGCCTCGCGGCGCACGCGTTCCGCGATCGGCGCGAGGAACGCCGGGCCCCACGGAATGCGCGCGTCGGGCGTCGAGAAGCCGACCGACACGCTCAGCATGTCGAGGCCTTCCTGCTTCATCCGCTGCGTGAGCGCGATCGATTCGGCGAGCGTTGCTTCATCGCGCCCGTCGTATTCGATCACGCCGAGACGCGCGGTCAGCGGCAGGTGCTCCGGCCAGACCTGGCGGACGGCCTTGAGCGTGTCGACGAGGAAACGGCCGCGGTTTTCCGCCGAACCGCCGTACTCGTCGTCGCGCTGGTTCGAATGCACGGAGAAGAAGCTCTGGCCGAGGTAGCCGTGCGCGAAGTGCAGTTCGAGCCATTCGAAGCCGAGGTCGCGGGCGCGCTTCGCCGACGCGACGAAGTCGGCCTGCACGCGGGCGATGTCGTCGTGCGTCATCGCGCGCGGCGTCTTCGGCAGGTGCGCGCCGAACGGCACCGCCGACGGTGCGATGGTCTGCCAGCCGCGCGGATCGCCGTCGGCGATGTGGTCGTCGCCTTCCCACGGACGGTTCGCGCTCGCCTTGCGGCCCGCATGCGCGATCTGGATGCCGGGCACCGCGCCGGCCGCCTTGATCGCCGCGACCGACGGCGCAAACGCCGCGGCCTGCGCATCGGTCCACAGCCCGGCACAGCCCGGCGTGATGCGGCCTTCCGGCGACACGGCCGTCGCCTCCGCGATCACGAGGCCCGCGCCGCCGCGCGCGATACCGGCCAGATGCACGTGATGCCAGTCGTTGACGACGCCGTCTTCGGCGACGTACTGGCACATCGGCGGCACCGCGATGCGGTTGCGCAGCGTGACATCCTTGAGTTTGAACGGTTCGAACAGGGCAGACATCCACCACTCCTTTGCTTGGTTCTGCGAAACGACTGGATGAGCCGCCGCGCGGTGCGCACGGCGGAAAGATGCGAGCCGTCGCCGGGACGGTCGCGCCCGACGACGGAAACCATCCGGCGCCGGTCATGCCGGCGCCAGGCTCGGCTTACTGACGGCCGAGCTTCGCGAGCAGCGCCTCGGCTGCCGGCTCCGACGACGCGGGGTTCTGCCCCGTGATCAGCAGCCCGTCGGTGACGACATGCGGCGCCCAGTCGGCGCTGCGCTCGAACTGCGCACCGTTGGTCTTCAGCATGTCCTCGACGAGGAACGGCACCACTTCCGTCAGCTCGACGGCCGCTTCCTCGCTGTTGGTGAAGCCCGTCACACGCTTGCCGCGCACGACCGACTCGCCGGTCTTCGGGTCCTTCACGTGGCGCAGCACGCCCGGCGCGTGGCACACGGCCGCGACCGGCTTGCCGGCCGCCAGCGCGCGCTCGATCAGGCCGATCGAATGCAGGTCCTCGGCGAGATCCCACAGCGGGCCATGCCCGCCCGGATAGAACACCGCGTCGTAATCGTCGACCGACACCTCGGCCAGCTTGCGCGTGGCAGCGAGTTCGGCCTTGGCCGCCGGATCCGCGTCGAAGCGGCGCGTCGCGTCGGTCTGCGCGGACGGATCGCTGCTTTTCGGATCGAGCGGCGGCTGGCCGCCCTGCGGCGACGCGAGCGTCAACTCGACGCCCGCATCCTTGAACGTGTAATACGGCGCGGCCAGTTCCTCGAGCCAGAAGCCGGTTTTCTTGCCGGTGTCGCCGAGCGTGTCGTGCGAGGTCAGGACAACCAGAATCTTCATGATCGGACACTCCTTAGAAATGGGGGAACGGGGCCGCGTCGCGGCGGCGGCGACGGCGCGCCTGCGGGTTAGGCCGCTGGCGCGCGTCAACGTGCCGGCTCCGTACCAAAAATATTGCCAGGCCTAATAGACCAGTCGTCTAGAAATGGCTCGAAAAAAAGCGACGGCATCACCTGCGCGCCCAGCCAGCATCGCAGCGCGATATGGCATTTTCGCGACGTCGCATTCATGAGCCTGGATGATAGCGTCGAATTAGACCGGTCGTCTAGAAACCCGCCATTCGGCCCTGCCGCCGTCATGGCTTTTGCGACGGAGCGCGTGCCGCAACGTCCGTTGCGGAGCGCGCCCCGCTCCCCGGTTCGCGCCGCGTCGGCTACCCGTGCAGCGGCCCGTCCGTATCGCCGGCGTCGATCACCGGCGTCTCGAGCCGATGGCCGCGAACGCCGTCCGTGAGCAACGCCAGCATCAGGTCCGCGAGCGCACGCCCGGTCGCATGTCCGGTCGGCTGCACCACCGCCGTCACGCGATGCGGATGCGCGACGTCCGGCGGCACGCCGTCGTAGACGATCAGCGACATGTCCCGCCCAAGCTGCAAGCCGCCGTCGATCAGCGCCCGGAACGCGCCGCCGCCCACGATGTTGTTGTCGACCAGCAGCGCGGTCGGCCGTTCGGCCCGGGTGAGCAGCGCCTGCACGCCCTGCTGCCCGCCCTCGCGCGTAAACGGACACTCGACGAGCAGTGCCGGATCGGGCGCGATACCGGCCTCGCGCAGCGCCGCAAGATACCCGGCGCGACGCTGCATCGCGAAATTGAGCGACAGCGGCGCACTGATCATCGCGATACGGCGATGACCGAAGCCGATCAGGCGCCGCACCGCATCGCGCGCGCCGGCCTCGTTGTCGAAATCGAACCACGCGTAGGGCTCGGCGGCTTGCGTGCGGCCGTACGCGACGTACGGAAACGCTTGCGAACGCAGGTACGCGAGGCGCGGATCGTCGACCAGCGTGCGCGCGACGATCAGCCCGTCGACGAGCTTGCCGTCGACGAGCCGGCGATACGTGTCCAGTTCGGCGTTCGGCCGCGCGGCCGCGATGATGAAGTCGAGATTGCGCTCTGCGAGCCGTTCGGTGATGCCCGCGACGACCTCGCCGAAGCGCGGATCGCCGAGATCTCCCGCGCCGAACGGGTACACGATGCCGATCGCATCCGAGCGCCCCGTCGCCAGCCGGCGCGCGGTCGGATCCGCGACATAGCCAAGGTCGCGCGCGGCCTTCATCACGCGCTCGCGGGTCGCCTCGCTCACGTCGTCATAGCCGTTCAGCGCCCGACTGACCGTCGTGCGCGACAGCCCGAGCGCATCCGACAGTGCCTTCAGATTCACCTTCACGTCGCTCCTCGCGTTGTGCATGCCATTCGGCCGCGCCGCTCGCGCAGCAATTATTGCCGAATGGTAGTTATTACCGTCAAATATTTATCTTTTGACGTCCAAACCGGTTTGAATTAGCATCCAAACCGGTTTGGATATCGATATCCCGTCAGCAGTTCCTTCTCACCGTCAACGGAAACTACGCCTACATGACTTACTTTCCTTTTTGCCGCGCGACCGCGGCCAAACGTTTGCTGTTCGCTGGCGCGGCACTGGCCGCCTTCGCGTCCGCGTCGTGCGTCGCCCATGCGCAGAGCACCGGCGCCCCCGCGCCCACGCCGCATACGCAGCAGGCCTATGACCCCGAAGGCAACTTCACGATGCGCTGGACCCGCGCGGACATCCGCCAGATCGTCGCGCAGTCGCACACGGCCGGCGCCGACAAGAACTCGCTGCCGCAGGCGCTGACGATGCCGGACATCCCGCAGGATTTCCCGCTGATCAACTCGAACGTGTGGGTCTGGGATACCTGGCCGCTCGCCGACCTGCGCGCGAACCAGCTCAGCTACAAGGGCTGGGAGGTGATCTTCTCGCTCACGGCCGACCCGCATGCCGGCTACACGTTCGACGATCGTCACGTCCACGCGCGCATCGGCTTCTTCTACCGCCGCGCCGGCATTCCCGCGTCGCAGCGGCCCGCGAACGGCGGCTGGACCTGGGGCGGCCACCTGTTCCCGGACGGGGCGAGCGTCAAGGTGTTCGGCACGTCGCCGATGACCAACAACGCCGAATGGTCGGGCTCCGCGCGCCTCACGCAGGGCGACAACGTCAGCCTCTACTACACCGCGACGTCGTTCAACCGCTCGGCGCCCGGCGGCGCCGACATCACGCCGCCGCAGGCGATCATCACGCGCGCCGACGGTCATATCCATGCCGACGACAAGCACGTGTGGTTCAGCGGCTTCGACGATCACAAGGCGCTGCTGCAGCCGGACGGCAACTACTACCAGACCGGCCAGCAGAACACCTACTTCTCGTTCCGCGATCCGTTCGTGTTCACCGACCCCGCGCATCCGGGCAAGACCTACATGGTGTTCGAAGGCAACACGGGCGGCCAGCGCGGCGCCCGGACCTGCACCGAGGCCGACCTCGGCTACGCGCCGAACGATCCGTACCGCGAAGACCTCAACGCCGTGATGAACTCGGGCGCAGTGTATCAAAAGGCCAACGTCGGCCTGGCGGTCGCGACGAACCCGCAACTGACCGAATGGAAGTTCCTGCCGCCGATCCTGTCGGCGAACTGCGTCGACGACCAGACCGAGCGCCCGCAGATCTATCTGAAGGACGGCAAGTACTACCTGTTCACGATCAGCCACCGCACGACGATGGCCGCGGGCGTCGACGGGCCGGACGGCGTCTACGGCTTCGTCGGCAACGGCATCCGCAGCGACTTCCTGCCGCTGAACGGCGGCAGCGGCCTCGTGCTCGGCAACCCGACCGACTTCTCCGCACCGGCCGGCGCGCCGTATTCGCAGGACCCGAACCAGAACCCGCGCGAATTCCAGTCGTATTCGCACTTCGTGATGCCGGGCGGGCTCGTCGAGTCGTTCATCGATGCGATCGGCCCGCGTCGCGGCGGCACGCTCGCGCCGACGGTGAAGGTCAACATCAACGGCACGTCGACGGCGGTCGACCGCACGTACGGACGTGGCGGCCTCGGCGGTTACGGCGACATCCCGGCGAACCTGCCGGCGACGGGCGCCGGTCACTGACGGCGACGCGGGCACCCGTCCGTAACGAGTCCGTAAAGGGCTCGCTACGAACGCGGCGGGCACCGCCCGCGTCGAGGCGGCGCACGTCATGCGTGTCGCGTGCGCGCCGCCTCCCTCCTTCGCAGAATCGCGCATGGCGCCGTCGCAAGCGGCATGCGCGTTCCTTTCCCGCTTCGCGCGCCGAAGCACGGAACCCCGCATGAAATCGACGTTTTTTCGCTTTTCCCGCCGGATCGCCCGGCTGCTGTTCGCGTGTGCGGCAAGCGCGGCCTGCACGCACGCCACCGCCGCGCCCTGCGGCACGCCGCCCGGGGACGGCACGCCGCAATGGCGACCGGCCGTGCATTACACGCCGCAACGCAACTGGATGAACGATCCGAACGGCCTCGTGTACGAGAACGGCCGCTATCACCTGTTCTACCAATACAACCCGCTCGGCCACGACTGGGGCAACATGTCGTGGGGCCATGCGACCAGCACCGACCTTGTCCACTGGCGCGAGCACCCGGTCGCGATGCGCGCGAACGCGACGGAGGAAATCTTCTCCGGCTCGATCGTCGCCGACACGCACAATACGTCCGGCCTCGGCGCGGCGGGCGAGACGCCGCTGGTTGCGCTTTACACGAGCGTCTACAAGGACGGCTCGGGTCACGCAGCCGGCACGCAGGCGCAGTCGCTCGCGTACAGCCTCGACCACGGCGCGACCTGGCGGCCCTACGCGCGCAATCCGGTGCTCACGCTCGATCCGGAATCGAAGCAGTTCCGCGACCCGAAGGTGTCGTGGTACGCGCCGGGACGCTACTGGCTGATGACGACCGTCGTCGCCGATGCGCAGGTCGTGAAGCTCTACCGTTCCGACGACCTGATTCACTGGTCGTTCCTGAGCGATTTCACGCTGCCGGACGTGCCGCATGCGGGCGCGTTGTGGGAAATGCCCGACCTCGTGCCGCTGCCCGTCGACGACGATCCGCGGCACATCAAGTGGGTCATGATCGTCAACGTCAACCCGTGGTCGATCGCCGGCGGTTCCGGCGCGATGTATTTCGTCGGCGACTTCGACGGCCGCACGTTCGTCCCCGACCGGGTCGCACCGGCCGGCTCCGATCCAGCACGATTCCGCTGGGTCGATCACGGCGCCGACTTCTATGCGGCCGGCACGTTCTCCGGCGCGCCGGGCGCGCGCCCTGTCGCGATTGCATGGATGAGCAACTGGGACTACGCGGCGAAAGCGCCGACGGCGCCCTGGCGCGGCGCGACGACGGTGCCGCGCGAACTCGCGTTGAAGACGATCGGCGGTGAACCGACGCTCATCGTGACGCCGGCAGCCGCGTTCGACGCGTGGGCCGACGGGCGGCCCGCCGTGCATGAAGGCAACCTGAGCGTCGAGTCCGCCACGCGCGCGCTGTCGGACACCACGCGCGGCACCGTCCAGCGCATCACGGTGACGATCGCGCCGCGGCGCGCGGCCCGCGCGGGTTTGATCGTGCGGGGCTCCGCGGATGGCTCGATCGGCACCCGGATCGTGTACGACACGGCGAAGCGCACGCTGACGCTCGATCGCTCGCGCTCGGGCGACACGGATTTCGCGGGCACGTTCAGCCGCGAGCACATCGTCGATCTGCCGCTCGAGCACGGGCAACTGCGGCTCGAAATCGTCGTCGATCGCGGTTCGGTCGAGGTGTTCGCGAACGGCGGCCGCGTCGCGCTGACGGACCTGATCTTCCCGCCGCCCGATGCGGACCGCGTCGCCGTGTTCGCCGAGCACGGGAGCGCGACGTTCTCGGGGTTGACGGTCACACAGCTCCACGGACGCGATCAGGCCGGCGACGTCCGTGACGCCTGTGCATCACGCTAGCGATGCGGTTGCACGGCGGGGCTGCACAGCCCGACCTCGCGTCAGGCCGTGCAGCCCCGCCGGTTCCACGCTCAAAGCAAGCCCATCCCGCCCGACGCGATGATTTCCGCGCCGACGATGAACGCCGACTCGGGCGCGCTCAGGTGCAGCACTGTCGACGCGATTTCATCCGGCGTGCCGAACCGGCCGATCGGGACGAGCCCCCTGATCTTGTCGGCCGTCTCGTCGAGCGTCGCCGCATCGAGGCCGAGCTTGCCGTACAGCGGCGTCTGGACCGGCCCGGGGCTCACCACGTTCACCCGCACGCCGTGCGGCAGCAGTTCCGTCGACAGCGTCTTCGCGAACGAATTGACGGCCGCCTTGCTCGCCGCATACACGGACGACCCCGGCATCCCGATGTGCGCGTTGATCGAGCCGTTGATCACGATCGACGCGCCGCGGTTCAGCAGCGGGACGAGCGCCTGGATCTGGAAATACGCGCCCTTCACGTTCGTGTCGAACACGAGGTCCCACAACGCCTCGTCGATATCCGCGAACGGTGCGAGTTTGGCGACGCCCGCGTTGATGAACACGGCGTCGAGGCGCGCACCGGCGGCCGCGATCGCGTCCGCCAGCGCCCGCGCCGACGCGACGCTGCCGGCCTCGTTGCGGATCGCGAGCGCGCCGTCGTCGAGCGACTCGCGCGCGGCGGCAAGCGTCTGCTCGTCGCGGCCGGTGATGACGACCCGCGCGCCTTCGGCCGCGAATGCCCGTGCGGCCGCCAGGCCGATGCCGCTGTTGCCGCCCGTGACGAGGACCGTTTTTCCTTCGAAGCGTTGCATGATGTTCTCCTTGAACCGGTGAGTTGACCGTGAACACAGGATGCGCGCGGCGCCCGGCCTTGCCGTACGACCGGCGCGGCAGACACGTGCGAAATCTTCGAACGTGTTTGCCCCGGCCGTCAGGCGCGTGCCGGCCCGGCGCGCTCAGCCCGACACGTCGATCCCGTCGAGCAGGCGCTGCGCGAGCCGCGGTTCGCGCAGTTGCTCCAGCCACCATTGCAGCGCGCGGCCGTCGCGGTCGCCGCGCCACGCGACGTACAGCACGTTCGGCTCGCGCGGATCAGCCGTTTCCTTCTCGACCAGCTCGCCGCGCGCCAGCAGCGACGTGACCCGCCGGCGCGGCACCCAGCCGACGCCGAGCCCGTCGCGCTGCGCGAGGATCTTCGCGCGCATCGACGGCACCGCGAGCACCGCCTGTCCGCCGAGCAGCCCGTACACGCGGCCGACGGCCTGCCGCGACGAGTCGGCGACGACGACCGCGCGATGCGCGCCGATCGCGTCCCGGGTCAGCCGCACGCCCGCCGACGCCAGCGGATGGCGCGGCGCGACGGCGAACACCCACTCCATCGCGCCGAGTTCGAACCATTTGAAGCCCGGAATCGCCGGCGGCTCGTTGGTCGCGCCGACGACCAGATCCGCGCGACCATCGCGCAGCGCTTCCCAGGTGCCGCCGAGCACTTCGTGCGTGAAACGCAGCGACACGCCCGAATCGAGCGCATCGAATGCGCGGACGACCGGCAGCAGCGTATCGAATTCCAGCACCTCGTCGCTGACGATCCACAGCCGGTCCTCCCAGCCGCTCGCGACCTGCCGCACGCGCTGCGTGAGCCGCGCGACGTCCAGCGCGAGGCGCGATGCCTCGTCGGTCAGCAGCTGGCCGGCCGGCGTGAGCTGCAGCCGGTAGCCGCGGCGGTCGAACAGCAGCGCGTCGAAGCGTGTTTCGAGCTGCCGCGCGGCGTGCGACACGGTCGACGGCGCCTTGCCGAGCCGTGCGGCCGCCCGCGACAGGCTGCCGGTGGCGCGGATCGCATCGAGCAGCGCGAGTTCGTCTTCGGACAGCATGAGCGCACTCCGGTCGGGGGGTCTGGTGGATCGTAAGGCAGCGGCGGGCGCCAACGCAATCGAATGGCACTGCCGGCAGCGGGCGGATGCCGTGCCGGCCGGGGCACCGCAGCGCGCCGTGCCATTTGCCGCATCCGGCGCGCGTTGCGTGCCAGGTGCCGCCTTTCCCTGCCCCCTCGACGCCACGCGCGTGCCCTGGCCGAGCGATGCCGCCCGCGCATGCGCGAACGCCGATCCGGCCATGAACTTCCGGTATGCTGATCGACGTCATATTTCCGCATTCGAGGTAACCACTACGATGGACATCGCGATCCGCATCGAAGGCCGTCACGACCTGACCGGGCAGATCTTCCGGCAGTTGCGCACCGCGATCGTCGACGGGCGGCTCGAAGGCGGCGCCCGGCTGCCGTCGACGCGCGATCTCGCGAAGCAGCTCGGCGTGTCGCGCAAGACGACGCTCGACGCGTTCGAACGTCTCGTCGCCGAGGGTTACCTGAACACGCGCGCGGGCGACGGCACGTTCGTCGCCGGCGGCCTGGCGCGGGTTCCGCACGCGGCGGCGGCCGCGACGCCGTCGCTCGTCGAGGACGCGCCGCCCGTCCATGCCGTCGACGCACGCGCGCTGTGGGACGAGTTGCCCGACGCGCTCGCGATGCCCACCCCGCCGGACACGCCCGCGTTCGACTTCCGCGGCGGCGTGACCGACAAGGCACTGTTTCCGTTCGACGCATGGCGCCGCTGCCTGCATCACGCGCTGCGCCAGCAGGCGCGCGGCCCCGGCCAGTACCATGCGCCGGCCGGCGATCCACAGCTGCGCGGCGCGATCGCGCGCTACGTCGCGTTCAGCCGCGCGGTCGCGTGCGGCTGGGACGACGTGCTCGTCACGCAAGGCGCGCAACAGGCGCTCGACCTGATCGCACGCGTGGTCGTGCGGCCCGGCGACGTCGTCGCGGTCGAGAATCCCGGTTATCCGCCGGCGCGCGCGGCGTTCGCGTCGCTCGGCGCGACGGTGATCGGCGTGCCGGTCGATGCGCACGGCCTCGTCACCGGGCGGCTGCCCGACGACGCGCGCCTCGTCTACGTGACACCGTCGCACCAGTTCCCGCTCGGGATGCCGATGACGCTGGAGCGGCGCGTCGCGCTGCTCGAATGGGCGCAGCGCCGCCGCGCGGTGATCATCGAGGACGACTACGACGGCGAGTTCCGCTTCGAAGGCCGGCCGGTGGAATCGCTGAAGAGCCTCGACCGCACGGGTCTGGTCGCGTACGTCGGCACCTTCTCGAAGACGATCTTTCCTGAACTGCGGATCGGCTACGCGATTCCGCCGCGCGCGCTGCGCGGCGCGCTCGCCAAGGCGAAGCAGATCGTCGACTGGCACACCTGCACGCTGACGCAGGCGGCGCTCGCGCGCTTCATGCTCGAAGGCGATTTCGCGCGGCACCTGCGGCGCGTGCAGAAACACTACGACGCGCGCCGCAAGATGCTGCTCGCGCATCTGCGCGGCGGCCTCGCGCCGTGGTTCGACACGATCGTGCCGACCGCCGGCATCCACCTCGCCGCGCACCTGAAACCGGGGCTCGACGAAGCCGCGCTGGTCCGCGCGGCGCGTGAGCACGACATCGGCCTGTACGGGATCACCGCGTTCCACGTCGGCTCGGCGGCCCGCGCGGGGCTGCTGTTCGGCTATGGCGGGATCGACGCGCTGCGCATCGACACCGCGCTCGCGAAGCTGGCCGCGCTGCTGGATTCAGGCCGGGTCGGCGGACCGCCACTGGTTACCTGAATTTTCCAGGAATTGGCCATTCAAGCAGGCCAGTGGCACGCTTAAAGTGGGTCCTGTCGCGCCACCGGGCGCATCCAACCGAACAGGACCTGCCATGCAACCGCGTCTGAACTTCTATACCGCCAGCCCGAACGCCATCAAGGTGATGCGCAACGCCGAGGAATTCCTCGCGAAAAGCTCGATCGAGAAGCCGCTCGCCGAACTCGTCCGGCTGCGCGCGTCGCAGATCAACGGCTGTGCGTTCTGCGTCGACATGCACACCACCGACGCACGCAACGGCGGCGAAACCGATCGCCGCCTGGCGACGGTCGTCGTCTGGCGCGAAACGCCGTTCTTCACCGAGCGCGAACGTGCGGCGCTCGAATGGACCGAAGCGCTGACGCTGGTCGCCGACAACCACGTGCCCGATGCCGTGTGGGAAGCCGTGAAGCCCCATTTCAGCGACACGGAGTTGTTCGAGCTGTCGATGCTGATCGCGACGATCAACACGTGGAACCGCTTCGCGATCGCGTTCCGCAAGATGCCCGAGTAAGGGGAGACGACGATGATGCGCTCCAGCCCCACGCTCCGCCGCGCGATGCTGTGCACGTCGCTCGCGCTCGGCGCCGCGTTGCCGGCCGCCGCCCGCGCGCACGATACCGGCGACAGCGTGCACGCGATCATGCAACAGGCCGTGCCCGAAGCGCCCGGCAAGCTCGCCGTCGTCGCGACCGTCGACTATGCGCCCGGTCAGGCATCCGAAGCGCACAAGCACCTCGGCTCGGTGTTCGCGGTCGTGTCGAAAGGCGAAGTGCTGTCGCAGGTGAACGACGGCCCGGTGCGCCGCTATCGCACCGGCGAAGGCTGGTACGAGCCGCCCGGTTCGCGCCACCAGATGTCGCGCAACGCGAGCGCGACCGAGCCCGCGCAAATTGTCGTGTTCGGGCTGACGGGCGAGCATGTGCCGCTGAAGTCGCCGATCGATCAGTGATTTAGGAGGCCGTGCCGCGTCGGGCGCGCCGCCGTGCTGCACGGCCGGCGTCCCGCCCCGTGCCGCGCGACTTCCTCGCAGGTATCGGGCTCGGCCGTTTCGCTTGCCGTTTCGCTTGCCGTTTCGCTTGCCGTTTCGCCAGCCGTTTCACCCACGGTTCGACCAACATTTCACCCGTCGATCACCCGCCAGTTCCCGCGTCTTCCCCATTAGCCGCTCCCTACACTTCACCGCCGGCGCACGCCCGTTCCCTACCCTCAGCCCCGCCCGTCCGCCCCGCCATTCGCCACTCGCCTGATCGCGATCAACGCGGGCGAAAACCCTGCCTTGAAATTAACTAACTCATCAATTAGCGTCGATTTCATGAACGCGAAATCCACCGTTGCCAGGCCGCGCGGGCGCCGCCCGTCGGTGGACGACTTCGACCTGCGCGACCACATGCTCGACGTCGCGATGCAGCTGTTCGCCGAGCGCGGCATCGCCGCGACGACGGTCGCGCAGATCGCTGCGGCCGCCGGCGTCACGTCGGCGATGGTTCACTACTACTTCACGAATCGCGAGCAGTTGCTCGACGCGATCGTCGAGGAGCGGCTCGCGCAGGTCATCGCGTTCGTGTGGCGGCCGACCGCGCCGCACATCGAAAACGATCCGTTCGCGCTCGTCGCCGAGCTCGTCGACCGCTTCTTCGACGTCACGCATCGCATGCCCTGGCTGCCGTCGATCTGGCTGCGCGAGATCGTCCACGAGGGCGGGCTGCTGCGCGAGCGGATGATCCGGCGCATTCCGCTCGAGCATGTCGGGCGGTTTGCCGAGCGCATCCGCGTCGCGCAGCAGGCCGGCACGCTGAACCCCGCGCTCGAACCCGCGTTCCTGTTCCATTCGATCATCGCGCTGGTGATGCTGCCGCTCGCCACCGCGAAGCTGTGGCAGAGCGCGCGCGGCCTGCCGCCGATCGATCGCGACGTGCTGCAGCGCCACGTCCGCGCGCTGCTCGGTTCCGGCATGCAACCGCCCGCCGCGGCGCCGGATCCCGACGCGCATTCGCGACGGAGGCCGTCGTGAACGCGGCCCGCCCGCTGCAGTTCGCGCTGGCCGCCGCCGTCGCGTTGCTCGCCGGTTGCGGACGGCCGGCGAACGACGTCGCGACCTTTCAGGGCTATGTCGAAGGCGAGTTCGTATACCTGTCGTCGTCGCAGGCGGGCACGCTGACGCAGCTGTCGGTCGAACGCGGCCAGGCCGTCGCGGCCGGCGCGCCGGTGTTCTCGCTCGAAGCCGTCAACGAAACGGCCGCGCTGCGGCAGGCGCAACACCAGCTCGAGGCCGCGCGCGCGCAGCTTGCCGACCTGCAGACCGGCAAGCGCCCGCAGGAAGTCGCGGTCACGCGGGCCCAGCTCGCGCAGGCCGCGGCACAGGCCGCGCGGGCCGCCGCGCAATTCGCGCGCGACGAACGCCAGTACGCGGCCGGCGGCCTGTCGAAGCAGCAGCTCGACGATTCGCGCACGTCCGCGCAAACCACCGCCGCACAGGTGCGCGAGTTGCAGAACCAGGTCGACGTCGCGCGCCTGCCGGGCCGCGCGCAGCAGGTGGCGGCCCAGGCCGCGCAGGTCGATGCCGCGCAGGCGGCCGTCACCGAAGCGCAATGGAAACTCGACCAGAAGCGCGTCGCCGCGCCCGCCGCCGGGCGCGTGTACGACACGCTGTACCGCGTCGGCGAATGGGTGCAGGCCGGCAATCCGGTCGTGCAGATGCTGCCGCCGCAGAACCTGAAAGTGCGGTTCTTCGTGCCGGAGGCCGCCGTCGCATCGATCGCGCCGGGGCGCACGGTCGCGATCCGCTGCGACGGCTGCCCGGCCGACGTCCCCGCGCGCGTCACCTACGTGTCGCGCGCGGCCGAGTACACGCCGCCCGTGATCTACAGCAACGAGAGCCGGACCAAACTCGTGTTCATGGTCGAGGCGCGCCCCGCCGTCGCCGACGCGCCGAAGCTGCACCCGGGCCAGCCCGTCGCCGTGAGGATGCGATGAACGCACCGCCCGCCCCGTATGCGATCGACGTCGACCGCCTGAACAAGCGCTTCGGCGACAAGCACGTCGTGAAGGACGTCTCGCTGCGCGTCGCGCGCGGGGAGATCTTCGGCTTTCTCGGGCCGAACGGCAGCGGCAAGACGACGTCGATCCGCATGATGTGCGGCCTGCTCACGCCCGACTCGGGCAGCGGCACCTGTCTCGGCTACGACATCGTGCGCGACAGCGCGCAGATCAAGCGCCGCGTCGGCTACATGACGCAGCGCTTCTCGTACTGGGAAGACCTGTCGATCCGCGAGAACCTCGATTTCGTCGCACGCGTGTACGGGATGCCCGATCGTCAGGCGGCTGTCGCGCGCGCGCTCGACGGGCTCGGTCTCGCGAGCCGCGCGGACCAGCTCACGGGCGCGTTGTCGGGCGGCTGGAAACAGCGCCTCGCGCTCGCCGCTTGCATGCTGCACGAGCCGGAGCTGCTGCTGCTCGACGAACCGACCGCCGGCGTCGATCCGGCCGCGCGCCGCGACTTCTGGGAAGAGCTGCACCGGCTGGCCGCGCAAGGCATCTCGGTACTCGTCAGCACGCACTACATGGACGAGGCCGAGCGCTGTCACAAGCTCGCGTACATCGCGTCCGGCGAACTGCTCGCGCAGGGCACGGCCGCGGAAATCGTCGCGTCGCAGCACCTGTCGACGCGCACGGTCACCGGCGGGCACCTGGCGGAACTGTCCGCGCGCCTGCGCACGATGCCGGGCGTCGACCAGACGGTCGTGTTCGGCTCGACGCTGCACGTGAGCGGCCGCGATCGAGCGCTGCTCGACGCGACGCTCGCGCAGGTCGCGGCGCAGCCCGGCGCGCAGGAGAACGGTCACGCGCAGCTGCAGGTCTCGCCGATCGACACCGGGCTCGAAGACGTCTTCATCTACATGATGGGCCGCGCATCCGGGCCGCCCGGCGGAGCGGCGACATGAGCACGTGGACGGGCCTGCGCGACGCGTTCTCGGTCGCGCGCTGGTGGAGCATCGTGCTGAAGGAATTCCTGCAGCTGCGCCGCGACCGCGTGACGTTCGCGATGATCGTCGGCGTGCCGATCATCCAGCTCGCGCTGTTCGGCTTCGCGATCAACACCGATCCGAAGCACCTGCCGACCGCGGTGATCGTCGCCGACTCGAGCCCGTTCGCGCGCAGCTTCATCGCCGCGATGCGCAATTCCGCGTATTTCGACATCGTCGCGACGCTGCCCGACGAAGCGGCCGGCCGGCATGCGCTCGCACGCGGCGACGTGCAGTTCGTGCTGAGCGTGCCGGCCGACTTCTCGAAGCGGCTGCTGCGCGGCGAGCGCCCGTCGCTGCTCGTCGAGGCGGACGCGACCGACCCCGTCGCGACCGCATCGGCGCTCGGCGCGCTGCCGGGCCTCGTGCAACCCGTCGCCGACAAGGACCTGACGGGCCCGCTCGCGCACCTGAACGGCCGCCCGGCCGCGTTCGACATCGTGCTGCACCGCCTGTACAACCCGGAAGGCATCACGCAGTACAACGTCGTGCCGGGCCTGATGGGCGTGATCCTGACGATGACGATGGTGATGATGACGGGCCTCGCGATCACGCGCGAACGCGAGCGCGGCACGATGGAGAACCTGCTGGCGACGCCCGTGCGGCCGCTGGAGGTGATGACGGGCAAGATCGTCCCGTACGTGTTCATCGGGCTGATCCAGGTGTCGATCATCCTCGTGGCCGCGCGCTTCGTGTTCCACGTGCCGTTCGTCGGCGGCATGGTCGCGATCTACCTGTCCGCGCTGCTCTTCATCGCCGCGAACCTGACGGTCGGCATCACGCTGTCGTCGCTCGCGCAGAACCAGTTGCAGGCGATGCAGCTCGCGGTGTTCTACTTCCTGCCGAACATCCTGCTGTCGGGCTTCATGTTTCCGTTCGCCGGGATGCCGAAGTGGGCGCAGTTCATCGGCAACCTGCTGCCGCTCACCTACTTCAACCGCCTGGTGCGCGGCATCCTGCTGAAAGGCAACGGCTGGGCCGACCTGTGGCCGTCCGTGTGGCCCGTCGCGCTGTTTACGCTGGTCGTGATGGGCGTCGCGCTGCGCTTCTACCGGCGCACGCTCGACTAGGAGCCGCACGATGAAACCGGCTTCGCGTCGCGCCCGTCCCGCCGCCCGCCGCAGCGCATGGGCAGCCGTTGCGCTGCTCGTCGCCGGTTGCACGGTCGGGCCGGATTTCCGCACGCCCGACGCGCCGGCCACACGGCAATACACGCGCGATGACCCGCCGGTCACGACGGCCGCCGCCGGCGGCCCGGCCGGCGACGCGCAGACGTTCGCATCGGCCGCGCACACGCCGCAACAGTGGTGGACCGCGTTCGGCTCGGCACCGCTGAACCGGCTCGTCGATACCGCGTGGCACAACAGCCCGACGCTCGCCGAGGCCCGCGCGCGGCTCGACGAAGCGCGACAGAACCACGCGGCCGAAGCCGGCGCGACGATGCTGCCGCGCGTCGATGCGAACCTGTCCGCCACGCGCGAGAAGGTCGACATCACTGCATTCGGGCTGCCCGCCAACGTGCCGAATCCCGGGCCGTTCACGCTGTACGACGCGTCGGTGAGCGTGTCGTACGCGCTCGACGTGTTCGGCGGCAACCGGCGCGCGCTCGAGGCGTTGCGCGCCCAGGTCGACTATCAGGCGTACCTGCTCGACGCCGCACGCCTGACGCTCGCGGGCAACGTCGTCGCGACTGCGATCCTGCGCGCGTCGCTCGCGCAGCAGATCGCGCTCACGCGGCAGCTCGTCGACGCGCAAGCCCGGCAGTTGCGGATCGTCGACGCACGCTTCGCGGCGGGCGGCGTATCGCAGGCCGACGTGCATGCGCAGCGCACGCTGCTCGCGCAGACGCAGGCTTCGCTGCCGCCGCTCGCGGCCCGCTACGCGCAGGCCGGCCACCGGCTCGCGATCCTGCTGGGCGCGCCGCCGTCCGGTGCCGGGCTGCCCGACCTCGCGCTCGACGCGCTCACGCTGCCGCGCACGCTGCCGGTCGCACTGCCGTCGACGCTCGCGCGCGAACGCCCCGATATCCGCGCGGCGGAGGCCGTGTTGCACCAGGCGAGCGCGAACGTCGGCGTGGCGACCGCGAACCTGTATCCGCGTTTTTCGATTTCGGCGGGGATCGGTTCGGAACGCACGCGCATCGCGGATATCGTGAGCGGGCTGAATGTGTGGAATGTCGGCCTCGGCCTGACGCAGCCGCTCTTTCATGGCGGCGAGCTGCACGCGAGGAAGCGCGCGGCCGAAGCCGCGTACGACGCCGCGTTCGCGAGCTATCGGGAAACCGTGCTGCTGGCGCTCCAGCAGGTCGCCGACGCGATGCGCGCGGTCGAACACGATGCGACGGCGCTGCAAGCGCGGGACACGGCCGCACGGGAAGCGGCGGCAGGCAACGCGATCGCCGGCGACCGTTACGCGGCGGGCGGGATCAGCGCGTTCGCGCTGCTCGACGCCCAGCGGCAGGCATTGCAGACCGCGCTCGACCGCACGCGCGCGCAGGCCGACCGGCTGGCCGACACGGCGGCGCTGTTCCAGGCGCTGGCGGGGAACTGGATGGATGATGCGGCGCGGTGATCGACACGACGGCGTCGGCGCCGACCGGGCATTGCCGGCCTGCACGTCATGCACCGCATGAGCGGCACACTTGTCGGGCTCGACAGCCGTCGCCGCGCGCTTCCATTCGACGACCATCCATGACCGAACCCGCATACGCGCAACGCGTGCCGCAAATGGAAAAACCGGCCCGAAGGCCGGTTTTCGTACCGCAAGCCGTAAGCGGCGCTCGCGCGCCGCGCGGCATCAGAAGCGGTGGATCAGGCCGACGCCGGCCGCGATCTGGTTCTGCTTCGAACCTGCGCCCACGCCGTCGCCGATCGACGTCGTTGCATTGACGATGCCGCCGGTCAGGCCGCTGATCGTGTTGCCGGTAGCGTGCTGATACGCTTCAACCGCGTACAGGCCCGTGCGCTTCGACAGGCTGTAGTACTGCGACAGCGTGACCTGATGGTACTTGGCCGAGCTCGAGATGCCGTTCGACTGGGTCGCACGCGTGTACGAGTAGCCTGCCGCGAAGTCCCACTGCGGCGCTGCCTTCCAGTGCAGCACTGCGCCCGCCGTGTTGAAGATCGCCGTATTGTGGAATGCCGACAGGTTGCCCGGGATGTACTGGACGTTCGAGTACGACACCGAGATGTCCCACGCCGGCGTGAACTGGTAACCGGCCGTCACGGCGACACGTTGCTGCGACTGTGCCGTCTTGTAGCCGCCGTTGATCGACGACACGGCCTGCTCCGCACCGTTGCCGCTCGAATCCAGACCGTTTTGCGCGGTCGAGTTCGCGCCCCACACGCCGCCGCCGAGCGTCGCGTTGTTGATGCGCTGATAGCCAACCGCGATGCCTGCCGGGCCGTTCAGGTACTGGACCGCCGCGCTCCAGGTCGAGCCGCGGTTGAAGCTGCCTGCCACGCCGCCGAGCGAGTACGAACCGCCGACCGTGAAGCCGTAGAACTTCGGCGACATGTAGACGAGCGAGTTGTTCGCGCGGTAGCTGGTGTCGAGCGAGTCGATATCGCCCGGGTGCGCGCCGTAGTAACCGGTCAGCCAGGTCGTCGGGCTATACGGCGACAGCAGCGTGTAGTACGCGGTGTACTGGCGGCCGGCCGTCAGCGTACCGTACGTCGCGTTGGTCAGACCAACCCACGCCTGACGCGTGAAGATGCCGTTCGTCCATTGCGACGAGCCGTTGTTCGCGTTGAAGCCGGCTTCCAACTGGAAAATCGCCTTCGTGCCGCCGCCGAGGTCTTCGCTGCCCTTCAGGCCGAAGCGGCTGCCTGCCCAAATGCCGGTGGCCATCTGCACCTTCGAGTGACCGCCCGAAACCGCGCTGGTGGCCGACGAGTTGTTCTGCCAGGCGATAGCGTTATCGACGATACCGTACAGGGTCACGCTGCTCTGGGCGTGGGCTGCGGTAGCGGCTGCGAGACCCGCTGCCGTCATGGCGAAAGCGACGCGCTTTTTCATTGATTCTCCGTCCTCAAAGAATGATTTCTTTTCTGGTGTGGTTTTATGACTGACACATGTGCGAGTACATGCCGGTGCGATTCTGACGGATTACCAATCGTTTCCCAACATGTGCGGTCGGTCATCGTATGATCGACGCAACGCGGGGGTTCACCAAACGGTTACATAACACCTGAAAACGCTTACGCAGCGGGCCTTTCCGACATTTCCCGGTGAAAACCCTAGCTTTACATTTTTACTGGTGCATCGCGACCGTCCAATGTCGTCAGACGCCCTCGGCAACAACCTTCTTACGAATGCGCGAGCGCGGCTGACGCCGCGATTCACGCCGCCGCGCAGGATCGCTGACATTCATGACACCCACGTTTCGGGAAGCGAAATCGTGAAAACGTTTCAGTCCGCGTGCGGACCATCGGACGGGAGACGTGAGCGGCCCGGCGAACGCGGGCCGAGGGGCGATGCCGATGCAGGTCGCGCCACGCGCCGGCATCGTTCAGCGCGATTCAGCGCGCGGACGGCTGCGCGATCCGCGCGTTCACCGCGTCGACGAGCGCGGTGATCCGCGCACGGATCGCGGCGTTCGAACCGACGAGCGCGAGCGACGACGCCATGATCCGGTAGATCCGCTTGCGCGGCACCTTCGCCGGCGTCGCCGGATCGAGCCACGCATCGTGGCCGGCCAGCAGTTCGAGCGTTTCGAGGCCGATCATGATCGGCCACAGGCACGCGAGCCGCAGCCGCACGAAGCGGCGCGGAATCGCGAGCGTGTAGCGGCACGCGTCGCGATACTGGTCGAGCGTCACGCGCAGCAGGTCGACCAGCACGCCGCGCGCGCGCGCCGACGCATCGGGTGTCATCAGGTCGGCGACGCCGACGCCGTATGCGGCCAGCACGTCCTCCGGCAGATAGCAGCGGCCGATCCGCAGATCCTTCGCGCAGTCGCGCAGGATGTTGGTCATCTGCAGCGCCTTGCCGAAACGGATGCCCTTCTCGCGCATGTCCGGCACGTCCCAGCCGCGCGCGGCGCGCGTGTGCGCGCCGGTCATGTCGGTCCAGAATTCGCCGACGCAGCCGGCGACCAGGTACGTGTAGCGATCGAGCTCGGCACGGTTCGGCAGCGACGCGACGCGGCCCGACTGTTCGTCGGGGAACGTGCGCAGGTCGAATTCCATCCCCGACGTCAGCGTCGCGACGACCTTGCGGATCGATGCGCAGTCCGCATCCGGCTGCGCGCGCAGCAGCGCGAGCATCGGCTGCATCGAGCCGAGCAGCACGTGTTCGTGCGAATCCGTCTGCATCCGCGTCACGTCCTCGAGCGAGCGCGACAGCGCCGCGCCGTCGCCGAGCCGCTCGACTTCGTTCCGCAGGTCGGTCAGCAGCGCCGCGCGGCGATCCGGCGCGACCAGCGCCGTGTCGGCGATCGTGTCGGCCGCGCGCGCGAGCAGGTAGGCCAGGCCGACCGGGTCGCGCATGCCGTCGGGCAGCACGCGCAGCGTCAGGTAGAAGGAGCGGGAAACGTTCTTCAGCAGGTCGCCGAGCAGGTAGGCGGGATCGGTATGCGTCGTCATGGGTCGGTAAAAATCGGCCGGCGCGGGCCCCGGACGCACGCGGGCGCCGGGCGCCCGCGCCGGCCCGCGAGTCGCCGCATCGCCGTGCGCGGGCGGGTGTCGGCCCGGCGCGGCGATGCAAAAGTCCCGCAAGTTTAGTGCATCCGGCGACCACGCTCGCGATCCGTCCGACGAAGTGGGCGCGTGACCGCCGAACCGCGTCGGCGCGACGATCGCGGCGCCGGCTGGCGGCGACGGGCGGATCGCACCGTCTCGACCGCGACGTGTTCCCGCAATTCTCGCGCCTGACGCGACAACAAAACAGAAAGGCGCAAGTAATACATATGTAATGATCCGGTGCGACGATCGCGTCCCGTTCGCTCACGCGGCCCCGCATCGCCGGACCGCTTGCCCTTTCACCGACTTCCGTTCCGAAGGTTCATCGACATGCTCTTCCCGCGCCCGACCGCCCTGCGCTGCATCCCGTTCGCCTGTGCCGCCGCCGTCCTGCTTGCCGCCTGCGGCGGCGACGACGTCTCGGCGTCCGATTCCGCCCGGCCGATCTCCGCGAAGGTCCAGGTGGTCGGCCATCGCGGCGCGAGCGCGCTGCGCCCCGAGCACACGCTCGCGTCGTACCGCAAGGCGATCGAGGACGGCGCGGACGTGATCGAGCCCGACCTCGTCGCGACCCGCGACGGCGTGCTCGTCGCGCGCCACGAGAACGAGATCTCCGGCACGACGAACGTGTCGACGCTGCCGCAGTTCGCGAGCCGCAAGGCGACCAGGACGATCGACGGCACGCAGCTGACCGGCTGGTTCACCGAGGACTTCACGCTCGCCGAGCTCAAGACGCTGCGTGCCCGCGAGCGCATTCCGCAGGTGCGCCCGGCGAACACCGCGTACAACGACCAGTTCGAGATTCCGACCTTCGACGAGATCGTCGCGCTCGCGAAACAGATGTCCGCGCAGACCGGCCGCACGATCCACCTGTATCCGGAAACCAAGCACCCGACCTACTTCCAGTCGATCGGCCTGCCGCTCGAGGACCGTCTCGTCGACGCGCTGCAGAAGGATCCGTACACGGCGCGCACGGCGACCGTCTACATCCAGTCGTTCGAGGTCGCGAACCTGAAGGCGATCCGCAACCGGATCAAGTCGAGCCAGCCGAACTGGAAGCTCGTGCAGTTGATGGACGAAGCCGGCCAGCGTCCGTACGACTTCGTGAAAGCGAACGACAAGCGCACCTACGGCGACCTGTCGACGCGCGACGGGATGCGCGAGATCGCGTCCTATGCGAACGGCGTCGGCCCGTACAAGACGTCGATCATCGCGGTGGCCGCGGACGGCACGCTGCAGCAGCCGACGTCGTACGTGCGTGACGCGCACGCAGCCGGCCTCGTCGTGCATCCGTATACGTTCCGTCCGGAGAACAACTTCCTGCCCGCGTCGCTGAAGGACGGCGGTACACCGGCCACGCGCAACACCGCGGGCTCGGTGCGCGAGATCCAGGCCTACCTGCGCGCGGGCATCGACGGCTTCTTCACCGACGATCCGGCCGTCGGCCGCACGGCCGTCGATACGTTCAAGCGTTGAGCGCGCTGAACGTGCCGCATACGATGAGCCGCTGAACATCCGGCAACCGGGCGCGGCGCATCGCGTACCGCACGCCGGTTGCCGCGCCGTGGTCAGATCACGCGGAAGTGGTGCGTGCCGTCCCGCTTCAGCTGGTCGACCAGCCCGTATTCCCAGTCGAGATACGCCTGCATCGCGGCGGCCGCGTTGTCGGTGCCTTCGTACGGGCGCCGGTAGCGATCGACGCGCGGCGACGCGAGGCGTGTCTCGCCGTGCTCGAGCGGCAACCCCGCGTCGATCCATGCGGCCGTGCCGCCGGTCAGCACCGAGATCGCCGCGGAAGCCGGCAGCAAGGCGCGCGCGTCGTCCGCCGCGAACCGCGCGAGCAGGCTCGATCCGCACGTGAACACATAGCGCCGCGCCGGCGGAATCGCGGCGAGCGCGTCGCGCAACTGCGCGCGCACGACGAACCACGCGCCGGGGATATGGCGCTTCACGTAGTTCGCGCTGGCCGTCACGTCGACGATCGCGAGCTCGCCAGCGGCCGCCTCCTTCAGCCAGCCCGCGAGCGTCGCGGGCGACACCTCGCTCACCTGCGGCGTCGCGGGCACGTCGCGCGGCGGCTGGCCGCGCTCGGTGAACGCCGCCGTGCCGGCCGGCTCGAGCACCCGCACGTCCCAGCCCATCTGCGCGAGCCACGACGCGGTCATGTCCGCGCGCACGCCGTCGTCGTCGGCGAGCACGATCCGCGCGCCGCGCACGGCCGCGTGATGGTCGGTCTCCTGCACGAGCTGGCCGCCCGGCGTGCCCAGGAAGCCCGGCAGATGGCCGGCCTCGTATTCCTCCGGCGTGCGCACGTCGAAGCGGTACAGCGTGCGGCCCGGTTCGTCGAGCGCGGCGAGCTCCGCGAGCGCGATGCGCGGCACGCCCGCGCGCTCGGCCACCGCGCGCGCGGCGCGGCGTGCTTCCTCACGCTGCGCGGGTGCGATCTCGTCCGGAAAGCGTCGCGCGGCGCCGTGCTCGAGCGTCTGGCCGGCGAGCGTCCAGCCGATCGTGCCGTTGCGCAGTGCCGCGACCGGGTTCGGCACCCCCGCGTTGACGAGCGACTGCGTGCCGATGATGCTGCGCGTGCGGCCCGCGCAGTTCACCACCACCTGCGTTGCCGGATTCGGCGCGAGCGCGCGCACGCGCAGCACGAGTTCCGCGCCCGGCACGCTCGTCGACGTCGGGATGTTCATCGTCTGGTATTCGTCGAAGCGGCGCGCGTCGACGATCACGACGTCGGCCTTTTCATCGATCAGCGCCCGCACCTCCTGCGCGGACAGCGACGGCGTATGGCGCTCGGCCTCGACCCATTCGCCGAACGACTTGCTCGGCACGTTCACGTCGATGAACAGTTCGCCGCCCGCGGCGAGCCAGCCCGCGAGGCCGCCGTCGAGCAGCCGCACGTCGGTATAGCCGAGCTGCGCGAGTTTCTCGGCCGCGCGCGGCGCGAGATCCTCGCCGCCGGCTTCGCCGAACACGACGATCGGCGTGTCGCGGCGCGGAATGCGCGTCCATGCGTCGAGTTCGAGCTTCGACAGCGGAAAGTTGGCGGCCCACAGCGGGTGGCCCTGCGCGTAGGGATCTTCCTCGCGCACGTCGATCAGCGCGATTTCGTCGCGGGCCAGCAGGCGCGCGCGTACGTCCTGGTACGACGCGACGGGGAAACGGGGAGTGGAATCAACGGATTGCGTCACGATGTCTCTGTCGGATTCTGTTGGAGTCGGTGAAGAAAGCACACGGAAAACGGATGCAGCTCGATGCCCGCGGGCGCGCCCTCGCAACGGGGCGCCCGCGACTTGCGGCGTCACGCGTCCGGTCACGCATTCGAATAGCCGGACACGAACGGCTTCACGGTGCCGTCGTCGAGGAACACCGCACGTTCGACCTGGCCGATGTTCGCGCCGTACACGTGGATGCTGATCGACACCTGGTCGTCGAACGCGTTGGTCACGCGATGGACGTCGCCGATGCGCGGCGACACGGCCTCGACGTCGCCCGGCTGCAGCCGTACCGCGTCGCCCGCCGGCACCGGCCTGCCGGCCGCGTCGAGCCGGTACGGTTGCGAAAACTCGCCGCCGCGCAGCATCCCGATCAGACCCCACACCGTGTGGTTGTGGATCGGCGTCGTCTGGCCGGGCCCCCACACGAAGCTGACGACGGAAAACCGCGCGCCGGGATCGAGATGCAGCAGGTACTGGCGGTAACGCTCGGGATCGGGCTGCGCGAACGCGTCGGGCAGCCAGTCGTCGTGCGCGACGAGCGCGGCCAGCAGCGCGCCGCCCTCGTCGAGGATGCGCGCCTCGTTCGCGCCGGACGCGAGCAGCGCGCCCAGCCCGTCGACGAACGGACGCAGCGGCGTCTGCTGCAACGAAAGCGTACTCATCGGCTGCCTCCTCGAATATGATGCCGAATATGATGGATCGTCATGATGCACCCGAAATACCATGCAGAACAAACATGAAAATTAGCGATATCGATGCTTTTGCAGCGGTCGTTCGCGGCCAGACGCTGAGCCAGGCCGCGGCCGAGCTCGGCATGACGCAGCCCGCGATCACGCGGCGCGTGCAGAACCTCGAGGAGGCGCTCGGCGTCACGCTGCTCGACCGCAACACGAAGCCGCCGCGCCCGACCGACATCGGCCTGCAGGTGTTCGAGCAGTGCCGCGCGATCCTGCGCGAAGTCGACGCGCTGCGCGAACTGACGGCCGGCCAGCGGCCGCCCGCCGGCGAATTCCGCGTCGGCCTCACGCAAGGGCTCGGCGAGCTGATGCTGCCCGGCCTGATCGCGCAGCTCGCCGCGCAATGGCCGGCGCTCGCCACGCAGGTCACGACCGCGTGGGGCGGCATGCTCGTCGAACGCGTCGCGCACCGCGAACTCGACGCCGCGCTGGTGTTTCTGGCCCGCGAGATGGTGCTGCCGCCGCAGGTCGAAGGCGAGCGGCTGCTGGCCACGCGGCTCGTCGCGGTCGGCCGCAAGGGCGACTGGCCGCGCCGCAGCTACCGGCTCGCCGACTGCCATGCGCGCGGCTGGGTGCTCAATCCCGACGGCTGCGGCTTTCGTGCGGGGCTGCGCCGCGCGCTCGACGCGCAGGGGCTGCCGATGCCGGTCACGCTCGACGCCTACGGCCGCGACCTGCAATTGCAGAGCGTCGCGAACGGCTTCGGGATCGGGCTGATGCCGCTGCCGCTCGTCGAAGGCAGCCCGCTGCGCGACGCGGTCGACATCGTCCCGCTCGCCGATTTCAAGCCGCAGATCGATCTGTGGCTGCTGCACCGGCAGGACGCCGCGCGCTTCAAGGCGCCGCTCCTGGCCGTGGCCGCGCATGCGCGCACCGCGTTTGCGCTGCCGGCGGATGCGGCCGGGCACGACGAAGCCGCTTGACCACGCGCGACGGCGCCTGCGCGGCGGCGTTGCGTTTGCGTTTGCGTTTGCGTCGGCCTTTGCGTTGGCCTTTGCGCCCACCATCCCGCCGCCCCGCTCACGCATCGCTGTTGCGCCCGGATGCCGGCGCGTCGCGTGACGTTCCGCCCGCTTCCGCGTTCGCGGCAGCGCGTCGCGCCGCCGCGTCGAGCAC
This sequence comes from Burkholderia sp. Bp9015, assembly GCF_003853505.1. Lineage (NCBI taxonomy): Bacteria > Pseudomonadati > Pseudomonadota > Betaproteobacteria > Burkholderiales > Burkholderiaceae > Burkholderia > Burkholderia sp. Bp9015. The sequence goes on from NZ_QTPZ01000001.1 coordinate 351,857, forward strand.
GGCCCGTCCGGCGGCCACCGCGATCGCATCGTCCTGCGGCGTATGCACGCGGCTGCACAGCACGTCGCGATAGTGGCGTTCGAGCGGATTGTGGCGGCTCAGCCCGTGATTGCCCGACAGCTTCAACGCATGCTCGACCGTGCGGATCGCCTGTTCCGTCACGGTCCGCTTGACGAGGCCGCTCGTCGTCACCGTCGGCGGGTCGCCCGCATCGGTGCGCGCGATGTGCTCGTCGAGCAGCACGCGGTTCGCATGCAGCCACCCCTCGATCTCGCCGACGGCCTCCTGCACGCGCGGCAGCGTCGCGAGCGGCGCACCGAGCCCGCTCGGCGCGCGCGTCGTCGCGAAATCGAGCAGCCAGTCGCGCGACGCGCGGGCGACCGCGTCGTAGAGGCTGCCGAGCAGCGCGACCATCCAGGCCTGCTGGTCGGCCTGCGCATCGACATCCGCATGACTCGCGGCCGACACGGCCCACGCATCGGGCGCGCGCACGTCCACCGCATGATCCGCGGGCAGCCGCACGTCGTCGAACACCACCTCGTGACTGCCCGATGCGCGCAGGCCCAGGTGATTCCAGCTTTCGATCACGCGGATGCGCGCATCGACTTCCGTGTCGCGCTCGCGCCGCACGAGGAACACGCCGACGCGCGGCTCGGGTTCGTCCGTGCGGGCCCACACGGCCAGCCAGCGCAGCGCAGGAATGCCGGTGCTGTACAGCTTGTGGCCGGACAGCCGCCAGCCGTCGCCGTCGCGACGCGCGATCGTTTCGGGCAGGCCGCCGCGCGACGGCGAACCGAGCGCCGGCTCGACGCGCAGCGCGTTGATCAGCGCGCCGTCGGCAACCGCGCTGTCGAACACCGCACGCCGCAGGCGCGCGGGCCAGCGGTTGTCCGCGCGGCCGAGCGCGCGATGCTGCAGATAGGTCATCGTCAGCACCAGCGCGGTCGCCGGATCGGCGCGCGCGACCGCGGCCACGATCCGGCTCGCCTGCGCGAGCGTCGCGCCCGCGCCGCCGTGCTCGCGCGGCACGACCTGCGCGATCAGCCCGGCGCGATGCAGCCGCGCGAAATTCTCGTGCGGGAAACGGCCGTCGACGTCGTTGCGGGCGGCGTCAGCCGCGAGTTCGGGCGCGAGACGCGCGAGCAGCGCGGTAACGCGCGCATCGTCGGCAGGCAGGTGGCGCAGCGACGACTGGGACGACTGCGGCGATAGCTGCGATAGCGGCGAGGAAGCGGCAAGGCTGGCGGACATCGGTACGGATTCCCTCGGTGACTGGGTAACGGGATAAAACGTCGTGGCGAAGATCGCTCGGCGAATGGCGGCGGTGGCTCGTGGAGACGGCGGCGATCGGCGCTGGATTCGCCGGGGGCGCGTGGCGTGGATCCGAGGTGCTCGCGCACGCATCCGCCGCACACCTCTGCCTTCGACCCGAGCCGCTGCTTCCGAACCCGATGCCGATCCGGCTCCCGTCGTGTTGATCCGGCGCGCAAGCCCCGCTCGACACGCAGCCGGCGCCCCGTCCGGCCCGATCGTGAGCCCATAGCGTATGCGCAACGCACACGCGCCCAAACCATGCAAATCTGATATTCAATTCGGGATTGATTATTTCCGTTCCGCATGATCCCGGCGGTAATCTGCGCTCCATTCCCGCCCGGCCGGCCCTCGCTGGCCGCGCCGGGCCGTCCTTGCATCGGAGACCCAGATGAGCGTCGAATTCATCGGCATGATCCAGAGCCAGAAGCAGTCGGAAATCCATCCGCCTGCCGGCCCCGTCGTCGACCCCGACTACGTGCGCGACTTCGCCCGCGCCCACGAAACGGCCGGCTTCGACCGGATCCTCGTCCCGCACCACTCGACCGGCCCGTCGGCGACGCTGACGATCGCGTTCGCCGCCGCGGCGACCGAGCGCATCCACTTCATGCTCGCGCATCGCCCCGGCTTCACCGCGCCGACGCTCGCCGCGCGGCAGATCGCGACGCTCGACCAGTTCAGCCGCGGCCGGCTCGCCGTGCACTTCATCTCCGGCGGCTCGGACAGCGAGCAGCAGCGCGACGGCGATTTCCTCGACCACGACGCACGCTACGCGCGCACCGACGAATACCTCGGCATCCTGCGCCGCATCTGGACCGACACGCAGCCGTTCGATCACGACGGCGCGCACTACCGCTTCACGCAGGGTTTTTCGGAAGTGAAGCCGTTCCAGAAGCCGCACGTGCCGATCTACTTCGGCGGCGCCTCGGAAGCGGCGCTGGAAGTCGCCGGGAAGCACGCGGACGTCTATGCGCTGTGGGGCGAATCGCTCGACCAGGTGCGCGACCTGACGACGCGCGTGCGCGCCGAAGCCGCGAAGCACGGCCGGCAGGTGCGCTTCTCCGTGTCGTTCCGGCCGATCCTCGCGGCGACCGAAGACGAAGCCTGGGCGCGCGCGCACCGGATCCTCGACGAAACCCGCCGGCTGCGCGAAGCGGCCGGCCTCGCCACCGGCGGCCCGCAGCAGAGCGAAGGCGCGCGGCGCCTGCTCGCCGCGGCCGAACGCGGCGCGCGCGTCGACAAGCGGCTGTGGACCGAGATCGCGAAGCTCACCGGCGCGCGCTCGAATTCGACCGCGCTGGTCGGCACGCCCGAACAGGTCGCCGACGCGCTGCTCGACTACTACGACCTCGGCGTGACGACGTTCCTGATTCGCGGCTTCGATCCGCTCGAAGACGCGATCGACTACGGCCGCGAACTGATTCCGCGCGTGCGCAGCGCCGTCGCGGCACGCGACGCGGCGCGCCGCGCGGCCTGACGCACGGGGAGATGCCGACCATGTCCGCCGTCCTGTCTTCGTCCTCGCCCGTGCGCACCGCGTCGGGCCTCGTCCTCGCCGACACGCCGCGCCAGCATTTCTGGTTCGATCCGCCCGCGCCGCGCTTCGACGTCGCCGCCGAGCGCCGCCACCGGCAGGAGCGGCTCGCGGCCGCGTTCCGCCTGTTCGCGCGCTTCGGCTTCGCGTCGGGCCTCGCCGGCCACATCACCGCGCGCGACCCGGAACTGCCCGACCACTTCTGGGTGAATCCGCTCGGCGTGCATTTCTCGCAGATCAAGGTGTCGGACCTGCTGCTCGTCAATTCGCGCGGCGAAACCGCGATCGGCAACCGGCCGCTGAACAAGGCCGCGTTCGCGATCCACGCGGCGATTCACGACGCGCATCCGCACCTCGTCGCGGCCGCGCATACGCATTCGACCTACGGCAAGGCGTGGTCGACGCTCGGCCGCCCGCTCGACCCGCTGACGCAGGACGCGTGCGTGTTCTACGAGGACCACGCGCTGTTCGACGACTTCACCGGGATGGTCGTCGATACGAGCGAAGGCGCGCGGATCGCGGATGCGCTCGCGAAGCCCGACGGCACCACGCACAAGGGCGTGATCCTGAAGAACCACGGCATCCTGACGGCCGGCCCGACGGTCGAGGCCGCCGCGTGGTGGTACATCGCGCTCGACAACGCCGCGCACACGCAGCTGCTGGCCGAAGCGGCCGGCACGCCGCAACCGATCGATCATGCGACCGCGCGACACACGCACGGCCAGATCGGCGGCCCCGACGGCGCATTGCACGCGTTCGACAGCCTGTTCGCGCGCGTCGTCGCCGACGAACCCGACCTGCTCGACTGAGCGCCCGCCGCACGACCGGAACCGGAGACCACACCATGACCAAAACCACCGCACCCGCGCCGACCGGCGCCCATGACGACAAGCGCCGCCGGCTGCTGCGCGCGGCCGGGGCCGCCGCGCTCGCCGCACCGGCGATCACGCTCGGCCGCAAGGCCTGGTCGGCGCCGCCGCTGAAGAAGCTCACGTTCGCGTGGAACCAGAACGCGTTCTGCCTGACGCCGATCGTCGTCGCGCAGGAGAACGGCTTCTTCGAGAAGAACGGGCTGAAGGTCGAACTGATCAACTACAGCGGATCGACCGACCAGCTGCTCGAATCGATCGCGACCGGCAAGGCCGATGCCGCGGTCGGGATGATCCACCGCTGGCTGAAGCCGCTCGAAGCCGGCTTCGACGTGAAGATCATCGGCAGCTCGCACGGCGGCTGCGTGCGGCTGCTCGGGTCGAAGACCGCGGGCGTGACGACCCTGCAGGCGCTGAAGGGCAAGACGGTCGGCGTCAGCGATCTCGCGGCGCCCGGCAAGCATTTCTTCTCTATCCTGCTCGCGAAGAACGGCATCGATCCCGAACGCGACATCACGTGGCGGCAGTATCCGGCCGACCTGCTCGGCGTCGCGGTCGACAAGGGCGAGATCCAGGCCATCGCCGACGGCGACCCGAACCTCTATCTGCTCGAGAAGCGCAGCAACGGCGCGTACACCGAACTCGCGACGAACCTGTCCGGCGAATATGCGCGCAAGGTGTGCTGCGTGATCGGCGCGCGCGGCGACCTCGTGCGCAACGACCGGCCGGCGGCCGCCGCACTCGCGCGCTCGATCGTGCAGGCCACCGAGTACACGCACGACAACCCGAACGAAGCCGCGAAGGCATTCGCGAAGTATTCACCGAAGATCAACCCCGACGACCTGCGCAAGCTGTACGCGACGCTGACCTACTCGCACCATCCGACCAACGTCGACCTGCAGCAGGAAATCGCGTTCTACGCGGACGACTTCCGCCGCATCAGCGTGCTGAAGAAGAGCACCGACCCGCAGCGCTTCGCGCAGCAGGTCTATGCGAACGTGCTGGGGTGACGCGATGTCGACGATCGAACACGCGTCCGCCGCGCGCACCGCGTCCACCTCGGGCAATGCCGCCACCGCGGCGGCGCCCGCGACTGCCGCGTCCCGTCCCGCGTGCACGGCCTGCGACGCGACGCTCGCGGCCGAAGCCCGCCGGGCACGCAGCTGGCCGACCGGCGTCGTCGCGGCGCTCGCGTGGGCCGCGCTCGGCGCGGTGACCTACGTGTGGCCGAACCGCGTCGTCGGTTTCACCGACTGGGCGTACACCGACACGTTCGGCATCGCCGCGTGGGCGATCGGCGCGCTGCTGCTGGCCGCCGCGACGCTCGGCCATCGCGTGCCGGCCACGCGTGCGCGGCTCGCCCGCGTGCGCCCGGCCGGCCCGTGGCTCGTCGCGCTGCCGCTCGTGCTCGCCGTGTGGGAAGTCGTCACGGCCAAGACCGGCTGGCTGCCGACGCCGTTCTTCGCGCCGCCGCAGGCGCTGATCGAGGTCTACGCCGACGACTGGCCGCGCCTTGCCGGCAGCGCCGGCAACACGCTGAAGCTGCTTTCCCTCGGGTTTGCGTACGGCGTCGCGGTCGGGTTCGCGGTCGGCGTATCGATCGGCTGGTCGCGCCGCATCGGCTACTGGGTGCATCCGGTGCTGCGCGTGCTCGGCCCCGTGCCGGCCACCGCGCTGCTGCCGCTCACGTTCTACTTCTTCCCGACGAGCTATTCGGCCGCCGCGTTCCTGATCGCGCTGTCGACCGGCTTCCCGGTCGCGGTGCTGACGTGGTCGGGCGTCGCGAGCGTAAACCGGCAGTACTACGACGTCGCGCGCACGCTCGGCGCGAACGCGCGCTTCCTCGTGTTGCGCGTCGCGATTCCGGCCGCGCTGCCGCACGTGTTCGTCGGCATCTTCATGGGGCTGAGCGCGTCGTTCACGGTGCTGGTCGTCGCCGAGATGATGGGCGTCAAGTCGGGGCTCGGCTGGTACCTGAGCTGGGCGCAGGGCTGGGCATCGTACGTGAACATGTATGCGGCGCTGATCGTGATGGCGCTGCTGTTTTCCGGGCTGATCGCGCTGCTGTTCGCGGTGCGCGACCGTGTGCTCGCGTGGCAGAAAGGAACCGTCAAATGGTAAGCGCCGCCGTTCTCGAATCGTCCGTTGCCACGCCGCCCGCCGCGCTCGACGCCACGGCGCCGCGCGGCGCGCGCATCGACATCCGCCGCGTGAGCCATGCGTTCGACGGCCCCGGCGGCCCGCTGCCGGTGCTCGACGACGTCACGCTGTCGGTCGCGGCCGGCGAATTCGTCGCGCTGCTCGGCCCGAGCGGCTGCGGAAAATCGACGCTGCTGCGGCTCGTCGCGGGCCTCGACGCCGCACGGCAAGGCACGATCGCGCAGGACGGCACGCCGATCGAGCGGCCCGATCCGTCGCGCATCGTCGTGTTCCAGGATCCGACGCTCTACCCGTGGCGCCGCGTGCGCGCGAACGTCGCGCTCGGCCTCGAAGCGCGCGGCGTGGCCCGCACGTCGCAGCATCGCGTCGACGATGCGCTCGCGCGCGTCGGGTTGCAGGAATTCTCGAACGTGTTTCCGCATCAGCTGTCGGGCGGGATGGCGCAGCGTGTCGCGCTCGCCCGCGCGCTCGTCAACGATCCACGCCTGCTGATCCTCGACGAACCGCTCGGCAAGCTCGATTCATTGACGCGGCTGACGATGCAGGCCGAGTTGACCGCGCTGTGGCAACGCGACGGGTTCTCCGCGCTGCTCGTCACGCACGATGTCGAGGAAGCGCTGTTTCTCGCGCAGCGCGTGATCGTGTTCGGGCCGCGGCCCGCACGCATCGTCGCGGAACTGCGTGTCGACCTGCCGTATCCGCGCCATCGCGGCGACCCGCGTCTCGCCGAACTGCGTCACGAAGCGCTGCGGCATCTCGGACTCGATGCGAGCTGGTAGATGCGCAGTGCCTTTCGCAGGATGGCCGGTGCGCGGCAAGGGCCGCGCCGATGAACGCGCCGCCGTTCGCCGACTGGGCACTCCTGTTCCTGCAACTGCTGTATCGCGCACAGATCGCGTTGGCCCGGGTGCTGCATGCGATCGGCCTGACCGGCAATGCCGACGGACAGGCCGCGTGGCCCTGGGCACACCGCATCGCGCTCGAAACGCTGCGCATCGACGCGGGGCTCACGCGACAGCTTGCATTCGCCGTCGCAATGACCACGCTCGCCGCGGCGCTCGGCTGCATCGCACTCGTGTCGCGCAAGTGGCGGGCGGCAGCGGCGATCGCCGCGCTGGCCGTCGCGTGGTTCGCGCCGTGGCCGCCGGCGTCGCTGTGGCTCGCGCCGGCGGCGCCCACGAGTTTCCAGCGCAGTCCCGCCGCGTTTTCCGTCGTGAACCTGATGCGCGGCGCGCATCTGTATGCGCAGCATTGCGCAGCCTGTCACGGCGCGGACGGCCGCGGCGAGGGCCCGCTCGCGGCGAGCCTCGCGCATTGGCCGCCGACCTTCGCGGGCGCACTGCTTGCCCGCCGGCTCGACGGCGAACTGTATTGGCGCATGCGCCACGGTACGCGCGACGCGCGCGGCGCGGCTTCGATGCCGGGCTTTGCCGCGACGCTCGGCCCGGCGGACACCTGGGCCGTGCTCGATTACCTGAAAGCGCTGTCGGCCGGCAGCGGCGCGCAGGCGGAAGGGGCGTGGCCCGTGCCCGTTCCGCTGCCGGCGCTCGACGTGCGCTGCGGCAGCGCCGCGCCGCAACCGCTCGAGCGCTGGCGCGAAGGCCAGCGTGTGCGCATCGTCGCGCTCGCGCCGGGCGGCACGCCGCCTCGGGAAGACCCGCGCTGGCAGACGCTGCTCGTCACCGCCGGCGATCCGTCCACGCCGCCACCGCCGGTCGGCACGCGCGCGAACTGCGTCGCATCGACGCCCGATGCATGGCAAGCGTTCGCGACGATTGCCGGCGTGCCGCCCGCTGCGTTCGGCGGCACGCAACTGCTTGCCGACCGGCGCGGCTGGCTGCGGGCGCGCGCGTTGCCGGGCAGCGCGGGCTGGTCGGCCGACGACTTGCTGTGCCGCTCCGATGCCGCGGCGCGAGCGCCGGCCGACGCCGCGAACGTCGATCCGCTGACCGCGCTGCTGCTGCGCGTGGACGCTGAACCCGTACGCGACGTGCAGGCCGGGCTCCCGCATTGAATCCCTGAACCGTTTTCCCGACGAACCGAACTTCACGATGAATCCGACCCGACGCCACTTCCTCGCGCAAGCGAGCGCCCTCGCCGCCGCCACCCTCGCCGCCGCGCCGGCCACGCTGCATGCGCAATCGGACGCGCGGCCGCTGCTGCGTGCCGGCGACCAGAAAGGCGGCCTGCGCGCGCTGCTCGAAGCGGCCGGCGAACTGAACGGCCTCGCGTACGACATCGCATGGACCGAATTCCCGGCCGCCGCCCCCCTGGCCGAAGCGCTGAACGCGGCGGCCGTCGACTGCGGGCCGATCGGCGACGCGCCGGTGATCTTCGCGCTCGCCTCGGGCGCCCGCATCAAGGTGATCGGCGCGAACCGGTCCGACCCGTACGGCACCGCCGTGCTCGTGCGGCCCGACGCGACGCTGAAGGACGCCGCAGACCTGAAAGGCAAGCGCATCGGCACCACGCGCGGCTCGATCGGCCATTTCGTCACGTTGAAGGCGCTCGACGCGGCCGGCCTGCCGTCCGACGCCGTCTCGTTCCGCTTCCTGCCGCCGGCCGACACGATGCTTGCGCTCGCAACCGGTTCGATCGATGCGTGGGCGACGTGGGAACCCTATACGGCCCTCGCGGAAACGAGCGGCCGCGCGCGCGTGCTCGTCAACGGCCGCGGCCTGTGGTCGGGCTTCAGCTACATCGCGGCGACCGACGCGGCGATCGCGTCGAAGCGAGAGGTGCTGCACGACTTCCTGCAACGGGTGGTGCGCGCGCAGGTCTGGTCGTACCGGCACGTCGACGCGTATTCCGCGGCACTCGCGCGCATCATCGGCATCCCGCCGGCGGCGGCGAAGCTGCAGTTCGAGCGCCGCAACACGCGCTGGCAGCCGATCGACGCGACGGTGATCGCCGGGCAGCAGCGCACGGCCGACTTCTACCTGAAGGCCGGGCTGCTGCGCCAGCCGCTCGACGTGCGCACGACCTTCGACCTCGGCTTTCCGCTGGCGTGACCGGTCGCGGCCGTGCGGCGGCCGGCCACCGCCCAAACGGCTTTCGCACGATCTGGCACAATCGCGATTCGACCATCCTGCCCATGTCAGCCAGCGTCATGCCAGCCATCTCCGAACTCTTTGTCTACCCGATCAAATCCTGCGCCGGCATCGTGCTGTCGCGCGCGCAACTGCTCGAAACGGGCCTCGCGTACGATCGCCACTGGCTGATCACCACCCCGGACGGGATGATGATCACGCAGCGCACGCACCCGCGCCTCGCGCTGATCCGCACCGCGCTCGAGCACGACGCGCTCGTGCTGAACGCGCCGGGCATGCCCGAGATCCGCACGCCGCTCGACGGCGACGCGACGCCGGCCACGCCGAAGATGGCCGCGACCGTCTGGCGCGACACCGTCGACGCGATCGACACGGGCGCCGCGACAGCCGCATGGCTCACCGAATTCCTCGGCACGCCGCTGAAGCTCGCGCGCTTCGGCGCGGATGCGCGCCGCGGCTGCAACCGCAAATGGACCGGCGACATCGACACGCACACGCAGTTCGCGGACGGCTATCCGCTGCTCGTGATCGGCCAGTCGTCGCTCGACGACCTGAACGCGAAGCTCGTCGCGAAAGGCGCGCCGGCGATTCCGATGAACCGCTTCCGCCCGAACATCGTCGTGTCGGATCTCGATGCGTACGAAGAGGATTTCGTCGAGCATCTCGACGCCGAAGGCGACACACCCGTGCGGCTGCGCCTCGTGAAGCTGTGCACGCGTTGCCCGATGCCGACGATCGACCAGGTGACCGGCGCGCCGAACCCGGCGTGGCCGCACGAGCCGACCGACACGATGCAGACGTATCGCGCGAATCCGAACTACGACGACGCGCTGACCTTCGGCATCAATGCGATCGTGGTCGAAGGCGCGGGAGCCTGGCTGGAGGTCGGGCAATCGCTCGAGGCGGAGATCGGATTCGGCGATTGAGCGACTGAGCGGGGCGGCGGACGGCGCGTCGTATGCATCGCCGCCGAGGGCGATGCGTCGAAGACATCCGCCGCGACGTTGCCGGCGCGCCCACCTCCCTCCCTCGGAGATGCCGCTCGCCGCCATTCGCTCACATTCGCCGCGATTCTCCGCGACCAAGCGAACCAGCCCTTCTACTGCGCCGCCGCCGGCACCGTCGGCAACATCACCGTCACGATCAACCCGCCTCCCGCCGCATCGGCCAGCGTCACGCTGCCCTGATGCACGCGCGCGATCTCGCGCACGATCGACAGCCCGAGCCCCGTGCCTTCGACCGTCTGCGTCTTGCTGCCGCGATGGAAACGCTCGAACACCGCGTCGCGTTCGCCGGCCGGAATGCCCGGCCCGTTGTCGATCACGTCGAGCCGCGCATGGTCGCCATCGCGCGACACGCGCACCGTGATCACCGCGCGGTCGCCCGAATAACGAATCGCGTTGTCGATCAGGTTGCCGATCAATTCGCCGAGCAGGTCCGGTTGGCCGAGCACGTCGACATCCGCCTCGTGCTCGAAGCCGAGATCGATGTCGCGCGCGCGCGCGACCGGCGACCAGTCGAGCGTCACGCTGCGCGCGAGCCGGTGAAGCGCGACCGGCTGGTGCGCGACCGCCTGGCCGCTGTCCGAATCGAGCCGCGACAGCGACAGCAGCTGCTGGACGATCTTCACGGCCTGCCGCACCGCGCCGTTCACGCGCCGCAGATGCACGTTCACGCGCGGCTGCTCGTCCGGCCGCAACGCCAGCTCGACGCCGGCCTGCACCGCCGCGAGCGGGGTCTTCAGCTGATGGGCCGCGTCCGCGAAGAAACGCCGCCGCGCGACCTGCATCCGCTGCGTGCGGCCGATGTACTGGTTGATCGACTCGACGAGCGGCGCGAGTTCGCTCGGCATGCCGCCGGTATCGAGCGGCGTCGGATCGCCGTCGCTGCGCGCGGCGACCGTCGCCGACAGCCGGTTCAGCGGCCGCAGCCCGCGCCCGACGCCGAGCCACACGATCCCGAGCGCGAGCACGACGAGCAGCCCCTCCTGCAGCAGCGAGCCCATCAGGATCTCGCGCGCGAGCGCCTGGCGCGCCTCGATCGTCTCGCCGACCATCACCCACACGATGCGCGTCTGCGCGGTCGGCACGTCGTGCACCGGCACGCGCAGCGCGGCCATGCGCAACTGCTCGCCGCGATAGACGACGTTGTAGTAGCGCGTGACGAACAGCGTGCCGTCGCCCTGCGGCAGCGGCAGGTCCGGATAGCCGGTGATCGTGCGGCCGTTGTCCTCGCGGATCAGGTAATAGATCTTGCCGCCGTCGCCCGACTCGAACATTTCGAGCGCGAGATACGGCAGGTCGACCTCGATCTCGCCCTCGTTGAACCGCACGCCTTCGCGGATCGACTTCAGCGACGACGACAGCGTGCGGTCGAACGCGACGTGCGCGGCGCTCATCGCGCGCTGGTACGTGAGCCACGAGTCGAGCGCGAGCAGCCCGAGCAGCGGCAGCAGCAGCCACAGCGCGACCTGCGCGCGCAGGTTCGGGCGTGTCACCATGCTGCCCGCCGGGCTGCACCGACCAGCGTGGCGGAAAACGCGTGCGGCCTCGCTCCGCGCCCGTGCAGCCGGCCGGCTTTGCCAGGCCGGCCGCGGATGGCTGGCGCGCCCGCGGCAAGCAGCGAACGTGCCGATCCCGCGCAGCGCTTTGGCGCGTACCGCGGCCCCATGCAAAGAAGGCAAGCCCGGCGGTGATTCATCCGGCCGCCTTCGCTTCGAGCAAGTATCCGAGGCCGCGCAGCGTGACGATCGCGACACCGGTGTTCTCCAGTTTCTTGCGCAGCCGGTACACGTAGATCTCGATCGCATCCGCGTTGACCGACTCGTCGAGCCCGAAGATCTTCTCCGACAGCGTCTCCTTGTTGATCGCGCGGCCGTTGCGCAGGACCAGCACCTCCAGCACCGAGCGCTCGCGCGGCGTGAGCGGCAGCGGTTCGCCGGCGAGGTGGAAGCTGCGGTCGATACTGTCATACGAAAGCGGCCCGCACTCGACCCGCGAATGCTCGTGGCCGAGGCTGCGCCGGATCAGCGCGCGGGCGCGCGCCTCCAGCTCGGTCAGCTCGAACGGCTTCGCGAGGTAATCGTCGGCGCCGAGATCGAGCCCCTTCACGCGGTCCTCGACCGAGCCGTGCGCGGTGAGGATCAGCACCGGCACCGGATTGCGGCGCGCGCGCAGCCGCCGCAGCACCTCGAGCCCGTCGAGCTTCGGCAGCCCGAGATCGAGTATCACCAGCGCGTAGTCCTGCGTGCGCAGCACGTGATCCGCCGCCTCCCCGTCCGCCATGTGATCGACCGCGAAGCGCGCGGCACTCAGCGCGTCGTTCAACGACTGCGCAAGGTTCGGGTTGTCTTCGACGAGCAGCACACGCATGGGGACCTCGGGAAATCCATGACACAAAGGACACTATTGTGAACCGAAATGAAAGCAGGCTGAAAGTGCCTCGCAATTAACATCCGCGTCACTCGAACAACACACACGCATAACTGGAGGAAGACATGCCGTTTGCACCGAAGCAGCTCGCCGCCGCGCTGGCGATCGTCCTGGGCACCGCCGCCGGCGCCGCCACCGCGCAGGTTCCGGCCGGGTATCCGGGTAACTACCAAGGTGTCGTCGACGCCGCGAAGAAGGAAGGCAAGCTGATCGTCTACTCGACGACCGACACGGGCCTCGTGCGCCCGCTGATCAAGGACTTCGAAAGCCTGTATGGCGTGAAGGTCGAGTACAACGACATGAACAGCACCGAGCTGTACAACCGCTACATCAGCGAGAACGCCGCGAGCAGCACCAGCGCCGACGTGCTGTGGAGCTCGGCGATGGACCTGCAGGTCAAGCTCGTCAACGACGGCCTGATGACGTCGTACGATTCGCCGGAAAGCGCGAACGTGCCGCAATGGGCGCAATACCAGAAGCAGGCGTACGGCACGACGTTCGAGCCGCTCGCGATCGTCTACAACAAGCGGCTGATTCCCGAGAACGAGGTGCCGAAAACGCGCACCGACCTGATCAAGCTGCTCACGTCGCAACCCGACAAGTTCAAAGGCAAGCTGACGACGTACGACGTCGAGAAATCCGGCGTCGGCTTCAACGCGCTGACGCAGGACGCGCACCTGAACGAGAAGGTCACGTGGGAGCTCGTGAAGGCGATCGGCGCGACCGGTCCGAAGCTGCAGTCGAGCACCGGCGCGATGATGGAGCGCATCTCGTCGGGCGAGAACCTGATCGGCTACAACATCATCGGCTCGTATGCGTACGCGAAGGCGAAGAAGGACAAGTCGATCGGCTACGTATTCCCGAAGGACTACACACAAGTCGTGAGCCGCCTGGCCACGATCTCGAAGAAGGCGAAGAACCCGAACGCCGCGAAGCTGTGGGTCGACTACCTGCTGTCGAAGCGCGGCCAGACGCTGATCGCGAACCAGGCGAACCTGTACGCGATTCGCACGGACGTGACCGGCGAAACGTCGGCCGCGAGCCTCACGAAGGAACTCGGCGATTCGCTGAAGCCGATCCCGATCGGCACCGGCCTGCTCGTCTATCTGGACCAGTCGAAGCGGCTCGCGTTCCTGAAGCAATGGCAGCAGGCGATCAAGAGCTGATCCACTGATCGGCTTCGGCCGACCGACGGCCGCCCGCCGCACGCCGCGCGGGCGGCCCCCTTCCCCTTACCGACTTCCTAGAGGCGGCCATCCGGATGGCCGCAGGGGCGAACTCATGCTTTCAACCAGCACACGCGGAGCGGCGCCGGCCGTTCCGCCCACCACCGGCCAGGGTGGCGCGATTCCCGCGCTGCAGGTCAGCAACCTGCAGCCGCTCGCCGGCATGCTGCGCTGGATCGTCGTCGCGGTGCTCACCGTCGCGGTCGCGCTGCCGCTCGGCTTCATCCTGTTCCAGAGCCTGCTGTCCGCGCCGTTCTTCGACGCGAACAAGACGCTCGGCGTCGAAGGCTTCCGCTTCATCTTCACCGACCCGGACTTCTGGTCGGCCGTGAAGAACTCGTTCATCATCGCCGGCGGCATGCTGTTCATCTCGATCCCGCTCGGCGGCATCCTCGCGTTCCTGATGGTGCGCACCGACCTGCCCGGCCGCCGCTGGCTCGAGCCGCTGCTGCTCACGCCCGTGTTCGTGTCGCCGATGGTGCTCGCGTTCGGCTACGTGGTCGCGGCCGGCCCGGTCGGCTTCTATTCCGTTTGGTTCAAGGAACTGTTCGGGGTGCATAACGTACCCTGGAACGTGTACTCGATCTTCGCGATCACGATGATCGTCGGCCTCACGCACGTGCCGCACGTGTACCTGTACTCGTCGGCCGCGCTGCGCAACCTCGGCTCGGACGTCGAGGAAGCGGCGCGCGTGACGGGTGCGCGGCCGTTCCGCGTCGCGCTCGACGTGAGCCTGCCGATGACGATGCCCGCGCTGCTGTTCGCCGGCGTGCTCGTGTTCTTCCTCGGCTTCGAGGTGTTCGGGCTGCCGCTCGTGCTCGGCGATCCGGAAGGCCACCTCGTGCTCGCGACCTACCTGTACAAGCTGACCAACAAGCTCGGCGTGCCCTCGTATCACCTGATGGCCGCGGTCGCGGTGTGCATCGTCGCGATCACGTTCCCGCTCGTGCTGCTGCAGCGCCGCCTGCTGAAGACCGCGAACCGCTTCGTCACGGTGAAGGGCAAGGCCGGCCGTGCGACGGTGCTGCCGCTCGGCGTATGGCGCTGGGTCGCGCTCGCGATCGTCGCGCTGTGGCTGATGCTGACGGTGATCGTCCCGATCTCGGGCATCGTGCTGCGCGCGTTCGTGACCAACTGGGGCGAAGGCGTCGCGCTCGCCCAAGCGCTGACGCTGCAGAACTTCATCGAGCTGTTCGAGCAGGACAACCTCGTGCGCGCGATCGTCAACACGCTCGGCATCGGCGTGATCGGCGGTGCGCTCGCGATCGGCTTCTACTCGCTCGTCGCCTTCGCCGGCCATCGCCGCAACGACTGGGCGACGAAACTGCTCGACTACCTCGTGCTGCTGCCGCGCGCGGTGCCGGGCCTGCTCGCCGGTCTCGCGTTCCTGTGGATCTTCCTGTTCGTGCCGGGCCTGCGCGAGCTGAAGAACTCGATGTGGAGCATCTGGATCGCATACACGGTCGTGTGGCTCGCATACGGGATGCGGCTCATCCAGAGCGCGCTGCTGCAGGTCGGCCCGGAACTCGAGGAAGCCGGCCGCAGCGTCGGCGCGACGCGCAGCCGCGTGTCGCTCGACGTGACGCTGCCGCTCGTGCGCTTCGGCCTGCTCGCCGCGTGGCTGCTGATCTTCATGATCTTCGAGCGCGAATACTCGACCGCCGTCTATCTGCTGTCGCCCGGCACCGAAGTGATCGGCGCGCTGCTCGTGTCGCTGTGGGCGACCGGCGCCGTCGACCAGGTTGCCGCGCTCTCTGTCATCAACATCGCGATGGTCGGCGCCGGTCTCGGCGTGGCCCTGCGCTTCGGAGTGAAACTTCATGGATAAGCTCATCGTCGACGACCTGCATCTCAGCTATGGCGCCAACCCGATCCTCAAGGGCGTGTCGTTCGAACTGAAGGCCGGCGAAGTCGTGTGCCTGCTCGGCGCGTCGGGCAGCGGCAAGACCACGCTGCTGCGCGCGGTGGCCGGCCTCGAACAGCCGTCCGACGGGCGCATCCAGCTCGACGACCGCGTGTTCTTCGACGGCGCGCGGCACGTCGACCTGCCGGTCGAACAGCGTTCGCTCGGCCTCGTGTTCCAGTCGTACGCGCTGTGGCCGCACCGCACCGTCGCCGACAACGTCGGCTACGGGCTCAAGCTGCGCCGCGTGGCGCCGGCCGAACAGAAGCGCCGCGTGCAGACCGCGCTCGACCAGCTCGGCCTCGGCCACCTCGCCGAGCGCTTTCCGCATCAGCTGTCGGGCGGCCAGCAGCAGCGTGTCGCGATCGCGCGTGCGCTCGTCTACAACCCGCCGGTGATCCTGCTCGACGAGCCGCTGTCGAACCTCGACGCGAAGCTGCGCGAGGAAGCGCGTGCGTGGCTGCGCGAGCTGATCGTGTCGCTCGGGCTGTCGGCGCTCTGCGTGACGCACGACCAGACCGAAGCGATGGCGATGTCCGACCGCATCCTGCTGCTGCGCAACGGCCGCATCGAACAGGAAGGCACGCCGGCCGAGCTGTACGGCGCGCCGCGCTCGCTGTACACGGCCGAATTCATGGGCAGCAACAACCGCATCGACGCGCGCGTCGCGGCCGTCGACGGCGAACGCGTGACGCTCGCCGGCGACGGCTGGGAGCTGCAGGCGCTCGCCCGCGACACGTTCGCGCCGGGCCAGGACGCGCAGGCCGTGATCCGCCTCGAACGCGTGCAGGTCGCCGACGGCCCGGGCGCGAACCGGCTGCAGGCCGACCTCGTCACGTCGATGTATCTCGGCGACCGCTGGGAATACCTGTTCCACTGCGGCGAGATGCGCCTGCGCGCGTTCGGCCACGTGCCGCGCGCGGCCGGCAAGCACTGGATCGAATTCCCGACCAACGACTGCTGGGCGTTCGCGAAAGCCGGCTGACCCGCTTCGCGGCGGCTCATGTGCCTCCGCGCGTGCATTCAACATGCTTTTGCGACTCGAATCGGCGGACGCCTCATGGCGTCCGCCGATGGCGCACCGAGTACGCGTTTTCCGTTTCGACCAACCCACAACAACCAAGGAGACACCGTCAAAATGAAGTCACGCGCAGAACGTTCTATTCGAACAGTAGTCCTCACCGGTTCGGCCGCGGCAGCCTGTCTCGCCGCGCCGGCCGCGCACGCGCAGTCGTCGGTCACGATCTACGGGATCATGGACGCCGGCATCGAATACACGAGCCATGCGGCACCGGATGGCGGCAATTCGTTCAAGCTGAAGTCGGGCAACAAGAACACGTCGCGCTGGGGCTTGCGCGGCGTCGAGGATCTCGGCGGCGGGTTGAAGGCCGTGTTTCGCCTCGAAAGCGGCATCGATCTCGCGAATGGCGCGTCCGACGACGGCCCCGACTCGATCTTCGCGCGCCGTGCGACGGTGGGCCTGAAAGGCAAATGGGGCGAGCTGACGCTTGGCCGCAACTTCACCGTCACGTACGACTACATGATGCCGTTCGACCCGATGGGTTACTCGCAAAACTATTCGTGGGCGTCGTCGTCGATGGCGACCGGCGGGCGCAAGGACGGCATGTTCACGCGCTCGTCGAATGCGGTGCGTTACGACGGTGAATTCAGCGGCTTCAAGTTCGGCGCGCTGTATGGCTTCGGCAACGTGCCGGGCAGCGTGAAGACCAGTTCGAAATACGACTTCGCGCTCGGCTACGAGACCGGCCCGTTCGCGGCGGTGCTCACGTTCGACCGGCAGAACGGCGCGGCCGACAGCGTCACGCCGGCCGATACCGTCAACTACATCCAGGGGATTCACGCGGGCCTGAGCTACGACTTCGGCAACCTGAAGACAATGGCCGGCTATCGCAACTACAAGCGCACGTTTCGCACCGCGGCGGCGAACCAGCTGAGCGATATGTACTGGCTCGGCGGGTCGTACCAGTTCACGCCGACGTTCTCGCTGATCGCGGCCGTCTATCACCAGAACATCAAGGGCGGCACGGATGCCGACCCGACGCTGGTATCGGTTCGGGCGCAATATGCGCTGTCGAAGCGCACGGTGCTGTATGCGGCCGGCGCGTTCGCGATCGCGAAGCACGACCAGAAGGTCGGCGTGTCGCGCGATTTCGCCGGGTATGGCACCACGCAGGTCGGCGTGACGGCGGGGATTCAGCAGCGGTTCTGAGTGTGACGACGCGGGCGGCGGGTGACTTTCATGTCGCGCCGCCCGTTGTCGGTACGCACCACCGCCCGTCTTCGCACTGCACGTTCGCATTCGTCGAACGGCTCAACGCGACGGTGGACGCCCGGCTGCCGATGGTGCGCGCACCGATCGCGTCACGTCCACGGCCTGCGGACGGTCAATCGCCGCGCATCGTGAATACCGGGCGCACCCGACTGTTCGCGTCGCCCCAGTGTTCGCCGACCGCCGACAGCGGCACCGTACGCGTTTCGAGCGTCAGCCCCGCCGGGCCCGCCGCGTCGAATACGCCGCGCACCGAAGCCAGCAACCCCGGCAGCGACACGCTGCCAATACCGCTGCCCAGCAATTCGATCGCGGTGGCACGCAATACGGCGCCCGGCAGCAGCACGTCCGCGCCGCCGATCGAGCCGATCTGCACGAAGCGCAACCGACGGCCGTCGGGCGTCGCCTTCGCGGCGGAAATCAGCAGTGCGAGCGCGCTCGCCCCCCAAAGATAGTCGAGCACGACGTCCACACCCGCGCGGAAATGCGGTTCGAGCGCGCGGGCCAGATGCGCGTCGTCCTGCTGCAGCGACACGACGGCGTCCGCGCCGGCGTTCAGCAACGCGTCCAGCGCGGCCACGTTGCGGCCCGTCGCGATCACCTTCGCGGCGCCCAGATGCTTCGCGATCCGCACCGCGAGCCCGCCCGAGGCGCCCGTCGCGCCGTTGACAAGCACCGTTTCGCCCGCGACCAGCCGCGCACGCTCGGTCAGCGCGGCCCAGGACGACATGCCGGGAATCGCGATCGCGGCGGCCGCCACGTCGTCGAGGTCGTCCGGCAGCGGCACGCACTGCGCGTCGGGCACGATCGTGCATTCGGCCATCGCACCGAACGGCGCGGGCGCGCCGAAGAAATAGACGCGCCGGCCGTCGTCGCCGCGCCCCACGCCGTCGACGCCGACGACGAACGGATAGCCGCCGCCGGACGAATAGTGCGTGCCCGCCGCGCGCGCCTGCGCAAGACGGCTCAACGCGGACGCCGTCACGTCGATCAGACGGTGGCCGGGTATCGCATGCGGCGCTTCGAACTCCATATGAACGGGGCGCTCGCCGGCGCCCGTCACGACTGCTGCTTTCATGCCGACTCCTTGATTGATGGATCTCGATCGACGGTTCCGTCGTGTATCAGCGTGCGTCGAGCCACGCGCGCAGTGCTGGATCGCGCACTTCCAGCACGTCGAACAGGCCGAGCGCACGCAGCGCGGGCAATGCGTCGAGCGCGTCGGCTTCGGCACGGGCGCGCTCGGCGGGCGCCGCATCCGGATCGGTCAGCACGCGCGCATTGACCAGGAACGCGCCGACGGTGCCCTTGCGGATCGTCGTTCCGCCGGCCTTGATCCGGTCGGCATGGTCGGGAAGCATCTGTTCGGCTCGCATCGCGTCGTACTCCGGTTGTCATCGATGGACGCAGTTTAGGCGTGCGCAGCCGGCCGATCTCCGGTATAACAGTCATTCGATACTGAAATCCGGCCATGACCGATCCACTCCTGCCCGCCCGATTCGTCACGTCCGACGACGGCCCGTTCGTCGTCGCCGCCGTGCTGTCGCAGCGCGACCCGCGCATCACGCCGCCGCATGCGCACGCGCGCGGCCAGCTCGTCGGCGCACTGAGCGGCGTGGTGTCGATCGGCCTCGACGACCAGGACTGGGTCGTACCGGCGATTCATGCGATCTGGATTCCGCCGCATTGCCGGCATTCGCTGCGCTCGTTCGGGCCGATTTCCGGCTGGTCGGCGTTCGTCGCCGAAGCGCGCTGCGCGGGGTTGCCTGACGCGCCGCGCGCGATCCGCACCACGCCGCTGCTGCGCGAAGCAGTGCAGCGCGCGGCAAGCTGGGGCGATGCGGAACTCGATGCCGCGCAGGCGCGCATTGCCGACGTGATCCTCGACGAGATCGCGTCGTCACAGGTAGAGGCACTGGGGCTGGTACGGCCGCAGGACCCGCGGCTCATGAAGATCACCGATGCGCTCGCCACGAACCTCGCGAACAACCGGCGACTGGAGGAATGGGCAGCATGGGCCGGCATCGGTGCCCGGACGATGAGCCGCCGCTTCGTCGCCGAGACAGGGCTGACGTTCGCGCAGTGGCGTCAGCAGGCACGGCTGCTGCGGGCGCTGGAGAAAATCGCCGACGGCGTGCCGGTCACGACGATCGCGCTCGATCTCGGATACGACAACGTGAGCGCGTTCATCGACATGTTCCGGCGGGCGACGGGGACGACGCCGGGAAGGTATATGGAAGCGGGACGATAAGGTCGGCGCGATGCGCGGCGATGACGCAAACCGATTTCTCGTATTCCGTGCGATTCAAATCATCGCCCGATCCAACCGGGCAGCTGTCCGGTCGAGTTGCGCAGCGGCCGGGGCTGCCCGGTTGCGCAGCAGATTCCTTATCCCGTCCGCTTCGCTCAATACGTCCCATCCCCCTTCTTCACCACCTCCCCATCGCTCCCCTTGAACAGCGCCGCCAACCGCTCCGCACTCCGCGCCAGCAGCGTCGTATCGACCCCCACCGCAACGAACAACGCCCCCGCTTCCAGATACCGCCGCGCCGCCGCCTCATCCGCGCTGAGAATGCCCGGCGCCTTGCCTGCCGCCTTGATCGCCCGGATCGCGCCGTCGATCGCCGCCTGCACGTCCGGATGCCCCGGATTGCCGAGGTGCCCGAGATCGGCCGCCAGATCGGCCGGCCCGATGAACACGCCATCGACGCCCTCCACCCGCGCAATCGCATCGATCGCGTCGAGCCCGGCACGCGTCTCGACCTGCACGAGCACGGCCATTTCGTCGTTCGCGCGATGCAGATAGTCGCCGACGCGGTTCCACCGAGACGCGCGCGCGAGCGCACTGCCGACGCCGCGAATCCCGTGCGGCGGATAACGCGTCGCGGCCACCGCCGCGCGCGCTTCGTCGGCGCTCTGCACCATCGGCACGAGCAGCGTCTGCGCGCCGAGATCGAGCACCTGCTTGACGATCACCGGATCGTTCCACGGCACGCGCACGACCGGATGCGACGGATACGGCGCGATCGCCTGCAACTGCGCGAGGATCGTCGGCACCGTGTTCGGCGCATGTTCGCCGTCGATCAGCAGCCAGTCGAAACCGGCGCCCGCGACGACTTCGGCGCTGTACGGATTCGCGAGGCCGAGCCACAACCCGACCTGCGCGTCGCCACGCTCGAGCGCGGCCTTGAAGACATTCGACGGAATCTGCATCGCTCGCTCACCTCACGCGAAATAGCACTGGATCGTCCCGAGCGGGCCGTAGTCGACGCTGAACGTGTCGCCCGAGCGCGCCGCGCACGGCCGCGTGAACGAGCCGCCGAGCACGACCTGCCCCGGCTCCAGCGCGACGTCGAAGCGCGACAGCCGATTCGCCAGCCAAGCGACGCCATTGGCCGGATGGTTCAGCACGCCGGCCGCGACGCCCGTTTCCTCGACCACGCCGTTGCGCGACATGATCGCCGCGACCCAGCGCAGGTCGACGTCCTGCGGCCGCACCGGCCGCCCGCCGATCACGACGCCCGCGTTCGCCGCGTTGTCGGCGATCGTGTCGAACACCTTGCGCGGCCGCTTCGTATCGGGGTCGATCGACTGGCTGCGCGCGTCGATGATCTCGAGCGCGGGCACCACGTAATCGACCGCGTCGTACACGTCGAAGATCGTGCAGTTCGGGCCGGTGAGCCGCTTGCCGAGCACGAACGCGAGTTCGACCTCGACGCGCGGCACGATGAAGCGCCCGGCCGGGATCGTGCCGCCGTCGTCGAAGAACATGTCGTCGAGCAGCGCGCCGTAATCGGGCTCGTCGATCTGCGACGTGTTCTGCATCGCCTTCGACGTGAGGCCGATCTTGTGCCCCTTGAGCGTGCGGCCTTCCGCGAGCTTGAGGGCGACCCACGCGCGCTGGATCGCATACGCGTCGTCGATCGTGATGTCGGGATGGTCGAGCGAGATCTGGCGGATCTGCTTGCGTTCGCGCTCGGCGTCGTGCAGACGCTGCGCGAGCTGGTCGATGATGGCGGGTTCGAGCATGGTCGGATCGGGAATGGGGTTCAGCCGGCCCGCTTGTAGCGGGCGTGAATGTTGTTGTGCTTGTACGAGCCACTTTCGCTGAACTCGGTCAGCTCCATCGACAGCGCGAGATAGCGCTTCGCATACAGCTCCGAGAAATGCGCCTTGATCGCATCGAACAGCGCGTCGCACGCGGCCTGCTTGGTCTCGTCGCTGCGGCCCGAGCCGATCTTCAGCGTCACGTGGACGAACGCGTCGTCCTCCGTGCCGTCGGCGACGCAGTAATCCTGCAGCTCGATCGCGCGCGAGCGGATGCCGCCGGTCGGAAACACGCCGCCCTGCGCGATCAGCGTCGCGTTGATCATGCGCAGCAGCGCGGGAATGCGCGCGTCGTCGCGGATGTTCGCGGTGTATTCGACGACGATGTGTGGCATGGCAACGCTCCGGATAAGTGATGTGGCGCTCAGGCGAGCGGGAAGATCGCGTTGATCTGCCCGGTGCCCGAGCTCGCGAAATAGTCGGTGACGATCTCGACGGGCTTGTCGTAACGATCCCAGCCGAGCAGGCCGAGCAGCATCGCCGTGTCGTGCATGCCGCCTTCGCCGTGACAATGCGTGTTGTACTCGGGCAGCATCGCGCAGAAGGTCTTGAAATCGCCCTGCTTCCACAGCTCGACCACGCGCAGGTCGACCTGCCGGAAGAACTCGCGGCTGATCTCGTGAATCGATTCCTCCGGACTGCCGTTGTCGTTGAAGCGATGCGACAGCGAGCCGCTCGCGAGGAACGCGACGTTCGAATCGCTCTTCTCGATCGCCTCGAGCAGCGCCTCGCCGAAGCGCCGGCTTTCGTCGAGCGTATGCCACATGCACCAGCCCGCGATCGACACGACCTTGAAGTGCTGGTCGGCGTTCATGTAGCGCATCGGCACGAGCGTGCCGTATTCGAGTTCGAGGCTGTCGATCTCGTGTGCGCGCGTCGCGATGCCGCGTGCGCTGGCCGTCTCCGCGATCAGGCGGCCGAGTGCCGGGTTGCCCGGATACGCGTACTGCATGTCGCGGATGAAGTGCGGCAGCTCGTTGCTGGTATACGTACCCGCGAACCGCGCATTGCAGTTCACGTGATAGCCGGCGTTGACGAGCCAGTGCACGTCCGACACGACGATCGTATCGACGCCGAGCGCGCGGCAGCGCTCGCCGATCAGCTGGTGGCCGCGGATCGCCGCTTCGCGGCAGCCGTGATGCCTGCCGGGCAACTCCGACAGGTACATCGACGGCACGTGCGTGATCTTCGCGGCGAGGGACAGTTTGCCCATCGTTCAAGTCTCCGTATCGTTCGTTCTTGCTGGCGGCGCCACGACCCGCGCCCGTCACACGCCCCAGCGGGGAATGTGATGCGAACCCATCGAGATGCACACGTTCTTGATCTCCGCGAACACCTCGAAGCTGTACTCGCCGCCTTCGCGCCCGGTGCCCGACTCCTTCACGCCGCCGAACGGCTGGCGCAGGTCGCGCACGTTCTGGCTGTTCACGAACACCATCCCGGCCTCGATGCCGCGCGCGAGGCGATGCACCTTGCCGACGTCCTGCGTCCAGATGTACGACGCGAGCCCGTAGGACGTGTCGTTCGCAAGCCGCAGCCCTTCCTCCTCGTTCTCGAACGGAATCAGGCACGCGACCGGCCCGAAGATCTCTTCCTGCGCGATGCGCATCCGGTTGTCGACGTCGGCGAACACGGTCGGGCGCACGAAATTGCCGTTGCGCAGATGGTCGGCGAGGCCGGCCGGCTTGTCCGCGCCGCCTGCCACCACGCGCGCGCCTTCCTGCTCGCCGATCCGGATATAGCCGGTCACCTTCTCCCAGTGCTGGCGCGTGATCATCGCGCCGAGCTGCGTCGCCTGATCGGACGGATCGCCGACCACCAGGTTGTTCGCACGGCGCGCGAATTCCTGCACGAAGCGGTCGTAGATCGTGCGCTGCACGAAGATCCGCGAGCCCGCGGTACAGCGCTCGCCGTTGATCGAGAAGATCGTGAACAGCGACGCGTCGAGCGCGCGGTCGAAATCGGCATCGTCGAAAATCAGCACGGGCGACTTGCCGCCGAGCTCCATCGAGTATTTCTTCAGGCCCGCGCGCTCCATGATCCGCTTGCCCGTGACCGTGCCGCCCGTGAACGACACCGCGCGCACGTCCGGATGGCGCACCAGCGCGTCGCCGGCCGTCGCGCCGTATCCCTGCACGACGTTCAGCACGCCTGGCGGAATGCCGGCTTCGAGCGCGAGCCGGCCGAGCTGGTCGGCCGTCAGCGGCGACAGCTCCGACATCTTCAGCACGGCCGTGTTGCCGAGCGCGAGACACGGCGCCGTCTTCCACGTCGCGGTCATGAACGGCACGTTCCACGGCGACACCAGCGCGCACACGCCGACCGGCTGGTACAGCGTGTAGTTCAGCATCTGGTCGTCGACCGGATACGTGCGGCCGTTCATCTGCACGCACACTTCCGCGAAGAAGTTGAAGTTCTCGGACGCGCGCGGAATCAACTGCTTGCTCGTCTGCGCGATCGGCAGGCCGGTGTCCTGCGTCTCGAGCGCGGCGAGCATCGGCACGTTCTTCTCGATCAGCTCGCCGAGCTTGCGCATCAGCTTCGCGCGCTCCTTCGCGGGCGTGTTCGCCCACTTCGGGAATGCGTCCTTCGCCGCGCGCACGGCCGCGTCGACTTCGGCCTCGCCGGCCGACGCGACGTCGGTGATCGCGTCGCCCGTCGCGGGATTCAGCGTCGTGAAGGTCTCGCGGCTCTCGACCTCACGGCCGCCGATCCAGTGCTTGATGGTCATGTGCTCTCCTTGGGCGACGGGCTCAGCCGGCGCGATAGTAGTCTGCTTCGCCGACGATCGTGTTCACGAGCCGGCCGATTCCTTCGATTTCGGTCACGACCTCGTCGCCCGGCTTCGTGTCGGCCAGCCCTTCCGGCGTGCCGGTCAGGATCAGGTCGCCCGGCGAGAGCGTCATGAAGCTGCTGATGTGCTCGATCAGCGCGGGCACGTCGAAGATCATGTCGCGCGTGCTGCCGCGCTGCGTCTCCCGGCCGTTCACCGTCGTGCGCAGCGTCAGGTCGCCCGCGTCGCCGATCTCGTCGCGGCTGACGAACCACGGCCCGAGCGGTGTGCAGGTGTCGCGGTTCTTCACGCGCAGGTTCGGGCGGTAGTAGTTTTCGAGGTAATCGCGGATCGCGTAGTCGTTCGCGACCGTGTAGCCCGCGACGTGGTCGAGCGCCTGCGCGCGGCTCACGTTGCGCGCCGGGCGGCCGATCACGACGGCCAGTTCGCACTCGTAGTGCATGTGCGTCGCGTCCGCCGGGCGCACGGTGCGCGAGCGGTGGCCGATGAACGTGTTCGGCCCCTTCAGGAAGATCAGCGGCTCGCTCGGCGCCTTGAACGCGAGTTCCTTCGCGTGGTCCGCGTAGTTGAGGCCGAGCGCGAACGTCGTGCGCGGCGCGACGGGCGGCAGCCACGTCACCACGTCCTCGGTGACCACGCGGCCCGTGTCGAGGCGGATCGCGCCGTCGCCGGCCGGTTCGGCCGCATGCAGTGCGCCGTTGTAGATCACGCGCGCCGTCTTCATCGTGCTTCCTCCGCAATCAGCGTATGCCGCAACGTGCCGATGCCGGCGGCGGTAATCCCGATCGTGCTGCCCGCGCGGGCACGCGGTGCGCGACCCGCGACGCCGAGCAGCAGCACGTCGCCCGCGTCGAACGACATGAACGCCGTCACGTCGGCGATCAGTTCCCGCACCGGGCGGATCAGCGTGGCGGTCGACGCGGACACCACGGCGTCGCCGTCGATCCGCACGGTCAGGCCGATCGCGTCGACATCGCCGAGCGCGGCCGCCGGCACGATCGCCGGGCCCAGCGGGCAGAAGCCGTCGCGACACTTGAAGCGCACGGCCGGACGGTAGTAATCGGGATGCGGGACCGACACGTCGCTCGCGAGCGTGAAGCCGTGCACGTAGTCGAGCGCCTGCGCGGCCGGCACGCGCGTCGCGCGCCGCGAGAACACGACGGCCAGCGACGCGCCGATCTCCAGCGCATCGACGCCCGCGGGCACCACGACGGCCGCGCCATCGGCCGCGTGCGTGTTGGCCGGTTTGATGTAAAGGATCGGCGCCTGCGGCGGACGACCGTAAGGCGGTGCGTGCACGGCATCGCCGAGCGCGTCGAGTGCGGCGCGCTCGTTGAGCAGCGCACCGTAGACGGTACCGATGGCGACCGGCAGCGGCGGCGCCGCGGCGGTCCTGCAAGACAGCTCCATGCGTCATTCCCCTGCCGCGCGTCGCGGCGCATCGTCAATAGTTAACATCTTAAGTAAACAATCGGACACTGGCAACCGCGATTACCCTGATACATGAAATTCAGCACCGTGGGCTGTTAAGATTGATGCGTCCCCGTCCATTCCCCACCCCCGATGAACCGTACGCTCGACCATCGCAACCTGGCCATGCTGCTGCTCGAGGCCCGCGAAACGCTGATGGGCCTGTTCCGCCCCATTCTCAAGGAATTCGCGCTGACCGAACAGCAATGGCGGATCATCCGCGTGCTCGACGGCGAGCCGGCGAATGCGCTCGAAGCGGGACAGATCGCGCGCCGCTGCTGCATCCTCAGCCCGAGCCTCACCGGCGTGCTGGAACGGATGGAGCGCGACGGCCTGATCACGCGCACACGCGCGCAGGAAGATCAGCGCCGGCTGCTGGTGAGCCTGACGCCGCAAAGCAGGAAGCTGGTGACCGAAATCGGCCCGCGCATCGACGAGCAGTATCGCCAGCTCGAAGCGCGTTTCGGCCAGGACGGCCTGGACGACATCTACCGCGCGCTCGACCGGCTGATCGAACTCGGCAACGCGTCGTAGGGCCCGCCGCGGCCGGACCGCGGCGAGCGGCGGCGGGCGAACCCGAACCCGGGAACCGGCAAGCCGCGGATCGCGCGGGCCGTCAGTGCAGCGCCCCGCGCATCAGTTCGGTCACCGCGACGCCGCGGGACGTGCGCATGCATTCCTCGACGTAATCGATGAACGGCAGCGGCTCGAAATCGATTTCGTCGCGCACGCGGCGGTTGTCGAACACGCGATCGACCGTCGCGAACTCCGCGCCACGCTGCAACGCCCGGCCGATCACGCGCTCGAGCGCCGGATCGGACCGCCCGAGCACGTCGCGCACCACGAACGGCAGGTCGGCCGGCGCACACGCGGCGTAACGCGGCGCGCCCGTCATGCCGGCCGCCTCGTCCATCGCACGCACGATCTGCGCGACCTGCGGCGCCTCGTCGCCGGCCGACACGTGGTACACGTCGTGCATCAGCGTCGGCTTCACGGCCAGCAGCATCGTCGCGCGTGCGACGTCGTCGACCGACACGATGTCGATGCGCGTCATCGGCCGTGCCGTGAAGCGGCGCGCCGCGTGCGCGACGCGGAACATCCAGAACGAGTTCGGCGCGGGCCGCGTGCCGAGCACCGTGTGACCGACGACGTGCGACGGACGCACGACGACGAGCGGCAGCCCGAGCGCGCGCAGGCGCTGCTCCGTTTCCGCCTTCGCCTGCAGGTAGCCGGCCGCGAGCACCGCGCCGTGCAGCCCGTCGCTGCCCTGCGCCGCGTCGCTCGCCGCCGCACCCGCCATCTCCTCGTAAACGATCCCGCCGCGGCCCGCATGCGCATAAGCGGTGCCGACGTACACGAAACGCTGCAGTTGCGGTGCGTGCGCGAACCGCTCGGCAAAGCGCAGCGAATCGGCGAGGTCAGCCCGCAGATGCCTGCCGTCGGCCGGCGACGCGTGGCCCGCGCAGTGAATCACGTGCGTCGCGCCGGCGAGACGCGGCGCGTCGGCGCCCTGCCACACGTCGCCGAGTGTACCGACGACCACGTTCGCGTCGCCGAGACGCGATGCCCAGTACGGCGCGAGCCCCGCGCGCAGCGCCGCTTCACGCAAACGCGCGACCGCGTGGCCGCGATTCCCGGCGCGCACGACACACACGATGCGCTCGAGCAAGCCTGCGTTGACGAGCGCCGTCAGCACGGTACTGCCGATGAAGCCGGTGGCGCCGGTGAGCACCAGCCGCCCGACGTTGGCCGCCGCGACCGGTGCGCTGGCCGGCGACACGAGGCTCGTGCGCCAGTTGAGCGACAACGCGGTTTTCCAGATCAGCACGATAGTCTCCTTCGAAGAATCGGCCGGACGGCGCGGCAGCCCCGGATCGCGGCGCTGCGCACGGCGGTCGGCCGGGCCGGGGCCGACGCTCGCCCCGGCAGTCCCGACCGGCTGCGGCCCGCGATCGCGTCGATCGCGTCTCTGACACGAGGCGGCGGCCCGCCACGGACGGACGTCCGCGGCGCAGGATCGGGAAAATCCAAGTGTGGGGCCGGATCGTCCGCAAGTCTGTCCTGAAAGTTTCGTGAAAGTGTGTGGATTTGTGCACGAATGTCGGGGTGTGTCGTGCCGGCCGGCTCGTCAAATCGGTGAAACGCCCGGTCGGGCAGCTTGCGACGGAGGTTCGCCGGCGTGCTGCGGGCCAGCGCTTCGGCGCGACACATCGACGCGCCCCGGCCTAGTCATCGCATATCCCGGGCAGACCCGGAGCGAGGCCGCGGCATGCAGATCGCGGTGTCGTCTGCGTTTGCGCGCGGGGCCGGAATCCGCGCGTATCGTCAGACGTCCTTTCATCCGAGACACCAATAGACACAATGCGGATTTATTGAGGATTATCGCTTGCGTTTCACTGCAGTCTATCTAGACTATCCAAACCAAATCGGTCGAATGTGTCATTTTCTACTTTCCAGGAGACGTTCCAATGCGCCTCACTATCCGGATTAATGGCAGCGAATCGGCAACCCGGCACTCGTACGCGGTGTTGTGGGTCGATACCGACGAGCGGCTGTGGTCGCGCGAGGCACACCAGGGCATCGATCTACCGGCCTGGGGCAAGGTTCGGGACGTGGAAGGCGCGATGGCCCTCTGCGCCGCCGACAGCGGGAATGCCGTGTGCCAGTTGAAGGGCCTGTCGTTCAGCGCGATGCAGCGCGAACAAGGTCCCGCGGTGCTCGCCGGCGAGCACCCCGACGGCGCGTGGCGCCTGCAGGCGGTCGATCGCTCCACGGCGGAGCCGGAATACCACGAATTCATTTCCGTCGCGCGATAGGTATTTTTGACGGCAATCCTCTGCGGTTTTCGGGTTTATTCCGGTTTCCGTGATATTCATTTCGATATTCAGAAATAACGGCGCCTCTCTTCGAGGCGTTTTTATTTTTCCGTCCCGAAAATAATCGGGGCCGGGTTGATTGAGTCGCATCCGCGGTCAAGACCCGCCGCGCCATTCCGATTCGGCGGCGACATCGGGCAATGCCCGCGCCGCCGTTCCTGCCTTCGTTCCTGCCTTCGTTCCTGCCTTCGTTCCTGCCTTCGTTCCTGCCTTCGTTCCTGCCTTCGTTCCCGCCTTCATCCCGCCTTTTCCGCCCGAAGCCCGGCCGCCGACGCGCATCTTTTACGGGGCCGAAGCACAGTTTCCCCACACGACGTTTACTCATTTATTACAATCACATTATTCCGATTGACTTGCCGCCCGTCCGGCGGCCCGACCCGGCCCTTGCATGCGCGTGAAAAAGAAGACCCACCCCGCCGATCCGTACGCCGCCGCGACCAAGCACCCGATGCTCGCGTCGCGCTTGCCGATGTGGCGCTCGAAGCTGGTCGTGATCATGGTGTCCCTCGGTTTCGCCGCGCTGATCGGACGCGCGTTCTGGGTGCAGGTCGCGAACCAGGATTTCTATGTCGGGGAAGGCCAGAAGCGGTACCAGCGCACGATCGAGCTCGACGCGATGCGCGGGCGCATCGTCGACCGCAACGGCGCGATGCTCGCGGTCAGCCTGTCGACCTATGAAATCTGGGCGAACCCGAAACAGGTCGCCGAAATCGACTATCCGCAGATCGCGAAGCTGCTCGACATGCCGCTCGCGGAGGTGAAGCGCCGCCTGCGCAACGACCGTACGTTCGTGCTGCTCAAGCGGCAGATCGACGCCGAGACCGCAAGCCGGCTCGGCAAGCTCGAAATCGACGGCATCACGCAGATCGCCGATTCGAAGCGCTTCTATCCGGAGGGCGAATCGGCCGCGCACGTGGTCGGCTTCACCAACGTCGAGGACAAGGGCCAGGAAGGCGTCGAGCTCGCGGCGAACGGGCGGCTGTCGGGTACGTCCGGGCAGCGCGAGGTGATCCGCGACCGGCTCGGCCGCATCGTGTCCGACACGCGCCCGCTCGTGCCCGCGCAGCACGGCGCGACGATCGAACTGACGATCGACCGGCGGATCCAGCAACTCGCGTTCAGCCAGCTCAAGGCCGCGGTGCTCGAGAACAACGCGGTGGCCGGCAGCGTCGTCGTGCTCGATGCGCAGAACGGCGAAATCCTCGCGCTCGCGAACTATCCGACCTTCGACCCGAACGACCGTGCACGCCTCACGGGCCAGCAGCTGCGCAACCGCGCGGTGATCGACACGTTCGAGCCGGGCTCGACGATCAAGCCGCTCGTCGTCGCGCTGTCGATCGACGAGCGCAAGGTCACGCCGAACACGATCATCAACACGTCGCCGGGCACCTACAAGATCGGCCCGGCCGTGATCCACGACACGTCGAACCACGGCTCGCTGACCGTCTCGCAGGCACTGCAGAAGTCGAGCAACGTCGCGCTCGCGAAGCTTGCGCTGAACCTGCCCGCCGAAACGATCTGGAACAAGTACCAGGAATACGGGATCGGCCGCGCGCCGGAACTGACGTTCCCGGGCGTCGCGTCGGGCCGCCTGCGCGGCTACAAGCGCTGGCGGCCGATCGAGCAGGCGACGATGGCGTACGGCTACGGGCTGTCGATGTCGCTGCTGCAGATCGCGCAGACCTACACCGCCTATGCGGGCGACGGCACGCTGCACCCTGTGTCGCTGCTGAGGAACGGTTCCGACCCGCAGACGATCGAGGCCCATCGCGGCCATCGCGTGACGTCGCCGCAGACCGCGGCGGCGATCCGTTCGATGCTCGAGTCGGCCGTCGGCGAAGGCGGCACGGGGCGCCGCGCGCGCGTCGACGGCTACCGGATCGGCGGCAAGACGGGCACGGCGCGCAAGCAGGTCGGCGCAACCTATGCGAAGGGCAAGTACCGCGCACTGTTCGCGGGGATGGCGCCGATGAGCAACCCCCGCCTGATCGTCGCGGTGATGATCGACGAGCCGCGCGGCAAGGGTTATTACGGCGGCACGGTGGCCGGCCCGGTGTTCTCGTCGGTCACGAGCGGCTCGCTGCAGCTGCTCGGCGTGCCGCCGGACGCGCCGGTCGAGCCGACACCGAATGCGCCGCTCAAGGCTGCCGCGCCGCAAAAGACGGTCGTGGCGCCGAAGGCCGCCGTGCAACCAAAGACGGCAGCCGGGCAACAGGCGTCGGCACCTGTGAAAACGGCCGCGCAATCCGGCACGGCCGTACAGACGAAGGCGGCGGGCTGAAGCCGCCTGGGCGTTGGTGAAGTCGCCGGGGCGTGGCGCGGCGGCGAACAGGTCGGCTGACCGATCGAGATCGGCTATTCGCTACGTAGAACCCGCCGCACGCGCCGTTCCGAGAGGCCGGCGCAATCCTGTAATCCCGGCGATCCGCGCAGTCGCAGCGATCCTGTCGATCCGAGCGATCCCGGCCGCTAACCATCAATGCGCGGCCGCCACCGGCTTCGCCATCCTGCCGAGCACGTGCTCGGTCATCCCGCGCGCGAGTTCGCTCTCCCCCATGAACACGATGCCGATGCCCTCGCTCGACAGCAGGTCGGCCTCGTCGCTGCTGTTCGTGCACAGCACGACCTCCAGCGCCGGATTGAGCGTGCGCGAGATCTCGACGATCTGCCGCACGTCGAATACGTCCGGCAGCGTGACGACCAGCATCCCGGCGCGCGCGATATGCGCCTG
Source organism: Burkholderia sp. Bp9015 (assembly GCF_003853505.1). NCBI lineage: Bacteria > Pseudomonadati > Pseudomonadota > Betaproteobacteria > Burkholderiales > Burkholderiaceae > Burkholderia > Burkholderia sp. Bp9015. Next base: position 383,609 of record NZ_QTPZ01000001.1, read on the forward strand.
CACGAGCACGATCGGCTCGATCGCGTCGCCCGACACGGCCGCGACGCCGTCCGCGCGCAGCTTCTCGACGAGCTCGCGATTCTGCTCGACGACGACATAGGCGATCCCGCGCTCGTCCAGCGCATGCGCGATCCGCGTGCCGACCTTGCCGTAGCCGACGATCACGACCTGGCCGGTCAGGTGCGTCTGCGGCGTCGACATCGGCAGCGCGGCGAGCGGATCGTCGCGTGCCTCGAGCTTGCGCGCGAACGCCGAATGCTTGCGGATCCATACGAGCGCCGGATCGATCATCGCGAACAGCAGCGTGTTCATCGCGATCGAGATCAGCGCGACCGCGAGAATCAGGCTTTGCCCCTCGGCCGACAACAGCCCGAGCGCACGGCCGAGCCCCGCGAGGATGAACGAGAACTCGCCGATCTGGGCGAGGCCGGCGCCGACCGTCAGCGCGGTGTTCAGCGGATAGCGGAACGCGATCACGAGCGCGACCGCCGCGAGCGTCTTGCCGATCAGCACGATCGCCGCGACCTCGATCACATGCAGCGGCTCGGCGAGCAGCACCTTCGGGTCGAACAGCATCCCGACCGAAATGAAGAACAACACCGAGAACGCGTCGCGCAGCGGCAGCGTCTCGTCGGCGGCACGCCGGCTGAACTCCGACTCGCGCATCATCATCCCGGCGAAGAACGCGCCGAGCGCGAACGACACGTCGAACAGCTTTGCCGCGCCGAACGCGATGCCGACCGCCGCGGCGATCATGCACAGCGTGAACAGTTCGCGCGAACCGGTACGGGCGACGAGCCACAGGATGCGCGGGAACACGCGCTTGCCGACCACGAGCATCAGCGCGATGAACGCGGCGACCTTCAGCATCGTGACGCCGAGCGTGCCCCACACGCTGCCGCCGGCCGCGTGCGCATCGCCGGGCGGCGTGCCGCCGAGCAGCCCCGCGACGGGCGGCAGCAGCACGAGCACGAGCACCATCACGAGATCCTCGACGACGAGCCAGCCGACCGCGATGCGTCCGTTGACCGTCTCGACGAGCCCGCGCCCCTCGAGCGCCCGCAACAGCACGACCGTGCTCGCGACCGACAGCGCGAGCCCGAACACGAGCGCCGCGCCGAGGCTCCAGCCCCAGGTGAGCGCGAGCCCGCCGCCAAGCAGCGTCGCGACGATAATCTGGACGACGGCCCCCGGCAGCGCGATCTTCCTCACCGCGAGCAGGTCGCCGAGCGAAAAATGGAGGCCGACGCCGAACATCAGCAGCATCACGCCGACTTCCGCGAGCTGCTGCGCGAGCGACAGGTCGCCGACGAAACCGGGCGTGCCGGGGCCGATCACGATCCCGGCGAGCAGATAGCCGACGAGCGGCGGCATTTTCAGCAGCGACGCGAGGTAACCGAAGATCATCGCGAGACCGAAACCGGCCGCGAGCAACGCAATCAGGCTGATGTCATGAGGCATCCCCCCTCCCGAGTTCTTGTAACGATTTAGTAAGGTTCAAGAATGGAAGGATAAGGGATGAGGCGAAAAATTGGCGCGCCACGGCGAAAAATTCACGCGTCGGCACGCCAGTGCGGGGTACAACCCCGGGCGGGCGGAACACGCCCCGCGGGCCGGTGGGCGCCGCGAGGCGGATCGATCGGGCGGGGCCGGATACCCCGCCGCGTGCGTCAGCGCGACGCCTGCGGGAACCGCGCGCCCGGCGGCGGCTCGGGCCGCGTCGACGGCGTGCCCTTGCGCACCTTCGCGACCTGCGCGGCCGTGATCGGCGCGCCCGTATTGCCCCAGCTCGTGCGCACGAAGTTCGACACGTCCGCGACTTCCTGGTCCGACAGGCGCCAGCCGAACGGCGGCATCGTGAAGGTCGACGGCGCCGTATGGGTGCCCTGCAGCGCGCTGCCTTCCAGCACGACGTGGATCAGCGACGTCGGATCGTCGCCCTGCACGACCGGGTTGCCGGCGAGCGCCGGGAACACGCGCGTGTAGCCGTGGCCGTCGCTGCGGTGGCACGCCATGCAGTTGTCGCGATAGACGGCGGCGCCCGGCTTGCTCGCGTCGCCGGTCTGCAGCGCCTTCGCCGCGGCCGCGTCGTACACGTGCGGCTGCTCGCCCTGCACGCGCGGCGGCAGCGTCTTCAGGTAGCGCGCGATCGCGGTCAGGTCGCCGTCGCTCATGTGCTGCATGCTGTGGCCGACCACGTCCGTCATCCCGCCGAACGCGGCCGTGCGCAGCGTGCGGCCGGTCTTCAGGAACTGCACGATCTCCGTTTCGTTCCACGTGCCGAGCCCGGTGCGCGGCTCGCCGCGCAGGCTCGTCGGCACCCAGCCGTCGATCGCCGCGCCGCCGGCCAGGAAGTCGAGGCCGCCCGCGTCGGTCAGCGCGCGTTCCTGCATCGTCGCCGCGCGCGGCGTGTGGCACGCGCCGCAATGGCCGAGCCCCTGCACGAGATACGCGCCGCGCGCGACCACCGGATCGCTGTACGGCGCCGCATCGAACGGCTTCGGCGCCGGCGCGAACATCTTGCGCCAGAACGTCAGCGGCCAGCGCATCGACAGCGGCCACACGATGTCGACCGCGCGGTTCGCGTGCTCGACCGGCGCGACGCCGTGCATGAAGTACGCGTACAGCGCCTTCATGTCGTCGTCGGTCAGGCGCGCATAGGACGGGTACGGCATCGCCGGGTACATCGTGTCGCCGTTCTTGCGCACGCCCTCGCGCACCGCGCGGGTGAAGTCCTCATACGTCCAGCCGCCGAGGCCCGTCTTCGGGTCCGGCGTGATGTTCGTCGAGTAGATGCCGCCGATCGGCGTGTCGAACTTCAGCCCGCCCGCGAACGGCTTGCCGCCGCTCGCGGTGTGGCACGCGATGCAGTCGCCCGCGCGGGCCAGATATTCGCCGCGCTTGACGAGGTTGGCGTCGGCAGACTGCGCGACCGGTGCGGCGGCCGGGCCCGAAGCCGCGGCGGGCGCGGATACCGGCTGCGCGAACGCGGCGCCGCCCGCGAGACCGAACGCCGCCCATGCCGTGCCGATCGCCAGTGCGCGCCGCAGCGGGGAAATCCGGCGCGCGGCGTTGTGGTGGTTCACTGTCCTCTTCATACGGTCACCAGCGGGGCGGGATTTTTCAGGTATTGCTCGCGGATCGCACGTGCCGACCAGTAGGCCAGCGCCGCGATGATCCCGGTCGGGTTGTAGCCGATGCCCTGCGGCAGCGCCGACGCGCCCATCACGAACACGTTGTGCACGTCCCAGCACTGAAGGTAGCGGTTCAGCACGCTCGTCTTCGGGTCGGTGCCCATGATCGCGCCGCCGACCAGGTGGGTCGTCTGGTATGCGCGCGAATCGAAGTGCTTGCCGAACTCGCGCGTCGACACGCCGATCGCCTTCGGCCCCATCGCCTCCGCGATCTTCTTCATCTGTCCGGTCACGTATTGCGCCATCCTGATGTCGTTGTCCTTCCAGTCGAACGTCATCCGCAGCAGCGGCTGGCCGTACGAATCGCGATAGGTCGGATCGAGGTCGAGGTACACGTCGCGATACGACATGTTCGTGCCGTGCGCGTCCATCGAGATCGTGTGCGCGTAGTTGTCCTTCACGGCCTTCTTCCACGCCGAGCCCCACTGCGGTGTGCCCGGCGGCGTCGCGATGCCGCTGATCGGCTTCACGCCGGCCTGGTTCACCCACAGCGGCGAGCCGCCGACGAAGCCGAGCGGGCCGTGGTCGAAGTTGTCCGCGTTGAAGTCGTCCACCGCGACGCCGTTGCCGCCCGCGCCGATGAACGGGTTCGTGAAGGTGTCCTTGTCGAAGAACGCCTTGATCGTCGACAGGTTCTGGTACGCGAAATTGCGGCCCACCACGCCTTCGCCCGAGATCGGGTCGTACGGCTTGCCGATGCCCGACAGCAGCAGCAGGTGCACGTTGTGATACTGGAACGCGGCGACGATCACGAGATCGGCCGGCTGGTGCACTTCACGGCCGGCCGGGTCGACGTAGGTGACGCCCGTCGCGCGCTTCTTCGTGTCGTCGAGGTCCATGCGCAGCACGTGGCACTTCGAGCGCAGCTCGAAGTTCGGCACCTGCTTCAGCGCCGGGAGGATGTTCAGGTTCGGCGATGCCTTCGAGTACATGTAGCACGCGTAGCCGCTGCAGTAGCCGCAGAAGTTGCACGGCCCCATCTGCACGCCGTATGGGTTCGTGTACGGACCCGACGTGTTCGCCGACGGCAGCCGGTACGGATGCAGCCCGAGCGACTTCGCGGCGTCGGAGAAGCGCTGCGCCGAATACGTATTGAGCTGCGCGGGCAGCGGGAAGTTGTCGCTGCGGTTCGCCTCGAACACGTTGCCGTCGCCGACCACCTTGCCGCCGACCTTGTACGCCTGCCCCGACGTGCCGAACACCTTCTCGGCGAAGTCGAAATACGGCTCGAGTTCGTCGTAGGTGACGCCCGTGTCCTGGATCGTCATCCCTTCGGGGATGAACTTCTTGCCGTAGCGCTCTTCGTAGTGGCTGCGCAGGCGCAATTCTTCGGGCGTGATCCGGAAATGCACGCCCGACCAGTGCAGCCCCGCGCCGCCGACGCCCTCGCCCGGCAGGAACGCGGCGAGCTGCCGGTACGGCAGCGCGGTGTCCTGCACGCCGTGGCGGATCGACACGGTCGTCTTCGACAGGTCGAGGAAGAGCTTCTTGCGGACGTTGTAGGTCAGCTCGTCGATCGTGTTCGGATACGCGCCGTCCGGATAGGTGTCGCGATACTCGCCCCGCTCGAGCGCGACGACGTTCAGGCCCGCTTCGGTCAGTTCCTTCGCGAGAATCGCGCCGGTCCAGCCGAAGCCGACGATCACCGCATCGACGTGCGGCTTCTTTTCTGCGGCCATCAGGTGCGCTCCCCGTTGATCGAGACGGGGCCGTACGGATAGGGCTTGCCGTTCTGATTGACGAAATCCATGAAGTCGGCGCGCGCGCCCGGAAAACCGATCATCTTCCACGCGGCCATGTCGTGATTGCCGCCGTGCACCGGATCGCAGAAGTAGCCTTCGCGCGTGTTCTGCAGCAACAGGCCGAAGAACACCGCGGACGGCACGTCGTCGATCTGCGCGCCGCCTTTTTCCAGTTCGCCGAGCACGGTGTCGCGGGTCGGCGAGTCGAGGTCGGCGAACGCCTTGCCGTGGGCCTTTTCGCAATAGCGGTTGACCGCCGCGATGCCGAGCCGGTAGATGTCGCGCGGCACGAGCTTGAGCTGGTAGCCGAGCTCGGGCACGCCCTGCTGGAACGGCCCCTGCATGTACCACGTCGCGCCGTGCGCATACGGGGTTTCCATCTGGCGGTCGATGAATTCGGGCACGCCCGATTCGAGCGCGCCGGGGCCTTCGGCATCGGCCGGGATCAGCCGGTCGACGGCGGCCTGGACGAATGCCCACTCCTTCGCATCGAAGAAGGTCGGCTTGTACGGCGCGCGTTCGGCGCCGGCCGACGCAGTGGAGGCATTGCCGGCCGCGGTCGAGGACGACGACGAGCGCAGGTCGCAACCGGCGACCGACGCGATCGGCACGAGCGCGACCGACGTGCGCAGGAAGCGGCGACGCGAGTTGGGTTTGTCGGGTGGCGTGGACATGGTCGGATGTTGATCGTTGGGGAGCGTGATGCGGGAACCGCATTCCGGATGCGGCATGCCCGACACGGCAGCCATGCCGCGCGCGGCCGGCCGTCCTTTCTTGCGATGTTGCGAGCAAGCTCGATGCAGGCGCCGGCCGCGCACTGCGCGGTGGCGCCCGTCATGCAGCCGCGCGGCGCGCCGGTTCCGGCAGCCGCGCGGGGTCGACCTCTTCGCGGGTCTTATCGTCGGACAAATACGGGCTTGCCGCCCGCATCTGGCCCTCATCGCCATGGCCTATTCAACTTAGACGCCGCGCCGGCCGACGGCAAGCGCAACGTGCACGACCCTCATTTCGGGCCCGGCGACAAATGCCGCGAATTATAGATGGAACCGGTTCCATTTCCAAAGAGTTCGGTGCAATTCATTACATCGAAAATCGCAATAATGAGGAAATCGTTTTCCGGAATACGCAAGAGCCGTGGCGCGGCCGCGGCGTCGATCGCAGGGCCGGACGCACGCGCGGACGTCGCCCGACCGGCGCCCGTCGTTTTTCAGGGTTGCCGTGCCCGCGCCGCTCGGTGCTTTCCGATGCGGCGCCCGCGACGCGCGTTACCGCTTGGCTCGCGGCAAAACGGCCGTCCCGCTCGCCGCAGTGCTCACCACGGCCACAGCATCGACGCGATCGACAACGAAAGTGCCAAACACAGCGGCGAGTAACAGAGGCTGTCCATGCGCGCGAAACGCGACCCGCGAACCCGCTTGAAGAAGCCGACGTAGCGGAAATCGCCGACGGCGCGCACCGCGAAGATCAGTGCGAGCGCAACGATCGCGAACGCGATCGCGCCGGGATACAGGTTCTGCCACAGCCAGCCCGCGCGCGACGCCACCGCGCTTGCGCCGGCCAGCAACGCCGCCGCGACGGCGAGCGTGCCGGGCACGGTCGGCCGCAGCAACGGTACGCCGTCCTGTTCCGGAATGGCCGCACGCTTGCCGAGCTGTCCGCCGAACGCCCAGTAGACGTGAACGAGTGCGATCGCACAAAGCGTCGGCACGCTGAAATACGCGCCCGTCATGTCGGTAAGCTTCCTTGTCTCATCGTGTCGTCGTGTCGTGATCCAGCCGGAAGGAATCCGGCGCGCGGCCCCGCTCCGCGCCACACGAGACGATACCCAAACCGCGTGCCGCATGCAGTGCGACGTCCGGTCGCAATACGCCATGCCGCGTGTTGCGGTGCAGTGCGCGCGCCGTCGCATCGGGCCGCCGCTTGACTTCCCTCCGGGCACCGCTACCCTCTTATTCCAGTACGGCACGCGAACCGTGCATGCGCAACCGTCGCACACGTGCCGTTCGCCGGCACGCACGATCGGACGATCGCGGCGCGCCCGGGCACGACAACCATGACAAATACCCATGGAGACAACTCATGCTGATCGGTGTGCCGAAGGAGATCAAGAATCACGAATACCGCGTCGGCCTCACGCCGGCCGGCGCACGTGAGCTCACGCGACACGGCCATCGCGTGCTCGTGCAGCGCGGCGCGGGCACGGCAATCGGTCTGCTCGACGACGACTACACGGCCGCCGGCGCCGCACTGTGCGACGACGCGCGCGACCTCTTCGCGCGCGCCGACATGATCATCAAGGTCAAGGAGCCGCAGGCGGCCGAGTGCGCGATGCTGCGGCGCGGACAGATTCTTTATACGTATCTGCATCTCGCCCCCGATCCCGAGCAGGCGGCCGCGCTCGTGAAGTCCGGCGCGGTCTGCATCGCGTACGAAACCGTGACGGGCCCGGGCGGCGGACTGCCGCTGCTCGCGCCGATGAGCGAGGTCGCGGGCCGCATGTCGATCCAGGTCGCGGCGACGCACCTCGAAAGCCCGCGCGGCGGCCGCGGGGTGCTGATGGCCGGCGTGCCCGGCGTGCCGGCCGCGCACGTCGTGGTGCTCGGCGCGGGCGTGGTGGGCACCGGTGCGCTGCAGATGGCGGTCGGCCTCGGCGCGCGCGTCACCGTGCTCGACACGAACGTGGGCCGGTTGCGCCAGCTCGATCTGGTCTTCGCGAACCGGATCGCGACCGTCTGCTCGAACGCGCATACGATCGACGAAGCCGTGCGCGACGCCGACGTCGTGATCGGCGCGGTGCTCGTGCCGGGCGCGTCGGCGCCGCGGCTCGTCACGCGCGACATGATCGCGACGATGCGCACGGGCGCCGTCGTCGTCGACGTCGCGATCGACCAGGGCGGCTGCTTCGAGACCTCGCATGCAACGACGCATGCGCAGCCGACCTTCGTCGTCGACGGCGTCGTGCATTACTGCGTCGCGAACATGCCTGGCGCGGTCGCGCGCACATCGACGTTCGCGTTGAACAACGCGACGCTCGGCCATGCGCTCGCGCTCGCCGACAAGGGCTGGAAACGCGCGATGGCCGACGACCCGCATCTGCGCGCGGGCCTGAACGTGTGCGACGGCCACATCACGTACGAGGCCGTCGCGCTGGCGCTCGGGCTGCCGTACGTACCGGCGGAAGACGTGCTGGCCTGACTTCGGCATGCGTAACGGCGCGCACGTGCGCCGTCACGCGCGCTTCGGGCGGCCGCGCTTCGACGCGATGCTTGTGCCGGTTGTGCCACTCGCACCACTAGCACCCATCGTGCGCGCCAGCAGCGGCCGCAGTTGCGCGAGCGTGCGCGTGTTGAGCACGTCCTGTCGCGTGAGCCACCCGCGCCGCGCCTGGCCGATACCGTATCCAAGATTGTCCAGATCGTCCGCGCACCGCGCGTCCGAGCCGATCGCCACCGCGACGCCGGCCTTGGCGGCCTCGCGGCACCAGACGTCCGGCAGATCGAGCCGCCGCGGGTCGCCGTCGAGTTCGACGAAGCAGTGGCGCGCGGCGGCCGCGGCGAGCACGCTCGGCACGTCGAGTTCGCATGCGTCGCGTTCGCCGAGCAGCCGGCCGGTCGGATGCGCGAGGATCGTGAAATACGGGTGATCGATCGCGCGCAGCATCCGCTCGGTCTGCGCGTCGCCCGGCAGGTCGAAGCGGTCACGTACCGCGCCGACCACGAGATCGAGCCGGCCGAGCACGTCGTCGGCCACATCGAGGCTGCCGTCCTCGCGAATGCCCGCCTCGACGCCCTTCAGCAGCACGAAGTCGTCGAATGACGCATTGAGGCGGTCGATCTCGTCGATCTGCCGTACGAGCCAGTCGGCATCGGTACGGCCGCCGCCGGACTCCGGCGTGCGATCGGTGACGGCCAGATACGCGAGCCCGCGCGCACGCGCCGCGTCCGCCATCGCGCGCAGGCTGTCGCGCCCTGCCGATGCGTCGGTATGCGCATGCAGATCGCCATGAACGTGCTTGCGTTCGACCAGCGCCGGCAGCGCGCCGACGCGCGACGCGTCGATCTCGCCGCGGCCCTCGCGCAACTCGGGCGGCACCCAGTGAAGGCCGATCGCCTCGTAGACGGATGCCTCCGTCGCGCCCGCGATCCGCTCGTCGCCGCGGAATACGCCGTATTCGTTGATCTTCAGCCCGCCGGCCTGCGCGATCCGGCGCAGCGCGATGTTGTGCGCTTTCGATCCCGTGAAGTAGACGAGCGCCGCGCCGAACGCGTCGGCGTCGACGACGCGCAGGTCGACCTGCAGCCCGTTGCCGAGCACGACGCTCGAACGCGTCTTGCCGTTCGCGAGCACGCGTGCGACCTCGCCATAGCCGACGAACGCATCGGCCACGGCGGCCGGATCGCGTGCGGTCACGAGGATGTCGAGATCACCGACCGTCTCGCGGCAGCGGCGAAAGCTGCCGGCCGGCACCGCTTCGCCGACGCCGCCCACCTTGCGCAAGCGCTCGAGCAACGGCATCAGCGATTGCGCGGCATCCGGCAGCAGAAAGCGCTGCGGCTCGCGCTTCAGGCGCTCGTCGAGCGCGTCGAGCAGGTGCGCTTCGGTCTTCGCGCCGAAACCCGGCAGCGCGCGCACGTGCCCGCTCTTCGCTTCGACGCGCAGTTGCTCGAGCGAGTCGACGTGCAGTGCGTCATGCAGCGCCTTGACGCGTTTCGCGCCGAGCCCCGGCACGTCGAGCAGTTCGACGATCGCGCCCGGCAACGCATGGCGCAGCGTTTGCTGCAGTTCGCAGGTACCGGTCGCGGCGATCTCGCGCAGCTTCGCCGCGAGATCGGCACCGATCGATGGAATCCGGCCGAGATCGCTGCCGCTCTCGATCATCGCCGGAATGTCGCGCCCGTAGTCGGCGATCGTACGGGCCGCGTTGCGGTAGGCACGCACCCGGAACGGGTTGGCGCCCTGGATCTCGAGCATGTCGGCGATTTCGGTGAAGACGGCCGCGCACTCGGCATTGTGGATCGGCATGATCGGCGTGGCTCCCTTCCACGTGGATGGCGCCGTGCGCCGGCGTGCCGGCGTCGGCCCGCCCGGCGCCGCATGTCGACGGCGGCGGGTGCCCGTTGGTCATCCTGCGCCGATTGCCCGTGTCGTTCCGCGCGGGGCTCGCTGCTTGCGTGGCCCCTGCACCGACGTCACAGCGATGCGCGCGGTGTCGTCGCGTAGCGCCGCTCGTATATCGACTGGCAATGCGTGCAACGCTCGGCGGTCGGGCGCGCGAGCAGTCGCTCGTAGCCGACCGGTGCATCGCAATCGATACACTCGCCGTAGCTGCCGTCGCGCATGCGCTGCTGCGCGCGCCCGATCGCGCGCAACTCGGCCAGCTTCATCCCGATCAGCGCGTGATCCATGTCGACGAACAGATCGGCATTGGCCTCGTCGCCCTCGTCCGGCGCCGCGCCGGCAAGCTCCGCATAGGACTCCGACGCGCGCTGGTCCTCGCTCGTCCGGATCTCCGCACGCAACGCCAGCTCGCTCTCGGTCAGCCGTCGCTGCAGCGTCTGCCGTTGTTCTCGATCGAGCGCCATCGCCGTCCCTCCTTTTCCGGGTTCCGCGCAATGAGGCATGCGGCGCGCGGTTGTCGCGCCGGTGCACGGCGGCCCGGGATGCCCGGCTCGTCGTGCCCGGATGCGCGTCCGGCCACATGAAGTGCGGGACGCATTCGACGCAGCATAAACCCAATGCACACGCGTGTGTTGACCGGCGTCAGCGCCCGCATCGCGCATCAGAAACCGGGGACCGATGCGAAAACCCCGCGGAGCAGCATTCGTCTGACGCAGCCGCCGTTGAGGTCGATCAATCCCCTGTAAAAAGTTGCGTCGTAGATTGAGAGCATGCGCGGCGAATCCGCGGCTTTCCGGGAGAACGTCATGTTGTTCGGCGTCGTCATCTGGGTGGCCCTTGCGGCCCTGTTCCCGACGATGGTCGTGCCGACGATCCAGCACGCCATCCAGCCGTCGAGCGCGCAAGCCGCGCCCGACGCCAGCCCCGCCGTCTCGCCCGCTGCGTTGCCGGCAGCCGCTCAGCCGCCGGCGCACAGCTGAAGCGCGGCTGCGGGACGCGTCGTATCGAGGCCGGAAGCACGAGTCGACGCTCGATACTTCGCAATCCTCTTCATCAAAATGCGTTGCGCCCGACGAAGCCGCGCACGACCGTCATCAGGATGATCTTCATGTCGAACCAGAAGCTCCAGTTCTGCATGTAGAACAGGTCGAACTTCACGCGCGCGGCCATCGCCTCGACCTTGCGCGTCTCGCCGCGATAGCCGTTCACCTGCGCCCATCCCGTGATTCCCGGCCGGACGCGATAGCGATACATGTAGCAGTCGATCAGTTGCCGGTAGAAGTCGTCGTGTTCGATCGCGTGCGGACGCGGGCCGACCACCGACATCTGGCCGAACAGCACGTTGAAGAACTGCGGCAACTCGTCGAGCGACGTGCGTCGCAGGAACGCGCCGACCGGCGTGATGCGCGCATCGTTGCGCGAGGCCTGTCGCACGATACCGGGCTGTACGCGATGCACGCGCATCGTCCTGAACTTGAGGATATGGAACTCGCGCCCGTCGGCGCCCTTGCGGCGCTGCCTGAACAAGACGGGCCCCGGCGACGACAGCTTCACCGCGATCGCCAGCGCCGCGAGCAGCGGCAGCAGCGGAATCAGCACGGCGCCGGCGAACAGCCGGTCGAACGCGAACTTCGCCCACAGTTCCGGCGCGGAACGCGGCGTGGTCGCGAGGTTGATGGCCGGCATGCCGAGCACATCGGTCGCGGATCGCTCGACGACCGCCATCTGCCGCACGTCCGGCAACAGCCGCAGCTCGACGAACTCGTCGCGCAGTTCGCGTACGATGCGCTGGATGCGTGACTCGTGCGACATCGGCAGCGTAAGCCACACTTCGTCGATCTCGCCGCCGCGGATCATGCGCCGCAACGCGCCCCAGTCGTCGATCACCGGCACGCCGCCGATCCCGTCAGTCGTGGCCACGGCCGGTGCATCGTCGTCGAACACGCAGGCAGCCGCGAACGGCCCGGCCGGTTCGAGCTGCATGCGCTCGATCGCCACCCGTCCGTAAGCGGTCGCCCCGACGACCGCAACCCGCCGCTGCCGCGTGCGCGGATCGCCACGCTTCATCGCCAGCACGCAGAGTGCCAGCCTGCCGAGCAGCAGTGCCGCGTCGCCGGACAGCACCGTCCGCGCGATCCAGCGCGTCGTGACCGTGCCGCCGCGGTTCATGATCCACATCGTGCCGGCCACCGTCAGCGTGCCCACGCACACGACGGCCACCACCGTGCGCGTCAGCACGGCACCGCCGTCGTGCGGCGACGCCGCGCCGCGCGTCACGCGCACGCTGCGCGGCAACAGCGCGACGGTCAGCACGCACAGCAATGCGACCGTGCCGCGCTGCGCGTCCGACAGATCGTGCCACGCGAGCCCCATCGCAGCCTGCGCGGCGAGCGCACCTGCCAGCACCAGCGCAACGTCGACCGCGGCGATCGCGGCGCGTCGCATCGCATTCGTTCCACCCGCCATCGCATGCATCGTCACACACCGTGCGCGGGGAAACCGCCGTGCAGGTCCTGCATGCGCGGCCGCACCGGCAACGCACGCGTGCCGGCCCGCGTGCCGAGCAGCCGGCGATAGTCCGCGCGAATCAGCTCGTAGCACTCGCATGCCTGGCGCTCGAGACCGTCGCGATCGAGCACGGTGATGCGGCCGCGACGCTGACGGATCAGCCCGGCTTCCTGCAGGTTGCCGGCCGCTTCCGTCACGCCTTCGCGACGCACGCCGAGCATGTTCGCGATCGTCTGCTGCGTGACAGCCAGTTCGTCGCCGTCGATCCGGTCATGCGCGAGCAGCAGCCAGCGGCTCAACTGCTCGCTGACCGAGTGATGCCGGTTGCACAACGCGCTGCGCGAAATCTGCGCCATCGTCGCCTGGCAGTAGTTCAGCAGCAGCCGATACGTCGCCGGCGAACGTTCGAATTCCGAGCGCATCACGCAGGTCGGCACGCGGTAGGCCATCCCGCCGATACGGACTTCGACGCGATTCGATACCGCGGTGCCGCCGACGAGCGTCGCCAGGCCGACCACACCTTCGCGGCCGACCACGGCGACCTCGACCATCGCTCCGTCCTCCATCAGGTGCTGCACCGACATCATGGCGGTGGTCGGGAAATGCAGGTGGCGCATCGGTTCCCCGACACGGTCGAGCATGCCGGCCTTGATCCGGACCAGTTCGAGGTGCGGTGCGATGGCACGGATGCTGTCCTCCGGAAGGGCATCGAGGATGGCATTCGCCGAGTAGCTCGAGTGAAGATGAAGCATGTCTGTATCCCTTTTATCGTCCGCGCCGCATGCAGCCGCGTCAGCGGAATTCGTTATCGCGATGCGCGCCCGGACGGCGACGCGGGTTGCGGCCCACAACCCTCGATCCAATCGACCCACAGCGTCTCGCCGCTGGATCGAATCGGCAGTCCCGTTTCGACACGCCCGTTTCGATAAGCGATTTACGTGCCAATACCCGCTCCATCCTTAATATATAAATGACTTGCGATTTAGCGCCCCCGAATAGCCGGTCGAAAACCGCAAAAAACGTCTCATTTCCGGACACCCGCTTGCGTCGCGGACGCAGCCGGCAATTCGACTGATCATTGAGCGCGGGGCCGGCAGTGGAACCGGCAGCGGCGCGGGAGTCTTATCGTTCAATAACTTACACCCTGTTTTCAATTGTTTCCATGATGTCTCAAACGGGCCAGAGTGGCGTGCCGCACGCTCGAATGGTCGTTTGAAACTGTCTCAAATATGAATCGCTGGATTAATTTACAACACTGTAATCAAACGCACATATCTCACGCAACACCATGATTCAATTAATAAATCATACCCACGAATCTAAATTGTCAAATAATGTTCAATGCATTCTAGATATTTTTCTTGTACGATGCACTTCGTTGCCGGATTGATTCTCGATCAGCACCGAATTCGCGATTCACCCTCCAGTGCAATTAATTCATACGAAGACGATCTTCAAATACCTATAACCTTTTCATTTACCCCAAATCGTCAAACATTGTGAAGTGACGTAATGCGCAATTTATCGAATTGAATTGCGTGCTAGCCTTTTCCGCCATCGGCATTCGAATTTCTATGAACACGAATCCGCACGTGCGTGCTAAATCCCCGTGGATGGCGTCGCGCGATGTGCGATCGCTCCCTACGAGGATCCGCCGTGACCCACCAGGCCAATGACGCCGTCGCCCATGCGAGCGGCATGATCGAGCTTTCCCACAGCTTCGACGCCAACCGGTTCCTCGCGGCCCTCGACCGCGACGAACGCGCGACGCTGATTGCCAACCTCCAACTCGTTCACCTGAAATCGGGCCAGGTGCTGTGCGAACCGGGTGAAATGCTCACCGCGGTCTACCTGCCCGTCACGACGGCGATTTCGCTGCAGTACGTGTCGTCCGGCGGCATGACGCTGGAAGTGGCCGAGATCGGCAGCGAGAGCGTCGTCTGCGACGACGTGATCGGCGGCAGCGGCCGGATGCCGTGCCGTGCCGTCGCATGCCGCGACGGCTTCGTCTACCGGCTCGACCGGCGCATCTTCGCCGCCGCGTTCGACGCGTCGCCGGTGATTCGCCATCTGGTGTTCGTCTGCGTGCGGCTGCTGATGGCCCAGGTCTCGCAGATCACGTTCTGCAGCCGACATCACGTGCTCAAACATCAGTTATGCAGATGGTTCCTGCTCGCGTACGACCGGTCGCGCAGCATCGAGATCCAGATCACCCACAGCATGCTCGCGCAGATGCTCGGCGTGCGGCGCGAGACGGTCACGGATGCGGCCGGGGAGATCCAGAAACTCGGCCTGATCCGTCAGTACCGGAGCTCGATCGAGCTTGCCGACCTTGCGGGCCTCGAGAAAATGTCGTGCGGCTGCCGCGCGATCGTGCGCGACGAGATGAAGCGCATCCTGTCGGCCGACTCGGGCGTGAGCGCCGCGGCACGCGCGTGATGCGCACGGCGTGTCGTCGCACGCGTGCGACGCGAGTCAGCCGATTGTAGGGTGGCGAACAGAACGCCGGGCGTGCGAATGGTCTACTGATGCCGGACTGCCGGGGGGATGTCAGCGCGCTGCGCGCGTCCGCCCTTGCGGACGACACCTCACACGCCGGAGCAGCACGTGAAAAACGAAATCAGAACCATCCTCAAGCACGTCGCCCACCTCGAAGCCGCGATCGACTCGATCGGTGACGGGGATGACCTCTACGAAGCGGGCCTCTCCTCGCTCGATACGATCCAGCTGATGCTCGCGATCGAGAAGCAGTTCAACATCGAGATTCCCGACGAGATGCTGAACCGCAATCTGTTCCGCAGCGTCGACGCGCTCGCGGACACCATTGCGACCCTGCAGCGCGCCGAGCATTCCGCATGAGCGCGCTGCTTCCCGAACTCGCGGCCGACGACGAACCACGCCGGCTCGACGAGGCCGCGCACGCCGTCGCGCAAATCGCCGCCCAGCACGCGGATGCGGTCGACCGGGACGCGCGCTGCCCTGTCGAGGCGATCGAGGCCATGCGTGCGCGCCGCCTGCTGAGCGCAATGGTCCCGACCCGGCTCGGCGGCGCCGGCGCGTCGCTGGCCGACGTCGCATCGGCATGCTCGATCCTCGGCCAGGCCTGCGCGTCGTCGGCGATGGTGTTCGCGATGCACCAGATCCAGGTGGCCTGCATCGTCAATCACGCGGCCGACCAGGGCTGGCACAAGCTGTTCCTGCAACAGCTCGTGCGCCATCAGTGGCTGCTCGCGTCGGCGACGTCGGAGGACGGCGTCGGCGGCAACCTGCGCGCGAGCCAGTGCGCGCTCGAGACCAACGGCGGCGAATTCCGGCTGCACAAATCTGCGCCGACGATCTCGTACGGCGACTACGCGGACGGCATCCTCGCGACCGCGCGGCGCGACGCCGACGCGCCGGCGTCCGAGCAGGTGCTCGTCACGGTGCTGCGCGACGGCTATACGCTCACGCGCCGCGGCGAATGGGACACGCTCGGCATGCGCGGCACGTGCAGCAACGGCTTCGTGCTCGATGCACAGGGCACGACCGTGCAGTGCCTGCCCGTGCCGTTCGCGCAGATCGCCGAACAGACGATGGTGCCGGTTTCGCACATCCTGTGGGCGGCGGTGTGGATCGGCGTGGCCGGCGACGCGTTCCATCGCGCGCACCAGTTCTTCCGCACGCAGGCGCGCCAGACCGACGGTGCGCCGTCGCCCGCGTCGCGGCGCATCGCCGAATCGCTTGCGCTGATGCAGGCAATGCAGGCCCGCGTCGACAGCGTGCTGCGCCTCTATGCCAGCGCGTCGCCCCGCTCGTGGTCGGCCGGCATGGCCTGGGCGGCCGAGATCAACACGCTGAAGACCTATGTGTCGTCGACCGCGCTCGAAGTCGCCCAGCAGGCGATGATGATCTGCGGGATGGCCGGCTACAAGCACGGCACGCCGTTCAGCATCGGCCGCCACCTGCGCGACCTGCACGCGGCGCCGCTGATGATCAGCAACGACCGCATTGCCGCCAATACCTCGAGCCTGCTGCTCGCACTGCGTCCCGCGACGCTGGAGAAACATTCGTGAACGATCGCCTCTCCGTGCCTTCCGCCGCCACCCCGTCCGACGCGCCGCTCGACCGCGCGGGCGTCAATCCGCTGCGCGACGAGCTGATCGATGCGGGACTTCTCGTGTCGACCGGCATCCAGGGCCTGTTCGGCCGCAGCGAGCGGTTCGAGCGCGTCGTCGAAGCGCTCGACGCCTTCGTCACGCGCCTCGGCGCCGACCAGCAGGCCGAAGTGCTGCGCTTCCCGCCGGCGATGAGCCGCACCGAATTCGAGCGCAGCGAATACATGAAGAGCTTCCCGCAACTCGCGGGCAGCGTGCATGCATTCTGCGGCGACGAACAGCGGCACCAGCGCTTGCTGCAGTGTCTCGACCGCGGCGAGGACTGGACCGAAAGCCAGAAGCCGACCTACGTCGTGATGACGCCGGCCGCCTGCTATCCGGTCTATCCGGTCGTCGCGCGCGCCGGTGCGCTGCCCGACGACGGCCGCATCGTCGACGTGTTCTCGTATTGCTTCCGCCACGAGCCGTCGCTCGACCCGACCCGCATGCAGCTGTTCCGGATGCGCGAATACATACGCATCGGCACGCCCGAGCAGATCGTCTCGTTCCGCGCGACGTGGATGGAGCGCGGCACACGGATGATCGAGGCGCTGCAACTGCCGAACGCGATCGATCTCGCGAACGATCCGTTCTTCGGGCGCGGCGGCAAGATCGTCGCGAACAGCCAGCGCGAGCAGAACCTGAAGTTCGAGCTGCTGATCCCGATCGAGCACGACGACCGCCAGACCGCGTGCCTGAGCTTCAACTACCACATGGATCACTTCGGGCTGCTGTGGGACATCCGCACCGCGACGGGCGACGTCGCGCATACGGGCTGCGTCGGCTTCGGCCTCGAGCGGCTGACGCTCGCGCTGTTCCGTCATCACGGTTTCGACCTCGACGCATGGCCGGCCGACGTTCGCGACGTGCTGTGGGGTACGCGATGAAATTCGTGTCCCGCGACGGCGAGGACGCGTCGTTCGAGGACGTGCGCCACCGCGCACGCCACTATCGGCCGCACCCGCTGCACAGTCAGGAGATGGTCTGGAAACAGACCAACTGCTATGTCGACATGTGGCTCGAGGTGCTCCGCTGGTGGGGCCTCAACCCGTACGCGGCGCTGCCGTTTACGATCGCGCTCGACTTCGAGGGTGACCAGTTCACGTTCTTCAAGTTTCCGCACGACGAACTGGAGCGGCTGTACGGCATCGTCGTGCAGGAACACTCGATCTACGAGCCGCTCGACCAGCACATCGAGACGCAGGTCGCGCGCGGTCACCTGATGATCGTCGAGGTCGACGCGTGGTTCCTGCCGGACACGCGCGGCAGCAGCTACCGTACGCAGCATACGAAGACGACGATCGGCATCGACTCGATCGATCGCACGCGCCGCCAGATCGGCTACTTCCACAACAGCGGCTATTACGTGGCCGAGGACTTCGACTACAACGGGCTCGTCGGCGGCTGTTCGCCGATGCCGCTGCCGCCGTACGTCGAGTGCGCGAAGCGGCGTTTCGCACCGCTCGACGAGCGCGCGCTGTGCGAGGTCTCGCTCGCGTCGCTGCAGCGGCATCTGCGCCGGCTGCCGGTCGTCAATCCGGTCACGGCGTTCCGGCGCCAGCTGCAGCTCGATGCGAAATCGCTCGCCGATTCCCCGCTCGAACGCTTCCACGCGTACTCGTTCAATTCGGTGCGGCAACTCGGCGCGAACTTCGAACTGTTCGGCCATTACGCGCGCTGGCTGCAGGCGAGCGGCTGCGTCGGGCCGTTCGCCGAGATTCGTACCGCCTGCGACCGCATCGCATCCGAGGCGATGGTACTGGAGTTCCGGCTGGCGCGGGCGTGTGCGCGCGGCAAGGAAGAGCGCGGCGACGCGACGCTCGAAGCGATCGAAGCGGCTTACGCGGACCTGATCGACTGCGCGCGGCAGATCGCCCCGCCGCTGCAGCACGCGGCGCCCGTGCGCGTCGACGCGGCCGCCGTGCCGTTGGTGCGGTGACGCGCGCGCATGCCGCGCTCGCGTGGTCGCTGCTCGCCACGCCCGCGGGTGCCGCGCGCGGGCCGCTCGATCTTCCGGCCGACGGCTGGATCGCCGCCCCCGTCCCCGGCACGGTCGCGCAGGCGCTCGCGCTGGCCGGCCGGGCCGACGATACCGCGTCGCTCGACGAGCGCGACCACTGGTATCGCGTCGAACTCCACGGGCACGGGCCGCGCGTGCTGCGCTTTCACGGCCTCGCGACGCTCGCCGAGGCATGGCTCGACGACACGCCGATCCTGCGCTCGGACAGCATGTTCGTCGCGCACGACGTGCCCGTGTCGCTCGACGGCACGCACCGGTTGACCGTCTGCTTCCGCGCCCTCGCGCCGCACCTGCGCGATGTGCGCGCACCGCGCCGCGCACGCTGGCGCACGCGGCTCGCCGAACCGGCGACGTTGCGCACCGTTCGCACGGCGCTGCTCGGGCACATGCCCGGCTGGTTTCCGCGCTGCGTGCCGACCGGTCCATGGCGGCCCGTCGACGTGCTGGACCCTGCCGACGGTCCCGTTCTCGTTCATTGCGACCTGCACGCGCGCCTCGACGGCGATACCGGCTGGCTCGATGCGGCACTCACATTCGCTGGGCCGCTGCCCGAGGCGTTTGCGGCCCGGCTGTCGTGCGGCGAGCACCACGCGACGCTCGAACGCCGCGGCGCCGACCGGCTCCATGCGACCGTCGCGGTGCCGAACGTGCGCCGCTGGTGGCCGCACACGCATGGCGAACCGGTGCTTTACGACGTCGCATTGCACATCGGTGCCGAACGGCGGCCGCTCGGCGCGACGGGCTTTCGCACGATCGAACCGGACGCTGGCGACGACGGCAAGGGGTTCGGGTTGCGCGTCAACGGCGTGCGCGTGTTCGCGCGCGGCGCATGCTGGAGCAGCGCCGCACCGCTCGCGCTGCACGCCGACGACGCGACCTACGGCCGCCTGCTCGGATACGCGCGCGACGCCGGCTTCAACATGATTCGCGTCGGCGGCACGATGACCTACGAGGCCGACGCATTCCATGCGTGGTGCGACCGGCTCGGACTGCTCGTCTGGCAGGACTTCATGTTCGCGAACTTCGACTATGCGCTCGACGATCGTGCCTTCGCGGACGCCGTCGGTCGCGAAGCCGAGCAGTTCCTCACGCGCGTACGCGCGTCGCCGTCGCTCGCGGTGCTGTGCGGCGGCAGCGAGATTGCGCAGCAGGGCGCGATGTCGGGTCTCGGGCCGAAGCAGCGCTTCCTCGAACTGACCGCCGAGCGCCTCGCCGACCACGCGGCGGCACGGCGGCCCGACGCGCTGTACGTCCCCGACTCGCCCGACGGCGGCGTGCTGCCGTTCATGCCGCGCGAGCGCGTGTCGCACTATTACGGTGTCGGCGCGTACCTTCGCCCGCTCGACGACGCGCGTCGCGCCGACGTGCGCTTCGCGAGCGAATGCCTCGCGTTCGCGAACGTGCCGTGCGATGCGATGCTCGCCAGCCTCGGCTGGCCGGGCGTGCACGAGCCGCGGTGGAAAGCGGCCGTGCCGCGCGACCCCGGCACGTCGTGGGATTTCGACGATATTCGCGATCATTATCTGCAGACGTTGTACGACGTGGCGCCCGACCGCCTGCGGCGCGAGGATCCGTCGCGCTACTTCGAGCTATCGCGCGCGGTGATCGCGGAACTGATGCGGGACACGTTCTCGGAGTGGCGGCGCACCGGCTCACGCTGCGCGGGTGCGCTCGTCTGGCAGTTCCAGGATGTGATGGCGGGCGCCGGATGGGGCTTGCTCGATGCGGCGCATCGGCCGAAATCGGCGTGGTATGCGCTGCGCCAGGTACTTCAGCCCGTGCAGGTCCTGCTCGTCGACGAAGGGCTGAACGGGCTCGACGTGCACGTGATCAACGAGCGGCCGGCGCCGCTGTCGGCGGCCGTCGAGCTGGTCGCGCTGCGCGACGGCCGCACGCCGCTCGCGCGTGCCGGCGCTCCGGTCCGGATCGCCGCGCACGACACGGTGCGGCTCGATTCGGCCGAATTGCTCGGCCGCTTCTTCGACTGGACCTACGCGTATCGCTTCGGCCCGTGCGAGCACGATACCGTCGTCGCGACACTGCGCGCCGACGACGGCACGCTGCTGTCGCAGGCGTTCTACTTCCCGTCCCGCACGCACCCGGCCGTGTTCGCCCGTCGCGAACCCGGCATCGAGGCATGCGTGTCGCGCACCGGCGACACGTGGCACGTCGACATCGGCACGCGCCACGTCGCACGTCACGTGCAGATCGATGCACCGGGCTTCGTGCCGCGCGACGACTGGTTCGATCTCGCGCCCGGCACGCCGGCGCGTGTCGCGCTCGTGCCGCTCGCGAACACCGGCGGCCATGCTGCCGCCGGCGCGCCACCGACCGTCGAAATCCGCGCGGTCAACGCCGCGCGAACCGTGCGTGCGGCGTTGACCGGCTGACGCGAGCGGGCGCGGGACGGGGATCACGCACGCGCACACGCTCGCGCGGCCGCACCGCGCGCGTCAGTCCGACGACCCCGTGCTGCGCGGCCGCTCGATGCCGTACGCTTCCATCCAGCGATAGAGCGTTGCACGCGACACGCCGAGCTCGCGCGCGGATGCGGCGACGCGTCCGCGCGTGCGCAGCAGCGCGGTTTCGATCGCTTCGCGCTCGATCGACTTGCGGATGTCGGCCACCGACGGCGACGCCGCGTCGAGACAGTATTCGAGCTCGAGGTCCTGCGCGGTGATCAGGCGCCCTTCCGTCATCACGACCGCGCGCCGCACGCGGTTGATCAGTTCGCGCACGTTGCCCGGCCAGTCATGCTTGTAGAGCGCCGTGATCGCATCCGTCGAAAAGCCGCGCACGCGATGGCGCGCGTCGCCGCGAAAGCGTTCGAGCATGTGATGCGCGAGCAGCTCGATGTCCTTGCCGCGCGCGCGCAGCGGCGGCTGGTCGATGCGCATCACGCAAAGGCGGTGGAACAGGTCCGCGCGGAAACGCCCTTCTTCCATCGCTTCGCGCAGGTCGACGTGCGTCGCGGAAACGATCCGCACGTCGACCGGCACCGGGTCGCTGCCGCCGAGGCGATGGATCGCGCGCTCCTGCAGGAAGCGCAGCAGGCTCGCCTGGCTCTCGTGCGGCAGGTCGCCGATTTCGTCGAGCAGCAGCGTGCCGCCGTTTGCGGCTTCGACGTAGCCGATCTTGCGCGCGTTCGCGCCGGTAAACGCGCCGCGCTCATAGCCGAACAGTTCCGATTGCAGCAGGTGGGGCGGGATCGCTCCGCAGTTGACCGCGACGAACGGGCCGTTGCGCCGTTCCGAATGACGATGGATCGCGACGGCCGTCAGTTCCTTGCCGGTTCCCGTCTCGCCGAACACGAACACGGGCGCGTCGGTGCGCGCGAAGCGCCGCACCGTATCGAACAGCCGCAGCATCGCGCTGCAGGTGCCGACGATGCCGTTCTCCTGCGATTCGAGGCGTTCCCGATCGCGCGCGAACAGGCATTCCATTCCGTACGCATGGCCGACCGTATCGGCAATGCGTTGGTGCGACGCGGGCAACGTGATGTAGTCGAAGCAATAGTCGCGCAACAGCGCGCGCACGTTCGGCGAGGCGGTCTGGCCGGTCTCGACGAGCGCGACCCACACGACGTCGCGCATCGACGCGCAGGTCGACGCGATGCTGCCGATCGCGTCGGCGTGACCGCCGCTCAGGTCGAGGATGCCGCAGGTGATTTCGCCGGAGGTATCGCGCAATTCGCTGGCGTGCGCGACGAGCGTCACTTTCCAGTCGCGTCGCGCGAGTTCCTTGCGCAGCATGACGGACGGCGACTGGGTCCAGTAAATCAGAGGACGCTGCCCGGTAATCCTCTCCCCGCCGGCGCTCTTATCGCGCGTTATTGGCATATTCATAGCGAACCATCACTTTCTCCACTCCGCGAACCGTTCGCGTGCGCTGCGGCCGGCGGCGCATGGCCACCTGTCCGCGCTGCGTTTCCGCAGCTTTGGCGAAGATCGAAACTGCACACGGCGAGAGCCCCCGGAGGTCGAGCCGAATGTCATCCGGCCTCGTTGTCATCGAACTCGAAGGGAACGCGCGGCCGCGGGAGCCGCGGCGTTCCGGCTTTCATACGACGCGCCGTCAGGCGGAGCGCGTCGGCAAACGGGATTTCCGTCCGCATTTGCGTCGCGTCGTACACGACAGCCGCGCCCGATGCTGAACCGGATGGCCGCCAACCCGCTTTCGGAATGGTGGCCTCATTTCATCCGTTCCTGAATCTACACCCCGTATCGAGATGGCCTTGTTACCAAAAGATAAAATCGATTCAGCCGATTACGCTGCCGCCCCGGCGCGCGCGGCGCGCGTTTAGCGCCTCAGATTTGATTATCCACGACCATTCCCGTCAATCAGTGCCAAATACCACTTTTCCGCAAGATCGGCGCCTTCCATTGCCCCCGATTCTCGCTTGAATCGCGCAAATAATCCGGGAAGCGTTTTCATCCGTGGATAATCGCGCGCCCCGTGCGACGCCGCCATCACGCATCGAACGCGGGCGAACCGCGCGTGTTCGTTACAACATCGTAACGAAGCAGCCGGTCGTGCCGTCCGTCTCCTGACGCGATGCAGCATGGCGTCCATGCGTGTCGTGCCACCCATGATCGCTGCCGACAGGCCGGCGCGACGGGCACTGTGCTGGTGCAGGGCCGCATGCAGCGCGAAAGCATCGGGCAGCGCACCGTCGCAAGTATGCGCGTGTTGGCCGGCGCGTCGAAACGATTGCGTCCCGATGAAGGATGCGCGCATCGCGACGACATCGACGATGCGGCGGATGCCGGCCTGCGAGCAGCCGGTCGCGATGCGCGGCCGACCCGCCGTGAACGATCGCAATCTCAAGTACAGCCCCCGATTCTTCAATCGCGTTCGATGCGGACTGCCCGCTGCGCTGTTCGCAGCGGACAATCGCGACGAATCAATTATGGGAAAGCCGGCATGCGGCCACTGTGTGATACCGCACAGTGCCCCGCTCACGTCACGGCCCGTTTCGCGCTGCCGGCATCGCCCGCACGAAACGCGCATAACGAGAGTGTGAGTATGCTTTCGAACAGACCGGCGCGCCCCGCATCCGCATCATGGACATCGGCGAGCCGCACCGGACAAACGCGTTCATGCGGCTCGGCGTGCTGAAGGCTTCACACGAGGACCGCATCATGGAATGGCATTGTTGTGAATTCGAACATCTGAGCGCCGTCGATCTCTATGCAATCCTGCGCTCGCGCAACGCAGTGCTGGTGGTCGAGGATGCGCATACGTATCTCGACATCGACGGCAAGGATGCGCATGCGCTGCACGTGTTCGCGTGCATGCACAAGGGCGACACGACGGAAGTCGTCGCCTACGCGCGCGTGCTGCCCGGCGACGACGCCGATCCGGACGTCGTGATCGACAAGGTGCTGACGAGCGAGGCATGTCGCGACGACCGCACCCTCGAGCAACTCATGCAGCGTGCGCTCACGGCCGCGCAGGCCGCATGGCCCGACGTGGCGGTGCGCACGCACGTTCCCGCGCAACGCCAGTCCTTCTACAAACGTTTCGGATTCCGCAAGGCCTACGGTCCCTATCTCGAACAGGGCGCGCCGTTCGTCGGTCTCGTCCGGCCCGCCGACCGCGCCGCCGGCGCGCTGCGTCAGTTGCTGTCTCGGACCGTCTCGGCGCCGCGATCGCGCAACGAGGACACGCGCGTCGACGGCCGCGTACACAACCGGCTGCCCGCCGATACCGGAGCTAATCGATGAACGCCAACCTTCGCCCGGTTCCCGATCCCGAGTTGCCCTGCGTCCTGCCCGTCATACTCGCCGGTGGTTCCGGCACGCGCCTCTGGCCGCTGTCGCGCGAGCAGTATCCGAAACAGCTGATCGAGCTGACCTCGAACGAATCGCCGCTGTCGGCGACCGCGCGCCGCCTGAACGGCATCGCGAACGCGGCGCTCGGCGACACGCTGCTGCTGGTGTGCGGCGAACAGCATCGCATCATGAGCGCCGCGCAGGTGCTCGGGCGCGCGGCCCCCGCCCGCATCCTGCTCGAACCGGCCGCGCGCAATACGGCGCCCGCGCTGACGCTCGCGGCGCTCGACGCCAGCGTGCTCGCGGACGATCCCATCCTCGCGGTCATGCCGGCCGATCACGTGATCGGCGACGTCGCCGCATTCCAGGAAGCGGTCGGGCGCGCGGCGCGCTACGCGCAGGAAGGCGCGGTCGTCACGCTCGGCGTGCTGCCGCGCCGCGCGGAAACCGGCTACGGCTACATCCAGGTCGGCGAACCGCGCGCCGGCCGCCTCGGTGGACAAGGCGGCTATGCGATCGGGCGCTTCGTCGAGAAGCCGAACGCGGCGCTCGCCGAGCGCTACCTGCATTCGGGCGATTACTGGTGGAACAGCGGGATTTTCGTCACGCGCGCATCGACCTGGCTGAAGGCGATCCGCGCGCTCGCACCCGACATCCATGCGGCCTGCGACGCGGCATGGCGCGCGGGCACCGCCGAGCATCCGTTCTTCCGGATCGACGCGGCGGCCTTCGACGCGTGCCCGTCCGACTCGATCGACTACGCGGTCATGGAACGCCTCGCGGAGCACCCCGAACTCGGCATCGAAGGGATCGTGGTACCGCTGTCCGCAGGCTGGTCGGACGTCGGCACCTGGGATGCGATCTGGGAAATCATGCCGAAGGACGATCAGGGCAACGTCGCGCGCGGCCCGATCGTGTTCGAGGACACGCAGGACAGTCTCGTGCGCTCGGAGGGCCGGCTGATTGCGTGCGTCGGGATGAAGGACGTCGTCGTGATCGAGACGCCCGATGCGGTGCTGGTCGCGAACAAGCACGACGTGCAGCGCGTGAAGAACATCGTCGCGCGCCTGAAGACCGAGCAGCGCCCGCAGGCGAGCGAACACCGCAAGGTGCAGCGGCCGTGGGGCCACTACGATTCGATCGATCTCGGCGAGCGGTTCCAGGTGAAGCGGATCGTCGTCGAACCCGGCAAGCGGCTGTCGCTGCAGATGCACTATCACCGCGCCGAGCACTGGATCGTCGTGCGCGGCACCGCGAAGGTCACGCGCGGCAACGAGACCTTCCTGCTCAGCGAAAACGAATCGACCTATATCGCTGTCGGCGAGGTCCACCGCCTCGAGAATCCCGGCCGGATTCCGCTCGAGATCATCGAGGTGCAGTCGGGTGATTATCTCGGCGAAGACGATATCGTGCGGTTTGATGATCAGTATGGAAGGCCGGTCGTCGAGAGCGTGCGGCAGCGCCCGTCGATCGCCTCGCGCGAACCGGACGAGGAAGCCTCGGAACGCAACGTCATCCGGTAAGCGCATGCGGATCGAGGCGGCGTGCGCGATGGCGATGCGCGCCGCCGCGCGAACAAGGGGTGGCCGCCTATTCGCCGCATGGCGTCGCCGAACCGCGGCCCACCCGACGCACGATCAGTCGATGCCGCCTTGCGACCAGCGCGCTTGCCTGACCGATTCGCGCACGCGCGGCAACAACGACGTATCCGCGCCGATCGCGTCACCTGCCGCCGACAACGGCTGACGCGCGGCCGCACACGGCGCGCCCCTCGCCTGCCCTCCCGACGCCCCCGCCGGTCGGCCGGTCGCGCAATCGTGCGCGGGGTCGACCCGGACCGGCATTCCGCCGATCCCCGACAGTTGATTGTCCGCGAGCCGCACACCCGACACGTTTCCCCACAGGCGAATGCCGTCGAATCGCGCATGCGACACACGGTTGCCGATCACGGTCACGCGCGACACCGAACCCGACCACGTGCTGACCTCGATCGCCGCCTGCTGCGTGACCGGACGAGGATCGGCCCGGCCCGTCGCTGTCTGGATATCCGCGATCGAGTTGCCCTCGATACGGATGTCGGACGAGCCGGCAGTTCGATTGCTGTCTTCCTGCGCGACGAGAATGCCCGAGCTCACCTGTACGTTGCGCACGATATTGTTCGAGATGGTGACGTTCGCACCGCCGACCACCGTGATGCCCCGGCCCCACGGGTTGCCCTCCAGCGAGTTGCCGGTAATCAGCACGTTGCGCGTCAGCACGCCTTCCGCCTGGTAACTCACCACGGCGATCATGTCGTCGCCGGTCCCGCGCACGACGTTGCCCTGCACGAGCACGTTGTGCGAGCCGTGCGTCATGTGAATGCCGTCGGCCAGCGTCGACAGCACCTCGTTGCCGACGATCGCGACGTCAGCGCCGCCGAACACGAAGATCCCGCCGCCCGCGCCACCGTCGATGACGTTGTCGAGCACCTGCACGCCGCGCCCCGTCACCTCGACCTTCGAAGACTCCGGCGTCGTGAGGCGTGCCGTGCCGGTTCCGGTGAGCCGAAAACCGACGAGCGTCGTACCCTCGCCGCGCATCTCGACCGTCTGGTCGCCGGGGGTTGTCGCGATCAGCGTCGCGCCGTAGCCCGACAACACCACATTCCGCTGCCGCACGACCAGCGACCGGCCGACCACATACCGCCCCGGCGCGAACACCAGTCGCTGGCCAGGCTGCAACGCGTCCAGCGCATGTTGCAGCATGTCGGCCTGATCGGCCGCGTCCGCAGCGGGACGAACGTACGCATCCGGTACAGCCGAACGAAACGCACCAGGCGCAGGCGTGCTGGATGCCGCCGCGGCACTGCCCGGCCAAGCCAGCCCGCCTGCCACGCACATCGCGGCAAGCGCCACACGCGCAAGAATCGGGCCGTGTGATCTATGCATGTCGAGTCGACTCCCTGGAATGACTTCGCGCGCGTCCGCCGGCGCGCCCGAATCGCTGCATGCCGGCCGAGTTGTCGGCCCGCGATACCGCCAAAACAGGCGGTGTACTACGTTCGATTGGATCATTCGAACCCGCCGCGTTTCAGTGCGTCAACAGACCAATACATCCCGTCTGCGCGGCGGATCCGACATGCCGTTGACGATTCATCGCGCTTCCAATGAAGCGAATCGCGGAACGGTAGGCTCGCGAACCGAGTGCCGGTCTGCGACACGTATCATGGCCACCATGCGACGCGACCGTGCGCCGGGATCGCCCGACAGCACCGGTCGCACCCGATCCCGCGTCGCGGTCTCGGCGTGCCGTGCGCCGGGGCACCGAACCCTGCCCGCCGGGCCCCCGGATCGTCCGCACTTCGCTCGTCCAGAATCCGTTCATGACCGACCTGACCATCGCAATCTGCAACTACAACCACGGCGCATACCTGCGCTACGCGATCGATTCGGCGCTCGCGCAGGGCGCGCACGGTGTACGCGTGCTGGTCGTCGACGACGGTTCGACCGACGATTCGCGCGACATCATTCGCTCGTACGGCGAGCGCGTGACGGCGGTGTTCCAGGAGAATCGCGGTCAGGTCGCCGCATACAACCGCGCGCTCGAACATGTCACGACGCGCTACGTGATCCTGCTCGACGCTGACGACCTGCTCTATGCCGACGCCGCGGCCCGCGTGCTCGCCGCGTTCGCGTCCGGCGACTTCGTGAAGGTGCATTTCCGGCTCGACGTGATCGCGCAGGACGGTGCAATGACCGGGGCGAGCGTGCCGCAGTCGGCCGTCGACACCGATTGCGGCCGCCTGTTGCGCGCGGGCTGGCTGTACCCGTCGCCGCCCGCATCGGGCAACGCGTATCGGGTCGATGCACTCAAGCGCATCTTTCCGGTACCCGTCACCCCGGACAACCTGCATGGCGCGGATTTCTATGCGATCTACGGTATCGCGTTGCTCGGCGCCGTACACATGATCGATGCAACGCTCGGCGGCTATCGCGTCCATCAGCAGCCGGGGACGCGCCCGTCCGCCGACACGCCGGCCCTCGCCCTCACCAATTCGGAAGACGCCGCGACAGGCGCGCTGAAAGCCGAACGCCGATGGGCGACGCTGCGCATGCTTGCCGGCACACGGCTGCACGAAGCATTGCCGATCGCGCCGCTCGACTTCGCGATCGAGAAGGCCCGCTTCGCAAGCACGCTCTATCACGCCCCACTCGTGCGGCGCTGGCGCTGGTTCCTGTGCGAATCCGGGCGCTACTGGCAAACCGTGCTGCGCAACCCGTTCTGGGGGCCCGCCAAGAAAACGGCCGTGGCCGGGCTGTCACTCGCATGCTTGCTGCCGTCGGCAACGCTCAGCAACCGTGCGATTCGCTATATCTCCAATCCGCTCGCGCGCGTGCGGAAGTCATCCGGCCATCACGCCGACGCTCGATAGCGTCGCCGAGTCGCGCCTTCGGTAAGCCATCGCACCCAGCGGGTCGCGCATGCGCTGCACAATGATCCGGACCAGTGGATTCACGCGCACTGACCGGATTTCGTCGTTGTCTCGTCTCCAGTCGTCGTAGTCGAACGCCGGTATCCGATGTTCGGAGGAATCGAGCCGACACGTAGAACGCGGCATTGGTTCGTCACGCTGCGTCGTGTTCGGCACGCTCCGGCAACGTCGACCCGATATTCCATCGGCGGAAACCATCCGGCTGCCTCGTCAGCTCGAACAAGTGACTGCGACAGCAGGATCCAATGGCCACGGCAGCCATGCATTTATCAATCAGGAATGCATAGTTTAACGAACTCGACACCGAGACAACACGATTCGCGGGCGGCTCATCGTCACAACGGGCGATGAATGTGCGATCGGATCGCTAGACCGAAAGATGACCCAAGAAAAGATCGTTCATATCGCCGAAGCGTTTGGTGGCGGCGTGCTTTCGATGCTGACCCATCTCGCCAACCATGCCGCGGCGACCGGCGTCGACGTGACGGTTCTGCATTCGATCCGACCGGAAACCCCGACCGATTTTTCAACGCTGTTCCTGCCTGACGTGAAGCTCGTGTACGTCGACATGGCGCGCGAGGTGAGCGTCAAACAGGATCTGCGGAGCTTGCGTGCGCTGGTCCGGAACCTGCGCGACTGCAAGCCGACCGCGATTCATCTGCACTCGTCGAAGGCCGGCGTGCTGGGGCGAATCGCCGCCCGGATCGCCGCCCCGAATGCGAAGGTCCTCTACTCGCCGCACGGACTCTCGTTCCTGCGCCGCGACGTGTCGCGCATGAAGCAGTACGCCTACCTGAGCTTCGAGCGCATCGCGGCGCACATCGGCGGAACCATCGTCGCGTGCTCCGGCAGCGAACTCGCCGAGATCCGGGGAAAGGTCCGGGCGAAGTCGGCAGTCCTGGTGGAAAACGGCGTCAATGCGGCTGAGATCCCACCGCGTCGAACGCGCGACGATCGCAAAGTCGTCATCGGGATGAGCGGCCGGGCGTCGTTCCAGAAAAATCATGAAGCATTCGTGCGCCTTGCCGACACGCTGCACGGCGCGGACGTCGAGTTTCTCTGGATCGGCGGCGATGCCGCCGAGATTCCGGACCCCGGCCGGCGCCGGGCAGTCGTCTGCAGCGGCTGGGTCACCCGCGCACGCGCGCTCGCGCTGACGTCGGAACTGGATATCTACGTCCAGACCTCCCGATGGGAAGGCATGCCGGTCGCGTTGATCGAAGCGCAGGTCGCCGGCATACCGGCCGTGGTGACGGATGTCGTGGGCAATCGCGACGTGGTGATTCACGGCGTGACCGGCTATGTCGCGTCGAACGCCGACGAGATGGCCGCATATCTGACCCTGCTGCGCGACGACCGGCAGCTTCGCGAGGAAATGGGCGCAGCTGCCCGGCAACGGGCGATTCAGCGATTTTCGATGAACGCGATCTTCCGTCAGTGGCACGCCCTTTACGGACTCGACACCGACGGGGCGCGAGTCGACACGCACGACTTCAAGCCGGTTGTTCCCGATCACGTCAAAGCCTGATTCCGATTTCGACATCCCCTTATCGACATGATCGCTTTCAAGAAACCGAAGCAACTCGTATACAACGGCCGATTCACCACGCAGAAGACGACCGGCGTGCAGCGCGTCGCGCGCGAGCTGATCGCCGCACTGATCAAGTTTCAGCCTCAGGATCCGGTGACCGTGCTGGTGCCTCCGCAGCCCGGCGTCGAGGTAAGCGGTGCGAGGACGGTCAAGGTCGGTTTTTACAAGGGCGTGGTCTGGGAGCAGCTGGTGCTCCCGCTGTTCGCTCGCCGCGGACGCATCGTCAATCTCAGCAATTCGGCATCCATTTTCATCGGCAACCAGATCATCTACATGCACGATGCGGCGGTGTTCGACACGCCCGCGCATTTCTCCCGGCCATTTCGCGTGTGGTACCGGATCATGTTCTGGATCCTGGCGCGAACCTCCGTTTGCGTGCTGACCAACTCCTATTTCTCGCGGGATCGCCTCGCGCATCACTGCGGCGTCTCCGCGGAGAAGATCAGCGTCGTGCCGCTCGGTGCGGATCATCTCGATGCCCTGGAAGCGGACGCGAGCGTGCTCGCCAAGCATGCGCTGACGCCCGGCCGCTTCGTGCTCGCGGTCAGCAGCATGAATCCGACCAAGAACTTCGGGCGGCTGATCGCGGCATTCCGGCAGATCGACGATCCGTCGGTCGATCTCGTCATCGTCGGCATGCAGAACGCCACCGTGTTCGGCAAGCAGGATCATCTCTCGGCATCCGAGCCGAACATCAAGTACGTGGGCTACATCAGCGACGAGCAATTGAAGGCGCTGTATCAGAACGCAGCGTGCTTCCTTTATCCGTCGATCTACGAAGGCTTCGGCATACCGCCTCTCGAGGCGATGCGCTACGGCTGTCCGGCGGTTGTCGGCAAATCGGCCGCACTGCCGGAAGTCTGTGCCGATGCGGCGCTGTACTGCGATCCGTTTTCGCAGGACGACATCGCGCAGAAATTGCGGAGCCTGCTCGATTCCGCCGAGCTCAGGGCCGAGCTCAAACGCAAGGGAAGCCTGCACGCGGAGAAATATCGCTGGAGCCGAAGCGCCGAGATGATGACGGAGATCTTCGAGGGGCTGTAAAAGCGACTCCCGCACTCCGGCGCCACAACGACGCCGGCGTGCTGCGCGAACTGCTCCGTTTACCCGACGTTGACCGGGTTGCCGGTGGCGGCCCGATGATTTCCGAACATGCGCGTGCCCAGATACGACCTGATCGGTTCTTCAACAAATTTCGCCAGGATGGCGGCGGACACGATCGAAAGAGACGCGGCGATCATCGCGGTTCGGACAACGTGGATGTCGGCCTGTGGCGCATACGCGAACACCAGCCTTCCGATCGGATAGTGCACGCAATAAAGCGGATACGAGATCCAGCCGAGGAACGCGCTGAGCCTTGCAATCGTCTTGCCGCTCGGCGCGAGCATGGCCCCCCGGTAAACCAGCGCAGGTGCGACGAACAGCAGGATAGCCACTGAATACATCCCCTTGATCGACGACGGAAACGCGACGACCAGCAGGAAAACGACAAACAGCATGTAGTCGTTCTTTATGAGCCTGGCGACGAACCAATGCGGCTTCGCCGGAAGATCCGATTCGTACATCTTTCCAATCGCGATGCCCAACAAGAACCCGTAGCCCACCCTGAAGAAGCCGCCGACGAAGTTATCCGCCGCCCAGCCCTGGTTCATCATGATCGCCAGCTTGGCGTTATCGAGACTGGCAAGGAACCCATATACGAGGAATGCGACGAGACAGGCGTAGGCCCATCTCGACAGATTCCGCGCGGTCATCTTGATTGCCGCGATCAGGATGACGCTCGCGAACAACTCGAAGAACAGCGACCAGGCAGGTGGATTCAGCGGGAATACGCCAGGATCATTGACGGACGGCAAGCTGTGATTCGCCGCGCCGACGAAACCCGACACCGAAAAGCGACCGAGGTATGGAACGAGAAAAAAATTCTGGCCGGTGGCGGCCGCCAGGTTGCCCAATGAGAACCGGGCGGACGAATTGGCCTGCATGACGATCAGGCTCGCGAAGCCGATCGCGAACCCGATGAAAATCATCGGGTACAGGCGTATTAACCTGCGCTTCAGATACTCGCCACGCCATGCGTCCTGGCGTAATCTTTCACCATAGGAATACGAAAGAATGAAGCCGCTCAGCATGAAAAACATGTCGACGGAAAGATAGGCACCCTGCAGGATCGTGCTCGATAGTTCCTGCAGGAAATGCATGAACATCACGCTTATCGCAGCGATGCCTCGCAAGCCGTCCAGGATTTCGAACTTCTGCTTGTGACTGGCCATGAAAGTGAGTGGCTCCGGGAAATATCGATCTTGCAGGTTCGGCGCGCGTCGGCGCACACTTCACGTTTCCGGCGACCCGGCACCCTACGATCGCCGTGCCGCCGCCGCGGGTCAGAAAGTCTTGTAGACGATGTCCGGCGCGGGCGAATCGGAAATGACCAGCACCAGCACGGTCACGACCGCCAATACCGTGCACCACGAGGTACGGGCGTAACGCGACAGGAACAGTCCGGCCATGCCGCCTTGCGTCACACGCTCGTATACAGCGTTGAGCAAGGCAAGCGTCACCGTCGCGCCCACGAATACCAGCAGCCATACGAACGCGACGAGCGCCGGGCCGAGCGTCGTCGCGATAGTCTGGATTTCGCTCCAGGTCGACCAGAACCACAACAGGCTGAATGCGAAAAACGTGAACGTCAGCCCGCGCGCGCAATGGGCGTAGAGCGGCGTGTTGCACAGCGCGACGTACCGTTTCTTGCCAAGCCATTTGGTCATGCGGATCTGATACAGCTTGTTGACGCTGACGCCCCCGCCCTGCAGGACACCGAAGAACAGAAACATCGACGTCTGGCCGTGCCAGGCGCCGACCAGGAAGAACGTCACGAAGAACGCGACGACACCCAGATACGGCTCCAGTGAGCGCGACGGAAAGCGACGCATGAGTGTCATCAGCAGCGGGTTGTATACGTAGGTCTTGAGCCAGCCGGAAAGCGTGATGTGCCAGCGACTCCAGAATCCGATGAAGTTGGTCGACGAGAACGGCCGGTCGAAATTCTCCGGCAGTGAGATCCCGAAGAAGCGCGCTACACCGACGACCGCATCCGTGTAGCCGGAGAAGTTGAAATACAGATAGACCGGGTAGATCGCGGCGATCGCCAGCCCGGTCAGCATGCGCTCGCCGAGCGGTTGCATCGGCGACAGTTGCGCAAGCGCCTGATGATGGAGGTGCGACAGTGCCGCCGACACGATCGCCACCTTGAAGAATCCCACGATGATGCGCTCGAGCGCGACGCCGTAGTCGATTGCATCCGGTCCCGGCCGCTCGCTCGTCTGCGTCACGCTGTAATCCTGAAAGCGTTGAATCGGCCCCGACACGAGCGACGTGAAGTTGAGCACGTAATTCAGATACACCACCGGCGTCACGCGAACCGACAGGCCCGGACTGCGAGCGTCGATGATGAGATGGAGCATCCGGAAAAAGATGTAGGACACGCCGATCGTCGCGTAAGGGTGCGACAGCAGCAACGCGGACGGCACGAACGTATAGCGTTTGAGCCAGAAGAACAGCGCGATCACGATCGCAACGATCGGCGCGAACGCAGCCAGCCACTGCTTCGTTTGCATGCCCCGGACGCTCAGATAACCGACGAGCAGGAATGCGGCGAACGGAATCCACGCGACCGGATCGCGGGAAAACGTCGCCAGGAACAGCAGATTGACGACGAGAAATACCGCGTTTTGCCAGGTCAGCGAGCGAGACAGGTTGAAGATCAGCGCGGCGACGGCTGCAAAGGCGAAGAACTGGAAGGATGGAATATTCATCGGACGGCCTGAAAACGGTTCGAAACGATGGCGACGTCATGCGCCGCCAGGTTCAATGTGACCCGCATGCCGACAACGCGGGTGCCCCGCCGGCGGTAAGCGCCGTCACCATGCTTCGCGCGACAACGCGCGCGCCGGCGGCGTTCAGATGGTTGTCGACCGGGTAGTAGTAATCGGCCGGGTTCGCCGACTGCTTCAGGCTCGAAGCCAGATCGATGTAGCGCATGCCGTGCTTCGCGGCGATTTCGGCCATCGCGTGATCGAGCGCCAATGGATCGATGCCCGTCGGCAGCGATTTCGCGGCCAGGAGCCCGGCCTGCGTCCGTTGCGGAATCAGCATCAGCGCCACCGGCACGCCCGTCGCGCGAAACCTGTCCGCGACTGTTTCGGCCACTTTGTCGAACGTCTCGAGCCGCTCGCGCCAGGCGGTCGAAAATGGCGGCCGAAGGAAATCGGCCTTGTCGCCGTATTTCAGATACATCGGCACCTGAATGTCCGGATTTTCGAACATGTAGTGCTGTGCGACGGCGACGGCACGGCTGCCGCTCAGCCAGCCCTTGGCACGCGCCATCAGGTCGCTGCGCGGTTCCGGCGCGACGGTAGCCGCGGGCGCATCCGCGACGTCCGGCAGATTGATCTTTTCCAGATCGAACGGCGCAACCGTGAGTACCGCTGCATCCGGCTGCAAGGCCAGCGCCGGCCCGATCCGGTTCAGCACCTTGCGGAACGGCAGTTCGTAGACACCGAGATTCTGGACCTCCACCGGTGCGCCACACATCCTGCTCAGGTCATGTTCCGCCAGCGCCGCGAACGATTGGTCGTACGGGAGGCTCGTGCCTTCGGCAAACGACGTGCCGAGCAACGCAACGCGTCGCGTACCGGCCGGCTTCGGTCCGCAACCCTCGGTCGAGCGGAAACCGCAAGCGTTGTAGTGGTAAGTGATCCACGGCGTTTCCGGAGTCTTGACCGTCATCGTGCAGTTCGGGACGTTGCGCATGCCCTCCCTGGCATCGGCCACATGGCATTCGCCCCCGCGCGTACCCGCGCTCCAGATCGCCCTCGTCGCGAATTCGGCGGCAACGAAAAGGCAGACCACCGTCGCCACGACGATCAACGGCAGCAATACATAGTCACGGCGCGGCAGCTTGCGAGAAGCCGCAACGTCATCCGTCTCGCGCAACGACGTGAGTGATACGGTGTTTTTCATGATTCAGGCGGCAGCAATCGTATCGAAACCCGCCCGCGTCACGGCGAAATGACCCGGCGCGATCTCGCGGTCGCTGGCCATTTCCCAGACCGTCGTGCCGTCCGGCTCTTCGCTCACGGCTTCGAAACCGAGCTTCGCATAATGATCCTTGACCAGCGCATTGCGGTCGGTCGGGATGTAACGCCCGATCACGCGCGTGACATCGCGCTGGCGCGCATGCTGCAGCACTTCGCGCAACACCATCTGCTCGACCTGGCGCCCCAGCACGCGGCAGCTCATCAGCCACGAATCGATCTGCCAGGTACTCGGCGCACGTTCGTCGGGCCGGCAAATCACGACCGAGATCATGCCGTTGTCGCCGAACGTATCCGTCAGGCGAACCTGCAGCGTGAAAACCCGCCCGTCGCCTTCGAGCGCGTGGATCTCCGCGTCGGTATAGCGGCGCGTCGTCAAATTGAACTGGTTCGACTTGTTGATCAACTGAACAATGCGTGCCCGTCCGGTATCGTCGAACGGTGCGAAATCGATCTTCATGTCGAGCGAACGCAGGTACGCATCCATGTCGCCGGCCTGACTGCGCAGCGCCACGCGGCGCGCATTGTCCTGGTACATGTCGGCGCGCTTCTGATCTTCCGGCAAGAACGCGAGGGACTCGAAATAGCCCGCGGCGGCAAGGGTCCGCGCGTACAGCGAAGGATCATCGGGCAACTCGGGAACGGCGACTTCGGGCAACGTCGTACGGACCAGATTCCGCTCGACCGGATTGTCGTCGAGGAACACCATCGAATCGATACCGAGCGACAGCTCGTCGGCAATCGCGCGAATATTGGTAGCCTTGTCGTTCCAGTTGGCCTGGAACACCGCAAAGTGTTGCTCACGCAACAGCATTTCAGGGTGCTTTTGAAACGGCAGACGCGCCGTATCGTCGTTGTTCTTCGACGACACCGCGAGCACGATGCCGCGCGCCCTCAGCGAAAGCGCGAGCTGCTGTACAGCGAGATGGGCTTCACCGACCGCATCGCCCTGCGCCACCTTGATGCCTTCGAGCAAGTCGTCGCCGATCACCCCGCCCCAAAGGGTGTTGTCGAGATCGAGTACCAGCACACGCCGGCTCTTGCCGCGCGCCGCGCCCAGCAGCCGGCCCACGTGATCCGCATAGAGCGGCACGTAGTCGCCGGCAAACGGATACTTGGCCAGATTCCATTGGGCGGGCGAATGCCAGTTCGCCAGTCCGACCGTCCCCGCGACATGCGCAACGTCGAACAGGATGTCATTCGATTCCGCCACACGCTGCGCGAGCGCTCGATTGAAACGTTCGACGAGATTGAGCGGCGTGCCGGCAATCAGCGCATCCCGATTGCCGAACAGCGTGTCGGACGGCGGCGCGAGCGTCTGGACGATCGACGGCGCATTGCCGTGCTGCCTGAAGCCGGCCCGCAGTGCATCGATCTGATCCAGTGCCGCAGCCACGCTGTGCTGCGCCGCTTCCTCGTCGCCCGGTTGCGCGTTGAGCGGCAACCCACGGTAGTCCAGGGCCACCAGCACGGCATCGACTTGCGCGCGATTGATCGTCGAATCCGGCGCAAGGGCTTCCTGCATGACCTGCCCGTAGTGCCCCGACACGATCTCCAGCGCGACGCCATGACGCGCGGCGCTGGCGACGAGCGGCAACACGAGATGATCGAGCGTGCCGTTGCCGACCAGCCCGAGCCGGAACGGCGTGAGCGGCGCGAGCGTGCGCCCCGCGCCCTGCAAGGCAACGATCGCGCGCCCCAGCTTGATCAACTGATTTTCGCCGAGCGCGCAGTTGGCCAGTTGGCGTAAGCGGCGGCCCAATCCGGCACCCGGATCATCGTCGATCGATTCGACGAGCGTGCGGCATCGCGCGGAGAAATCGTCAGGCGGGCGCGGCAACCAGGCCAGCGCAGTGTACAAATCATCTTTCATCGAAGGGCGCTCTCGGCAAAGCGGGTTCTGGACGGGACATGCGGGCCGACCTGCATCATGCGGCGTGGCGCTTGCTGATCAGATCTGCAAATTCACCGACGTTCTTGAGGCCGGAAATATCGGCTGCGGCAAGCTTGATTCCGAACGCGCGCTCGACGCTCAGAACCAGGCGGATGTGCGACAGGCTGTCCCAGCCGTCGACGTCAGCGGCGGTCAGTTGAGGCGTTGCCACCAGCTCGTCGTCGTCGAATACGTCACGCAACACGTCGGTCAACTTGGCATAGACGGCAGATTGGCTCACGGCGAAGGCATCCTTTGACGTAGGGAAAAATGAACGATGCGATGTGCTCGGTCGAGGTTGTTCGCGTGCAGGTCATCGCATTGCATCGGTCAGCGGTCCGTGGTCCGCAGCGGCACGACAACCTCGACCATCGTGCAAATGCTAGCCCGGCGATCGAATCATTAACGTGCGAAAAGCTACTTTTCCGGGAGGTGACCTGGCTGGAACGCAGGTTTCGACTCGCGAACGCGATGTCGAACGGGCACGCGGCTGCCCGCCGTTTCGCGCACGACAGGCACCGCGACGCGAGGCCGAACGTCGACTGGTCATCGGCGGCATTCGTGCTGCGATACGCTGCGAACCAGGCCGTCGATCGACACGTCAGCGCGCCCGCGTGCGCCTCACGGTGCGGCAGGATGGGTGGCCGGCGGGACCGATGCCGGTCGCTTGACGAAATAGCGGAACACGGCGATCAGCAAGACAATCGGCACGAAATTCCGTCCGCTGAACAAATTCGGAATTCGAAGAATCTCCATGATCGAAACGTAGAGCACGGCATGCGCGCAACACCAGAACCCGGCTCCGCTCCGCCAGCCTGCGTAGCTCCGTCCGAACACCCAGCCGAGGACAACCGCATCGAGCAGCCCGAACCAGCCCCATTCGTAAAAGTGAACGAAGATCCCGGAGGGATTGTTGAATTCCGGGTCGGCGTAGCTGTTCAGGAACACGGTGATGCTGTCGGTCGAGTCGAGCCACGGCTGCAACGGTGCGCCGATGATCGGAAAATGCAGCAGCCAGTCGAAAGTGAACATCGGATGGCCGCGGTCCCAGCCGAGCACGCTCAGTATCCCCGCACCGTTGTTCAGCGCCGTCGAGTAATAGAGGCCGAGACGTTCGAGCGCGAAATCGAAAAGGTTGTCGTAGATGGTGACGTAATAGGCTTCCCACGACCGGTTGTACTCGTTCGCGATGAAGAGCCCGAACAGCAACGGAATCGCGGCGTACGGCCCGAGCGTCAGCAGTCGCGAGAACCGGCCGCCGAGCCGGAACCGCACGATCATGAGCGCGCATGGCAGCGCCACCTCGATCAACGCGAGCCGCTCGGCAAAGATGAAGCTGCGCAGCAGCGTCAGCACCGCGAGCACGCCCAGGTAAACCTTGTAGCGGTTCACCCCTTTGACCGACGTCTTGAACACGTAGAAATACAACGCGACGTACGGCGCGGCTGCCTGCGTGAACGAGCTCAGGCCCGTGAAGTGCCCTTTCTGCTCGAGCATGACATACGCATTCGCTTCGCCGTGCAGGAACGCCAGCAACAACGCCGGACGCGCGAGAATCCCGCCCAGCAGCATGAGATTGCCGAACAGCGCGAGCACGAACACGAAATCGAGTACGCCGGCGGGCAACTCGGCTGGCGCGGCCGGCGGCCCCCGGCGCGACTGCGCCTCGGTCGTCGCCAGCCACGCCGTCACCACGACGACCAGCAGGAACAACGCGCCGACCAATGCGTAATAGCCGTCGAAGTAGAGCCGCGCGATCGATTTCTGATTGACCAGCAGACTCAGCGACAACATCCCGTACAACGGCAGGATGAAGATCAGCACGAGGCGGGCGGGATCTTCCCACCAGTAACCTGTGTAAGCACCTGCCTCGCGACGGACACGCGCCGCCCTGCGCGCCGTCGCCCCGCTCTGTCGCGGACGGAGCCTGCCGTCGCCCGCACGCCGCCGTCTCATGAAGCCCGTTCCATCTGTTGTCGCGATACCGCCATTCCCTTGGCGACCGCCGCGGCCTGATGCGTGTTCGTATCCGCATAGCCGTAGTCGTACCGTCCCGGCGCGCCCTTGTAATCGTTCAGGACCACGCCGCGCACGTCGATATGCGCCTGTTCGAGCCGTCGTGCGCTTTCGTCGAGTTCCGCCAGTGTCGTCACGCCGCTGCGCGCGACGAGGAACACGGTTCCCGCGAGGCGGCCGAGCACCAGCGCATCGGCCACCGGCAGCAACGGCGGGCCGTCGATCACGACCATGTCGTAGCGCGATGCGACCTGCTCGATCAGTTCGGCGAGCGCGGGCTGCAGCAGCAGCTCGCCCGGATCGGGCACGACGCTGCCCATCGCGATGAAATCGAGGCCCGGCACGATGCCGCGCTTGATCGCCTCGTCGAGCCGATGGGTGCCAGCCACCACGTCCGACAGGCCCGGTGCGCGGCTGTAGCGGAATCGTTCGTGCAGCGACCCCTTGCGCAGGTCGGCATCGATCAGCAGGACTCGCCGCTTCGCCGCGCCGACGAGCGACGCGATATTCGCGGCGACGAACGACTTGCCGACACCCGTCGTCGGCCCGGAAATCAACACGACGGGATTCGACGCGTCCGGCATCGACAGTTGCAGTGCCGCACGGAAATTGCGCAGGCTTTCGAGCGCCGCGTCCTGCACGGCGACCGACGGCACCTGCGCGCGCGCGCCACGCCGTCCGGCCTTCGGGCGCAGCTCCGCTTGCGCCGCGCCCGGGCTGTGCGGCACGGTCGCGAACACGGGCAGTCCCGTCGTCCATTCGATTTCCTCGGCATCGCCGATCGTGCCGACGATGCGCTGCCGGACGATCACGATTGCCGCGCCTGCCAGCAGGCCCACCATCAGCAGGGCGATCACGGCGACCCCGCGATGCGGGCCGATCGGCTGCTCGGCGACCTTCGCCGTATCGACGATCCGCACGGTGCCGGTCTTGCTGGCCCGCGCGAGGATCATCTGCTGGCGCGTGTTGAGCAGGTTCGTGTACAGCGCCGTGTCGACGGCCACGTCGCGCTGCAACTGCAGCACGCCCTGTTCGACGGTCGGCAGTTGCTGGATCTGCTTGCGTGTCGTGTCGAGCGAACGCTGCGCGTCGGAGAGCTGAGCATCGACGGCCACCACGGCCGGATGCTTCGGCATGAAGCGCGTCAGCAATTCCTCGCGCCGCTGCTGCAGCGTCTGCACGCGCGTCTCGATGTCGACCGACTGCTGGCGCAACGCCAGCGCCTCGTCGCTCGTATTGACCGTCCCGTGCGAGGCCCGGAACGCGTTGAAGCGGCTTTCCGCCTTTTCGAGCTGCGCCTTGAGCTGCGGCAACTGGGCGTCCATGAAGCGGATCAGCTTGTCGGCCGCCTCGGACTTGCGCTGCGTGTTCT
Source organism: Burkholderia sp. Bp9015 (assembly GCF_003853505.1). Classification (NCBI taxonomy): domain Bacteria; kingdom Pseudomonadati; phylum Pseudomonadota; class Betaproteobacteria; order Burkholderiales; family Burkholderiaceae; genus Burkholderia; species Burkholderia sp. Bp9015. The sequence continues at coordinate 424,577 of NZ_QTPZ01000001.1, forward strand.
GCGCCAGGTATGCGTCGCCGATCGCGTTCAGCACGCGGCTGTCGTGCACGGGATCGGTGCCGTCAAGCGTCACGCCGACCATGTTCGACTGCTTGCCGCGCTCCGAGATCAGCGCGTTCTTCTGCAGCCAGGCCGTCGCCTCCTCGTCGCTGTAGCGCGTCAGGTCGAAGCGTGCGCCGGGCTTGCCGGCCACACCGCGTACGAATATGTCGAGCGGCCCCTGCGGCGTCTCGACATGTAGCGGCTGCCCGATGCGGCCCTGCCATGCGGGCCCCTTGCGGCCGAACCAGCCCGTACCCTGCAGCGTGTAGGCGCCGTCGTCGCCGACGGTCAGCGCGAACCGCTTGCCGAGCAGGCGCTTCGGCACGTCGAAGGTCGGCACGTCGATGCGCTCGGTGCCGTACACATAGCCGCCCGGCAGCGGCGACGACAGCCCGTCGGCCGCGTTCACGAACCGCCAGCCGATCAGCGGCAGGTAATGCGGCCTGGCGTCGACGGCCAGATTGGTGCTGTCGATCGCGCGATCGAGCACCGCGCGGGATTTCAACACTTCGATCTCGGTCGACGCATCCGTCTTCAGGTCGAATACCGACGACGGATCACCGGTCGGCGACGTCGATTTCGAGTCAGTCGGGCTTTGCTCGACCTGGAACAGGATGTCGGTCCGGTAGACGGGGGCCGCACACAGCGCATACACGGCGCCAACGAGTGCGCCCGCGAGCGCCGTGCCAAGGATCAGGCGCCGGCCGCCGTACAGCATGCCCCAGTAGCGGCGCACCGGATAGGACGGCCGCAGGGCGGGCCCGCTGTGCGGGTCGGGCAGGGTCGAGGAAGTCATACGGCATCAGTCCCGTAGGCGCGACGCGCGGTCGCGATGACGAAATGGGTCATGAGGGTCACGGCGAAATCGCCTTGGCCGTCAGCGCACCCTGCGCGGACGACGGAATCAGCAGGTTGACGACGCGGCTCCAGCGCACCAGCGACGACGCATCGACGAACACGACATCGCGACGCTCGAGCGGAAACTGATCGGCCAGCGCGAACGACGCGGGCGAACTGCCGTCGAGGTGGTACACCCGCGGGCGGTTGTCCGGGCCACGACGCACGACGAACACCTGGCGCGCGTCCGACGTGTACTGGCTCGCGCCGCCCGTGTCGCCGAGTGCTTCGCCGAGGCTCATCCGGCCGTCGGTCAGCGTCAGCGTCGCGGGCCGCGACACCTCGCCGAGCACGAACACCTTCGCGTCGCTCGCCGCGCGCACGCGCACGAGATCGCCGTCGCGCAGCAGGATGTTCGACGGGTTCACGCCCGCGGCGATCAGCGCCGGCAGGCTCACGTTCACGGTCTTGTCGCCGCGCGTCACCGAGACCTGCGAGCGATCGGCCGTCGGGGTAAAGCCGCCCGCGCGGTCGATCGCCTCGGGCAACGTCATCGGCATGTCGTTGACGATCTGCAGACCCGGCGTGCGCACCTCGCCATCGAGATAGACACGCTTGCTGCGATAGGTCTGCACGCGCAGCGCGATCTGCGGCTTGCGCACATATTCGCCGAGACGCTTCGTCAGCAGCGCGCGCGCCTGCGCCTCGGTCAGCCCCGCCACGTGCACGAGGCCGGCATACGCGAACTGCACGTTGCCGTTTGCGTCGACCGTGTAGCCGGTCGCGACCGAACTGGCACCGACACCGTCGCCGCCCGCCGTCGTCTGCGTCGTCGGCAGGTTCAGTTCGGGGTGGTCCCATACGACGATGCCGAGCACGTCGCCGGGGCCGATCGTGTACGGCTTCGGCTTGCCGAACAGCTGGCGGATTTCCGCATCGACATCGGCCGGCCGGCTCGCATGCTGCTGCGCGACGAACGCCGGCGTGATTTCGATCAGCTCCTCGCTCGACACGTTCTGCACACCGTCGAGGCCGCCCGCGCCCGATGCATCGGCGCTCACGCGCGCATTCGCGTCACGGTCGGCAGGCGCCCGGTACGTCATGCCCGGCGACAACGCACATGCGCTCAATGCGCACGCGGCCGCCACGATCGCCATGCGCGACAGCCACGGTGCGCGACGGGTGCCGGCCATGCGTGCCTGCAACGCTCCGTGCGTCGATTCGGGTTGCGTGGTGATTGACATCGTGCCCTTCCAAAACTGTGCGGTAACCCGCCGAACGCGGCGAATTCCGGCATTACGCTTGCCGGCGCGGCTCGCATCACGGTGCCACGCCTCCCTCTACACCGCACGTCAAACCGTACGATTCGTCATGAACTGCTCTTCGTCGCTTTCGTTACTCGTCTGCATCGCCTCGGCCGGCATCGTCCGCGCCGTCGATGCGCAGACGTTGCCCGCCGTCCCGGCCAACGCGCCAACGTTCGCATCGGCGGCGGCGCTCCCGCCCGTACCGCTGCAGCGATCGGCGCAAGCCGCCGCGACAAGCGACGCCGTCGAACCCGCTGCAGCCGCCTCCGGAGTCGCGATGTCCGCTTCCGCGCGTCCCGTCGCCAGCACCGCCGTCCAGCCCGAAACGCGCGCTCGCGGCGCGCTGCGCCGGCCGCTCGTGCCGGGGCGGCCGCATCGCCCGCAAGCGGCCAGTGCACCCGCCGACGACGTATGGCGCAGCGACAGGTTGTATGCGTCGCCCTACGCGAAGTCGCCCTATGAGCAACCGGACGATCCGGACTGAAGCATCCCGGCCGGTCATGCCTCGGCATGACCGGCGATGCACCGATACGGAATTGGACACCACGGCGAACGGCACGTCTGTGAGGGACCCCACCGAACGCCGATCTTCATGCGTAGAGGGGATCGCACCCCGATGCGCCGCCGCGTGCGACGCGGCGCGCATCACGACCGGCCGACGGACACGCTCGTGTACGATCGCGCGGCCGCTTCCGGTGCGGCCGGATCGGCGACGCGCGCGACCGGCCGGATCGCGTCGCGACCGAGCGCCTGCATGCACCGGTCGATCACGATGTCCGTGCCCACCGCGCCGTACACCGCATGGTCGACCTGCGGCTCGAGGTACAGACGCACGTGACGCGAGCACCGGAACGCGCGCTCGATTGCACCGAAGTGACGCCGGACATCGTCGATGCCGGGATCAAGCGCGCCGTACACCAGCGTCGTCCATACGTTGCGCTGCGCAAGCTCGTGCATCACGCCGCGCGGCGTGCCGATGCCCGGCTTCCAGCCGGCGCGCGCGACAAGCGCCTTCGCCGGCACGCTGACCCGCGCGATCGCATTCGCGGCCACCGCCCGCACGATCGGCCGCAGGTCGCGCCGATCCCGCACGAGGCGCTTCCATTTCTGCCAGTCGCGCACCGAAAGCCAGTAACCGCGCACCGAGTTGTTCCGCTGCTTCTGCACTGCCTCGAGCGAGAGTCCGGCCGGCCACACGAAGCGGGCGAGATTGATCGCGATCACGCCGCCGAGCGACGGCGTCTTCACGGCCGCATGCAACGCCGCATAGGCGCCGGAACAAATGCCCGCCGCGGCCACCTCCGGGTGACCGAGCGCGCGCAGCCAGTCCGCGGCAGCGGCCACGTCGTCGCTCGACCGCGCCGAATACACGACGCCCGACTGGTCGTCCAGCGCGGCGGGCCCGCTATCGCCGACGCCATGCACGTCGATCCGCAGTGTCGTCACGCCGGTGCGTGCCAGCGCGCGCGCGAGGCGCACGCTGAAGCGCCCTTCGCCGCTGCGCGGGTTCGTCGACGTGTTCGCGATCACGAGCGCCGGGCCGACCGGATTCGCCGGCCGCGTGTCGGCGGGACGGCACAGCACGCCGACGAGCCGGTCCGGACCGACCGCGACGACCTGCTCGGTCATGTCGTGTAGGTCCAGCGCGACGGCCGACTCGCCATTCCACGCCGAATCCGTTTGCATCGGGGTTTCGGCGCCAGCCGACATACGCGGCGCGCGTTCGGCGATCCAGTTCGCGAGCGTGTCGATCGCCGCGAGCGGCAAGCGCGAGCGCGTGCCGTCCAGCATCGTCGTCGGCCATTCGCGGAATTCATCGCTCGCCACGTCCACACCGCGCTCGAACAGCGCTTCGCGCAATGCCGGCCCGTCGCCCTGATCGGGCTGGATAAGCAGCATCGCGCCAGGCAATGTCGGCGCATCGCGCACGACGTCGCACAGATCGACCGCCTTCAGCGCATCGACGAAGTCGTCGGGAAACCGGTGTCCGAGCACGTTCATGCACGGTTCGTCGCGATGCGCGGCGCGGATCGCGGGCGACGTGATATCGAGCCACTGGCGATGCACGAACGACAGCTCGCGCAGGTAGGCGCGACCGCGCACGACCGGCGCCAGCGCCACCAGTGCGTCGACGCGCGGCGCCGGGCGCGGGCCCACGCCCGCGGCGGCCAGCATCGCGAACAACGCGCCCGCACGGATCCCGACGAGCGTCAGCGTGGTTACGCCAACCTGATCGCGCAACAGGTCGATCGCGTCGTGAATGCTGGCGATGCTCGCGACATACCGACCAGCGTCGCGATCGTCGCCCGCCGAGTCGCCGGTGCACGGGTAGTTGAATCGCAATACCGTGACACCCTCGCGGGCCAGCCGCTCTGCGATCGCCCGCATGAGCTTGTGCGTCCACGATGCCTCGTGACCCAGCGACTCGCACAGGATCACGCCTTGTGTCGTATGTCCTTCGTGCAGCCACCCCACGCAGCTGCCGAACGTTATCGGCTTCAATCGGTACTCCTCGGCTCGGTATTTGTTATCGGATGCGGACACGCGTCCGGCGGCACACCGGAATCGGCCACTCCACGGTCGTGTGACCGCTCTACGGCGCACGGCCTTCACGCAACGGACCTCCGCCGCGCCCCTGCGCAACCCGTCCCTTCGCGATGCGTTGCCCTGCCCCGTTGCCTGGCGGCGGCAGGTTGCCGGCCCGAGTCGTCGTCAAGCCATGTCTGCCGCGCACGCAAACAGTCGTTCGATTAGAGCACTCGGCCCGAGCGCCCTTCGGTGCGCCAGCTTACAAATGCATTCATTACCGTGGCGATACAACGAGGCGCCCGCTGTTCCGATTCGCGCCGCGCGTGTGCGCCGAATCCGCGAAAGGTAGGCTCGCGAACACAGTCGTCCCGCTCGCCCCGTATCATGACCGCCATGCGATGTGGCCGTGTCCGGCATCGCCGGACGAAACCGGCGCCAGCCGGAACGGGCCGCGAACCCACGCAGCCGGGTCAGCGCCGACCGGCCGCGCGAGCGCACGGCGGCCCGCACCTCGCCACCCTGCGACACCCACGGCGCCGACCAAGCGAATGTCAAACCTCAAGAAGAATTTCCTGCTGCTGCTGACGCTGCAGATTTCGATGTATGCGGTGCCGCTGCTGATCGCACCGTTGCTCACGCACGCGCTGGGCCCGGAAGGCTACGGGCAGCTCGCGTTCTCGCTCGCGGTCATCGCGTACCTCACCAACTGTACGAGCTACAGCTTCGACCTGACCGCCACGCCGCGCATCGCGCTCGCGCGCGACGACCGCGCCGAACGCTCCCGCATCTTCTGGGCGACGCTGTATGCGCAGATCGGCATCGCGGTGATCTGTTTCATCGTGCTGGTCGGGCTGATCGTGCTGGTCGGCCGCTTCGGCGAAGACCGCGACCTGCTGCTGATCGGCTTCGGGATGGTGGCCGGCGTGGCGTTCACGCCGGGCTGGTATTTCCAGGGCATGGAGAAGTTGCGCGCGCTGAGCGTGATCCTGTTCGTTGGCCGCATCCTGAGCCTGCCCGCGATGTTCGCGCTCGTGCACAGCCCGGCGGACATCGACCGCGCGATGATCGTCAACGCGGCCGTCCCGACGCTGTCAGCGCTCGTACTGGCCGTCTATCTGTATGCCCAGCGCGAAATCGACTTCGTTCGCGTAGGTTTCGCCGACATCGCCGAATCGCTGAAAGGCGGCTGGCAGGTGTTCCTCGCATCGACGTCGATCGCGTTCTATGCGTCGACCAACACCGTGCTGCTCGGCTTCGTGTCGGGCAACGTCGCGGCCGGCTACTTCGCCGCCGGCGACAAGCTGATCCGCGCGGCGCTCAGCATGCTCCAGCCGCTGAAGGCCGCCACCTATCCTCGCATCAGCTATCTGATGCGGCATGCGCGAAACGACGCGTTCTCGTTCCTGCGCAAGCTGTTCGTGGTGCAGGTCGCGATGGTGCTCGGCATCTCGCTCGCGATCTTCTTCGGCGCGCCGCTCGCCGTGCGCATCCTGTACGGCCCTTCGTACGAACCGACGGTCCAGGTGCTGCGCTGGATGGCCTTCATTCCATTCATGGCCGGGATGACCGACCTCTTCGGTGTGCAGACGATGCTGCCGCTCGGAATGAAGTCCGAATTCACGCGTGTCCTGATGTCATCGGGCATTCTGAACATCGTGCTCGTGCCGGTGCTCGCGAAGTACTTCGCCGAACTGGGCGCCGCCGCCGCCGTGCTGACGGCCGAGGCTGCGGTCGCAGCGGCGCTCGCGACCGTCGTCTATCGTGCCGGGATTCCGCTGCCGGGCAGTCCCGTCGCTCGGCGCGGTTAGCTGGCGCAGCGTCCGTGCTGCCGGTTTTCCCCGAGGCGACCGGAATTCGACGGGGTTCCATTCGATGCACACGCAACGAATCCCCCACAAGCCTCCCGTCGCCGCCCCCGATCCGCCTCCCCTCGAAACGACCGCCCGCGGGTACTTCTTACCCTGCTGCACACGCACAATCAGGAACGCTTACCGGCTTTTCCCCACATCGCACACCCGCATCGAAAAAAGATCATACGTATCAGTAGAAACACCGATGCTGTAGTCAAACTACATTCGTACGATTGGCCACTGCAGAGAATCGCTACATCCGATTCGGCAGTGTCGGACGGTCCGCGTCGCCGTCCGCGTTGTTCGATCGGGCCCAACCGGCCGTAACGATTCCCCGCCTGGCCTGGCATGCCGACGCGCAACTACCCTGCATCGCCAGCCGAATGCGTCCGGTGCGAATCCACCGGACGTGCGCAGCTCCAGACATCATCCGAACAACAACCGGCAATACGATCATGGAGAGCAACATGCGGGACAAACACTGGCCGGCCGTCGTGCTGGCAGCGACCCTCTGCACCACCGCCTACGCAGGCAACGCCGATTTCAATTCACAGGGCGACGCCGCCGACGCATTCGCGTCGTCCGCCGCGCAGCGGCGCGCCGACGTCCTCGTGCGCAAGATGACGCTCGACGAGAAACTGCAGTTCATCCATTCGCAATACGAAATGTCGAAGGTGCCGAACGGCGGTGCCGGCTACATCCAGGGCGTGCCGCGGCTCGGCATTCCCGATCTCAACATGGTCGACTCCGCGACCGGCTCCGGCAGCACGTCGCTCGCGAGCACGACCTTCCCCGCCACGATCGCCGTCGCCGCGAGCTGGGATCGCCGCCTGTCGTACGACTACGGCAAGCAGGTTGCGATCCAGTTGCGCGCGCAAGGGTTCGGCATGGGTCTCGGCGGCGGCACCAATCTCGCGCGCGAGCCGCGCGGCGGCCGGCTGTTCGAGTATCTCGGCGAGGATCCGTTGCTCGCAGGCGACCTGCTCGCGGAGCGCACGCTCGCCACGCAGCGGCAGAAGGTCATCGCGACCATCAAGCACTATGCCGGCAACGAACAGGAGCATGGCCGGATGGGCGGCAACACGCAGATCGACGAACGCACGCTGCGCGAGCTCTACCTGCTGCCGTTCGAGATCGCCGCGAAGCGCGGGCAGCCCGGCAGCGTGATGTGCAGCTACAACCGCCTGAACGGCGCATACGCGTGCGAGAACACGCATCTGCTGAACGACGTGCTGAAGAACGAATGGGGCTTCCAGGGCCAGGTGCAATCCGACTGGGGCGCGACGCACAGCACGGCCGCCGCGATCAACGCCGGGCTCGACGAGGAAGAAGACGTCGGCCCGTCGGTCTACCTGACGCCGGCGGCCGTCAAGCAGGCGATCGCGAACGGCTCGGTATCGACCGCGCGCCTCGACGACATGGTGCGCCGCAAGCTCGCGGTGATGATCCGCGTCGGCGTGATGGACGATCCGGCCAAGGGCGGCGGCACGATCGATTTCGCGGCCGCGAACCGGTTCGCGCAGAGCGTCGCCGAGCAGTCGATCGTACTGCTGAAGAACGACGGCAACCAGTTGCCCTTGGCGGCGGCGGCCTTGTCGCGCATCGCGGTGATCGGCGGCCACGCCGACGCGGCCGTGCTGTCGGGCGGCGGCTCGGGCAACACGCGCGATCCGGTCACCGGTTCGTTCGCGGGCTGCGGCGGCCTGACGTTCGGGGCGTCGACCGGCTGCAGCTGGTGGCGCAATCCGTGGCTCAAGGTCGACGTGCCGATCGTCGCGGCGATCCGCGCGCTCGCGCCGGCGGCACAAGTCACGTTCGCGGGCAACAGCGACCAGCAGTCGCCGTTCCGCGCGTACACGCAGCAGGAAATCGACCAGGCCGCGGCGCTCGCGGGCCGCTCGGACGTCGCGATCGTCGTGGTCGCGCAGCCGGCCGGCGAGGATTTCGGCGATCTGCAAAGCCTGAGCCTCGCGAATCCGTCGAATCAGGATGCGCTCGTCGAAGCGGTCGCGCGGGCGAACCCGCACACGATCGTCGTCGTCCAGAGCGGCAACCCGGTGCTGATGCCGTGGAAGGACAACGTGTCGGCAATCGTCGAGGCGTGGTATCCGGGCGAAGGCGGCGGCAAGGCCATCGCGAACGTGCTGTTCGGCGCGGTCAACCCGTCTGGCAAGCTGCCCGTCACGTTCCCGGCGCGCGACCAGGACACGCCGACGTGGGGGCAAGGCGGCGCATTCGACAACGACCCCGTCTACGCGGAGAAGCTGAACATGGGCTACCGCTGGTACGACGCTCGCAACATCAAGCCGATGTTCGAATTCGGCCACGGGCTGTCGTACACGCACTTCGCGTATTCCGGGTTGTCGGTGTCGCGGCAACGGGACGGCTCGCTGAGCGTCGCGTTTACCGTGCGCAACGACGGGCGTGTCGCCGGCGCGGAAACGCCGCAGGTCTATCTCGGCGTGCCGTACAAGGACGAGCCGCCGAAGCGGCTGGTCGGCTGGGAAAAGATCCGGCTGAACCCGGGCGAGGCACGGCATGTCCGCGTGACCGTGTCGCCGCGGATGCAGAGCGTGTGGGATACGTCGCGCAATGGCTGGAAGGTCGTGCCGGGCGGGACGGTGTATGTCGGCGCGTCGTCGCGCGATATCCGGCTGCAGGGTAGCTAGGCAGCCGGCCTGACGATGCCGGTGTCGGGTGGAACGCCGCCCGACACCCGCGCACAACGCGTCGATTCGTACGATTAAAGAGGCGCCACCGGCTGGCAAACGATGCACAATCGCCGCGTTTCGTTCACATTGTCGACCAGGTGTCGGCAATGCGTGCGCGATGCGCACATGAATGAAAACCGGGAATGCCATCCATGCCCGGATTGACTTGCTCGTGCGCCCCGTTCGGCTACGATGTGAACGTGCGATTTACCGGACTTCGTGCCGGCCGCCCACCGCACGAATGTGATAGCGTAGTGAAGCCGCAGCACGGTCTCGTCGCCGATGGTCGGAGAAGAACATGTCGGCAGGTCCGCGGGCGCGCTTCGTCGTCAGTCGTCATTGCAAAGGAGTTCTCCTATGTGGACCAAACCTGCCTACACTGATCTGCGACTCGGTTTCGAAGTCACGATGTACGTGTCGAATCGCTGATTCGGGCACGCCATCCGGAAAGGAAAGCCTCGGTCTGCCGAGGCTTTTTCTTTGCTTCGCACCCCGGCCCCTCGTCGCACCGACATGCTCATACACATCCTCGGATCCGCCGCGGGCGGCGGCTTTCCGCAATGGAACTGCAACTGTGCGAACTGCGCGGGTTTTCGCGCGGGCACGATCGACGCGCAGGCCCGCACCCAGTCGTCGATCGCGCTGTCCGACGACGGCACGAACTGGGTGTTGTGCAACGCGTCCCCCGACATTCGCGCGCAGCTGCAAGCCTTCCAGCCGTTGCAGCCGGGCCGCGCGCTGCGCGACACCGGCATCGCCGCCGTCGTGCTGATGGACAGCCAGATCGACCATACCGCCGGCCTGCTGAGCCTGCGCGAAGGCTGTCCGCTGCAGCTGTGGTGTACCGACATGGTCCACCATGACCTCGTCAGCGGCTTTCCGCTGTTCAACATGCTCGCGCACTGGAACGGCGGGCTGGTCTGGAACCGCATCGTGCTCGGCGACAGCTTCACCGTGCCGGCCTGCCCGAACCTGCGCTTCACGCCGCTGCCGCTGAGCAGTGCGGCGCCACCCTATTCGCCGCATCGCTTCGATCCGCATCCCGGCGACAACATCGGCCTGCTCGTCGAGGATCGCCGCACCGGCGGCACGTTGTTCCATGCACCCGGGCTCGGCACGGTGGACGACGCGCTGCTGCAACGGATGAACGACGCGGACTGCGTGCTCGTGGACGGCACGCTGTGGGACGACGATGAGATGCTGCGACGCGGCGTCGGTGTACGCACCGGCCGCGAAATGGGTCATCTCGCACTGAACGGTCCGGGCGGCATGCTCGACGTGCTGGCCCGGGTGCCGGGCCCGCGCAAGGTATTGATTCACGTCAATAACACCAATCCGATCCTCGACGAAGGTTCTCCCGAACGCGCGGAATTGCGGCAGCGCGGGATCGAGGTCGCCTTTGACGGGATGGACATCGTGCTATAAAAAACGCATGGTCCCGCTTCCGCGACGCACATCGTGACGCATACGACGTCGATTGCGGTACGACGCACGCCCTTCCAGTGTCCCCAACGTCATGGAACCGTCGATGAGCCAACCCGCTCTCACTCCCGCCCAGTTCGAGCAGGCGCTGCGTGCCAAGGGCGCCTTCTATCACATCCACCACCCGTACCACGTCGCGATGTTCGAAGGCCGCGCGACCCGGGAGCAGATCCAGGGCTGGGTCGCGAACCGCTTCTACTATCAGGTCAGCATTCCGCTGAAGGACGCGGCGATTCTCGCGAATTGCCCCGACCGCGAGGTTCGCCGCCAGTGGGTCCAGCGCCTGATCGATCACGACGGAACCGCCGGCGACGAAGGCGGTATCGAGGCGTGGCTGAGGCTCGGTGAAGCGGTCGGGTTGGACCGCGCGCAGTTGCGCTCGCAGGAACGCGTGCTGCCCGGCGTGCGTTTCGCCGTGGACGCCTACGTGAATTTCGCGCGCCGCGCGAACTGGCAGGAAGCTGCGAGCAGCTCGCTCACGGAACTGTTTGCGCCGCAGATCCACCAGTCGCGCCTCGACACCTGGCCGCGCCACTACCCGTGGATCGATCCGGACGGCTACGCGTATTTCCGCACGCGCCTCGGTCAGGCGCGCCGCGACGTCGAGCACGGGCTCGACATCACGCTGCGGCATTACACGACCTACGAGAGCCAGCAGCGGATGCTGGATATCCTGCAGTTCAAGCTCGACGTGCTGTGGACGATGCTTGACGCGATGTCGATGGCCTACGAACTGCACCGGCCGCCTTATCACACCGTCACCGACCAGCCGGTCTGGCACAAGGGAATCGCACCATGAATTTCGACAGGAATCGCGTGCCGCGCTGGCGGCCGGGTTTTCGCTTCCAGTTCGAGCCGGCCCAGCATGCGCACGTGCTGCTGTACCCCGAAGGCATGGTCAGATTCAACGAAAGCGCGAGTGCGATCGGCGGGCTGATCGATGGCACGCGCACCGTCGCGGACATCGTTGCGCATCTCGAACGGCAATTCCCCGACGTGCCCGAACTCGGTACCGACGTCGAGGATTTCATGGAGACCGCCCGTGCCCAACACTGGATCGAACTCGCGTGAGCCGGTGACGCCCGACGCCGCGCGGGCGGCAACCGGATTGCCGCTGTGGCTGCTGGCCGAACTGACGTACCGGTGCCCGCTGCAGTGCCCATACTGCTCGAATCCGCTCGATTTCTCGCGCCAGGGCGCGGAGCTCGACACGGCACAGTGGTTCAGGGTCATGGCCGAAGCGCGCGAGATGGGCGCCGTGCAGATCGGCTTCTCGGGCGGCGAACCGCTCGTCCGTCCGGATCTTGCCACACTGATCGGCGAGGCGCGCCGCCTCGGTTACTACACGAACCTGATCACGTCGGGTATCGGCCTGACCGAACAGAAGATCGATGCGTTTCGCCAAGCCGGCCTCGATCACATCCAGATCAGCTTCCAGGCGAGCGACGCGACGGTCAACGACATGCTGGCCGGATCGGAAAAGGCATTCGCCCACAAGCTCGCGATGGCCCGCGCGGTCAAGGCGCACGGCTATCCGATGGTGCTGAACTTCGTCACGCACCGCCACAACATCGACGACATCGACCGCATCATCGAGCTGTGCATCGCGCTCGACGCGGACTACGTCGAGCTCGCGACGTGCCAGTATTACGGATGGGCCTACCTGAACCGTCAGGCGCTGCTCCCCACCCGCGCACAGCTCGAGCGCGCGGAGCGCATCACGAACGCGTATCGGGCGAAGCTCGCCGCCGCGAACAACCCATGCAGGCTGATCTTCGTCACGCCCGACTATTACGAGGAGCGGCCGAAGCCCTGCATGAGCGGCTGGGGCAGCCTGTTCCTGATCGTCACGCCGGACGGCACCGCACTGCCGTGCCACGGCGCGCGGCAACTGCCGATCGCCTTTCCGAACGTGCGCGATCACGACCTGCGACACATCTGGTACGAATCGTTCGGCTTCAACCGCTTCCGCGGCGACGACTGGATGCCCGAACCCTGCAAGTCGTGCGACGAGAAGAAGAAGGACTTCGGCGGGTGCCGATGCCAGGCGTATCTGATGACGGGCGATGCAAGCCTCACCGATCCCGTCTGCGGCAAGTCGCCTCATCACGGCCTGATCGAGAAAGCACGCGAGGCCGCGCTCGCGCCGCTGCAACCCATGACGCAACTCGTGTTTCGCAACGTACGCAATTCGCGTGAATTGACGAAGACCTGAACGGCGCCGCGCGCTCGCCGCCGATCGCCGGTGTTTCCTGATTTGGAACGCAATGTTCGCGCATCGCGTCGGGCCGGCTCACTATAATTCGTTCGATCGAAAGCGATCGTCAGACCCATTACCGGAGCAGACCATGAACGACCTTCATATCGTCGCCGTGCTGTACGCCAAGGCGGGGCAGGAGGCGCAATTGCGCGAAGACCTGATCGCCCTTGCCGGTCCGTCGCAGAATGAAGAAGGCAATCTGCGCTACGAGGTGCATGTCGACAGCGAAGATCCGCGCCGGTTCGTTTTTGTCGAACATTGGGCAGATCCCGCCCTGCGCGAAAAGCATCACACGCAAGGCGCACACATCCTGAATTTCCACGCCAACGGCGTGAAGAATGTCGAGCGCTCGGAAGTCTTCAAACTGTCTCGCCTCGCCTGACCCTCCTTTCCCGCGCTGACCACCGTTTCATGCGCGTGCGCGCGACGCCGGACATCTCGCCGCGCGCCGCGTCGTCGCCCCGGATTCAGCGAGGAGCGACGCGGTGTCCGGCAACCCATCGAATCCGTTTTTGCAACGTTGCGCACCGACGGCCCGTCACGCGCCGGCTACCGCCCATGGCGCGGCAGCGAGGCGCTCCGCCAGATAGTCCAGGAACGCGGTCACGCGCAACGGCCGCAAGCTGCTCGGCGGCGTCACGAGATTCACGCCCACCGGATCGATCCGCCACTCGGGCAATACGTCCACCAGTTCGCCTCGCATCAACGCGTCCCTGACGACGAACTCGGGTTGCAACGCGACGCCCCGGCCAGCCAGCAGCGCGGGAACGATCACGTCGGCGCTGTTGCTGCGGATGATGCCGCGCACCGTGACTGCGAACGCGTCTCCGCACGTATGACGGAATTGCCATAGCTCGGGCGTCGCCAAGCCCGTGTAGACGAGACACGCATGCCGGGCCAGGTCGCGAGGATGCGTCGGTCGCCCCCATCGTTTCAGATAGGCCGGCGAAGCCACCAGCGGGTGATTCACCGCACAGAGCCGGCGCGCCCGCAGCGACGAATCGGCGAGTTCCGCGATGAGCACCGCCACGTCGAACCCGCCGCCGACCACATCGACGATGCGGTCGGTGACGCAAAGGTCGATCTCCACCTGCGGATAGCGTTCGAGAAAGGCGGGGATCAACGGCGCGACGTGGCGGCTCGCGAACGACATCGGCACGGCAACGCGCACCAGACCGCGCAGTTCCGTCGCGTGCGACGACGCCTCGGTCTCCGCCGCCGCGGCTTCGCTGAGAATGCGAATCGCTCGCGATTTGGCGATTTCGCCGGCGGCCGTCAGCGAAACCTGACGCGAGTTTCGATAAAAGAGCGCCGTGCCGAGCCGGCGTTCGAGTCGGGAAATGGCTTTCGACACGGTCGGCTGCGAGAGGTCGAGCGCCTCCGCGGCCCTGACGAAAGAGCCCGTTTCGAGCACGTGCGCGAAAATCGCCCACGCCTCGAGGTCAGGAAGTATCTGCATCAGACAGCAAGCCTCCGGTTGGCCGATCCGGCCGGTTTCCTGCCGATACCGGTGCCGCGCCCTGCAGCGTTCGCGCTGCATGAGCACCGCCGCCGACACCGGCTGCGCGATGTGCACACCGCTAGAAAAGCGTATGAAGGCCGATGCGGGCAATGGCCTGGTTCGCGCCGGACGACGCGCCATCCGGATCCATCACACCGTTGATTTGCGCCCGGGCACCGCTGCTTGCCCGCTGCCACACACCGGTCGCGTACACCATCGTTCGCTTCGACAGCGTGTACTGCACCGTCGCCGTGACCTGGTGAGCGTGGTCGTTGTCGAGCGCCGCATTGCCCTTCATGTACATGTAATCCGCGCCGATCCTGACCGGACCGGAGAGTTGCCAGGTACCGCCCGACTCGGCCATCCACACCGAGCCACCGGACGCAGCGTTATGAACGGTCGTCACCAGCGCGCTCAGGTTCGCCCGTCCGATCCGGTAGTGCGCCCCTGCGCCCCAGTTACGCACACTCGTCGCGACGGAGCCCGGCTGTGCGCCATATTTCTCGTTGGTGTACGCGGCGGCGGCGCCGAACGGTCCAGCCTCGTAGTCGAGACTGGCGCTCACCGTATTGCCCGCGCCGATCGAGCCCGGCACGCCGCCGAACGCATAAAGCGCACCCGCCTTCAGCCCATGGATGACCGGGCTCACGAACTTGACGGCGTTCGCTACACGCTGACTGCCCGCCATCCGGTCCCAGTCGAACGCGCCGGTCGGGTTGCCGGGCAGCGCGAGCTTGCGAAAGGGTCCGTTGCGCAGGTTGTACAGTCCGGCGACATCGGCCGCCGCGTCAGTGCCGCTGAAGAACAGCGTATCGGCCATGAATTCATACTGGTTGCCGAACGTCAGCGTGCCCAGCCGGTCGTTCTGCACACCGACGTACGCGGTACGCGCGAACAGGCCATTGCCGATCAGCGCGCCGGTACCCGGTGAAATCTGGCTGACCAGCTGGAAAATGACCTTTGAGCCACCGCCGACATCTTCGCTTCCGCGCAAGCCGAGCAGGCTCGGCGTAAAAATCCCGTCGTCGAATTTCGCATTGCCGTGGCCGCCTTCGTTACTGACGTAACTCAGTCCCACGTCGAGCGCGCCGAACAACGTGACACTGCTCTGCGCGCACGCGATCGGCACATGCGCAATCATCAACAGGGCCGGGGCATAGAGACGCTTTCCGAACATGAACCGCCTTCTTCATTGCTTCGCAATCCGAATCACAACGACCGGACCTTTCAATCATCCCGCGCAATGCAGGTAGGCACGCGCACGCCGCCGTCATGCCCGATCGCGCGACAGGCGGCACGCATCGACGGCACGAGTCTAGCGCACGGAATGACGCTTCGACGTTCGGCCCGCGAGAACACAATGTTCTGCATCTCCCGGCTACGCAACGCATCGCGGTTCGCCTACACTCGTTCGGTGCATCGGCAGATGCGCCGCGATTCGAGCCACGACCCGAGCCGCGATCCGTCGCCGACGAGAATCGATTGCGCATGCGATCGCGACACCCTCCGCCGCGCCCGATGCTTCGCGCTCAGGTCGAGCCGACCGGCGCACGCCAGGTCCCCACTTGCCAGGCCCGGAACTCCTTCCTCCGGCTTTCGTCCTCCGGAAAGTCCAGACCGCGCTTCACGTCCGATGTTTGAACCCGGGCGAAGCGCTCCATTAAGCGATCGTCACCCGGCGGTCGCGTTCGTCGCACGCGTTTTCACGCTCCGGAGCGGCCGGCGCGGCAACCGCGCCGAATCTCTCGACGCGCGCCACGGTAAAATTCCGTCGTGACCCGTTGCTCATCCCGTTCAGGCGCCCTGCCGGGCCTGCTGCGGCATGCATCGCCTGCCATCAGGAGCGCGCCGCACAGGAGCCCCTATCTCCTTGATTCCTATACATTCACCGTTTCCCGGAACATGACTTACTCGCTTGCCACCCTGTACACCCGGGAACTCGAGATCCGCAAGAGCCGCTTCATCGCGTTCGCGATCCCCGTCGAGGACCGCGATGCCGCGATGCAGGCGCTGCAGCGCCTGCGCGACGAACACCCGGCGGCCACCCACGTGTGCTGGGCCCTGCTCGCCGGCGGCCAGTCCGGCATGTCCGACGACGGCGAACCGTCGGGCACTGCCGGCCGACCGATCCTCGAAGTGCTGCGTCATCACGATCTCGACGGCGTGCTCGGCGCGGTAGTCCGCTACTACGGCGGCGTGAAGCTCGGCGCGGGCGGCCTGGTGCGCGCCTATACGGATGCGATCGCGTCGGCGCTGCTCGACGCCGAGCGCGTCGAACGCATTCGCCACACGCGGATCGCGATCGAAATCGGCTACCCGGACGAAGCGCGGGTGCGCCGCTGGATCGAGCAGGCGGGTTACGCGCTGGTGGACAGCGCGTACGGGATGACGGTGAAGCTCGTGATCAAGCTGCCGGAAACGGCCGAGGCAGCAGCGAAGACCGAACTGTTCGACCTGACGCAGGGGCGCTCGGGCTTCCCCGACCTGTGAGGATCGGGCAACCCGCCCGGCCTCGCCGCCACGGGTTTCACACAGATTCCCGTGAAAATTCAGATGCGTCCGATAGAAAACCCGCGCGCCGAAGCTTAATCTCCTCCGTGTTCCTCGCGACGCGTCCTGCAAACGCCTGGCCGGGCGTGCAGACATGCGGCACACCGCGCGTCGCCAACGATCGCCAACAATCAGAATTCAGCTACGGGGATATCGGACGCATGCAACTGCAAAAACTGCAAGCCCAGCTCGCGGAACTCGATCGACGCATCCGGGTGGCGCGCCGCCGCGAACGCCAAGCGGCACTGGTGCAGGTACGCCAGCTCGTGACGGACCATGCGCTGACCGCGCGGGAAATCTTCGGGCAGGGTTACAGCGATCGCGTAAAGCTGTTCACGATGGGCACGAAATATCGCGATCCGGCGACGGGCGCGACCTGGAGCGGCCGCGGTCGTGCGCCCGCCTGGATCGCCGGGCGCGACCGCGCCGCGTTCCTGATCCGGGATTAACGCGCGCCGCGTTGCACGGCGCGCCTCCGTGGTCGATGCAGTCGACCCGAACCGCTCAATAAACGTCCGGGACGATCATGCTGTCCGGCGTCGGACGGCGAATGTAGTCCTCGTGATGCTCGCGCTGAGGCAGATCGATCGTCGGCCGCGGCACCTCGTGATACGGCACCTGGGTCAGCAGGTGATGGATGCAGTTCAGGCGCGCGCGCTTCTTGTCGACCGCCTGCACGACCCACCACGGCGCCTCGGGGATGTGCGTGCGCAGCATCATCTCTTCCTTCGCGGCCGTATACGCTTCCCAGCGGCGGCGGCTCTCGAGATCCATCGGGCTCAGCTTCCACTGCTTCAACGGATCCTCGATCCGGCTCTGGAAGCGCAGCTCCTGCTCATGGTCGGTGATCGAGAACCAGTACTTGACGATCTGGATCCCGCTGCGCACGAGCATTTTCTCGAACTCGGGCACCGAGCGGAAAAACTCCTCGTATTCGTCGTCGGTGCAGAAATTCATCACGCGCTCGACGCCTGCGCGGTTGTACCAGCTGCGATCGAACAGCACGATCTCGCCGCCGGCGGGCAGATGCGCGACATAGCGCTGGAAATACCATTGCGTGCGTTCGCGATTGTTCGGAGCCGGCAGCGCCGCCACGCGGCACACGCGCGGATTCAGGCGCTGCGTGATGCGCTTGATCGCACCGCCCTTGCCTGCAGCGTCGCGCCCCTCGAAAATCACGACGAGCCGGTGCCCCGTGCTCACGACCCAGTCCTGCAGCTTCACGAGTTCGCCCTGCAGCCGGAACAGCTCGCGGAAATACTGCTTGCGCGCTTCGCGGCGCTCCGGCGAGAACAGCAGATCCTCGTCGTTGTCGAAGCGGCGGTCGTCGAGCTCCATTTCGAGTTCTTCGTCGTACGCGTCGACGAGGTCTTCCTCAAAACGGCGCTGGCGCGATTCGAGCGATGCCGTATCGGTGAAGTCGTCGGACTCGGTGCGGGTATCGTTATCGCCCATGGGGCCTCCTTCCTTCAATTGGCGCAGCCAAACACCACCATTATCCCAGCGTCTCGCGTCAAATTGATGAAAAAGGGGTCGATCCGCCCCTCAGAAGCGGAATCCGGGCCGCGCTCGCCGAGAGCGTACTTGAACGCGGTCTAACCGCTCCCGAGCAGAACGGGAGCGCACATGCGCCGCTGACGCGGTGACGCCCGCCCGCTGGCGATGCATCAACCGGGCGGCGGCAGCACGACCGTGTCCTCGGGCCCGAGCACGCGGCCGTCCTGCGAGCGAAGCTCCAGTTTCCTGACGGGCAAGCCGGTCTTGCGGTCGACGAGAAGCACGTGCGCCTCGTCCGGTTCGAAGAAGAAATCCTCGCCCCACTGCCGCAGCGCGACGAGCAGCGGAAACAGGCCTCGCCCCTTTTCGGTCAGTACGTATTCGTGATGTGCGCCGCCGTCCGCGGCCGGCACCATGTCCATGATTCCGTGCGCGACGAGGTTGCGCAAACGCGCGGCGAGGATGTTCTTCGCCAGGCCGAGATTTTTCTGGAATTCGCCGAAACGGCGCAGCCCGTCGAATGCATCGCGGACGATCAGCAGCGACCACCAGTCGCCAATCGCATCCAGCGGGCGGGCAACGCCGCAAGGGGAATCTTCGTGGGTGGTTCGTCTGGTCATCGATGGAAGTCGAACGGCGGATGGTGCCATGGGCAATGAAGGTTTCAATATAAAACCAACAATACTGAAAATCAATCGCCGTGCGTCCATTGTTCGAGGAGCACGAACGAAACCGGGTTCCTCATCGGAATTGGTTAGTCGGGGTTAGTCTGGTCATGCATTTCGATGCCAAAAATTGCCGAATTTTCGATTTTTCTTACCTGAAGTCATCCCGTCGTCGAGGCGTTCGACCGTGTCCTGATCATTCATTCAGTTGCAACTTGAAACCTCATGTCCTACGCTCCAAATGGTTTCAACATGAAACCACTATCCACGACCATACGAAGGAGCGCTCGATGATTTCATCCGATGCCACGTTCGACGGCACCTTTCCATTCGCTCCGCACTTCAGCGACGCGCCCGGTTTCCAGATGCACTACGTGGATGAAGGCCCGCGCGACGGCGAAACGGTTCTGTGCCTGCATGGCGAACCCACGTGGGGTTACTTGTTCCGCCACCTGATCGCGGCACTGAGCCCGACACACCGCATCGTCGTGCCCGACCACATGGGATTCGGCAAAAGCGCGACGCCGCAGGATCGCAACTACGGGTTGCAGGACCATATCGACAACCTGGAGCGCTTCGTTCTCGCGCTCGACCTCGAGCGCTTGACGCTCGTGATGCACGACTTCGGCGGCCCGGTCGGCATGGGGCTCGCCGCGCGGCACCCTGACCGGATCCGGCGCATCGTGTCGGCGAACGGGCCGACGCCGTTCGGCCAGCCCGATCTGGTCGAGCGCGTGACCGCGAACGGTCGCGACGCACCGTGGTTCCAGTGGATCGTGCGCGCGGCGGCAGACGACACACTCGAAACGGTGCTCGGGCAGCTAGGCTTCAACATCCTGAGTACGCTGAAGCTCAACGGTTTCGAGAATCATGCCGTCATCGACGATACCTGGATCGCCGCATACGGTGCGCCGTTCGCGCAACCGGCCGACTGTATCGGCGCGATCGGATGGGCGCGCGGATTTGCCGACGGCATGCACCGGTTCGAGGAGCCCGATGCTGCAGCGGTACGCGCGATACGCGACAAGCCCGCGCTCGCGATCTGGGGAGACGCCGATCGCACCCTCGGCGCCGAGCACTTCCTGCCGCTGTTCACTGCGCTGTTTCCGTCGGCGCCCGTCGAGCGGCTGGCCGGCGTCGGGCACTATTGCTTCGAGGATGCGCCCGACGCGGTGACCGACCGGATCGCCGGATTCATCCGCGCCACCGCCTGAGCGCGTTGCACCGCGCGTCCGAGCCATCCGACGCGGCTACCCGCCCGGCACCGGACTGCATGCCGGCCGCGGAACCGCGTGCGCGACCGCTTTCGCGCACGCGTCACTCACCCGCTACTCGACGTCACCGAATGATCCGCGTGACCCCGCGCCCACGCGGATCGGCCATCGCCTCCGGCGTCCTGCCGTCGATCTTGATCACCTGGATGTCGCCGCTGAAGTCCTGCCCCGTCAGCGTGTAGCCGCGGGCCTCGATCTGTTTCGCGAGTTCGCCTTCGATCGGGTGGTACGGCTCCCAGAAGATCGTGTTCGGCGGCAGCAGCTGATGGTGGAAACGCATCGCGCCGACGGCCTCCTTCAACGGCATCCTGAAGTCGTAGATGTTGTTGATCACCTGGAAGATCGACGTGAAGATCCGCGAGCCGCCCGGCGTGCCGATCACGAGCGACACCTTGCCGTCCTTCGTCATGATCGTCGGCGACATCGACGACAGCGGACGCTTCTTCGGCTCGATCGCGTTCGCGTCGCTGCCGACGACGCCGAACATGTTCGCGACACCCGGCTTCGCGGAGAAGTCGTCCATCTCGTCGTTCAGCACGATCCCGGTACCGTCGGCGACCACCCCCGAACCGAAATAGCCGTTGATCGTGTACGTGTTCGACACCGCGTTGCCCCACTTGTCGACGACCGAGAAGTGCGTCGTCTCCGCCTTCTCCGGCATCGACGTGCCGAGGCCCGGCTGCACGCTCTTCGTGTCCGACGGTTCCTTCGGATTGACCTCCGCCGCGCGCTTCGCGATATACGCGTCATCGGTCAGCTGCGCGACCGGCACCTTGTAGAAGTCGGGGTCACCGAGATACTGCGCGCGATCCGCGAACACGCGCTTCTCGATTTCCGCGACGAGGTGGATGTATTGCGGCGAGTTGAGCTTCACGCCCTCGAACTCCTGCTTGAGATCGGCCTTCATCTTCAGCAGCTGCACGAGGCCGATGCCGCCCGAGCTCGGCGGCGGCGCGGTGATCACGTCATAGCCGTTCCACTTCGCCTGCACCGGCTGGCGCCACACCGCGCGGTATTGCGCGAGATCCTCGGTGGTGATCAGCCCGTTGCCGTCGCCGGTCTTCATCGACGCGGCGATCAACTCGGCCGTCTTGCCCTTGTAGAATCCTTCCGCGCCGCCATCCGCAATGCGCGTGAGCACCGCCGCGAGATCGGGCTGCTTGAAGTTCGTGCCGGCCTTCATCGACGCGAAGTACTTGTCGAAGTTGGTCTTGCCGCCGAATTCCTTCGACGCGTCGACGCCGCGCTGCGCCAGCTGCTCGTCGACGACGAAGCCGTCGCGCGCATAGTGGATCGCCGGCGCGAGCACCTGCTTCCACTTCAGCTTGCCGAAACGCTTCTGCGCTTCCCACATGCCGGCGACCGTACCCGGCACGCCGGCCGCGCGCGGGCCGTACAGGCTCATGCCCTTGACGACGTTGCCGTCCTTGTCGAGATACATGTCCTTCGTCGCGGCGAGCGGCGCGCGCTCGCGATAGTCGATGAAATACGGCTTGCCGTCCTTGTAGATCGTCATGAAACCGCCGCCGCCGATGTTGCCGGCTTCCGGGTATGTAACCGCAAGCGTGAACGCGATCGCGACGGCCGCGTCGATCGCGTTGCCGCCTTCCTTGAAGATCCGCTCCGCGGCGTCCGCGCTGTACTTGTCGGCCACCGCAACCGCCGAGCTCGTCAGGACCGCCGGCTGCGGCCCTTTCGCGTAGGCCGGCGTGTTCGGCAGGAAGCCGATGCCGGCCATCGTCGCGAGCACGACGGCGGATGATTTGAAGCGATTCAGCATAGACATTGCATGTCCCCCATGTAGGTCTCCGGCGGGCTGGAAATAGCCCCTGATCCGCTTATAGCCGCTGGCGCACGGTCAGCCCTATGCCGGTTTCGTAGTGAATCGGGGAATGCGGCCGGAAAACTCGCGGCACACTACGAATTGCCGTGGATCGTGTACGGTCGGTCACACGGCGGAGCAAAAAATGAGCCGGCGGATCAGTCGAAATGGCATGCGGCGGATTCGCAGCGCACCCGCGCGATCGGAAATCACGGCACGCGCCGCATGCGCGGCTCCGGCACATGTAAAAAAATGCGATCGAACCGCCCGCTGAGCAGGCCGATCTGAGAAGATAGCGCCCCGCTTTCGCGCCCGATCGTTCGCGCTCGTCCGCGGCCGCTTCACGCTTCTTCGTCTCGTTTCCTATGGCATCACACAATGCGCATCACGCGTCCGGCTTCGCGGCCGGCGTCGCCGCCGCCGTCCTCGTCGCGCAAACCGGCGCGACCGGCCCCTGGCACGCGGGCCTGCTCGCCGCGTTCGCGGCCGGCGTCGCGGGCGGCACCGCGCCCGACTGGCTCGAAGTCGCGTGGTGGACCCGCAAGCGCCGCTTGTGGATCACGCACCGCACCATCACGCACTGGGGCATCGGCTGGATCGCGTTGCTCGCGCTCGGCTGGCACGGGCTCACGCATCATCCGCATCCGCTGTGGGCGGCGCCGCTGTTCGGCTTCGCGTGCGGCGGCGTGATGCACCTGCTCGCCGACTGGCCGAATCCGCTCGGCGTGCCGTGGATCTGGCGGCGCCATTCGCTGAACCTGTGGAACAGCGGACATTGCGACCTGATCGTCGTGGCCGCCGCCTGGGGCGGCACGCTGTGGCTCGCGCAATCGCTGTGGACGCGCGCGCCGTTCCTCGAACACTGGCTCGGCTGGCTGCATCGCGTGTAGTGACACGTCGTAGCGCATAGTCGCGCGCCGATACATGTCGTCACGACTCGTGCTCCGCACCCGCCCGGCGCGCGTCGAACCCGACTTCCTTCTCTCCTCGATCCAGCACCCGCGAACGAGCGGGTTCCGTTACGCACGCACGCCCGTTGAAATGCCGGCGCCGCGCCTCATCTGAATCTCCGGCGCGCGCATTCCCGCCGCGCGCGGTGCCCGGCACGCGCACGCGACGTCTGGCACACTGACGATTCGCACGCGGCCGCCCGCGCGCTCGCACCCCATTTCAACGCTCCGATGGACGTCACAGCCACCCGCCCCGCACACGCGCTCGACGTGTTCCACCCGGCCGTCGCCGCGTGGTTCCGCCGCACGTTTGCCGCGCCGACCGGCGCGCAGGCACTCGCATGGCCGCACATCAAGGCCGGCCGGTCGACGCTCGTCGCCGCGCCGACCGGCTCCGGCAAGACGCTCACCGCGTTCCTGTGCGCACTCGACGACCTCGTGCGCGATGCGCTCGCGCACGACGGCGCGCTGCCCGACGCGACGCTCGTCGTCTATGTGTCGCCGCTGAAGGCGCTGTCGAACGACATCCACGTGAACCTCGACGCGCCGCTCGCCGGCATCGCCGACTCGCTCGCGCAGCTCGGCCTGCCGGTGCCGGCGATCCGCACCGCCGTGCGCACCGGCGACACCACGCAGGCCGAACGCGCGGCGCTGCGCAAGCGCGCGCCGCACATCCTCGTGACGACGCCCGAATCGCTGTACGTGCTGCTGTCGTCCACGTCGGGGCGGCAAATGCTGTCGAGCGTGCGTTCGGTGATCGTCGACGAGATCCACGCGCTTGCGTCGTCCAAGCGCGGCAGCCACCTCGCGTTGTCGCTCGAACGCCTCGACGCGTTGACGGGCCGCGCGTTGCCGCGCATCGGGTTGTCGGCCACGCAGAAACCGATCGACGCGGTCGCGCGCTTCCTGGTCGGCGGCCCGGCCGATGCGCCGCGCGACTGCACGATCGTCGATACCGGTCACACCCGCGAACGCGACCTCGCGCTCGAACTGCCGAACGTGCCGCTCGAGCCGGTGATGGCGACCGACGTGTGGGAACAGGTGTACGACCGGATCGCCGCGCTTGCCGCCGCGCATCGCACGACGCTCGTGTTCGTGAACACGCGGCGCACCGCGGAACGCATGGCGCGCCATCTCGCCGACCGTCTCGGCAAGGACGCGATCGCCGCCCACCACGGCAGTCTCGCGAAGGAGCATCGCTTCGACGCCGAACAGCGGCTCAAGCGCGGCGAGCTGAAGCTGCTGGTCGCGACCGCGTCGCTCGAACTCGGCATCGACATCGGCGACGTCGATCTCGTGTGCCAGGTCGGTTCGCCGCGCGGGATCGCACCGTTCCTGCAGCGTGTCGGACGCTCGGGGCACCATGTCGGCGGCGTGCCGAAGGGCCGCCTGTTCCCGCTGTCGCGCGACGAGCTGGTCGAATGCGCGGCGCTGCTCGATTGCGTGCAACGCGGCGAGCTCGACACGTTGCGGATTCCCGAGGCACCGCTCGACGTGCTCGCGCAGCAGATCGTCGCCGAAGTCGCCTGCGCGGAATGGCAGGAGGACGCGCTGTACGCGAGCTTCACGCGCGCGGCGCCCTACGCACGCCTGTCGCGCGAACGCTTCGACGACGTGATGAAGATGCTCGCCGAAGGCTTCACTAGCCGCCGCGGCGTGCGTGGTGCGTACCTGCATCGCGACGTGGTCGGCGGCACGGTGCGCGGGCGCCGCAACGCGATGATGACCGCGACGACGTCGGGCGGCACGATTCCCGACATGGCCGACTACGCGGTGCTGCTCGAACCGCAGGGTATCCAGGTCGGCACCGTCAACGAGGATTTCGCGGTCGAGAGCCTCGCGGGCGACGTGTTCCAGCTCGGCAACCAGTCTTACCGGATCATTCGCGTGGAAACCGGCCGTGTGCGCGTCGAGGACGCGCAAGGTCAAGCGCCGGGCATTCCGTTCTGGCTCGGCGAGGGGCTCGGGCGCAGCGACGAGCTGTCGGCGGCGGTCGGCCGGCTGCGGGCGCGGCTCGACGGGCTGTTCGCCGAAGGCGATCGGCACTCCGAGGCCGGAGCACGCAAACGCGCGAGCGACGACGCAGCGGGCAAGACGGGCACGCGCGGCAAAACCGGCAAGGCGGCCGCCGAAGCCGACGCGTTGGCCGACTCGCGCAGCGATAACGGCGGCACCGCGATCGCCCCGCCCGCAAGCCGCCTCGCGCCGGCGCTGCGCTGGCTCGTCGACGATCTCCGCCTGTCGCCCGACGCGGCCCGCCAGATCGCCGACTACCTCGCGCGCACGCGCGCGGCGCTCGGCGCCCTGCCGACGCAGGACACGCTCGTGATGGAGCGCTTCTTCGACGAATCGGGCGGCACGCAGCTGGTGATCCATTCGCCGTTCGGCAGCCGTATCAACCGCGCGTGGGGGCTCGCGCTGCGCAAGCGCTTCTGCCGCACGTTCAATTTCGAGCTGCAGGCCGCCGCGACCGACGACGCGATCATTCTTTCGCTGTCGCTCGCGCACAGCTTCGCGCTCGACGAAGTGTGGCGCTACCTGCGCTCGGCGAGCGCCGAGCACGTGCTGGTGCAGGCGCTGCTCGACGCACCGATGTTCGGCGTGCGCTGGCGCTGGAACGCGACGACCTCGCTCGCGCTGCCGCGCTTCACCGGCGGCCGGCGCACCGCGCCGCAACTGCAGCGGATGAAGAGCGACGACCTGCTCGCGACCGTGTTCCCCGACCAGGTCGCGTGCGTGGAGAACGTCGTCGGCGAACGCGAGATCCCGCACCATCCGCTCGTCGACCAGACGCTCGACGATTGCCTGCACGACGCGATGGATACCGACGGCTGGCTCGCGCTGCTGCGCCGGATCGAAAGCGGCGCGATCGAACTGATCGCGCGCGACCTGCCCGCGCCGTCGCCGCTCGCGGCCGAGATCCTGAACGCGAAGCCCTATGCGTTCCTCGACGACGCGCCGCTCGAGGAGCGCCGCACGCAGGCCGTGCAGTCGCGCCGCTGGAGCGATCCCGAATCGGCCGACGATCTCGGCGCGCTCGACGCCGATGCCATCGATGCGGTGCGCGACGAAGCGTGGCCGCTCGTACGCGATGCCGACGAAATGCACGACGCCCTGCTCACGCTCGCGTGCGTCGCCGACGGCGAAGCGCACGCGCACGAAGGCTGGCCCGAACGGCTCGCGGAACTGGCCGAGCGCCGTCGTGCGACGCAACTCGTCACGCCGGACGGCGCCGTGCTGTGGGTGCCGGTCGAACGGCTGGTCTGCATGCGCGCGCTGCATCCCAATGCACGCGTCGTGCCCGCGCTGAAGGTGCCGGCCGCCTGCGCGCAACCCTGGGAAGCCGATGCCGCGCTCGTCGACGTGATCCGCGCGCGGCTCACCGGCTTCGGGCCATCGACGCTCGACGCCATCGCGCAGCCGCTCGGCCTGCCGTCCGCGGCGATCGCGACCGCGCTCGCCGCACTGGAGCGCGAAGGCTACGTGATGCATGGCCGCTTCACGCCGGGCGCCACGACCGACGAATGGTGCGAACGCCACCTGCTCGCGCGCATTCATCGCTACACGGTCAAGCGGCTGCGCCGCGAGATCGAGCCGGTCGAGCGCGCCGATTTCATGCGCTTCCTGTTCCACTGGCAGCACCTGACGCCCGACACGCGCGGCACGGGCCGCGACGCGCTCGCGGCCGTCGTCGAGCAGCTCGAAGGCTACGAAGCCGCGGCGAGCGCATGGGAAGACGCGCTGCTGCCCGCGCGCCTGACCGACTACACGGCCGGCGGCCTCGACGAGCTGTGCCGCTCGGGCAAACTCGTGTGGACCCGCATCGGCGCGCCGGCGCGCGCGGCCGGCACGCCCGTGAAAACGACGCCGATCGTGCTGCTGCCGCGCCGCCACCTCGGCGCATGGCAGGCGCTGCGCGACCCGGACGCGCAGCCGGCGCTATCCGCGCGTGCGACGCAGGTGCGCGATGCACTTGCCGCACACGGCGCGATGTTCTTCGACGCGCTGCTCGACGAACTGCACATGCTGCCGGTCGAACTCGAGCAGGCGCTCGGCGAACTCGTGTCGGCCGGCCTCGTGAATGCAGACAGCTTCGCCGGGTTGCGCGCGCTGTTGAAGCCCGCGGTCAAGCGCAGCGCGACCTATGCGCCGCGCACGCGGCGCGGTGGCGCGCTGATCGGCGGGATGGACGACGCCGGCCGCTGGGCGCTCGTGCAACGCATGTCGGCGCCGGACGATGCGCCAACCCCGGCACCGAAGCGCGGTGCGCCCGCGATCGATCCCGATGCGCTCGAACACATCGCGTGGACGCTGCTGCGCCGCTATGGCGTGGTGTTCTGGCGGCTGCTCGAACGCGAAGCCGACTGGCTGCCGAGCTGGCGCGAACTCGTGCGGGTGCTGCAACGCCTCGAAGCGCGCGGCGAGATTCGCGGCGGCCGCTTCGTCGCGGGGCTCGCGGGCGAGCAGTTCGCGCTGCCGGAAGCGATCCCGGTCCTGCGCGAGCTGCGTCGCCAACCGGGCGACGGCCAGTACGTGTGCGTGACGGGCGCCGATCCGCTGAACCTTGCCGGCACGCTGTTGCCCGGCGACAAGGTGCCCGCGCTGGCCGGCAATCGCGTGCTGTTCCGCGACGGCGTGCCGGTCGCGTCGCTCGTGGCGGGCACGTTCCATTACGCGCCCGAGCTGCCGCCTGCCGCGCGCGAGGATGCGCGCCTGCGGCTCGCACGCCGCCACTGACTCCTGACATCGGCTGACACACGGCACATCGCGGACTACTAAACGCCGCGCGGCAGCACCGCGTACGTTCGGGTAGCATCGAACGATTCATTGCGCGCCCGAGCGTGCCCATAACGAGCCTTCAGGAGACTGCCTTTCATGCCCTCGCATGCCGATTCGCCCGCCGTTCATCACGCGGGCTCGCTGACGATTTTCCAGGGCGCCGCGCTGTATATCGGCGCGGTGCTCGGCACCGGCGTCATTGCGTTGCCCGCGCTCGCGGCCGAGGTTGCAGGCCCTGCATCGCTGCTGGCGTGGGCCGCGCTCGTCGTGCTGTCGGGGCCGCTTGCCGCCACCTTCGCCGCACTCGGCGCGCGCTATCCGGACGCGGGCGGCGTATCGACCTACGCGCGACGCGCATTCGGGCCGAAGGCCGCGGCAATCGTCGGCTGGTGTTTCTATTTCGCGGTGCCGGCCGGTGCGCCGGCCGCCGCGATGTTCGGCGGCGCGTACGTCGCCGCCGTCACGGGCGGCGGACACGTCACGGTGATCGTCACGGCTGCCGCGCTGATCGCTACGGTGTCGGCCGCGAATGCGTTCGGCGTCACGGTGTCGGGCCGCATGCAGCTCGTGCTGTCGGCGCTGCTCGTCACGCTGCTGCTGGCCGCCGTGCTCGCGTCCGCGCCGCATGCAAGCACGGTGAACCTGCATCCGTTCGCGCCGCATGGCTGGCTCGCGGTCGGCCAGGCTGCCGCACTGCTCGTGTGGAGCTTCGCGGGCTGGGAAGCGATCACGCACCTCGCGGCAGAGTTCCGACGGCCCGCGCACGACATGCCGCGCTCGGCCGGGATCGCGGTCGTGGTCGTCGGCTTTCTGTATCTGTCGGTCGCGGCCGCGAGCGTCACGGTGCTCGGGCCGTCGGCCGGCGCGTCGGGTGCGCCGCTCGCGGAACTGATCGCGGGCGGCATCGGCGGTCACGCGCAGGTGCTGGCGGCAGCGGCCGCGCTGCTGCTCACGCTCGGCACGATGAATGCGTATTTCGCGGGCGCGGCGAAGCTCGGCGCAGCGCTCGGGCGCGACGGCGCACTGCCTGCGTGGCTCGCACAAGGCAGCCAGGTCGGCGGCGTGCCGCGCCGAAGTCTTGGCGTGATCGCGGTGCTGGCCGTCGTCGCGCTGGCCGCGACGACGCTCTCGGACGTCGGGCCGAAGCCGCTCGTGCTCGTCACGTCCGGATGCTTCGTGATGGTGTACGGGCTCGGCGCGGCGGCCGCGCTGAAACTGCTGCCGCGCGGCGGCATCGCATATCGCTGCGCGTGGATTTCGCTGGTCGCCGTCGCCGGGCTGTTCCTGACGACGGGGTGGTTCATCTTGTGCCCGCTGCTGCTTGCGGGCGGTGCGCTGCTTTATCTGCGGATGGCCGGGCGACGCACGTGATCGCGTGCCGGCGCCCGTGTGCGGACGAGCAAACGGGCGCTCGCCGCGCTGCGCCGGCACACCGCGAACCGGCCGCGCACCGCTGCGCCGCGGGCGTCAGGCCGGCACCAGTTCGAAGCTGAGCCGCTTGCCGAGTGCGGTGGCCGCGCTCGCGAGCGTCGCGAGCGTGAGGCTCGTGTCGGTTTCGTCGAGCAGCCGGTTGAGCGCGGCGCGGCTGGTCTTCATCCGCGCGGCCATCGCGGTCTTCGTGATGTGCTGCGCCTTCATTTCCTGGCCGATCTGCCACGCGATCACGCGCTTGATCGCGGTGGCGGTGGCCGCTTCGAGATGGCCTTCGTCCTCGAGGAAGCTGTCGAAATCGCTGCCGATATGCGGGTTGTTCGTGGTCGTCATGGGTACTCCAGTGCATGGCGTGGCCGGCCGGCACATCGCCGATCGCATGTGCCGGCGCAGCCGGAGGAATTCAGATGGCGCGCGTCAGCGCTTTCAGCCGCGCGACGGTCACGTCGAGATCGTCGGACGGCGTGGCCTGCGACTGCTTGAAGAACGCGTGCAGCAGCACCATCGTGTCGCCGACGACCGTGAACAGCGCGCGCGCTTCGCTGCGGCAACATCACGCGGATTTCCCACAGATCCTGCGACATCTTCCGGACCAGCGGCATGCCGAGCGGCCAGCCGAGTTGAACGGTCTTGATCTCTTCGCCGATCACCCTGCGCTCGACCTGCCCGAGCGCCGTGAGCCATTCGCGCACCGGCTCGTTGCCACGCGCGGTGCGGGAGAACCGCACGTCGAGCGTGATCTGAATCTGCTGTCTCGCCATCGTCGTGTCATCGAGTGTATCAAAAAAGGTACGATACGCCAAGCACGACGACACCCGCTACTGACCGGATGGCTAACGAATGACGGTGAGTGAGCGGCAGCCGGACGTCATCCATCCACGCCCTGCCCGGCGTCTCGACGCTGGCGGCGAGCCGGCTTGCGCGCGCTACGGGGGGCGCGATGGGTGTGCGCATCGGCGAACCGCGCCTGCGCGATGTCGCGCACGGCGTCGATCAGCGTCCGGGCGACGGGAGACGGTTGCGCATCGGTGCGCAGCACGAGCCCGACCGGCTCGTCGGTGCCCGCGGAAGGCAGCGGCAGCCGCGCGAGCGCGCCGGCCGACAAGTCGTATTCGGCCGCATAGAGCGGCACGAACCAGACCGCGTCGTTCTCGAGCGTGAGCGCACGCGCGACCGACACCGACAGCACCTCGATGAACGAATCAAGCGGCGGCGCGCCGCACGCGCCGAGCAGTTGCTCGGCCGACTGGCGGATCAGCGTGCCGAACGGCGGCAGCACGACCGGATAGCGCGCGAGCTCGGCGGCCGGCGCGGCACTCGCCAGCAGCGGATGGCCGGCGCGCACGACCGCGACGAGCGGTTCGTTGTACAGCTGCTCGAACGCGAGCCCGATCATCCGTTCCGGCTCCGACAGGCGCCCGATCGCGCATTCGATCGCCCCTGCCTTCAGACGCTCCAGCAGCTCGGTATTGGCAGCCGTCGCGATCCGCACCACGATGCGCGGCCAGCGTGCGGTCAGCGCCTTCATCAGCGCGGGCGCGAGCGATGCCGCGACCGTCGGCAGCATGCCGATTTCGAGCGTCGCCGCGGCCGCGCCGCCTTCGCGCGCGAGCAGCCCGACACCCTGCCGCAGCGCCAGCACGCACGCGTTCGCGTGCGGGATGAACAGTTGGGCTTCGCGGGTCGGCTGCGCGCCGTGCCGCCCGCGTTCGAACAACTTCACGCCGAGGATCGACTCCAGTTCGGCGATCGTCTTCGACACGGCCGGCTGCGTGATCGACAGGCTTTCGGCCGCCTTCTGCACGCCGCCCAACTGCGCGACCGCGAGAAAACACTGCAGGTGCCGGAATTTGACGCGGCCGTCGGCGATACGGTTATTCATAACGGGCGGTTATGCGAATGGTGATATCACGCCATTTTGCATAACTTTCCGGAAACGCCCAAGCATTCGGCGCGGCGTCACGCATGACGCCGCCGCGCATGGACTCCGGTCGCCGGGCAGCAACGCGATCACGCCGCTGTCCGGCGGATTTCCATGGGCGCCGCCGAACATAACGAACGGTTATGCGATTCGCGAAAAAAGGTCATTTTGCATAACTTTCCGGATTGGCTAAAGTCTTGCCATCCACTTCGCGAAATACCTGACAGGAGACGCCCGATGGATTCCCCCACGATCCTCACGCCGCGCGACTGGCCGTCGCATCCCGCGTATATCCACCCCGAGTACCGTTCGTCGGTCAAGCGCGGCCCGACCCGCCCGCTGATCCCGTTGAAGGAAAAGCTGCGCGACCAGTACGTGCCCGTCTACGGCACCGACGATCTCGGCGCGCTCGACCACGACCTGACGAAGAACGCCGTGAAGAACGGCGAACCGCTCGGCGAGCGCATCGTCGTCACCGGCCGCGTGCTCGACGAAGGCGGCAAGCCCGTGCGCAACACGCTCGTCGAGGTATGGCAGGCGAACGCGGCCGGCCGCTACGTGCACAAGGTCGACCAGCACGACGCGCCGCTCGACCCGAACTTCCTCGGCGCAGGCCGCTGCATGACCGACGCCGAAGGCCGCTACCGCTTCCTGACGATCAAGCCCGGCGCGTATCCGTGGGGCAACCATCCGAACGCATGGCGCCCGAATCACATCCACTTCTCGCTGTTCGGCGACTACTTCGGCTCGCGCCTCGTCACGCAGATGTACTTCCCCGGCGATCCGCTGCTCGCGTACGACCCGATCTTCCAGGGCACGCCGGAAGCGGCGCGTGACCGCCTGATCTCGCGCTTCTCGATGGACATCACCGAAGAAGGCTATGCGCTCGGCTACGAATTCGACATCGTGCTGCGCGGCCGCGACGCCACCCCGATGGAGCGCTGAACCATGACGACGCTGAAGCAAACCCCTTCGCAGACGGTCGGCCCGTACTTCGCGTACGGCCTGTGCCCGCAGCAATACGACTACGACCTGAAGAGCCTGTTCACGCCGGTGATCGCCACGCCCGACGCCGAAGGCGAGCACGTGCTGCTGGTCGGACAGGTGTTCGACGGCGACGGCAACGTCGTCAGCGACGCGGTGCTCGAATTCACGCAGGTGGACGGCGCGGGCCGCTATCCCGCGTCGCGCGACGACATCGCGAAGTCCGGCTTCACGGGCTTCGCACGCGTCGGCACGGGCACCGATGCGCAGCACCGCTTCGTTATCCAGACGGTCAAGCCGGGCCGCGCCGCCGCCGACGAAGCGCCGCACATCAACGTGACCGTGATGATGCGCGGGATCCTGACCCACGCGTTCACCCGCGTGTATTTCGACGACGAAGCCGCGGCGAACGCGGCCGATCCGGTGCTGAACCTCGTGCCGGCCGAACGCCGCGCGACGCTCGTCGCGAAGCGCGACGCGCCACCGGGCCGGCCCGTCGTGTACCGCTTCGATATCCGCATGCAGGGGCCGGACGAGACCGTGTTCTTCGACGTGTGACGCGTGAGCCGGCGCACGCCGGCTGCCCGCACCGAACCGCCGTGTGGCGCGATACCGACAGGCATCGCGTCGTGCGGCGGTTTTCGCTTTCGGGCCCCCACATTCGATGCCGTGCCGCAGCACGCCCGATCGGGACGGCCGACGCCCTTGGTTGACTGCTCCCGCCTCCGGCATCAAACGCGCGATTGAAACGCATGCTGCGACAGCACATGAATCGTCGGGCCCGCACGATATCGTTTGCGCGTTACACGGCGTATGCTTTGCTATCCGCCCGACACCGACGGGATTGAATCGGAACAGGCAACAATTTCACCCGCAATGCGCGAACACTGCCCCGCTGCCTGAGCGCGGATTTTTCTGACCGAGTGCCTTCAAGCGCGTCTGACCGAAACCTGGCAGACGCGTTTTTTTCGTCCGCGACCGGAGCACGCCGCCGCACTCGCCGCCGCCTCCGCTCCGGCTAGCGGCGAACCTCCAGATACCGGCTCGGCGTTTCGCCGAGGATGCGGCGAAACGCCGACGTAAAGGCGCTCGCGCTCGCATAGCCCAGATCGAACGCGACCCGCGTCACCGGCTGACCGTCGCTCAGGCGGGTAATCGCCGCCAGCATGCAGACCTGCTGACGCCAGGCGGCGAAACTCACGCCGGTCTGCGCGCGGAACAGCCGCGTAAACGTGCGCCGGCTCACGCCCGCGTCGGTCGCCACCTGGTCGAGATCGGCCGCGATCGACGGCGACGCGAACAGATGCCGGCAGATCTTCGCGAGGCGCGCGTCGGCCGGCAGCGGCGCGTGCAGCGACAGCCGCGGCATCGTCGCGATTTCCGCGACCAGCAGCGCCATCAGCTTGCCCGCCCGGCCGTCGACGTCATACATCGCCGGCAGGTCGATCGCATCGTCGATCAGTTGCCGCAGGAGCGGCGACACGCCGTACACGCCGCACTGGTCCGGCAGCCCCGCGGCCTCGGCCGTGTCGTCCGACACGAACGTGTTGAGCATCGTGACCGGCCCGGTCATCGTCATTTCGTGCCGCACGCCGGCCGGCACCCAGCACGCGCGCTGCGGCGGCACCAGCCAGCGGCCGTGCGGCGTCGACACGCTGATCGTGCCGCGCGACGCGAACGCGAACTGCCCGCGCCGGTGCGCGTGCTCCGGAAACGTCGTGCCCGCCGCGTAGTCGTTGGCGGTCACCACGACGCTACGGGGAATGTCTTCGTAGGGATCCAGCAGCGTATTTCTCAAGGCCCGAATTCCATCATGAATGACCCGATATCGAAGGCGGGTCACCTTCGATCGGTCTACGATCCGCTCCACGCTTGCGCGACCGGATGGCCGCAAGACCCGACGGCCGAATCGGCCGGATAGCGACTTCTTCGGAGCGGAGATGCCCAATACGTTTCATCGCGTGGGGGACGGCCCCCACCCTGTTCTCGTGCTGCACGGCTGGTTCGGCGACGCGCGTGCGTTCGAGCCCGTCGAGACGTGGCTGTCGCACGAACGCTTCACCTATGTGTTCATGGACTACCGCGGCTACGGCGGCATGCGCGGCGCGCACGGCGCGTACTCGATCGCCGAAATCGCCGCCGACACGCTCGCCCTCGCCGACGCGCTCGGCTGGCGCACGTTCAGCCTCGTCGGCCACTCGATGGGCGGCATGGCGATCGAGAAGGTCGCCGCCATGGCGCCCGACCGGGTACGCGCGCTGGTGCCGATCGCGCCGGTGCCGTGCGGCGGCCTGCCGTTCGACGCCGCGCGACGCGCGCTATTCGAACGCGCCGCCGACCAGCTCGCCGATCGCCGCACCATCATCGATCGCAGCACCGGCGGCCGGTTGCCCGCCGCCTGGGTCGAGTGGAAAGCCGCGTATTCGGCATCCTGTTCGTCGCCGCACGCGTTCGGCGCGTACTTCCGCGCGTGGGCCGACACGGATTTCACCGACGAGATCACGGGCCGCCATCCGGTGAAGGTGCTGATCGGCGAACACGATCCGGCGTTCGACGCGGCGCTGATGGCGCGCACCTATCTGCGGCGCTATCCGCACGCGACCGTCGACGTGCTGCGCAATGCCGGTCATTACCCGATGAACGAAACCCCGCTCGCGCTGGTCGCCGCGATGGAAGCGTTCCTGCTCGACACGGCGGCAGACCGCGCGCCCGGTGCGTGACGCGCCGCGCATCGGCGGCCTCCGGTCGGCACGCATCACCGCAGCATGAACGACATGGCCGACAGGCTGTTCAGCGTGCGCACCACGTGCTCGACCGACGGCCCGTCGAAGCGCAGCGTCACCGCATCGACCCGCTCGAGCGACGGCAGCACGCAGAACAGATCGGCGAGCGCGGCCGTCTGCACGCGCAGCGTGCAAGCGGCCGGCGCGGGCCGGTGCGCGCCCGCACGCCAGCCGGACGACAGCGCATGCGCGACCGTTTCGCGTGCGGCGGTCGCGATGCGCGCGCAGGACGCGGCCGGCGTGAGCGTGTCGCCGCTCGATGCGCCGCCGGCCGTCTTGACCGTCTCGAAACGCGCGTCCGGAAACAGCGGCCGGGTTTCCTCGGCGAATACGTCGTCGCCCGACGCCAGCGCGACGTGCGCGCCGTATTCGCGCGCCAGCGCGCCGTACAGCCCGGCTTCGCCGAGTTCGACGCCGTTCAGCCACACCTGCGTGAACGCGAAGCTGTTGATGGTGTGCGCAAGCACGCCGCGCGTCTGCGACTTCGCATGAAAGCCGATCATGAACACGAGGTCGGGCTGCTGCTCGAGGCCTGCCATCATCCCCAGCGTGCGCGGCTTGCCGAGCACGACGCGGGCGCGGGCATCGAGCCCGTCGGGCAGCAGATTGCGGAAGCTGCCGTGCGAATCGTTGACCCAGACGGCCTGCGCGCCGCCGGCGAACGCGCCTTCGATCGCCGCGTTCGCCTCGGCGGTCATCCAGCGGCGCGCACGTTCGTATTCCGGATTGCCGGCACGCGTCTGCTCGAGGGCGAACACGCCGGCGACACCCTCGATGTCGGTCGAGATCAGAATCTTCATGAATGGCTCGGACGTCCTTCGTTGCCTGCGTTGAATAACCGCTCGAGCTCGGGCACCGCATCGCGCAGCGATTGCCGTACGTGGCCGTCGCGGCCGGTCACGGTCACGGCCTGCAGCAGCGCGTCGGCGATCGCGTGCTCGACGCTTTCGGCCGCGGCCATGAACAGCGGATCGAGCGCCGCATCGGCCACGAGGGCCGGCAGCGCGACGGTCGACGCATCGTGCGCGATCGTGTACGCGGTGGAAAAGGCGAGCGCGATGTCGCCGCTGCCATGCCCGTAGACCGAGCCGGTGCGGGCGAGCCCCGCGCCCGCGCGGCGCGCGAGCCGCGACAGTTGCCGCGCGTCGAGCGGCGCATCGGTCGCGAGCAGCAGGATGATCGAGCCTTGCTCGGGCGGCGCCGCGTGCGTCGGCTGAGCGTCCGCTGCGGCACGCCGCTGCGCGACGATCCGTCCGACCGGCACGCCACCGAGCATCAGCATCGGCAGCCGGCCGAAATTCGCGAGCACCAGCGCGCCGACCGTATACGGCCTGCCGGCCGCGACGGCCACGCGCGACGCGGAGCCGATCCCGCCCTTCAGGTCGAAACACGACATCCCGCGCCCGGCGCCTGCCGCGCCACGTGCGAAATCTCGCGCCGCGGTATTGCAGGCTTCGTCGTGATGCGCGGCCGTCACCGCGAACGCCTGGATGTCGTTCAGATAGCCGTCGTTGCACTCGAACACGAGCGGGTTGACGGTCGGCCAGTCGCGGCCGATTTGCGGGTTCTCCGCGACCGCCGCGCGAATCTGCGCCTGCGCCACCGCGCCGACGCCGAACGTGTTGGTCAGCGCGATCGGCGTTTCGAGCGTGCCCAGTTCGTCGACCTGCACGAGCCCGACGCTCTTGCCGAAGCCGTTGATCACGGCCGCGCCGGCCGGCACCTTGCTGCGGTACAGGTCGCCCGGGTGCGGCTTCACGACGGTGACGCCCGTCTGCACGTCGCCCGCATCGAGCGTCGCATGGCCGACCGTCACGCCCGGCACGTCGGCGATCGTGCCGCGCGGCCCGGCCGGCAGCGTCGCGGCCCACATGGGCACGGCTCGCATCAGCGCCGCTCCAGCTTCGGGTCGAGCGCGTCGCGCAGCCCGTCGCCGAGCAGGTTGAACGCGAGCACGGTCAGGAAGATCGCGAGGCTCGGGAAGATCGCGACGTGCGGCGCGGTCACCATGTCCGCGCGCGCCTCGTTGAGCATCGCGCCCCACTCCGGCGTCGGCGGCTGCGCGCCGAGCCCGAGGAACGACAGGCTCGCGGCCGTGATGATCGACGTGCCGATCCGCATCGTGAAGTAGACGACGACCGACGACACGGTGCCCGGGAGGATGTGCCGCATGATGATCGTCCAGTCGGACGCGCCGATGCTGCGCGCGGCTTCCACGTAGGTCATGTGCTTGAGCATCAGCGTGTTGCCGCGCACGAGCCGCGCGAACGCCGGAATGCTGAAGATCGCGACCGCGCAGATCACGTTGACCATCCCGTTGCCGAGGATCGCGACCACGCCGATCGCGAGCAGGATCCCCGGGAACGCGAACAGCACGTCGGCCACGCGCATCGTGATGCGGTCCCACCAGCCTTCGTAGTAGCCGGCGAGCAGCCCGAAGAACGTGCCGATGAGCGCGCCGAGCGCGACCGAGAAGAAGCCGGCCGCGAGCGAGATGCGCGTGCCGGTGACGATCCGGCTGAAGATGTCGCGGCCAAGCGAGTCGACGCCGAACCAGTGCACGGCCGACGGCCCCGCATTCAGCGCGTCGTAGTCGAAGTAGTTCTCCGGATCGAACGGCACGATGTGCGGGCCGACGAAGGCCAGCACGACGAGCGCGAGCACGAAGCCGCCGGCGACCAGCGCGACAGTCTGCTTGCGGAACTTGCGCCAGAATTCACGCCACGGCGTGCGGATCGTGTTCGATGCGGCCGGCGCCGCGGGCTGGACAGTCGCGTTCATGCTGGCCTCACGCTCACTTGAACC
The DNA here is from genome assembly GCF_003853505.1 of Burkholderia sp. Bp9015. Classification (NCBI taxonomy): domain Bacteria; kingdom Pseudomonadati; phylum Pseudomonadota; class Betaproteobacteria; order Burkholderiales; family Burkholderiaceae; genus Burkholderia; species Burkholderia sp. Bp9015. The sequence goes on from NZ_QTPZ01000001.1 coordinate 462,557, forward strand.
GGATGGTCGGGTTGATGACCGCGTACAGCACGTCGACGGTCAGGTTGATCAGGATGAATTCGAGCGAGAACAGCAGCACGATCGCCTGGATCACCGGGTAATCGCGCATCGTGACCGCATCGACCAGCAGGCGCCCGAGCCCCGGCCAGTTGAACACGGCCTCGACGACGATCGAGCCGCCGAGCAGGAAGCCGAACTGCAGCCCCATCATCGTGACGACCGGGATCATCGCGTTGCGCAGGCAATGCTTGAGCACCACCAGCGGCTCGTGCACGCCCTTCGCGCGCGCGGTGCGCACGTAGTCCTCGTTGAGCACCTCGACGAACGACGCGCGCGTGAAGCGCGCCATCACGGCCGCGACCGCGGCGCCGAGCGTCAGCGACGGCAGCACGTAGCTCTTCCACGTGCCGTCCGGCACGACCGGCAGCCAGCCGAGCTTCACCGAGAAGATCTCCATCAGCAGCATGCCGAGCGCGAACGCCGGAAACGAGATGCCCGACACCGCGATCGTCATCCCGAGGCGGTCGGGCCAGCGGTTGCGCCATACCGCCGACGCGATCCCGATCGCCATCCCGAACGCCGTCGCCCACACCATGCTGACGAGCGTGAGCAGCAGCGTCGGCATGAAGCGCTCGCCGATCTCGGTCGACACCGGCCGCTTGCTGCGCGTCGACGTGCCGAAATCGCCGTGCGCGATCTTCACGAAGAAGTTCGCGAACTGCGCGGGCAGCGGCCGGTCGAGCCCGAGATCGGCGCGCACCAGCGCGACCGTCGCGTCGTCGGCTTCGGGCCCGGCCGCGAGCCGCGCCGGGTCGCCCGGCAGCAGGTGCACGAACAGGAACACCAGCACCGCGACGATCGCGAGCGTGGGCAGCAGGCCGAACAGGCGTTTGACGAGAAAATTCAGCATGGGGCACCGATCGAATCAGCGCGCCGGCAGCTTGCGCCGCCGGCGCCGGACAGCGGGCGAGCTGCCGTCATTTCACCGAGATTTCGTCGAAGTTGAACGAACCGTCCGGCATTACGTACATGCCGTGCAGGCGCTTGCTGCGCGCGTAGACGATCTTCTCCTGCACCAGGAAGATCCACGGCGCGTCGGCCCACACCAGCTTCTGCGCGTCGGCGTACAGCGCGGCCTTCTTCGCGTTGTCGGTCGTCTCGAGCGCCTTCGCGAGATCGTCGTCGACGGCACCGTTCTTGTAGTACGCGGTGTTGTAGAGCTTCGGCGGCGCCGACGTGGACGCGAGCAGCGGCGACAGCGCCCAGTTCGCCTCGCCCGTCGAGGCCGACCAGCCGCTGTAGTACATCCGCACCGGCGCCGCCGCCGGATCCTGCGCGCTCTCGACCTTCGCGACCCGCTCGCCGGCCTCGAGCGCCTGCACCTGCACCTTCACGCCGACCTGCGCGAGCTGCTGCTGGACGAACTGGATCAGCTTCTGCGCCGTCGAATGGTTGTACGCGGACCAGAGCGTCGACTCGAAGCCGTTCGGATAACCGGCCTCCTTCAGCAGCGCGCGCGCCTTCGCCGGATCGTACGGCCAGGGCCCGAGCTTGGTCGCGTATTCGACGCCGACCGGGGCGACGCCCGTCTGCGGGGTCGCGTAGCCGGCGAACACGACCTTCGCGAGCGCCTCCTTGTTGACCGCGTAGTTCAGCGCTTCACGCACCTTCGGATTGTCGAACGGCTTCTTCTGCGTGTTCAGCGAGATGTAGCGCTGGATGATCGACGGCCGCTCGATCAGCTCGACCTTCGGATTGCTCTTCAGGTCGGCCGCCTGCTCGAACGGAATCGTGAACGCGAAATCCGCCTCGCCGGTCTTGAGCAGCGCGGCGCGCGTGTTGTTGTCGACCACCGGCTTCCAGTCGATCGAATCGACCTTCGGATAGCCCTTCTTCCAGTAACCGGCAAACTTCTTCACCTTCATGTCGTCGGTCTGCTTCCATTCGACGAACTCGAACGGGCCCGTGCCGACCGGATGCAGCGACACGTCGCGCCCCCACTTCTTCAGCGCGGCCGGCGAGATCATCACCGCCGACGGGTGCGCGAGCGTGTTGATGAACGCGGAGAACGGCTCGCGCAGCGTGAAGCGCACCGTCATCGGATCGACCACCTCGGTCTTCTCGATCACGCGGAACAGCCCGTAGCGCTTCAGCTTGTTCGCCGGATCGGTCACGCGGTCGAAGTTCGCCTTCACCGCGTCGGCGTTGAAGTCGGTGCCGTCGTGGAACTTCACGCCCGGGCGCAGCTTGACCGTGTAGACCTTCGCATCGGGCGACGCCTGGTAGCTCGTCGCGAGCACGTTCACGAGCTTCATGTCCTTGTCGAAGCCGAACAGCCCTTCGTAGAACGACTTCACGACGGCCTGCGACACCGTGTCGTTCGCGTCGTACGGGTCCATCGTCGTGAACGTCGAGTACACGGCGACCACGACGTTCTGCTGCGCGAACGCGGGCGCGGCGACCGACAGCGCGAGCGCGCCTGCCCCCGCGGCGAACAGCGCGCGCGGGCGGAACATCGGGAACGAATGCGGCTTGTTCATTTTGTCTGGCTCCTGTGGATGATTCGGTAACGCGTGGTGGAAATCGCGGCGTGACTGCATCCGCTCCGGGAAGTGACGCCGTTGCCTGGCGCGTGCGCAGCTACGGTCCATATGCGCCTCGCCGCGCAATCAATACGCGCCGCCGACGCGATGCGTCGCGACGTAGTGATCGGGGCCGACCGCGACGAGCGGTGCGACGATCGGCTCGTCGCCGACCGCGCGGATCGGGCTCGGAATCTCGTCCGCCGCGAGCTGGCGCGGCGCATGCCGGCGTGCCGGGTCGGCCACCGGCACCGCGCTCATCAGCTTCCTCGTGTACGGATGCTGCGGCGCCTCGAACACCGCGCGGCGCGGGCCGATCTCGACGATCTGGCCGAGATACATCACCGCGACCCGATGGCTGACGCGCTCGACGACGGCCATGTCGTGCGAGATGAACAGATACGCGACGCCGAGCTCGCGCTGCAGGTCGAGCATCAGGTTCACGATCTGCGCCTGCACCGACACGTCGAGCGCGGACACCGATTCGTCGGCGATCACGACCTTCGGATTCAGCGCGAGCGCGCGCGCGATGGCGATCCGCTGGCGCTGGCCGCCCGAGAATTCGTGCGGATAGCGGCGCGCGGCCTCCGGCGGCAGGCCGACCTTGTCGAGCAGCCAGTCGACGCGCGCCTGCGCTTCGCGGCCGCTCGCGACACCGTGCACGAGCAGCGGCTCCATGATCGAGAAACCGACCGTCAGGCGCGGGTTCAGCGACGCGAACGGATCCTGGAAGATGAACTGGATGTTCCGGCGCAGCGCCTGCAGGTCCTGGCCCTTCAGCGCGCTGATGTCGCGGCCGTCGAATTCGATCGAGCCGCTCTGCGATTCGACGAGGCGCAGCAGCGAGCGGCCGGTGGTCGACTTGCCGCAGCCCGATTCGCCGACGAGCGCCAGCGTCTCGCCCGCGCGCAGCTCGAAGCTCACGCGCTCGACCGCATGCACGTACTGCGACACGCGGCCGAACACGCCGCTCTTCACCGGAAACCGCGTGACGAGATCGCGCACGCGCAGGATCGGCGGCGCGGCCGGATCGACGCGCGGCTGCCCGGCGGCGGGGACCGCGGCGGCATCGTTCGCATCGTTCGCATCGGCCGCATCATTCACGTCGTTCGCGGCAGGCGCCGGCGCGGCCGCGCTCGCGCCGTCCACCTTCAGCAGCGGAAATTTCTCGGGGATATCGGTGCCGTGCATCGAGCCGAGCCGCGGCACGGCCGCGAGCAGCGCACGCGTGTAGCGATGCGCGGGCGTCGCGAAAATGCGCTCGGACTCGCCCTCCTCGACCTTCTCGCCGCGATACATCACCAGCACACGATCGGCCACTTCGGCCACCACGCCCATGTCGTGCGTGATGAAGATCACGCCCATGTTCATTTCGTCCTGCAGGCCGCGGATCAGTTGCAGGATCTGCGCCTGGATCGTCACGTCGAGCGCGGTCGTCGGTTCGTCGGCGATCAGGAGCGCGGGCCGACACGACAGCGCCATCGCGATCATCACGCGCTGCCGCATCCCGCCGGACAACTGGTGCGGATAGCGCGCGAACACGCGGCGCGCCTCCGGAATGCGCACGAGATCGAGCAGCCGCAACGCTTCCGCGCGCGCTTCGGTCGCGCTCTTCGACTGGTGCAGCGCGATCGCCTCGCTGATCTGGTCGCCGACCGTAAACACCGGGTTCAGCGACGTCATCGGCTCCTGGAAGATCATCGCGATGTCGGCGCCGCGGATCCCGCGCATCGTCGCCGCACTCGCCTGCGCGAGGTCGACGAGCGCGCCGCCGCGGCGCCGCAACGCGATCCGGCCGCTCGTGATCTCGCCGCCGCCGTGCTCGACGAGCCGCATCAGCGCGAGCGACGTGACCGACTTGCCGGAGCCCGATTCGCCGACGATCGCGAGCGTCTCGCCGCGATCGACGTGAAACGACACGTTGCGTACCGCATCGAACGTCGCGTTCTCTCGTCGGAACATCACCGACAGGTCGTCGACGGCGACCACGCGCTGTTCCGGCAGCACCAGCGCGGACGGGGTTCGGCTCGAAGTCATGCGAAGGTCTCCTCGTACGATCCGGAATCAGGCCGCATCGTCGCGATAGATGCCGACCACGGGCGTCTCGCCGACGCGTGCGTAGCCGCGATACATCCCTTCCGTGTTGAACGGCATCGCGACGTTGCCGTGCGCGTCGACCGCGACGATCCCGCCGCGCCCGGCCAGGCGCGGCAGCTTGTTCATCACGACGTCGTGCGCGGCGTCGGCAAGCGACGCGCCGCGATAGGCCATCTGCGCGGCCACGTCGTGCGCGGTCGCGAGCCGGATGAACATCTCGCCGGTGCCCGTCGCGGAGACCGCGCAGGTCGCGTCGTCCGCGTAGCAGCCGGCACCGATGATCGGCGAATCGCCGACGCGTCCGGGCTGCTTGTTGGTGATGCCGCCGGTCGACGTCGCCGCCGCGATATGGCCGCGCAGGTCGCACGCGACCGCGCCGACCGTGCCGTGCTTGCGGTCGGGATCGAGCGGCTCGGCCGGCTGCCCGGCGCCGAACGCGAAGGTCGCCGCGTCGTGGTCGAGCATCATGCCGGCCGCCTCGCGCGCCTTGAGCCACTGCGCACGACGCGCTTCCGTGTCGAAGTAACCGGGCTCGGCGAGTTCGAGGCCCTGTGCGGCCGCGAACGCATCGGCGCCCGCGCCCGCGAACAGCACGTGCTCGCTTGCCTCCATCACGCGCCGCGCGGCGAGGACCGGATTGCGCACGCGGGTCGCGCAGCAGATCGCGCCGGCCGCGAGCGTCGTGCCGTCCATCACCGCCGCGTCGAGCTCGTGCTTGCCTTCGGCCGTATAGACGGCGCCGCGCCCGGCGTTGAACAACGGACAGTCCTCGAGCATCCGCACGGCGACGGTGACGGCGTCGAGCGCGCTGCCGCCGTCGGCGAGCACCTTCTGCGCGGCCTGCAGGATCGCGGTGAGTTCGGCGCGGTAACGGCGTTCGGTGTCGGTGTCCATCGCCTCGCGCAGGATCGTGCCTGCACCGCCATGAATCGCGACGATCGCGGATGAAGTCATGATTTTTTCGGACCGGAAGAAGAAGGGTTGGCGGCCGGCAGCGCCGCTTGCGGCTGGACCAGCCACGGCAACAGGAATTCGGTCATTTCGGCGGCGGACTTCGCGGAGCGGTGCGTGCGCAGCGCGACCGCGTCGATCAGTGCCTCGATCATCGTCAGCACGGCCGCTTCCGACGTGGCCGCGAAACGCCGCTCGGCCTTCACGTACAGGTTCAGCGACGCGATCGGTGCCAGCGGCGAACCGGGCCCGTCGGAAATGCCGAGCACGCGCGCGCCGCGCGCCGCCGCGCGGCGGGCCAGCTCGATCGTGTCCTTCACGTAGCGGGGAAACGCGAGCGCGATCACGAGATCGCGCGAGTCGGCCGTGTACAGGCGCCGCGCCGCATGCGACGGGCCGCCGAGCAGCGCGAGCGACTGCACGTTGTCGTGACACACCGACAGGCCGTGTTCCATCAGCCCGGTCAGAAACGCGCTCGAACCGGCGCCGAGGATCAGCACGCGCCGCGCGCCGACGATCGCCTCGACGGCCGCTTCGACGTCGGCCGCATCCAGCTGCGCGCGCGTGTTCTCGATGTTCGTGACGGCCTGGTCGAACACCGCGTCGATCCACGCGGCGCCGCGCACGCCCTGCTCCTGCTCTTGCTCCTGCGCGGAACGCAGCCGTTCGACCGGGCCGAGCGTCGCCTCGAAGCCGCGCACGAGCGCCGCGCGCATCGCCGGATAGCCGTCGAAGCCGAGCGCCTTCGCGAAGCGGTTCGCGGTCGCGATCGATGCGTTCACGGCCTGCGCCAGCTCGTCGATCCGCATCGTCGCCGCGCGGAACGGATTCGCGAGCACGAACTCGCCCATCCGGCGGTGGATCGGCGTCATCCGCGGCATGGCCGAGGCGATGCGCTCCGCGATCGCGGATTCCTCGTGACTGACATCGTGCGGAAGGAGCGGCGTCATGCGAATGGTTTTGCAAGGTGGATGAAAATCAATTTACACAATCTGCCGACAGGAAAAAAATAAATTTTCATCAGGGTTGTCACGCCCATTGCCGGGCCCGGCTGATGCAGTCGGCCCGTCGACGGCCGCTCGGCCCCGGCAAGCGGGCGTTCGGCGCTCGGTCGTCACGCAACGCGCCGGACACCCGATCTGCACGCCTATCGGGAATACCCCAAGCATGTTCGTTCGAATGCAGATTCACGTTGACCTGATTCGAATTCGAACATAGGATGCTCGAAAATGATCAGTCGTCCGATAACATCAGCTTTCGACAACATCGAAATGTTCGATTGAATGTGGTCATTTCGAGAAAAACCGGGCGAATCGGCGCCCACCAAGATCGGACATCGTACAAATAAGACTGAACGAGACGCCCTAGCCGGGCGACTTGCATGGATCAGGAGACAGCAGTGAAAACAGTCAAGGCGTTGCGCTGGTGGATCATCGTGCTGGTATGCCTCGGCACGATCCTCAACTACCTCGCTCGAAACTCCCTCGCGGTGCTCGCACCGGAACTGAAGCAGGTGTTCGCGATCTCGACGCAGCAGTACTCGTATATCGTCGGCGCATTCCAGATCGGCTACACGATCATGCAGCCGGTGTGCGGGTTCATCGTCGACCTGATCGGGCTGCGGCTCGGGTTCGCGCTTTTCGCGATGCTTTGGTCGGTGGTCGGCGTCGCGCACGGCTTCGCGTCGGGCTGGCTGTCGCTCGGCATCCTGCGCGGCTTGCTCGGGCTGTTCGAGGCCGCCGCGATTCCGTCGGGGATGAAGGCCGTCGCCGAATGGTTTCCCGATCGCGAGAAATCCGTCGCGGTCGGCTACTTCAACGCCGGCACGTCGCTCGGCGCCGCGATCGCGCCGCCGCTCGTCGTGTTCCTGTCGATGCGGTTCGGCTGGCAATCCGCGTTCATGGTCACCGGCGCCCTCGGCTTCCTGTGGGCCGCGCTCTGGTACACGCAGTACCGCTCGCCGGCCTATCATCCGCGCCTCACGTCGCAGGAGCGCACGCTGATCCGCGACGGCCAGGCCACGATGCCGGCCGTGTCGAAGCGCCGGATTCGCGACGTCGTCACCGCGCGCCGCTTCTGGGCCATCGCGCTGCCGCGCTTCTTCGCGGAACCCGCATGGCAGACCTTCAGCTTCTGGATTCCGCTGTACCTCGCCACCGAGCGCCACATGGCGCTCACGCAGATCGCCGTCTTCGCGTGGATGCCGTTTCTCGCGGCCGACCTCGGCGGCATCGCGGGCGGCTACCTGTCGCCCTACCTCGCGAACCGGTTCAAACTGCCGCTCGTGTGGTCCCGCGTCGCCGGCGTCGCGCTCGGTTCGGTGCTGATGCTCGGGCCGGCGATGATCGGGCTCGTGTCGTCGCCGTATACGGCCATTGCCCTGTTCTGCGTCGGCGGCTTCGCGCACCAGATGATCTCCGCACTCGTCAACACGCTGTCGGCCGACGTGTTCGATCCCGAGGAAGTCGGCACCGCCAGCGGCTTCGCGGGCATGGCCGCGTGGATCGGCGGGCTCGGCTTCTCGCTGCTGGTCGGCGCGCTCGCCGACAAGATCGGCTACGCGCCGCTGTTCGCGTGCCTCGGCCTGTTCGACATCATCGGCGTCACGCTGCTCGCGGTGCTGATCCGCGGGCAGTCGAAGCAGGAACGCCTGCTCGCGCAACACGCCTGACCTTCGTTTTCATCAGGAATCGCCTTCATGACTTCGCTTCTTCATCCGCCCGTGTTCCGCGTCGCCGCCCGGCAGGCGAACCGTGTGCTGCTCGCGTCCGACGCGGGCGCGACCCTCGAGATCTTCGTGCTCGAGGACGACATCGTGCGCGTGCGCGTGCTGCCCGACGCAACGGCGCGCAACCCGCGCACCTGGACGATCGCACCGGGCCTCGACGACGTGCCGCTCGAGGGCCGCGACCGTCTCGACCTCGGCGGGTTCGCGCTGCCCGACTACGACTTCGGCGAGGACGACGGCGGCGTGCGCATCGAAACCGCGCAGGTCCGTCTCACGGTAAGCCGGCAGGGCGGCCATTGCACGTGGTCGATGCGTGGTGCCGACGGCGCGTGGCGCGTCGTGCTCGCCGACCGCGCGACGCAGGCGTACAACTTCGGCTGGTGGGACGACCGCGCCTATCACTACGTCGCCCGCGAGCGCGGCGACAAGGTGTTCGGCCTCGGCGAACGCGCGGGCGACCTCGACCGTACCGGCGCGCGCTTCGAGATGCGCAACATCGACGCGATGGGCTACAGCGCGAAGCACACGGACCCGCTCTACAAGCACATCCCGTTCTACGTCACCTGGTCGCCCGACGCGTGCCAGGGCTTCGGGCTGTTCTACGACACGCTGTCGGATTGCGCGTTCGACATGGGCCGCGAGCTCGACAACTACCACGGTCTGTACCGCTACTTCGTCGCCGAGCACGGCGATCTCGACTACTACTTCATCGCATCGCCCGACACGCCGCTCACGGCCGCACGGCGCTTCACGTGGCTCACCGGGCGCCCGGCGCGCACGCCGAAATGGGGGCTCGGCTATTCGGGCTCGACGATGAGCTACACCGACGCGCCGGACGCGCAGCGTCAGATGAGCCAGTTCGTCGAGCAGTGTGAATCGCACGACATCCTGTGCGATTCGTTCCACCTGTCGTCGGGCTATACGTCGATCGGCGCGAAGCGCTACGTGTTCAACTGGAACCGCGAGAAGTTTCCCGACGCGAAGGGATTCGTGAAGCACTACCGCGACCACGGCATCCGCCTGTGCGCGAACATCAAGCCGTGCCTGCTGCGCGATCATCCCGCGTTCGACGACGCTGCACGGCGCGGGCTGCTGATCCGCTCGGCGTCCGGCGAGCCGGCGTGGGTGCAGTTCTGGGACGAGGTCGGCGCATATATCGACTTCACGCAACCGGACGCTTGCCGCTGGTGGCGCGAGCAGGTCACGTCGGCGCTGCTCGACTACGGGATCGAGTCGACCTGGAACGACAACAACGAATACGAGATCTGGTCGCCCGACGCGATCGCGCACGGCTTCGGCCAGCCATTTCCCGCGCGCGAGGCGAAAGTGCTGCAGACGATGCTGATGATGCGTGCGTCGCGCGACGCGCAGCGCGCGCATGCGCCGGCGCAGCGGCCGTTCCTCGTGTCACGCTCCGGCGGCGCCGGCATGCAGCGTTATGTGCAGACCTGGTCCGGCGACAACTACACGTCATGGGAAACGCTGCGCTACAACCTGAAGATGGGCCTCGGGCTCGCGCTGTCGGGCGTGTCGAACATCGGTCACGACATCGGCGGCTTCTCCGGTCCCGCACCGTCGCCCGAGCTGCTGCTGCGCTGGGTCCAGTTCGGCATCTTCATGCCGCGCTTCAGCATCCATTCGTGGAATGACGACGGCACCGTCAATGAACCGTGGATGTATCCGGAGATCACCGCGCGGATCGCGTCGCTGATCAAGCAGCGCTACCGGCTGCTGCCTTATCTCTATCACCTGTTGTGGCTGTCGACCACGCGCTACGAGCCCGTGCTGCGGCCGACCTTCGGCGACTTCCCCCGCGACCCGCGCTGCTACGACGAATGCGACGACATGATGCTCGGCGACGCGCTGCTCGTCGCGCCGGTGGTCGACCCGGGCCGCACGGAACGCACGGTCTACCTGCCGTCGGGCGCGCGCTGGCTGTGCTGCGCGAGCGCGCGATCGTTCGACGGCGGCGCGAGCGTGACGCTGCCCGCGCCGCTCGACACGCCGGTGATGCTGTTGCGCGAAGGCCGTGTGCTGCCGCTGAACGTCGCCGAGCAACGCTTCGGCGCGTGCGCGGACACGCGCGGCTTCCTCGTCGCGCCACGCATCGAGGACGGTGTCGCATACGGCGAATGCGTCGAGGACGACGGCGAAACGGAAGCGTGGCGCGACGGCGAATACGGGCTGTGGCGCATCGAGACCGGCCGCCAGGCGTCGGGCGAACTCGGCGTGTCGGTCCGCTGGGACGGCCGCATGCATCGCCCCGCCGAGCGCCTCGAGATCCTGCTGCCGGCGTCGCTGCAAGGCGCGCTTGCGGTGCACGGCGCGCGCGTCGAGCACGATGCGCGGGACGGCGCGTGGCGTCGCCTCGTCGTGGCGCTCGACGACTGACCGCGCACGCTCGGGCAAGCGCCGAGCCATGTTCGGGCGGACCGCGCACGCGGCCCGCCCCGCCATCCAAGAGGAGGCCGTCCAGCCTCCCGCCCCCTGAAGAGACCTGGAGATCGACAATGAAGGCACCGCATCATCATTATGCAATCCTGATTTTATCCGCCGCGTCGCTCGGCGCTTCCACCGCCCATGCGCAGAGCAGCGTGACGCTGTACGGCGTGGTCGACGATTCGCTCGCGTACGTGAACAACCAGCAAGGCCACTCGAACGTGTACATGCGCGACGGCAACCTGTATGCGTCGAAGTTCGGGCTGCGCGGCGACGAGGATCTCGGCGGCGGCACGCACGCGATCTTCGACCTGCAATCCGGCTTCAACCTGAACACCGGCGCGCAAGCCGCCGCCGGCACGATTTTCAACCGCCAGGCCTTCGTCGGGCTGCGCAACGACCATTACGGCACGGTGACGGCCGGCCGCCAGTACACGCCGTACTTCCTGCTGGTCGGCCCCTACGCGTCGAGCAGCTGGCTGACCGGTGCGACCGGCGCGCATCCGGGCGACATCGACGGCCTCGACACGACCATCCGCGTGAACAACTCGGTCACCTATACGTCGCCGACCTTGTCCGGGCTGACCGCGAGCGCGATGTACGCGTTCGGCGGCATCGCCGGCGCGACCGGCAAGGGCAATACGTTCAGCGCCGCGCTGCGCTATGCGAACGGGCCGGTCGGGATCGCGGCCGGCTACCTGCGCATCAACAGCTCGGGTTCGTCGGCGGGGTTCCTGAATCCGGCGACCGCGGCGTCGGGCAGCTTCGCCGTGTCCGTGCTGAACCAGGGCTACCTGACCGCGAAGGCTGTCGAGCAGGTCGCGACGGCCGGCAACTACACGCTCGGCAACCTGACGATGGGCCTCAACTACTCGAACGTGAAGTACCTGCCCGGCAACGGCTCCGCGTTCGCGAACACGGCCGTGTTCAACACCTACGGCGCGCTCGCCGCGTACCGCTTCACGCCGACCTTCTCGGTGGCCGGCGCGTTCGCGTACACGCTCGCGTCGAAGGCGAACGGCGTGTCGAACGCGGCCCGCTACCAGCAGTATTCGCTGAAGGAGTCGTACAGCCTGTCGAAGCGCACGACGCTCTATGCGCTGCAGGCGTACACGCATTCGAGCGGGCGCACGCTCGGCGCGCAAGGTGCCGGCCATATCGTCGACGCGGCGCCGATCGTCGGCGACTCGCAGCAGCTCATGCCGTCGACGACGCACGGCCAGTTCGTCGGCATGGCCGGGATCGCCGTGACGTTCTGAAATCGCGGCAGCGCATCGCCCGCCGGCGCCCCGGACGGTCCGCATCATCCGGGGCGCCGGATTCCGCGCCTCGTCTGCGCTCGGTCTGGGCTCCGTCGCACGCGCCGGCTCAGTGCGAGGGTGTTCGCGATCGGCCCGATACCCTACAATTCGTCAGGTTAACCCCTGCTGCTTGCCCCTTCTTGCAGTCCCGACACCGCGCTACACTCGACGCACGCCGTATCAGGGTCCGACGTGCGACGCGCGCGCCGGGCGGCGTCGCGCCTCGTTGCGCCCACAACTGGATGCCAGCCATGCCAGGTTCCCGTCCCTCGACCCGCACGGCGTTAGAGCCGCAGGCCGTCGCCCCCAGCACGCCCGCCACCGCGCGCGAGGCCATGCTGATGCCCTTCTTCCACTGGGGCTTCCATGCGTGGGCGATCTACGGGCTGACGGGGCTCGTGCTCGCGCACTTCGGTTTCCGCTACAACCTGCCGCTGACGCTGCGGTCCGGGCTGTATCCGATGCTGCGGGAGCGCGTGAACGGCCGGATCGGCCACGCGGTCGACGCGTTCATCGCATCGTGCGGACGCGTGGCCTCCGACGGAGTCGCACGATGAGCGGCCTGCTGCACGATCGCACCGGCGACTTCATCGCGCTCGCGACGCTCGCGGTGCTTTACCTCGGTGGCGTCGGCCTCGCGCTGTGGCGAATCCGCACCGCCGCGCCGCGCGGCAAGGTCTACTGGATCGTCTGCATCGCGTTGCTGGCCGGCGGTGCGATCGCGATCACCGCCAACCTGTCGCCCGTGCCGAACAGCGGCGAGATGCCGCCCGGTTTCGCGCTCGGCGTCGAGGCGGTGCTGCTCGGGCTCGCGCTCGTCGCGGCGGGCTGCGCGTGGCTGATGTTGCGTGCGAGGCGCGGCTGATATCTGTCGCTTGCGCGGCGGCGCAGCCTTGCCTTGTCATGCGCGAACGGCAGCGTGCATGCCGAACGTCGGTCGTCCTCGTAGCCTCACGCGTCATGCAGACGGCGCCCGCGCCGTGACGAGCCAGCACGCCGCGTCGAACCGCACGTCAGCGCCCTGCACGTAAGGCTCGAACGCAGCGCGCACCGTTTCGACCACGCGCCGCCGCGTCGCGTCGTCCGCGTCCTGAAGCGCGAGCCCGACCGGGCCCAGCCGCGCGATGTAGTCGTTCAACGCCGCCTCGGGCAACGCGCACGCCTGGTCGATCGGCTCGATCGCGATGTCGGCCCAGCCGCTGTCCGACAGCACCGACGCGATCCGCTGCCGGTCGCCGAACGCGAATTGCCCCGGCGCCCCCGGCTGCCGCGCCGGCAGGTCCGGCAGCAACGTTGCCGCGACACGCTCGGCCGTCGTCATGAACGGATTGTCGGCGGCGCCGCGCCATGCAACGAATCGCAGTTGCGCGTTCGCGCGCGCCGCGTGCCGCAGGTTCGCGAAGGCGCGCACCGGATCGTCGAAGAACATCACGCCGAAGCGCGACACGATCAGGTCGAACCGACCCGGCGCGAATGCATGCGTCTGCGCATCGGCATGCACGAAGCCGGCGCCCAGGCCGGCGCGTTCGGCACGCGCCCGTGCGGCGGCAATCATCCGCGCCGAAATATCGACGCCGGTACAGTGCGCGTGCGCACCAAGCCGCCGTGCGATCGCGAGCGTCACCGCGCCGGTGCCGCAGCCGACGTCGAGCACGCAGCGCGCGGATGCCGCGGCCGCCGCGTCCGCGAGCAGCGTCTCGAACGGCTCGAACATCCGGTCGAGCGAGCGCTGCGCGTCGACCCATGCCAGCCCCGACGGACCATTCCACAGCGCAGACTGCGCTTCGTTTGCCCGGCTGTCTTTCATCGTCGATTCTCCTTTTTCGTCCGTATCGTTGACCGTGATCCGGACTATGCTGCTTCAAGCCGGCTTGAGGTCAAGGCAGCGACCGCGGCACGACTCGCGCGCCGGCCGGCCGTCGGACTCCGCCCTTCACATTTCTTACACTCGCGCTGCGTATCGTTGACGACTTTCCTACGGTGCCTCTCATGCGACGACTCCTCCCGCGCGCACTGCTCGCGCGCTGCGCTCCGCTTGTTGCCCTCGCGGCGCTGTCCGCGTGTTCGAATCACATCGATACGCCCGCCGATCCGGCCAGTGCCGCGATCAACCTCCAGGCCGCGTGGGTCGAGATCGGCGACGCGAACCAGGCGATCGCACGCGTGATCACGAGCTACAGCCCTGCATCCGCGAGCGATCCGCTGTGCCCGCAACTGTCCGTCGACGGCAAGCTGTCGCGCATGACGCTGCGCGCCGGCGCCGCGACCGTTGCGCAGCGTCCGACGGCGAGCGCCGCGGCCGACTCGAAACCGTCGAGCTTCCCGGTGTCCGTCTGCGAAGCGGCGCTGCCGGCCGATGCGCAAACGGCGAGCGTCGCGGGCCGCGCACTGCCGCTGCCGAAAGCGCAGCCGCAGCGCATCGCGATCATCGCCGACACCGGCTGCCGGATGAAGAAGGCCGACAACGCATGGCAGGCGTGCAACGACGCGACGGTCTGGCCGTTCGACACGATCGCGGCGAGCGTCGCGAAGCTGTCGCCGGACCTCGTGCTGCACGTCGGCGACTATCACTACCGCGAAAACGCGTGCCCGCCCGACATCGCCGGCTGCAAGGACAGCCCGTGGGGCTATGGCTGGGATGCGTGGCAGGCCGACCTGTTCCGCCCGGCCGCGCCGCTGTTCGCGAAGGCGCCGTGGGTCGTCGTGCGCGGCAACCACGAGGAATGCGCACGGGCCGGCCAGGGCTGGTACCGCTTCCTCGATCCGCGCCCGTATTCGGCGGCCCGTTCGTGCGACGATCCGGCCAACGACGACGACGCGAACTACTCGGATCCCTATGCGGTGTCGCTCGGCGGCGGCACGCAGGTGATCGTGTTCGACACCGCGAAGGTCGGCCGCAATCCGCTGAAGACGACCGACGCGCAATTCCGCATCTACCAGAAGCAGTTCCAGACGGTCGCGTCGCTCGCGTCGAAGGCCGGCATGTCGACGACGATCTTCACGAACCACCATCCGATCCTCGCGTTCGCGCCGATCGCCGGCAGCACGCCCGCGCCGGGCAACCTCGCGCTGCAGTCGGTGATGGCGAGCCTGAACGCGCAGGCGTACTACCCGCCCGGCATCCACGTCGCGCTGCACGGGCACGTGCACGACTTCCAGGCGATCAACTTCTCGTCCGGGCATCCGGCGACGATCGTGTCCGGCAACGGCGGCGACAACCTCGACGTCGCGCTGCCCGACCCGTTCCCCGCCGGCCTGACGCCGGCGCCGGGCGCCGTGATCGAACGGCTGTCGCACAACAACAGCTTCGGGTTCCTGATCATGGAGCGACGCGGGGCGCCGGCGACGGGCTGGGTGTTCCATGCGTATTCGGCGGCGGGCAAGCTGCTCGCGTCGTGCGACCAGTCGGGCAACACGCTCGCATGCGACAAGACGGGGTTCATCGCGCCGTGAGGGACGAAGTTCGATTGCATGGCGGTTTGATGGATTCTGCGGATTCGGCGGATTCGGCGGATTCGGCGGATGCGGCGTGTTCGGCGTGTTCGGCGGATGCGGCCGGCTGCCGGGAAGGAATGGCTGGATCGCGAAGGCGGCCGATTCCTTCGGTCGCCCTCGCCGGGCGTCCGGCGTCCGCCGCGGTTCCGGCCGCCGGCGGACGGGCGGTACGCGCCCTTGCCGCCGCCGTGCTCGCCGGAGCGGCGCTCGCGGCCCACGGCGCACCTGCCGAAACGACCCTGCTCCCCGGCGCGCCGCCGGCGCGCGTCGTCGGTACGATCGGCAACGGCACGCCGCAGGTGACCGACAAGGTCGACGCGGCCACCGCCCGTTTCGCGCCCGACCCGACGCTCGTCGCGCTGGGCCGCCGGATCTTCTTCGATCCGCGGCTGTCCGAGCCGCGCGGCATGTCGTGCGCGGGCTGCCACGATCCGGGGCGCGCGTTCGCGCCGACCTTGTCGGCCGCTTCGCTCGCGGGGCCGGGCGTGCCGGAAGGCAGCCGCCACGGGCGCTTCAGCCAGCGCAACGCGCCATCGCTGCTCTACGTGCGCTACGTGCCGCGCCGCCACTTCTACCAGGACGACGACGCGCCCGCGCCGTCGCCGTTCGGCGGCCTGTTCAGCGACGGCCGCGCGGACACGCTCGCCGAACAGATCCGCGGGCCGCTGTTCGACCCGAACGAGATGAACAACCGGTCGCCGGCCGCGCTGCTGCGCAAGGTCGACGGCACCGAACTGGCGGGCGATCTCGCCGCGCGCTTCGGCACGTCGGCGCGGCGCGATCCCGAGCAACTGGTGCGGGCGCTCGGCTCGGCCGTCGAGGCCTATCTGCAGAGCGACGAGATGGCGCCGTTCACGTCGCGCTTCGACGCATTCCTGCGCACGCGCAAGCCGCTCGCGCCGGCCGAGATGCGCGGCCTGGCGCTGTTCCGCAATCCCGACAAGGGCAATTGCATGAGCTGCCATACGCTGTCGGAAACGTCGAGCCGGCCGGAGCGCTCGCTCTTCACCGATTTCGGCTACGACGCGATCGCGGTGCCGCGCAACCACGCACTGCCCGCGAACCGCGATCCGCGCCATTTCGACAACGGTCTGTGCGATACGGCTGCGCGGCTGCGCTGGCCCGAGCCGACGCAATGGTGCGGCTACCTGCGCACGCCGGGACTGCGCAACGTCGCGGTCAAGCAGACGTTCATGCACAACGGCGTGTTCACGACGCTGCGCGACGCGGTCGCGTTCTACAACACCCGCTCGACCGACCCTGGCCGCTGGTATCACGGCGCCCGGACGTTCGACGACGTGCCGGCCGCCTATCGCGGCAACATCAACGTCAATTCGACGCCGATGAACCGCCGGCCCGGCACGCCGCCCGCGCTGACCGACGCGGAAATCGACGACATCGTCGCGTTCCTCGGCACGCTGACCGACGCACGCTACGCGAATCCCGTCCCGGCCGCCGCCCGCATCGCCCGCGCCGCCGCGCCGGCGCGTTGACCCTGGCCGAACGGCCAGGCGCGTGCGCATCCGCTTGCGGTCGCCGCAAACACTGGTTATATTTACAGTACTGTATTTATGAACAGTGAGGTGCGCGATGGAACATCTGGTCCGTATCGTCAACGACACCGATCGCCAAGTGCTGGCATGGCTGCGTGCGCAGGTCGGCGACGCCCGCGTCGAGCGTGCGGCGCGCCAGCTCGGGCATACGCGAAAGCCCTTTCCGTCGGCGGTATGCCGGTATCTGGGCATGAGCGCGCCGGCCACGCTGCGCCCGGCGGAGCGGCCGCGTGCCGCACGCGACTTCTCGGTCGGAGATCGCTATCTGTCGCTGATCCGTCAGCACCTCGCCGCGCATGCGGTCAGCCGATGAAATCGCCGAAATCGTATCGTCGGCGCGTCGCCGCGCGGCGGCCGGCCGCGGAGAATGCGGCGAGCCGGATCGGCCGGCCCGTGCTCTCGTCACGACCGCCGAGCCCGGTAGCCAACGCGCCAGCCCGGCCGACACCCGCCCTGCTCACGCAGCGGCCGCCGCGTCGCGTATCAACTGGCCGAGCGTTTCGATTGCCGCTTCATGTGCCGTGTCGAACACCCGCGTGCAGGCAAGCCGGATATACGCGTCAAAGCGGTCGGAATTCGAGAAGATCGCGCCTGGCGCGATCCTTACCCCGCGTGCGAGCGCGGCATCGAACAAGGCTTCGGAACGCACGCCGTCGGGCAGCGCGATCCACAGCAGCATGCCGCCGGGCGGCCGGTTCATCCGCGTGCCGGCGGGAAAATGGCGCGCGATCGCATCGATCGTCACATCGCGCTGCACGCGAAGCTGTTCGCGAAACCGGTGCAGGTGGCGGTCGAACGCACCCGAGCCGACGAATTCGGCCGCGACGGCCTGCAGCAACGCGGCGTTGTGCCGGCTTTGCGCGAACTTGAGCATCTTCACGCGCGCGTGCCAGCGGCCCGCGCTCATCCAGCCGAGCCGCATTCCGGGCGCCAGCACCTTGTTGAGCGACGGGCAATAGATCACCGTGCCGTCGCGGTCCCATGCCTTCACGGGTTTCACCGCGTGCGGCGCTTCCACGAGTTCGCGATACGGCTCGTCCTCGATCACGGCCACGCCGCGACGCGAGCACAGCGCGACCAGCGCAGCCTTGCGTTCGTCGGGCATCACGCTGCCGAGCGGGTTCTGCAGATTCGGCACGACGACCACGGCCCGAATATCCGGGTACGCGGTCAGCGCCACGTCGAGCGCTTCGATCGACAACCCGGTCGTCGGGCTGGCCGGAATCTCGAGTGCACGCAGGCCGAGGCTTTCGAGCAGCTGGATCAAGCCGAAAAAGGCCGGCGATTCGATCGCGATCGTGTCGCCGGGGCGTGCCACCGCGCGCAACGCGAGATTCACGGCATCGACGCCGCCGCTCGTCGACATCACGTCGTCCGGCGACACGGTCACGCCGTACGACAGCGCGCGTTTGGCCATCGTCTGCCGGAATTCGGCCGAGCCGCCAACCGGCCCCGCGTCGGTCAGCAGCGTCGGCTTGCGCCGTAGCAGCCGGATCGCCAGCGCCTGCAGGCGCTCGGCCGGGTACAGCGTCGCCAGCGCGGATGCGCCACCGAGATTCAGCGCGTCGGGCCTCGCGTTCGCACGATCGATCACGCGCGACACGCGTTCGTGCAGCCCCGCGAACGGCGGCTCGACGCTCAGCGGCTGCCCGTCGCTTTCCGGCAGCGTGTCGAGCGCGGCCACCGCGCGCCGGCGCACGAAGTAGCCCGAGCGCGGTCTGGCTTCGCACCAGCCCGTATCCTCGAGCCGCCGGAAGGCCTGGGTCGCGGTAGACAGGCTCACGCCGTGCTGCGCCATGAACGCACGCACGGACGGCATCCGGTCGCCGGGCGACAGCGTGCCGGCCGCGATGATGCGGCGGTAATGCTCGGCGAGCCGTTCGTAAAGCGGCTCGCCGGCCATCGGCAAAGTCATGCGGGATGGATCGGTGATGGGCGTCATGCGGGTCATCCTGCCCGCGCGCCCGGGCGCACGCCAGATACAGATTCCGGGGAAACTCACCGATACAGCAACATGAAATCGCCGTCTGCACCGTAACAGATACCCGTCCCCTGAATCTGTCCTGTCCGCACGCGTTTCCTTAACCTGATTGCACGCTGTCGCCCTGCCATCGCCGGGCCGCGCAACCGGGAAAAGGACACGCCATGCGGACGCACGACATCCGGCTCGACGCCGGGCAAAGCCACTTTGCGTGGTTCGACAAGGGCAGCCGCGTCATCGTGCTCGACGGCGCGCTCGCGGTCACGTTACGTCACGGCGGGCTCGACTGGCTGCCCGATGCGCCGCAATACGTTCGCCGCGTGCTCGACGAAGGCGAATGCCTGACGATCGAGACGGCCGGTCACGTGGCATTGTCCGCCGGCGGCGCCGGGCCGGTTGCCGCGACCGTCGCGGCGCCCGTGGCCAGGCCCGGCGTATTCGCGGTGTGGCGTGCGTGGCTGCAGCGGGCGTCCGCGCGGCTGCTCGGCGAGCGGCATGTGCGCGAGCAGTCCTGACGCGACGGCTACAACACCGTCGCCGGTGTCGCCACGCGATCACCGTGTCGCTCCATCCGGCGACGAATTCGAGCCCGGCCGCGCGACGCCTACACACCGTCGCCGTTGTCGCCGCACGATCACCGTGTCGCTCCCCCGGCGACGAATTCGAGCCCGTCCGTCGCCCTCGCCGGGCCGGGCCGCTTCGGCCACGCCGACAACCTCGGCCGCAGCAGCCGCGCGTTGCTACCGCACCTTCCGCGCGCGCTCGATCCATTCGAACAATGCCATCCCGGCCAGCATCGCGCCGACGAACGCGATGCCCTTCACCGACCCGAGCCCGATCGACACGATCGCCGGCCCCGGGCAGAACCCGGCAAGCCCCCAGCCGATGCCGAACACGGCGCTGCCGGCGACGAGGCGCACGGTAATCGTCCGCACGGCCGGCCACTGGATCGGCAGGCCGAGCAACGACCGCGACCGGTGCTTCGCCCATGCGAACGCGAACACGGCGACGCCGATCGCGCCGGCCATCACGAATGCGAGCGACGGATCCCAGCGGCCGGCCAGGTCGAGAAAACCGAGCACCTTCTGCGGGTTGGCCATCCCCGACACGATGAGGCCGACGCCGAACATCAGCCCCGCCAGAAACGCGAATCCTGCCTGCATGTCAGCCCCCGAGCACGTGCCGTTGCACGAATACGGTCGCGAAGCCCGCGACCATGAAGACCGCCGTCGCGACGATCGAGCGCGTCGCGCCGCGCGACAGCCCGCAGACGCCGTGACCGCTCGTGCATCCGCCCGCATAGCGCGTGCCGATCCCGACCAGCAGGCCGGCCGCCAGCAACTCGCCCCAGCCTGCATCGACCTGCGGCGTCACGGCGGCACCGGCGACACGCATCAGCAGCGGCGCGGCGATCAGCCCGGCGACGAACGCGGCACGCCAGCCGCGCTCCGCCGCACCGGCCGTAAACAGGCTGCCGACGATACCGCTGATTCCGGCGATCCGCCCGTTGAACGCCATGAGCCACGCGGCCGCAAGCCCGATCAGCACGCCGCCGGCAAGCGACAGCCACGGCGTGAAATGAAGCGCATCAAGCTGCATCGCGCGTCCCCTTCGCGGCCGGGCCGCAGAACTGTTCGTACAGCACGCCCATCACCGCGATCGCAGCCAGGCTGTCGAGCGAGTAGTGGATGTTCTTGCCTTCGCGGCGCGTGCGGACGAGCGCGTTGTCCCGCAACACACCCAGCTGCTGCGACAGTGTCGGCTGGCGAATATCCAGCCGCGCCTCGAGATCGCTCACGCAGCGTTCGCCCTGCGACAGTTCGCACAGCAGCAGCAACCGGTCGGGATTGGACAGCACCTTGAGCAGCGCGCACGCCGATTCGGCGGCGGCGCGCATCTGATCGGGCTCGGGCAGCCCGGTGGAAGGGTCGGCGTTCATGAGAGCGATCGCATTCGATTAACGAATCAATATTATATATATTTATATATCGTTGATTCGTACTTTCGGTCGGCGCCATCGGAAGAAAAAGGAAAGCGCCGTCTGCGACGCCCACCCCTGCCTCCGCTACGCCTGCTCGCCGGCAAGCGCATCGGCTGCCGCCGCGCGCTTCTCGCCGGCCCGTACCGCGCCCAGCACCAGCACCGCGATCCCGGCGATCACGCACGGCACCGCGACGAATGCGAAGGCGATCGGCAACGGCAGCCCCATCGCGAGCATCGCCCCGCCCGCCATCGAACCGACGACCGACCCGCCGCGGCCGATTCCGTTCGCCCAGCTCACGCCCGTGGTCCGGCACTCGGTCGGGTAGAACGCGGCCGACAGCGCGTTCGCGCCGACCTGCGAGCCCGACACGCAAAAGCCCGCGGCGAACACGACCAGCGCGGCGCCCGCCGGCGACGCGGCCAGCACGCCGATCGCCGCGACGAACACGCCGGCCGCCGCATAGCTGCATGCCAACACGCGATGCGGATCGAAGCGGTCCATCAGCCCGCCGAGCACGATCGCGCCGAGCGTGCCGCCGACCTGGAACATCGCGGTCACGCGCGCGGCCGTCTGCAACGTCGCGCCGGTCGTGCGCAACAGCGTCGGCAGCCAGCTCGACAACAGGTAGATGACGAGCAGGCTCATGAAGAACGTGAGCCACAGCAGCAGCGTGCCGCGCAGCAGGTCGGCGCCGAACAGGCGGCCGAGCGGCGAAGCGGCCGGCTTGCCGCGCGGTGCGATGAACGACGCGTGCGCGAGATGCGGGTCCGGTGCGATGCGTGCGAGCATCGCCGCGATCCGTTCACGCGCCGCGCCGGTGTTGACGAGGTAGCGCACCGATTCGGGCAAGCGCCATGCGAGCACCGGCAGAAGCAGCAGCGGCGCGGCACCGCCGACGACGAGCACCGCGCGCCAGCCGTCGCGTTCGATCAGCGACGCGGCCGCGAGTCCGCCGAGCGCGGAGCCGATCGTGAAGCCGCAGAACATCGTCGTCACGAGCAGCGAGCGCCGCCGCGCGGGGCAATACTCGGACGTCAGCGTGATCGCGTTCGGCATCGCGCCGCCGAGCCCGAGGCCCGTCACGAAGCGCCACGCGATCAGTTCGGTCAAACCGCCCGCGCTCGCCGACGCCGCACTCGCGATGCCGAAACACGCGACACAGGCGAGCAGCAGGCGCTTGCGGCCGAACCGGTCGCCGAACGGCCCGAACACGAGCGCGCCGGCCATCAGCCCGGCGAGCCCGGCGCCGAACACCGGCGCGAGCTGCGCGGGCGACAGGCCCCATTCCGCACGAATGACGGGGGCGATGAACCCGATCGATGCCGTGTCGAAACCGTCGATCGCGACGATCAGGAAGCACAACACGACGATCGCGGCCTGAAACGGCGCAACGCGATGTCGGTCGATCCATTCGCTGACGTCGATGGACAGCGTATCGGCCATGATGATGTCTCCTCCATGAAGGCGGTCGCGCGCGATGTCGTTGAAATGCGCGCCGCCGGATGCAAACCGAAAGGCGTCAGGCAACGGACTTCAGGCAGTTCTCCGCGCGCCAGCCGTGCAGCCAGTCGAGCGCGTCGTAGAACTGCGCCTGCGTGCGTCCGACCCACAGCGCGTTGCGCACCTGCCGCTCGACGCCCTTCGCGTGATAGATCCGCCCCATCTCGCGCGCCGAATACAGCACGCGTGCGGTGCGCGGAATCCGCACGCGCTCGTACAGCGCAAACGCGGCCTCGAAGTCGCCGTCGGTCTGCGCGACGGCCGCGCCGAGCGTCACCGCATCCTCGAGCGCCTGGCACGCGCCCTGCGCGAGGTATTGCGTCATCGGATGGGCAGCGTCGCCGAGCACCGTCGCGCGGCCCGCACTCCAGCGCTCGACCGGGTCGCGGTCGGCGGTCGCCCAGCGCTTCCACGACGTCGGCCGGTCGAGCATCTGCTTCGGCAGCGGATGGATGCCGTCGAAGTACGACAGCACTTCCTCCTTGCTGCCGTCGCGCACGCCCCAGGTTTCCTGCTCGCGGCTGTGGAACGTGACGACGAGGTTGTACTGCCGGCCGCCGCGCAGCGGATAGTGGACGAGATGGCAATGCGGGCCGGCCCAGACGACCGGCGCATTGATCTGCAGATCCTTCGGCATGTTGTCGACGTCGACGACCGCGCGATACACGACGTGCCCCGTCACGCGATGCGCGTCGCCGATCAACGCGTGACGGATCGCGGACTTCACGCCGTCGCAGCCGATCACCGCATCGGCGCGATAACGCTCGCCGTGCTGATCGATCACGGTCACGCCGTGGTCATCCTGCTCGAACCCGCACACCTGCGTGCTGGTCCGGAACTCGATCAGCGGATGATCCTTGACCGCCTCGTAGATCGACAGGTGGATGTCCGCGCGATGGATCACCGCATACGGGTTACCGAAGCGTTCGCGATACGCGGCGCCCGTGTCGACGCACGCGACTTCCCGCGCATCGACCGCATCCATCAGTTGCAGCCGGTCGGTAAACACCGCCCGGCCGCGCGCGGCCTCGCCGACGCCCAGCGCGTCGAGCGCGTTGAACGCGTTCGCGGCGAGCTGGATGCCCGCGCCGATCTCGCCGATTTGCGCGGCCTGCTCGAGCAGCGTCACGCGAATGCCCTGGCGCGCGAGCGCCAGCGCCGTCGCGAGCCCGCCGATGCCGCCGCCGATCACGAGTACGCGTCGGCCTGTGTTGTGTGTCTCGCCCATGTCTGTCTCCTGCTTCGTGTTACGCGATGTAGTCCGGTTGCCGCTGCGGCTGCGCTGCGTCGAATGCCGGCTCGCGCCGCGCGTGTTCGTGAATCGCCAGGCTGCGCGGATACGCGCTCAGGTCGCAATCCATCCGCAGCGCGTTCGCGACCTGCGGCACGAGGCATACGTCGGCGAGTGTCGGCGCCTCGCCGAAACACCACGGACCCGTGTCCGCACGCGCGAGCAGACGCTCGACGCCGGCCATCCCTTCCGCGACCCAGTGCCGGTACCACGCGCTCTTCTGCTGCGGCGTGACCTGCAGTTCGCTGTCGAGGTAGCGCAGCACCCGCAGGTTGTTGACCGGGTGGATGTCGCATGCGATCAGCGTCGCGAGTTCCAGCACGCGTGCGCGCTGCCGCGGTTCGAGCGGAATCAGCCGCGGCGCCGGACGAATCCGGTCGAGGTAGTCGATGATCGCGAGCGACTGGCCGAGACGGAAATCGCCGTCGACGAGCGCCGGCACCGACGCCGACGGATTCACCTGCGCGACGTAGCCGGCCTCGCGGTGCTCGCCCGTGCGGATGTTCACGGGCAGCGTGTCGTACGACAGTCCTTTCAGCGCGAGCGCGATGCGCACCCGATAGGACGTCGAACTGTTGAAGAAGCTATGCAGTTGCACGATGTGACCTTTCGAGGAAAGCGAGGCGCGCGTCAGACCACGTGCACGGCCAGTTCGCCGAGCCGCTCGACGCCGACCTGCATCACGTCGCCCTTGACCACCGCGCCGACGCCTTCCGGCGTGCCGGTGAAGATCACGTCGCCCGGTTCGAGGCGGAAGAATTTCGACAGGTCGGCGACCGTTTCCGCGACCGACCAGATCAGGTGCGACACGTCGCTCTTCTGCTTCGTCGCGCCGTTGACCGTCAGCCACAGGCCGGCCTGCTCGAAATGACCGACCTCGCTCGCCGGATGCACGGGGCCGATCGGCGCGGAACGGTCGAACGCCTTGCCGATTTCCCACGGCCGGCCCATCTCGCGCATCTTCATCTGCAGGTCGCGGCGCGTCATGTCGAGGCCGACCGCATAACCCCACACGTGCTCGAGCGCACGCTCGAGCGGAATGTCGGCGCCGCCCTTGCCGATCACCGCGACGAGCTCGGCTTCGTAGTGATAGTTCTGCGTCTGCGACGGATACGCGAGATCGAGCGTTTCGCCGTAGGCGACCGGCACGACCGAATCGGCCGGCTTGCAGAAGAAGAACGGCGGTTCGCGATCGGGATCGAAGCCCATTTCGCGCGCATGCGCCGCGTAGTTGCGGCCGACGCAGTACACGCGGCGCACCGCGAAGCGGGCGTCGCTGCCGGCGACGGGAAGCGCCACCGGCGCTTCGGGCGGGAAAACATAAGTCATGAACGGCTCCAGCGTAGGCATGAAGGAAGGAACGCGCGCCGCGTCGGCGACGCACGCAACGAAGCGGGGAAAACGGGCGTCAGTCGCGCGCTTCGCGCAGCAGGTTCAGCGCGGACAGCACCGGCCGGTCGGAATAGCTGAACAGCACGCTGTCGGACGACGCAGACAGCCGCACCGGCGCCCACGACGGCGCGACGAAGATGTCGTGCGGCTCGAACGCGAACGCGTCGCCGCCGATGTGCGCGGTGCCGCTGCCTTCGACGACGCAGTAGATCGTCGCGTCGGTGCTGCGATACGTGCGGCCGTCGAAGCCGGCCGGCAGGAACTGCATGAAGGTCGCGATCGTCGGCATCGGCCAGCCGCCCGTCGCGGGGTTCACGTAGCGCAGCTTCACGCCGTCCCACGCGTCGAGTTCGCCGTTGCGGTACAGCGCGTCGAGCGCGTCGCGGGTGCGCGCATACGGATAGCTGAACACCGGCGACGTCGGATCGCTCGCGCGATGCCGCACCGGCGCCATGTTGTGGCCGAAGCGCGCGAAGCTGTCGCCTTCCGCGCGGCTCACCGGCTGCTCGGCCATCGGATGGTTTTCGGCGAAACCCGCGTCGAGGTTCGCGACGAGCGGAATGTCGAGCCCGTCGAGCCACACGACCGGCTCGCCGCCGTCTTCCACCGCCGGATTGCCGTGGTCGTGCCACGCCCAAGACGGCGTGATGATGAAGTCGCCCGGATGCATCGTCGTGCGCTCGCCGTTCACCGCGGTCCATGCGCCCTTGCCTTCGACGATGAAGCGCAGCGCCGACTGCGTATGCCGGTGGCTCGGCGCGATCTCGCCGGGCAGGATCAGCTGCATGCCTGCGTACAGGGTCGGCGTCATGCTCGACTTGCCGGGCAGGCCCGGGTTCTCCAGCACCAGCACGCGGCGCACGGCTTCTTCCGCGCTGATCACGCTGCCGGCCTGCATCACCAGGTCGCGCACCCGTGCGTACTTCCAGATCGCGGCCTGCGCGGCCGGCTGCGGCGTCTTCGGCACGAGGTTGTGCAGCGATTCCCACAACGGGGCGAGGCGCTGCTCGGCGATCCGGGCGTAGTAATCAGCGCGCGACGTATCCGGGTGTCGGCTGGTCATGATGTCTCCTTGGGGCGGCCGATCGCGGTCGGCGCTGTGTCGGGTCGGGGACCGCGTGCCGCAGTCCGTTAGCGCATTTATATTCGACGCAGACATACCCGGTAAAATGGTGAAATCATCTAATCCATATTGATTCGGATATACCTTCCGATACGGAGCGTGCGATGGACTGGACCCACCGGCTGCGCTTGCGGCACCTGCAGGTCCTGCTGAGCCTGGCCAGCACGGGCAACCTGAGCCAGTCGGCGGCTGCGCTCGCGACCACCCAGCCGGCGCTGTCGAAATGGCTGAAGGAACTCGAGGAGGATGTCGGCCTGCCGCTGTTCGAGCGGCATGCGCGCGGCTTGCGGCCGACGGCCTACGGCGACGCGCTGATCGAGCATGCGCGCCGCGTGGAGGCGCAGCTCGACGTCGCGCGCGACGACATGGCCGCGCTGCGCGAAGGCGGCAGCGGCCTGGTCACGATCGGCACGTCGGGCGTCGCGGCCGCCGATACGGTGCCGCTCGCGGTATCGCAGTTGCTGAAGCGGATGCCGCGCGCGCAGGTGCGGCTCGCGGAGAGCACGATGAACCAGCTGATGCCGCAGCTCGCGCGCGGCGAGCTGGACATCGTCGTCGGCCGTTCCGGGTCCGCATCCGTCGATCCGCACCTTCACGCAGAAGCGCTGTACGTCGATCCGGTGGTGTTCGTCGCGCGGCCCGATCACCCGCTCGTCGGCACGGCATCCGTCGGCTGGGACGAGGTGCTGGCCTGCTCGTGGATCGTCTGGCCGCCCGGCACCCCCGTGCACAACGCGCTACAGGTCGCGCTGACGGCCGCCGGGCGCGTGCAGCCGCCGCATTGCGTCGAATCGAATTCGTCGATCCTGAACCTCACGCTGCTGAACAACACCGACCTGCTCGGCGTCGCATCGCATCGTGCCGCGCGGCGCTTCGAGCAATTGAACGCGATCCGCATCCTGCCGATGCGGCTCGAGGGCCAGGGCGCGGTGTCGATCTACTGGCATCCGGACAGCGCGAAGCGCGCGGCCGTGGCCGCCGCGATCGAGTGCCTGCGTGCCTGTGCGGCGCCGCAGGTGGGCGGATGGGAGAAAGTGAAGGCGGAGTGAGCGACGCAGCGACCCGGCGCGAACCGGGCGCTGCGCCGTGGCGCATCAGCCGCCGTCGCAGGACGCGATGTCGTCCAGCATCAGCGTGCCGACTCGCGCGGGCACGAGCGGCGTGCGCGGCACCGGCGGCGTCCAGCCGAACAGCGCCTGCGCGGCCGCGCCGCACACGCGGCCCTGGCATGCGCCCATCCCGCAGCGCGTCTGCAGCTTCGCGGCCGTCCAGCCCGGCGCAGGCGCGGCCGCGTCTGCGACCGCGTCGAAGCGCACGTCCTCGCAACGGCACAGCAGCGTGTCGGGCCGCGCGAGCTTGCGGATCGGCTCGCGTATCGCGAAGCGCTCGCGCACCGCATCCGCGAACGCCTGCCAGTGCGCACGCCGCGCAACCAGCGCGGCCAGCGGCGCCGTCTGTCCGGTGGCCGCATAGCCGGCGATCTCGCCTTCGACGATCGCCAGTTCGCTGCCGCCGACACCCGTGCACTCGCCCGCCGCGAAACAGCCGTCGCGGCTCGTGCGCTGATGCGCGTCGACCACCACCGCGCCGTTTTCTATCCGGCAGCCGAGGTGGCTCGGCAGCACGGTGTTCGGCACGAGGCCGAAGCCGCACGCGAGCCTGTCGCAGTCGACCTCGAACTCTCGCTCGCCCTGCCGGATCCGCACGCGTTCGAGCCGCTTGTCGCCGAACGCCTCGACGACGTAGGCATTGGGCCGGTAGGCTGCCGTGACGAGCTTCGCCGCCTGCGTGAGTTTCGACGGCCAGCGCCAAAGCCCCGCGCCGAAACCGGCCACGTCGCTCCACGCCGCCTGTTCGAGCACGTGCGACACCTGCGCGCCGGCCTGACGGGCCGTCGCCGCGCTCGCGAGCAGCAGCGGGCCGCTGCCGGCGATCACCGTGCGCTGCCCGCGCACGTCGAGGCCGTACTTGATCAGGGCCTGCAGGCCGCCCGCGCCGGTCACGCCCGGCAGCGTCCAGCCCGGGAACGGCAGCAGCAGCTCGCGCGCACCGCAACACACGATCAGCGTGTGGAATTCGAGCAGGAAGCCGCGCTCGTCGTCCTCGAGCAGCAGCGTGCCCGGCTGCGTTTCGGCCACGATGCGCGTGGCCGCAAGATGCGTGACGTTCGGCTGACGCAGCACGGCCAGGCGTTCCGCCGCGGCCGGCACCGGCATCGCGGCCGCCGCCTGGCGCCAGATCTGCCCGCCCGCGCGCGGATTGTCGTCGACGATCGCGACCGTCGCACCGCTTCGTGCGGCGGCCTGCGCCGCCGACAGCCCGGCCGGGCCCGCGCCGACGATCGCGACGTCGACGCTCAGTCTTTCCTGTTTCGCCGTGCTCATCGCGTGCGCTCCACCCGCATCCCGTCGCGGCACAGCGTCTGGCAGGCCAGGCGGCGGCGGCCGTCGATCGTCATCCTGCACTCCTGGCAGATGCCCATACCGCAAAACGGCGCGCGCGCCGCACCCGTGCACGACACGCGCGTCGTGTCGTCACCGCTCGCCGCGACGGCGGCCGCGACGGTCGCACCGTCGGCCACCGTCAGCGCGCGGCCGTCCAGATGAATGATCATGTGAGCCTCCGGCGGGCCGCCCCCGCGGGGGGCGCCTTGCATGGGACCGGGGCAAGCGCTGAAGCGCCAACTCCGGTCGATGGCGAACGAAGTGTGCGTGGGGGTCGTTTCATGTCAGCGCTCCAGCTACGGGGGACGTCGTCAGGAAACGTCCCGGCAAATACGGTTCGATGTCGATGGGCGGCCGCTCGCCGGTCATCAATGCGGCGACGAGCCGCGCGCTGCCCGGCGCGGTCGTCACGCCCAGCCCTTCGTGCCCGACCGCGAGCCATACGCCCGGCCGCGCCGGATGTTCGCCGAGCAGCGGCAGGCCGTCGGGGCTCGCGGAACGGAAACCCGTCCATGCGCGAATCCCGTTCAGATCGGCCAGGTCGGGCAAATAGCCGGCCGCGCGGCGCAGCATCCGCGCGAGCACCGGCGGCTCGATGCGCGCGTCCTCGGTATCGAACTGGCGCGACGAGCCGATCAGCAGCTGGCCGGTCGGCCGCGGCTGCACGTTGAACGCGACCGACGTGCCGTCGCTCGCATGCGCGCTCGCCGCATAGCCTAGTTCGACGAGCTGATGCGACACCCGGCCCGGATAACGATCGGTGATCAGCAGATGCCCCTTCTTCGGGCGCAGCGGCAACTCGGGCAACAGCGTGCGCGCGGCGACGCCGTTCGCGACGACCACGCGTTCCGCGTGCAGCGTGTCACCGCTCGCGAGCGTCACGCTCGGACCATCGACCGCCACCGCGCGCTCGCGCCGCAACGTGATGCCCGGCGCGCGCTGCAGCAGCCAGCTCGCGGCGACGGGCGCATAGAGAATCGCGTCGCCGGGGATCTTCAGCGCGCCGCCGAGGCCCGCGCGCAGCATCGGCTCGAGTTGCGCGAGCGTCGCCGCATCGATCAGTTCGCCCGCGACGCCATGTGCGGCGAGCGTCGCCTGCTTGGTGCGCGCGAGGTCCATCTCGCTGGAATCGGCCGCGAGCCACAGCGTGCCGCAGTTGCGGTACGCGCAGCCTTCCGGCATCTCGCCGGCGAGCGCGCGCCACAGCTCGATCGAGTAATGGCTCAGCGCGAGCTCCGCCGCGTTGTCGTCCATCGCGACGAGGTGCCCCATGCCGGCGCCGGTTGCGCCGCCGCTCGCGTCATCGACGACGAGCACGCGCAGCCCGCGCTGCGCGAGTTCGTGCGCACACGCCGCGCCGACGATGCCGGCGCCGATCACGACGACGTCGGTCCTGATTTCGCTCACGACACGATGCCCCAGCCGAACGGATCGTCTTCCTCGATCAGCAGCGTCGCTTCCGCGCTGAGGTGCGCGCTGCCGCGGATCGTCGGCACGATGCCGCCGTCGGCCTGCGCATAGCTCGCCTGGAACACGCTGCCGATCACGCTCGCCTGCCGCCACACGACGCCCGGCTCGAGCTTGCCGTCGGCCGCGAGGCACGCGAGCTTCGCGCTCGTGCCGGTGCCGCACGGCGAACGGTCGTACGCGTGGCCCGGGCACAGCACGAAGCTGCGGCTGTCGTGCTCGGGATCGTCAGCGAACAGTTCGATATGGTCGATCTCGCCGCCGTTCGCGCCGGTGATGCCCGCGCGCTCGAGCCCCGCGCGCACCGCGGACGAATAGGCGGTAAGCGCCGCAACGTTGTCGCCGGCCACGCGCTGGCCGTGATCGCTGATCAGGAAGAACCAGTTGCCGCCCCACGCGATGTCGCCCTTCACGGGGCCGTAGCCCGGCACGTCGACATCGACGGCCTTCGCATGGCGATACGCGAGCACGTTGCGCACGCTGACCGACAGGTCGTCGTGCAGCGTCGCCTCGACGGTGCCGACCGGCGTTTCGATCCGGTGCACACCCGGCTCGATGCGGCCCATGTGATGCAGCGTGCGCACGACGCCGATCGTGCCGTGCCCGCACATTCCGAGATAGCCGCTGTTGTTGAAGAAGATCACGCCGGCCGCCGCCTCCGGCGACACGGGCTCGCACAGCAGCGCGCCGACCAGCACGTCGCTGCCGCGCGGCTCGAGAATGCACGCGGTGCGATAGCGATCATGCTCGCGCGCGAGCACGTCGCGGCGCTCGGCCATCGTGCCGTTGCCGAGCGAGGGGAAACCGGACACGACGAGCCGCGTGGGTTCGCCGCCCGTGTGCGAATCGATGATCTGGATGCGCTTCATCATGAGCCGTCCGATGTGGGGAAAAGAGCATAGCTTCCTCCGTCGCGCGTCCGTCCGCTTGTGGCTTTTCGATAAGGACGGCGACGAAATCGGCATAGTGCGAAGCACCCTTCGCGGCCCTTCCGGCCACTATGCCGATTTCGTCATTTTGCTCCGCGATCCGGCTCAAGCGTGATGGGTGTTTGCACGGCGATACTGGTTGCACGTCGACACGCCTGTCGTCGACCGATACGAAGCAGGAGATTGCAGTGAGCCGAAACGCCATCCAGCGGACCGGAGTTTTCCCCGCCCTCAGCAACCGGTTCGCACCGGGCGCTTCCATCGCTTTCGACGCCGCGCGCCGCGCCGATCGGAATCGGGCGAACCGCTGACCGCGCCGACCGATTTCCCCCCCGGCGGTGCAACGGCATCCCCCGTCGCATCGCCGCTTCCGGTCCGGCATGGCTCGCGCGGGCCGTTCGCTGCGGCGCCAACCCGCGCCGCGCATGAACGGCCCCCGGCCCGCGCCGGTCGCTCGAACCGGTCGCACGCCGGCCGGCAGGTGTTGCGCCGCTGCCCCGTCGGAGCGCAGCGCAAGCCACACCTGCACCGATATTTCCCAGGAGACAAACCCATGCCAGGCCAAGGCAACACACACCCGTCCGTCCCGCTTTCCCGTTCCGTGCCCGCCGACGGCGGTCACGGCAAATTCAAGAAGCAGTTGTCGCTGACCGACCTGACGTTCATCGGCCTCGGCGCGATTTTCGGTTCGGGGTGGCTGTTCGCCGCGAGTCACGTGTCGACGATCGCCGGCCCGGCCGGCATCTTCTCGTGGCTGCTCGGCGGCTTCGCGGTGCTGCTGCTCGGTATCGTCTACTGCGAGCTCGGCGCCGCGCTGCCGCGCGCGGGCGGCGTGGTCCGCTACCCGGTGTTCTCGCACGGCCCGCTGCTCGGCTACCTGATGGGCTTCATCACGCTGATCGCGTTCTCGAGCCTGATCGCGATCGAAGTGGTCGCCGCGCGCCAATATGCGGCCGCGTGGTTTCCCGGTCTCACCAAGGCCGGCTCGAGCGACCCGACCACGCTCGGCTGGCTCGTGCAGGCCGCGCTGCTGTGCTTGTTCTTTTACCTGAACTATTCGAGCGTGAAGACGTTCGCGAAGGCGAACAACATCATCAGCATCTTCAAGTTCATCGTGCCGCTGTCGGTGATCGCGGTGCTGTTCACGTTCTTCAAGCCCGCCAACCTGACCATGCACGGCTTCGCGCCGTTCGGCATGCCGGGCATCGAGATGGCCGTGTCGGCCGGCGGCATCATCTTCGCGTACCTCGGCCTCACGCCGATCGTGTCGGTCGCGAGCGAAGTGCGCAATCCGCAGCGCACGATCCCGATCGCGCTGATCCTGTCGATCCTGCTGTCCACGCTGATCTACGTGCTGCTGCAGCTCGCCTTCATCGGCAGCATCCCGACCGACATGCTCGCCGCCGGCTGGCACGACGTGAGCAAGGCCTTCTCGCTGCCGTACCGCGACATCGCGCTCGCACTCGGCGTGGGCTGGCTCGCGGTGATGGTGGTGGCCGACGCGATGATCTCGCCGAGCGGCTGCGGCAACATCTACATGAACGCGACGCCGCGCGTCGTCTACGGCTGGGCGAAGACGGGCACGTTCTTCAAGGTGTTCACGCGTGTCGACGAAGCGTCGGGCATCCCGCGCGCGGGCCTGTGGCTCACGTTCGGCCTCGCGATCTTCTGGACCATGCCGTTCCCGTCGTGGGAAGCGCTGATCAACATCGTGTCGGCCGCGCTCGTGCTGAGCTACGCGGTCGCGCCCGTGTCGGTCGCCGCGCTGCGCCGCACCGCGCCCGGCCTGCCGCGGCCGTTCCGCGCGGTGGCGTTCGGCATCACCGGCCCCGCGTCGTTCGTGATCGCCGCGCTGATCGTCTACTGGTCGGGCTGGAGCACGGTGTCCTGGCTGCTCGGCCTGCAGATCGTGATGTTCGTGATCTATCTCGCGTGCCGCCGCTGGGTGCCGACGGCGCACCTGAGCATCGCCGAACAGGTGCGCTCGTCCGCGTGGCTGATCGCGTTCTACGCGGCCATGATCGTGCTGTCGTACTTCGGCGGCTTCGGCGGCACGGGCCAGCTCGCGCATCCGTACGACACGGTCGTCGTCGCGGCCGTCGCGCTCGTGATCTTCTACTGGGGCGCCAACACCGGCATCCGTTCCGACAAGCTGCAGCTCGAAGACGACGAAGACTGACGCACCCGCTTTCCCCTTTCCACTCCGGCCGGGCGCATCACGTCCGGCCCCGCATTTTCCGAGGAAGAACCATGCAACTCACAGGTCAGCTCCTGATCGGCCAGTCGGCCGTCGCCGGACAGAACGGCACCCTTCACGCGATCGCCGCCGCGACCGGCGAACCGCTCGAGCCCGCGTTCGGCGGCGCGAGCCTGCACGACCTGGAGACGGCCTGCGCGCTCGCAGACGAAGCCTTCGACACGTATCGCGAAACGGGCCCCGAGCAACGCGCCGCGTTTCTCGACGCGATCGGCCGCAACATCATGGCGCTCGGCGACGACCTGATCGAGCGCTGCGTCACCGAAACGGGGCTGCCGCGCGCACGCATCGAAGGCGAACGCGGCCGCACGGTTGGCCAGCTCGCGCTGTTCGCGTCGCTCGTGCGCGACGGCGGCTACGTCGATGCGCGCATCGACCCGGCCCGCCCCGACCGCAAGCCGCTGCCGCGCGTCGACCTGCGCCTGCGCAACGTCGCGATCGGGCCGGTCGCCGTGTTCGGCGCGTCGAACTTCCCGCTCGCGTTCTCGGTCGCGGGCGGCGATACGGCATCGGCACTCGCGGCCGGCTGCCCGGTGATTGTCAAGGCGCACTCCGCGCACCCGGGCACGTCCGAGCTCGTCGGCCGTGCGATCCAGCAGGCCGTGCGCGAATGCGGGCTGCCGGCCGGCGTGTTCTCGCTGCTGTTCGATGCGTCGCGTGAAATCGGCCAGGCGCTCGTCGCCGATCCGCGCATCAAGGCCGTCGGTTTCACCGGCTCGCGCCGCGGCGGCGTCGCGCTGATGAACATCGCGGCCGCGCGCCACGAGCCGATTCCGGTCTATGCGGAAATGAGCTCGATCAACCCGGTGCTGCTGTTCCCGGCCGCGCTCGACGCGCGCCACGACACGATCGCGCCGCAGTTCGTCGCGTCGCTCGCCCTCGGCGCCGGCCAGTTCTGCACGAACCCGGGCCTCGTGCTCGCGGTCGACGGCCCCGCGCTGCGCGCGTTCGAAGCCGCGGCGGCCACCGCCGTGCAGGCGACCGCCGCGCAGACGATGCTGACGCCGCACATCCACGCGAGCTATGCGCAAGGCGTGGCCACCCTGCGCGCGCACGACGCGGTCGAGTTGCTCGCGGAAGGCGTGGAAGGCGGCCGCTACCAGGCGCGCGCGGCGCTGTTCGCGACGTCGGCGGACGCGTTCATCGCCCACCCCGAACTGCGCGACGAAGTGTTCGGCCCCGCGTCGCTGATCGTGCGCTGCCCGGATGCCGACACGCTGCATCACGTGCTGAAGTCGCTCGAAGGCCAGCTGACCATCGCCGCGCATCTCGCCGACGGCGACGCCGCGCTGTTCGCCGCGCTGCGCCCGACGCTCGAGCGCAAGGCCGGCCGCATTCTCGTCAACGGCTTCGGCACGGGCGTCGAGGTCGGTCATGCGATGGTGCACGGCGGCCCGTTCCCGGCCACGTCCGACACGCGCACGACGTCGGTCGGCGCACGCGCGATCGAGCGGTTCCTGCGCCCCGTGTCGTACCAGGACGTGCCGGACGCGCTGCTGCCGGACGCCATCCGCAACGGCAACCCGCTGAACGTGCCGCAACGCATCGACGGCGTGCCCGCGCCGCGGGAAGCGCGCGATGTCTGAGCCGCTCGCCGAAGTCGTCCTGTCGCTCGACGAGGTGTACGCACTCGCGCTACGGGTGCTGACGCACCACGGGATGTCCGCTGCGCACGCGCAGGCGATCGCCAGCGTGATCACGCAGGGCCAGCGCGACGAGTGCCACTCGCACGGCGTGTACCGGCTGCTCGTGTGCGTGCGCTCGCTGAAGAAAGGCAAGGTCGATCCGCAGGCGGTGCCGACGCTGCGCCGGCTGTCGTCGTCGATCGTCTCGGTCGACGCGCATCGCGGCTTCTCGTTGCTGAGCTTCGAGACCGGCCTGCCGGTGCTCGTCGAGATGGCGAAGCAGCACGGGATCGCCGCGATGACGATCAACCGCTGCTACCACTTCTCGGCGCTGTGGCCCGAGGTCGAGGCGATCGCCGCCGAGGGGCTGGCCGGCATCGCGATGAACCCGAGCCACAGCTGGGTCGCGCCGGAAGGCGGCCGCGAACCGGTGTTCGGCACCAACCCGATCGCATTCGCGTGGCCGCGCCCGGACGGCGTGCCGTTCGTGTTCGATTTCGCGACCAGCGCGATCGCGCGCGGCGACATCGAGCTGCATGCGAAACAGGGGAAGGCGATCCCGCCGCACTGGGCGATCGACGCCGATGGCCAGCCGACCACCGACCCGAAGGCCGCGCTGCAGGGTGCGATGCGCACCTTCGGCGGGCACAAGGGTTCGGCGCTCGCGGCGATGGTCGAACTGCTCGGCGGCGCGCTGATCGGCGACATGACGAGCCAGGAGTCGATGGATTTCGACGAAGGCGTCGGCGCGACGCCGTGCCACGGCGAACTCGTGATCGCGTTCGACCCGAAGGTGTTCCTCGGCGACGAGCTCGACGCGGGCCTCGCGCGCGGAGAGCGGATGTTCGCGTCGATCACCGGGCAAGGCGCGCGGCTGCCGTCGCAACGGCGCTTCGATGCCCGCGCGCGCAGCATCGCGCACGGCGTGCGGATTCCGCAGGCGCTGTACGACGAAATCCTGACGCTGCTCGACTGACGCGCGATCGGCGGGTACGGCGCACGGCTTCATCGTCGGCAGAACGGGCGATGACGCCGCCGCCCGGCTCCGCCGGCGATGGCCGGCGTCCGCCTTCGTGCCTGGTGCGCCCGGTTCGCCTTCACGCTCGGCGCACCGAAGCGCTGTCCGGCGCACCACGCCACCCGCGCCCTCGCCCGCGGGCGCCGCACGCCCGGCGGCTGTGGGATAATCGCCGAGTTTGCCCAGGGCGCAGCTCAAGAGGTTGTTCGCACGGGCGCGCGAGAGGCCTTTATTCCCGTGCCTCCACCCTTTTCCGCGATATTTCTTCAGCCATACCATGCCCACATACCGTTCCAAAACTTCCACCGCCGGCCGCAACATGGCAGGTGCGCGCTCGCTGTGGCGCGCCACCGGCATGAAAGACGACGATTTCTCGAAGCCGATCATCGCGGTCGTCAACTCGTTCACGCAGTTCGTGCCCGGGCACGTGCACCTGAAGGATCTCGGCCAGCTCGTCGCGCGCGAGATCGAGGCCGCCGGCGGCGTCGCGAAGGAATTCAACACGATCGCGGTCGACGACGGCATCGCGATGGGCCATGACGGCATGCTCTACTCGCTGCCGAGCCGCGACATCATCGCCGACTCGGTCGAGTACATGGTGAACGCGCACTGCGCGGACGCGATGGTCTGCATCTCGAACTGCGACAAGATCACGCCGGGGATGCTGATGGCCGCGATGCGCCTGAACATCCCGGTGATCTTCGTGTCGGGCGGCCCGATGGAAGCCGGCAAGACGCGACTCGCGAACCCGGTCACCAAGGCCATCGAACTGAAGAAGCTCGACCTCGTCGACGCGATGGTGATCGCGGCCGACCAGTCGTATTCGGATGCCGACGTCGCCGAAGTCGAACGTTCGGCGTGCCCGACCTGCGGTTCGTGCTCGGGCATGTTCACCGCGAACTCGATGAACTGCCTGACCGAAGCGCTCGGCCTGTCGCTGCCCGGCAACGGCACGGTCGTCGCGACGCACGCCGATCGCGAGCAGCTGTTCAAGCGCGCCGGCCGCCGCATCGTCGAGCTGACCCGCCAGCACTACGAGCAGGACGACCTGCGCGTGCTGCCGCGCTCGGTCGGCTTCAAGGCGTTCGAGAACGCGATGACGCTCGACATCGCGATGGGTGGTTCGACCAACACGATCCTGCACCTGCTGGCGATCGCGCAGGAAGCCGGCATCGACTTCACGATGAAGGACATCGATCGCCTGTCGCGCAGCGTGCCGCAGCTGTGCAAGGTCGCGCCGAACACGAACAAGTACCACATCGAGGACGTGCACCGTGCCGGCGGCATCATGGCGATCCTCGGCGAGCTCGACCGCGCCGGCAAGCTGCACACCGACGTGCCGACCGTGCACGCGCCGTCGCTGAAGGACGCGCTCGACCAGTGGGACATCGTCCGCACCGAAGACGAAGCGGTCCGCACGTTCTACCTGGCCGGCCCGGCCGGGATCCCGACGCAGGTCGCGTTCAGCCAGGACACGCGCTGGCCGAGCCTCGACCTCGACCGCGCCGAAGGCTGCATCCGCTCGTACGAGCATGCGTTCTCGAAGGAAGGCGGCCTCGCCGTGCTGACCGGCAACATCGCGCTCGACGGCTGCGTGGTGAAGACGGCCGGCGTCGATGAAAGCATCCTCGTGTTCGAGGGCTCGGCCCACGTGACCGAGTCGCAGGACGAAGCGGTCGAGAACATCCTGAACGACAAGGTCAAGGCCGGCGACGTCGTGATTGTCCGCTACGAAGGCCCGAAGGGCGGCCCCGGCATGCAGGAAATGCTGTACCCGACGAGCTACATCAAGTCGAAGGGCCTCGGCAAGGCATGCGCGCTGCTGACCGACGGCCGCTTCTCGGGCGGCACGTCGGGCCTGTCGATCGGTCACTGCTCGCCGGAAGCGGCGGCGGGCGGCGCGATCGGCCTCGTGCGCGACGGCGACAAGATCCGCATCGACATCCCGAACCGCACGATCGACGTGCTCGTTTCGGACGAGGAGCTCGCACGGCGCCGCGAGGAGCAGAACGCGAAGGGCTGGAAACCGGCGCAACCGCGCCCGCGCAAGGTGTCCGCCGCGCTGAAGGCCTATGCGAAGCTGGTGATGTCGGCCGACAAGGGCGCCGTGCGCGACCTGTCGCTGCTCGACGACTGACGCGCGGCGGCGGGCCGCACGACGGGCCCGCCCGCCTCGATCGGGAGCCGCTCTCCGGAGCGGCATCGGACTGCTGACGAACCCCACGTTTTTCGGAGCGTGGGGTTTCGTTTTTCCAGGAACAGGCTTGCAGGGGCGTGGTGAGCGGGCCGGCCGATCCGTTTTTCGTCCGGCGCAGGCCAAGGGCCGCGGCACCGCTGCCGTCGGCCGGTCAACGGCGAAACTCGTCGCTGCTCCCCCCACCGCCGCCACCGCCGTGGTTCCCGCCGCCGTTTCCGCCGCCCTGCGGCCGTGCGCCGCC
Source organism: Burkholderia sp. Bp9015 (assembly GCF_003853505.1). Lineage (NCBI taxonomy): Bacteria > Pseudomonadati > Pseudomonadota > Betaproteobacteria > Burkholderiales > Burkholderiaceae > Burkholderia > Burkholderia sp. Bp9015. The sequence goes on from NZ_QTPZ01000001.1 coordinate 501,152, forward strand.
GTAACCCCCACCACCCTGATGCGTCGGCGGCACCATCATCCGGGCCGCGCCACCGCCCGGTGCGGGCGGTGACGATGGCGGCGGTGGCGCCGGCTGACGGGCAGCCGCGCCAGGCATCTGCGCGGGCGCGGCCTGCGGCGCCGGCGCGCGGTTCGGGCCGTTCCAGCCGCCGCGCGTGGCCGACGGCCGTGCATCATGCCGCTCGGGCGGCTCGCCGCCCGGCGCGCGCTGAACCGGCCCGCCCGGCTGCGGGCGCCCGTAGGCCGGCGGCATCCCGCCGGGGCCGATGCGCGGCTCGGCACGATGCTCCCAGCGGTCGCGATCGTGAAACCACGGCCGGTGGCGGTAGTAGCGATCCCAGTACGCGCCGATCGCGAACCCGGTCACCGGCACGCCGATGATCGCGCCGTATTCGAGCAACGGCACGTAATTGCCCTGATACGGATAGTCGAGCTGCTCCGCGTCGATCCAGCCGCGCACGCCCGGCAGCGCGACGTCGCACCATGAGTAATCGCTCAGGCAGCCGAACACGTCCAGCGCGGTGCCGGGCGGGACCTCCGCGACGACCGGATAATCGGGCGCCGGCCCCGCATAGATTTCGGCCCCGGAATTCGTATAGGCGCTGCTTTGCGCGTCGGCGAGGCCCGGTATCGCGGCGAGACCGAACAGGACGACGCACAGTCTTCGGATGATCGTGTTGCTCATGTTGCTCTCCCGCGCGGTGCCGCCGCGCGTCGGTCAATGTCGATGGCCCCCGCCCCAATGCCCGCCTCCCCAGTGGCCGCCGCCCCAGGGACGGCGCCAGTACCCGCCGCGGTAGCCGCCGCCCCAATGCCCCCAGAAGCCGAGGCCGATCGTGACGGGCGGCCCGTACCAGCCCGGGTAATACGCGGGATAGTAGGCCGGGTAAGGCACATAGACCGGCGCGGCATATACCGGAGCCGGCGCGTCGGCGTAATCGTCCGCCGGCAGCGGCACGGCCGGCACCGCGGGTGTCGACGGGGCAACCGGCCCGGCATTTGCCGGCGCTGCCGGGAGTTCGCGCTGCGAAACCGTGGCAGGCGCGGGTGCGTAATACGGCGCATAGCCGTACGGGCTCGTGTAATAACAACCGCTCAGCGCGAGCATGGCCAGTGCCATGACGGCAGGCCTCGCGGCGGAAATCGGGTTCATTTCATGCTCCGAAGGAATCCGCGCGTCGCTGCGTGGCGCGCGCCTGACTCTAGCTTACGTCCCCCGCATATTTCTGCGGGTTTGATCCGTTACTTTTTGTTTCCACGGGTCGAATCCGGGTCGCAACCGGGCGGGCATGCCGCATGCTCGCGCGTCAGCCGCGCCGACGTTGAAGTTGACGCAAATGCCCTCAACTTGAATATCGAGTCAGGCTGGCCGGCGCGGACGGGCGTTCGCGGCCTCCGGGAGCCTGAAACCCGCGGACTTCGGCCCGCCCAGACAGGAACGCGGCTCACGCCGTCATCGACATGACTACGCCACGCCCCACGCTTCGGGCGGACACGCCCCTCGATCCGATCATCCAGCTGCTGGCGCTCGCCGGCGAACAGGGTTATCTGACGCACGCCGACCTCGTCGACGCGCTGCCGCCGGAAAGCGACAGCCCCGACGCGCTGGACGTCGTGCGCGCCGCGCTCGCAGACATCGGCATCGCCGTGCTCGACGAGCCGGCCGCGCCGGTGCCGTTCGCGGGCGCGGCGCCGGTCGACGTCGATCGCGACGCGCTCGACGAGGGCCGTGCGCTGCTCGGCGATCTGGCCCGCGGCACGAGCGCATCGACCGATCCGCTCGCGCTCTACATGCGGCGCATCCATGCGGTGCCCCTGCTCAAGCGCGAGGACGAAATCGTGCTGGCCCGCGAGATCGAAACGGGCCGCCATCAGATCCTGCACGCGCTCGCCGGCTGTCCGGCGGCCGTCGAGGCGCTGCTCGCGCGCCACGGCGCGACGGGCGCAACCGGCGCGGCCGCCAACGAAGGCGATGACATCGGCGACGGCGAAGGCAACGCACCGGTGCCTGCACGCTACGACACGCTGCAGGACGCGGTGACGGCCGTGCGCCGCGCATTGCACGCGCAGGGCTGCCGCTCGGCCGAATACCGCGACGCGCGCAACCGCCTGGCCGCGCTGCTCGGTTCGCTCGCGTGGGTGGCACCGGCCGTCGACGACGCAAGCCGCGTCGTGCGCGCACTGGCCGCCGCGCCGGTCGACGCCGCGACGGACGCCGCCGCGGGCACCGACGCCGCGTGCTTCGACACGGTCGCGCGGCGTGCGCTCGGCGCCGCGCTGAGCGACGGCCAGCAGAAGGTGCGCGACGGTACGCGCGCGATGCTCGAGGCGAACCTGCGGCTCGTGCTGTCGATCGCGCGCAAGTACATGAACCGCGGCGTCGACCTGCCCGACCTCGTGCAGGACGGCTGCCTCGGCCTGATGCGCGCGATCGAGAAGTTCGAATACCGGCGCGGCTTCAAGTTCTCGACCTACGCGACCTGGTGGATCCGGCAGGCGGTCGCGCGCGCGGTGGCCGATCGCGCGCGCACGATCCGCGTACCGGTGCACGTCGGCGACCAGTACCAGCGCGTGCATCGGCACGCACTGCGCTTCCGCCAGCGCACCGGCCGGCGCGCGACGCCGGCCGAACTCGCGGCCGAAACCGGGCTCGCCGAGGACAAGCTGCGCGCGGTGCTCACGCTCCCTGCCGAGCCGGTGTCGCTCGACACGCCGCTGCCCGACGCGGACGCCGGCCTCGTCGACCTGATAGAGGACCAGGCATCGGCGAGCCCGTTCGAGCAGCTGGCCGACACGCGGATGCGCGAATGCGTGACGTCGCTGCTGCGCTCGGTCACGCCGGCCGAGGCCGACGTGCTGCGCCGCCGGTTCGGCCTCGGCGGCGCCGAGCCCGACACCTACGACGCGATCGCGCAGGACGCGGGCATGTCGCGCGAACGCGTGCGGCAGATCGAGAAGCGCGCGCTCGCCGCGCTGCGCACGGCCGCGGAGGCGGAAGGCGCGCAGACGTTCCTCGAAGCGTGACGCATCGCACGTTCGTGCCGCGACCCGGCACGAACGTGCGCGGCCCGCTTCCGCCTGTGCAACGTTTGCTATTGATGCACATCAAGTTTTGTTCGTCGCCGGCCCTGACAATGTGTTGAAATAAAAAAATGCGACCGGCGCGTTATCCGCCGTGTCCATTCCGTTTGCACATCCCCGGGCTCCGCACATGCAAACGACCATCGGCCAGACACACGAGGAAAACCGGCAAATCGCGGCCTGCCTGCGCGAAGCCGCGCAGTTGCTTGCCGAACAGGGGGCGAATCCTTATCGGGTTGCCGCCTACCGCGCGTCGGCCGACACGATCGCCTCGCTCGAAGACGGCATCCGCACCCGCTTCGACGCGGGCGGCGTCGATTCGCTCGCCGCACTGCCGGAGATCGGCACGGGCGTCGCCCAGGCGATCGCCGAACTGCTGGTGACCGGACGCTGGCGCCTGCTCGACCGGCTGCGCGGCGACGCGGAGCGCGCGTCCGCATTCGAAGCCGTGCCGGGCATCGGCCACGCGCTCGCGCTGCGGATTCACGACCAGTTGCACATCGATACGCTCGAGGATCTCGAACGCGCGGCCCGCAGCGGCCAGCTCGAAGCGATCGCGGGCGTCGGCCCGCGTCGCGCGGCCGGCATCCGCGCGGCGCTCGACGACGTGCTGACCCGGCGCCGGCGCTGGCAAGGCCACGCGCGCAACGCCGATCTCGGCACGGAGCCGCCGGTCGAGCTGCTGCTGTATATCGACCGCCTGTACCGCAACAAGGCCGCCGCCGGCATCCTGCCCACGCTCGTGTCGCGTCGGCTGAACGCGGACCTGAGCGTTCAGCCGCCCGTGATGCACATGACGAAAGGCGGCTGGCATTTCACCGCGCTGTGCCCGTATCCCGTTCGCCCGCAGGAGTCCACCCGCACCGCCGACTGGGTCGCGCTCTACTTCTACGATGCGCTGCAATGCGAGTACCAGAGGACGGTCGTCACCGAAACGCTCGGCTCGCTCGTCGGCAAGCGCATCGTGCGCGGACGCGAGATGGAGTGTCGTGTGTATTACGCGGGATGATCCGCTCGGGGGCGCCGGCCGCCGCGGTACGGCCGCCCCGCCGCCCGCCCGCGCGCGCCGTTCCGGCAAACCGGACCGCTTGACCGCTTACGTGCCGTCCGTCTTCGTGCGGCGCACCGGATGACGATGCGCGGCGATGCGCAGCAGCTTGCGGAACGACGGACACTCGAGATGACTCGGCGCCGGGCACACGGCCGCATGTCGCAACGCATCGCGCACCGCGCCGAGACGGCGGATCGTGCGGTCGAGCTCGTCGGCCTTGTCGTCGAGTTTCGCGCGATCGAGCGCGAGCCGGCCGTCCGCGCCGAACATCGCGACGATGTCGTCCAGCGAAAAGCCGGCCTCGCGGCCGAGCGCGATCAACGCCAGGCGCTCCAGCACCGATTCGTCATACTGGCGCCGCAGCCCGTGACGGCCGGTCGGCACGATCAATCCCTTTTCCTCGTAGTAGCGCAGCGTCGACGCGGGCAATCCCGAGCGGCGCGCGACATCGGCGATGTCCAGACGGCTCATGCTTGATCTCAAGTGAACTTGAGGTTGCAAGATAGCGGCCCGCCCCCTCCGACACAAGCCCGGACCGCCCCGCCGTTGTCGCAGCCGCCCCGCCGTTGCCGGCCGATTCGGCGGCGCCGCGCCCGCGCCCGCGTCATTCGCCGCCGCTGTCGATCAGGTTGTGACGCACGCGCCCGAGCAGGCGCACGAGCGTGTCGCGGTCGTCGCGCGTGAAACCGCGCAGCCCGTCGTCGGTGACGGTGTCGCCCACTTCCAGCATCTGCGGAAAGATCTCGCGCGACTTGTCGGTCAGCCGGATCACGAACGCGCGGCGATCGTCGTCGTTCGCGATGCGTTCGATCCACCCGCAGCTTTCCATCCGGTCGAGCAGCCGCGTCAACGAGATCGGCGTGATCTCGAGCCATTCCGCGAGCCGCGCCTGATTCATCTCGCCCTTCCATGTCAGGTACGCGAGCACGCGGCTTTGCGCGCGCGTCAGCCCGATGCGCTTCGCGCGCCGGTCGAACAGGCGTCCTTGCAGGCGGGCCACGTCGGAAATCAGGTAACCGATCCGGTTCTCGTAGGTCTTGTCCATGCGGCGATTATAGGGGCAGGCCGCGAATGACCCCCGGCTCGGATCAAGCGATGAGCACAAACATAATAAGCATGCTTATAATTCGAGCCATACCGGATCGCCGCCCACGGCGACCGCCCCACGGAGACACCCGCTTGAATCCCGCCGCCGACGCCCCCGCCTCGCCGCCCGCCCTCAATCGGCCGATGCTGACCCTGTCGATCATGCTCGCGACGCTGATCCAGACGCTCGACAGCACGATCGCGAACGTCGCGCTGCCGCACATGCAGGGCACGCTGTCCGCGTCGCAGGACGAAATCACCTGGGTACTGACTTCCTACATCGTCGCCGCGGCGATCGCGACGCCGCTGACCGGCTGGCTGTCCGACCGGCTCAGCATGAAACGGCTGCTGACGATCTCGATCGCGGGCTTCACGATCGCGTCCGCGCTGTGCGGGCTGTCCGAGTCGCTCGTGCAGATCGTCGGCGCGCGGCTGCTGCAAGGCGTGTTCGGCGCTGCGCTGGTGCCGCTGTCGCAGTCGATCCTGCTCGACATCAACCCGCGCGAGAAACAGGGCCAGGCGATGGCGATCTGGGGGATGGGCGTGATGGTCGGCCCGATCCTCGGTCCGACGCTCGGCGGCTGGCTCACCGACAGCTACAACTGGCGCTGGGTGTTCTTCATCAACGTGCCGATCGGCGCGTTCGCACTGGCGGGCGTGCTGACCTTCCTGCCCGCGCGCGCGCCGCGCCCGCACGTGAAATTCGACGCGTTCGGCTTCGCGACGCTCGCGCTCGCGATCGGTGCGTTCCAGGCGATGCTCGACCGCGGCGAACAGCTCGACTGGTTCGGTTCGTACGAGATCCGCATCGAGGCGCTCGTCGCGGCGCTGAGCTTCGCGTTCTTCCTCGTGCATACGGCGACCGTCGGCAAGGCCTCGTTCTTCAAGTCGGAATTGCTGCGCGACCCGAACTTCGCGACCGGCACGCTGTTCATCTTCGTCGTCGGCGCGGTGCTGTACGCAACGCGCGCGCTGCTGCCGCCGATGCTGCAGAACCTGATGGGCTATCCGGTCGCGACGACGGGGCTCGTCACCGCGCCGAGCGGCGCGGGCACGATGATCGCGATGCTGTTCGTCGGACGATTGCTGAAATACGTGGACGCGCGGGCGCTGCTGCTCGCCGGGCTGGCGATTTCCGCGCTCGCGCTGTGGCAGATGATGCAGTACACGATCGTGCTGTCCGAGGCGGACATCGTGTGGCCCGGGGTGGTCCAGGGCTTCGGCCTGGGGCTCGTGTTCGTGCCGCTGAGCGCGCTGTCGTTCTCGACGCTGCAGCCCGAGCTGCGCGCGGACGGCACGGCCACCTACAGCCTGATGCGCAACATCGGCAGCAGTATCGGCATCTCGATCGTCCAGACGCTGATGACGCGCAACACGCAGGTCGCGCATGCCGACCTCGCGACCCACATCACGCCGTTCGACCCGGCCGTGCAGGCGATGGCCGGCAGCCACGTCGACATCGCGCTGCTCGACCGCACGATCAACCAGCAGGCCGCGATGATCGCCTACCTGAACGACTTCAAGCTGATGTTCGTCGCGACGCTGCTGATGATCCCGCTGTTGCTGCTGATCCGGCCGCCGCAGAAAACGGCGAGCGTCGACGTCGCGCACGCGGCGATGGATTGACTCAGTGCGGCGGGCACCTGCCCGCCGCGGGCCGCGACGTCAGGCCTTCATCGTCCCGGTGCGCACATAGCGCTCGTGCCACGACAGCGCCTCGGCGAGCAGATGCGGCGTGTGCTTGCCGAAGCTCTCGCGCGACGCGCGCTCGAAGTAGTCCTCGAGCATCGGCCGGTAGTCGGGATGCGCGCAGGTCGCGATGATCTTGCGCGCGCGCTGCTTCGGCGACAGGCCGCGCAGGTCGGCGAGCCCCTGCTCGGTGACGACCACCGCGACGTCGTGCTCCGTATGGTCCACGTGGCTCGCCATCGGCACGATCCGCGAGATCGCGCCGCCCTTCGCGGTACTCGCCGACATGAAGCACGACAGGTAGCCGTTGCGCGCGAAGTCGCCCGAGCCGCCGATGCCGTTCTGGATCTTCGTGCCCATCACGTGCGTCGAGTTCACGTTGCCGTAGATGTCGGCCTCGATCATCCCGTTCATCGCGATGCAGCCGAGGCGGCGCACGAGTTCCGGATGGTTGCTGATCTCCTGCGGGCGCAGCAGGATCTTTTCGCGGAACGTCGCGATCTCGTCCGCGAAGCGCTGCACCGCGGCCGGGCTCAGCGACAACGCCGTGGCCGACGCGAAGCTCAACGTGCCGTCGTCGAGCAGGTCGAGCATGCCGTCCTGGATCACTTCGGTGTACGCGGTCAGGTTCGAGAAGCCGGCGGAGCTGAGTTCCGCGAGCACCGCGTTCGTGATGTTGCCGACGCCCGACTGCAGCGGCAGCAGGTTTTCAGGCAGGCGGCCGCGCTTCACCTCGTGGCGCAGGAAGTCGATCAGTTGCAGCGCGATCTGCTTCGACGTGGCGTCCGGCGCAGAGAATGCGTTGCTGCGGTCCGGCGCGTCGGTCTCGACGATCGCGACGATCTTCTCGGCCGGGCAGCGCAGGTACGGCTCGCCGATCCGGTCGTCGCTTTTCGTCAGCGGAATCGGCTTGCGGTGCGGCGGCAGCGCGGTGCCGTAATAGACGTCGTGCATCCCGTCGAGGCCGAGCGGCTGACGCGCGTTGACTTCGAGGATCACGTGCTTCGCCTGCTCGAGCCACGTCTTGTTGTTGCCGATCGACGCGGACGGAATCAGCAGCCCGTCCTCGCGGATACCCGCGACTTCGACGATCGCGACGTCGAGGTCGCCGTACAGCCCGAACCATGCGTATTGCGCGACGTGGCTCAGGTGGACGTCCTGGTAGTCGACTTCGCCGTTGTTGATCTTGTCGCGCAGCGTCGGGTCGGACTGGTACGGCAGGCGCATCGAGATGCCGTTGGTGCGGGCGAGCGCGCCGTCGAGTTCCGGCGCGGTCGATGCGCCGGTCAGCACGTTGATCCGGAAGTCCTCGCCGCGCGCGTGGGCCGCGTCGATGTGGGCGGCGAGCGCGGCGGGCACGGCCTTCGGATAGCCGGAACCGGTGAAGCCGCTCATGGCGACGGTCATGCCGGGGCGGATCAGCGCGGCGGCTTCGTCGGCGGTGCGGACGAGCGAACGCAGGGCGGGAGCGAGGATGCGTGAAGAAGACATGGCTGTATATCTGACGCTTTTGGTCTGTCGTTGACGTCGCGGGGGGTGTCTCCTGGGCGACGCGAAGCCCTTGGGGCCGCGAGGGGCGGCCCGGCACCACGGGCACGGTCGGAGTATCGCAGAGGCCATCGCCGCGAAATGTCCGTTGAATGCAAAAGATACTTGCCGAATGCGCCGGGTATCGAACGGCCGTTCTGTGACAGGGCGCGGCCGCGCATCGAATCCGCTCGAAAGGTACGCGAAAGCGGACCGCCAGTTTGCCGCGCCCGGATTGCAAGCTGCTGAACGGCAATCGATCGATATCTTCCCGGATTGATCGCGTAAACGCGGGGAATCCGCACGCGACGGCCGATCGGCGACCGCCGCGGCCGATTGTCGCCCGACGCGGCTTTCGCGGGCCTGATGCACATCAACGCGACGACGCGCGCGGAGCGCCGCCGCGCCCGCGCGCAAGGCCCGTCCGCCCTTGACAGCCGCGCGACGCGAACCACACTGAAGCTGGTAAGGCCCGCCTGTGCGAACGCCGTTTCGCGCATCCGGTTCGCAACCGGGCGATGTCCGGAATACGCGGTAACACTCCCGTATGTCAGGACATTGATCGAATAAAAAGCAACAAATTACAATTCCGTATATATTTCGCCGATGGACCAAAGAAAAACCGCCACACGTTCCGAACCGCCCCTGCCACGCACCTGGGATGCGCGGCTCGCGCGCTCGCTCGTACGCCCGCTGATCGACACGCCCGTCACCCCGAATCACCTCACTACCCTTCGTCTGCTGATCGGCCTCGCCGGTGCCTGGTGCCTCGCGCAAGGCGGCTTCGGCTGGATCAACGCGGGGGCATTCCTGATCGTGCTGTCGAACTTCGTCGACCACACCGACGGCGAACTCGCGCGCATCAGCGGCAAGTCCAGCAAGATCGGTCACTTTTACGACCTCGCGGCCGACGCGCTCGTGACGGTCGCGCTGTTCGTCAGCATGGGCCTCGGCATCGTCGCCCAGGGCGGCCAGATGGCCGCGTCGCCGGTGCTGCTCGGCGCGGTGGCCGGCGCGGCCGTCGCGCTGATCTTCTTCCTGCGCATGCGGATCGAATCGATCGCCGGCAAGGCCGGCACCAAGCAGGCGTTCGCCGGCGGCTTCGAGACGGAAGACGTGCTCTACCTGCTGCCGATCGTGACGCTCGTCGACGGCGTGCAGCCGTTCCTGCTCGCGGCATCGATCGGCGCCCCGCTGTTCGCCGCGTGGGTCGTGATCGACTGGTGGCGCATCGTCCGCCGCGGCAATCTCCCGCAGAACCCTACCGAAATCCAGGTTTCCAAATGACTCCTAGCACGCGCGACGACTCCGTGCTGAGCCCGGCACGCCCCGCGCCTGCGCGCGCGGCAGCGGCCGATCCCGATCGCACCGTGGCCGACTGCGTCGGCCGTCTCGACCTCGACCGCCTGCGCGGCGACTACACGCGCCAGGGCTCGTTCCTGTACCTCGACGCATTCCTGCCGGCCGACGCACACGCGAAGCTCGCGGCCGCCGCCCGCGCGATGCAGGCCGGCCTGAACCGCAATTACCTGCCCGGCCACAAGCAGGGCGGCAGCGTGAGCCGGCACACGATCGACGAGCAGGCGCCGTACATCGCGGAGCTGTACCGCTCGAAGGCGCTGATCGGCTTCCTCGAGAAGGTCACCGGCGACAAGCTGATGCTGTCGCCGGACGACGATCCGCATGCGTATGCGCTGTATTACTACACGAAGCCGGGCGACCACATCGGCTGGCACTACGACACGTCGTATTACGACGGCCGCCGCTACACGCTGCTGATCGGCGTGATCGACGAGTCGTCGTGCCGGCTCGACTACGAGCTGCATACGCGCAATCCCGACGTGCCCGACGAACCGGGTTCCGTGCAGATCGCCGACGGCGGCATCGTGCTGTTCGACGGCGACAAGCTGCGCCATCGCGTCACGCCGCTCGGCCAGAACGAGACGCGCGTGTCGCTCACGTTCGAATACGTGACCAACCCCGGCATGCGGCCGTGGAAGCGCTTCATCTCGAACATGAAGGACGCGATCGCATATTTCGGTTTCCGCCAGGTGTTCAAGCAGCTGGCTACGCGCCGGTCGAGCGGGTCATGACACGCGCCGGCCTGATCCTGCTGTCCCTCGGAACGGCACTGTTCGTCGCCCTGCTCGCGTGGCAGGGCGTCGGCGCGGTCGCGTCGACGTTCCTCGCGGCCGGCTGGGGCCTCGCGCTCGTCGCGGCATTCCACGTCGTCCCGCTCGTGATCGACGCGCTGGCGATCTCGGTGATGTTCCGCCGCGGCCAGCCGGGCGCCGAGCTCGGCAACGCGCTGCGCGCGCGCTGGGTCGGCGAATCGGTGAACAGCCTGCTGCCCGCCGGGCAGATCGGCGGCCCGGTGCTGATGGTGCGCCACCTCGCGCAGCGCGGCACGCGGATGGCCGATGCGGCCGCCGCGGTCACCGTCAGCACGACGATGCAGGCGCTCGCGCAGATGGCGTTCGCGCTGATCGGCATCGCCACGTTCAGCGTGTATGCGACGCACGAGTCGGTCGCTCACCTGCGCACGCCGGCGCTGATCGCCACCGGCGTGCTCGGCGCGCTGGCCGTCGCGTTCTACGCGGCGCAGCGGCGCGGGCTGTTCGGCCGCGGGTTGCGTCTCGCGTCGAAGCTGCTCGGCCCGCGCGACTGGTCGTCGCTCGCGACCCGCGCGGACGCGATCGACGACGCGGTCGGCGCGCTGTACCGCGATCGCGCGAAGGTCGCGAAGACCTTCGCATTGAGCCTCGCCGGCTGGATCGTCGGCACCGCCGAAGTGTGGCTCGCGCTGCACTTCCTCGGGCACCCGGTCAGCTGGCTCGACGCGCTGCTGCTCGAGAGCGTCGGCCAGGCGATTCGCGGTGCGGCGTTCGCGATCCCGGGCTCGCTCGGTGCACAGGAAGGCGGTTACCTGCTGCTCGCCCCGCTGGTCGGCCTGCCGCCCGACGCGGCGCTCGCGCTGTCGCTCGCGAAGCGCGCGCGCGAACTCGCGCTCGGCCTGCCCGGCCTGCTCTATCTGCATTTCAGTGAAAGAAACTGGCAGCGGCGCCGTGCGCCGCAGCCCATCGCCGACTGATCGTTCAGATCCGCCGGCTTTTTGGTTGGAGAACCCATGCGAGCCATCATTCTTGCGGCAGGCCTCGGCTTGCGCCTGCAACAACCGCCCGAGGCGCAATTCCCGAAGTGCCTGCTGCGCTTCGACGACGTGTCGCTGCTCGAGCGCCATCTGCGTGTGCTCGACGCCGCGGGCGTCGATGAAATCGTGCTCGGGCTCGGCTTTCAGCACGAGAAGGTCGAGCAGGAACTGAAGCGCCTCGGCCGCACCGCCGAGATCGTGATCAACGAGCGCTATGACCTCGGCAGCGTGCTGACCGTGCACACCGTCGCCGACGCGATGACGCGCGGCGGCGACGTGCTGCTGATGGACGCCGACGTGCTGTACGACGAGAACATCCTGCACGCGCTGGTCGCCGATGCCGACAAGTCGGTCGACCGCCTGCTGATCGATCGCGACTTCGAGGCCGGCGACGAGCCCGTCAAGCTGTGCCTGAAGAACGGCGTGCCGGTCGAGCTGCGCAAGCAGCTCGCGGTCGACCTCGACTACGACACGATCGGCGAGTCGGTCGGCTTCTTCCGCTTCACCGAAGGCACCGCGCGCCGCCTCGCGAAAATCGTCGCGGGCTACGTCGACAGCGGCCGCGCGAACATGCCGCACGAGGAAGCCGTGCGCGACCTGCTGCTCGAAGGCGGCCACGCGTTCGACGTCGCCGACGTCACGGGTTCGCCGTGGATCGAGATCGACTTCCCGAACGACGTCGCACGCGCGACACAAGAAATTCTCCCCCTGATTCAACGCACGACCGCCGGAGCCGCACGATGAACGCACGCGAACCCAACTTCTCCGAATCGCGCAGCGCACGCCTGCGCCGCATGCTCGTCAGCAGCGAACTCGAATTCCTGATGGAAGCGCACAACGGCCTGTCCGCGCGCATCGTCCGCGAAGCGGGCTTCAAGGGGATCTGGGCATCGGGCCTCGCGATCTCCGCGCAGTTCGGCGTGCGCGACAACAACGAGGCAAGCTGGACGCAGGTCGTCGACGTGCTCGAGTTCATGGCCGACGCGAGCGACCTGCCGATCCTGCTCGACGGCGACACCGGCTACGGCAACTTCAACAACGTGCGCCGCCTCGTGAAGAAGCTCGAGCAGCGCGGCATCGCCGGCGTCTGTATCGAGGACAAGCAGTTCCCGAAGACCAACAGCTTCATCGGCGGCGAGCGCCAGCCGCTCGCGGAAATCGACGAGTTCTGCGGCAAGATCAAGGCCGGCAAGGATTCGCAGACCGATCCCGACTTCTCGATCGTCGCGCGTGTCGAAGCGCTGATCGCAGGCTGGGGGATGGACGAGGCGCTGCGTCGCGCGAACGCGTACGCGGAAGCCGGCGCCGACGCAATCCTGATCCACAGCAAGCTGTCGCGCCCGGACGAGATCCTGCAGTTCGCGCGCGAATGGAGCGGCAAGGCGCCGCTCGTGATCGTACCGACCAAGTACTACAGCACGCCGACCGACGTGTTCCGCCAGGCCGGCATCAGCACCGTGATCTGGGCGAACCACCTGATCCGCGCGTCGGCATCCGCGATGCAGGCGACCGCGCGCGAGATCCACGAGAGCGAAACGCTGATCAACGTCGAGGACCGCGTTGCATCGGTCAACGAGATCTTCCGCCTGCAGGACGCCGACGAGTACTCGGCCGCCGAGCGCATCTACCTGTCGTCGTCGTCGCGCGCGTCGAACGCCGCGATCGTGCTCGCCGCGAGCCGCGGCAAGGGCCTCGAAGCCGTCACCGAAGACAAGCCGAAGGTCATGCTGCCGGTCGCCGGCAAGCCGTTGCTGCGCTGGCTCGTCGACGGCTTCAAGACGCACGGCGTGAACGACATCACCGTGGTCGGCGGCTATCGCGCCGACGCGATCGACACGTCGGGCATCAAGCTCGTGGTCAACGAACGCCATGCGCAGACGGGCGAACTCGTGTCGCTCGCATGTGCGGCCGAACGCCTGACCGGCGACACCGTGATCTCGTACGGCGACCTGCTGTTCCGCAGCTACATCGTGCGCGACCTCGCGGAGAGCGAGGCCGAGTTCAGCGTCGTCGTCGATTCGTCGCTCACGGAAACCAACCAGAGCGTGCGCGACTTCGCGCTGTGCTCGGCGGCGGACGACCGCGGCCTGTTCGGCCAGAAGACGTATCTGCAACGTGTGTCGAGCGACGTCGCCGCCGGCACGCCGCACGGCCGCTGGATCGGTCTCCTGAACGTGCGCGGCGCGGGCGTCGACCGCCTGAAGGCGATGCTCGCGACGCTGCAGGCACGCCCCGATTTCGACACGCTCGACATCCCGTCGCTGCTCAACGAGCTGATCGCCGCCGGCGAGAAGATCGAGGTGCAGTACGTGCACGGCCACTGGCGCGGCGTCAACGATCTGGAAGACTTCCGCCGCGCGGGCGACTTCGCGCACGGCCAGACGCCGCTGTCCGAGCCGGGCGCCGGCAACGGGAGCGCGCAATGATCGAAGCGGCCCAGTTCGTCGAGGTCGCGCGCGAACGCGGTTTCGACTGGTACGCGGGCGTGCCCTGCTCGTACCTGACGCCGTTCATCAACTACGTGCTGCAGGACCCGACGCTGCACTACGTGTCGGCCGCGAACGAAGGCGACGCGGTCGCGCTGATCGCGGGCGCCACGCTCGGCGGCAAGCGCGGGATCGCGATGATGCAGAACTCAGGGCTCGGCAACGCGGTGAGCCCGCTCACGTCGCTGACCTGGACGTTCCGGCTGCCGCAGCTGCTGATCGTCACGTGGCGCGGCCAGCCGGGTGTCGCCGACGAGCCGCAGCACGCGCTGATGGGGCCGATCACGCCGGCGATGCTCGACACGATGGAGATCCCGTGGGAGACGTTCCCGACCGACCCCGAACAGGTCGGCCCGGCGCTCGACCGCGCGATCGCGCACATGGACGCGACGGGCCGCCCGTACGCGCTCGTGATGCAGAAAGGCAGCGTCGCGCCTTATGAGCTGAAGGCGAACCCGGCGGCAGCGCCGCGCGCGCATGTCGCCGCGCAAGCGTCGTCGCGTGCCGCGTCGGCCGACGCGTGGCCGACCCGCCACGACGCGCTGCAGCGCGTGATCGCGCACACGCCGGTCGATTCGACCGTCGTGCTCGCGTCGACCGGCTTCTGCGGCCGCGAGCTCTATGCGATCGACGACCGCCCGAACCAGCTGTACATGGTCGGCTCGATGGGCTGCGTGACGCCGCTCGCGCTGGGTCTCGCGCTCGCGCGCCCCGACCTGCGCGTGGTGGCCGTCGACGGCGACGGCGCCGCGCTGATGCGCATGGGCGTGTTCGCGACGCTCGGCACCTACGGCCCGGCCAACCTCACGCACGTGCTGCTCGACAACGGCGCACACGAATCGACGGGCGGCCAGGCGACCGTGTCGCAGCATGTGTCGTTCGCGGGTGTCGCGGCCGCATGCGGCTATGCGTCGGCCGTCGAAGGCGACACGCTCGACGTGCTCGATGCAACGCTCGCCGCGCGGGCCGACGGTGCGCAGTTCGTGCGCGTGGCGATCCGCACGGGCGTGCCCGACGGCCTGCCCCGCCCGACCGTCACGCCGGTCGAGGTCAAGACCCGCCTGATGCGGCATATCGGCGCCGCACAGGCTGAAGCCCACGCCGAAGGAGCTCATTGATGCTGCTGCTGAATCCCGGCCCGGTCACGCTCACCGAACGCGTGCGCCGCAGCCTGCTGCAACCCGACCTGTGCCATCGCGAAAGCGAATTCTTCGATCTGCAGGATGAAGCGCGTGCGCGCCTCGTCGCCGCGTACGAGCTCGATCCGGCCGAGTGGGCCGCCGTGCTGATGACCGGCTCGGGCACCGCCGCCGTCGAGAGCATGATCGCGGCGCTCGTGCCGCAGGACGGCAAGCTGCTCGTGATCGAGAACGGCGTGTACGGCGAGCGCATCACGCAGATCGCGACGCAGTACGGAATCGCGCACGAGGTGGTGAAGCACGAATGGATGCAGGCGCCCGATCTCGCGCAGATCGCCGCGCGTCTCGACGCGGGCGGTTATTCGCACGTCGCGGTGATTCATCACGAAACGACGACGGGCCGGCTGAACGACCTCGGCGCGATCGCCGACGTGTGCCGTGCGCGCGGCGTGAAGATGCTCGTCGACGGCGTCAGCAGCTTCGGCGCCGAAGCGATCGACTTCGCCGGCGGCGTGATCGACGCGGTCGCCGCGACCGCGAACAAGTGCCTGCACGGCGTGCCGGGCGCCGCGTTCGTGATCGTGCGCCGCAGCGCGCTCGCGAAGGCGGCGAGCCGCACGTATTACCTTGATCTCGGCCGGCTCGCGAAGCTGCAGGATCAGCGCAATACGCCGTTCACGCCGTCCGTGCACGCGTACTACGCGCTCGTCGAGGCGCTGCGCGAGTTCGATGAGGCCGGCGGCTGGCGTGCGCGGCATGCGCACTACAAGGCGCTCGCCGATCAGGCGCAGGCCGGGCTCGCGGCGCGCGGGATGTCGCTCGTGCTGCCGGAAGGCGCGTCGTCGGTCGTGCTGCGTGCGTACCGGCTGCCGCAAGGCGTCACGTACGAGACGCTGCACGACGGGCTGAAGGCGCGCGGCTTCGTGATTTATGCGGGGCAAGGCGGGTTGTCGAAGGAACTGTTCCGGATCTCGACGATGGGCGCGATTCAATCGGCTGATGTCGAGCGGTTGCTGGAGGGGTTTGCCGCGTTGACGCAATGAACGTTGCTCACCCCTTCATCCGTAAGAGGCCCGCAAGGGCCTTTTTTGTTGTTCGGGAAGTAGCGTGAGCATCGACGTGTCACCCCTGCCCGCAGCCGTTCGACTTGCCGCCACGCAGCCCCGATGCCGTCATGGCACTCAACTCTTTTCCGAACCTGTCGTTAACGCAGGATGGCCGCTCTTGAGAAGGCGATGCTCCGGCGTTTGGGTGCGCTGGACATCGGATCGTCGAATGGGGTGCCGGGGGTCACGGCACCGCGCTCGCCGCCACGATGCCTCGAGCGACGGGGCAATACCCCGCTTGCGAATTCGATGAGTACGCAACCATTCGAGGCGAGCGGAATCAGGTCTTGCCGGCCGCCGCAGACGAGCCCGCAGGTTGCCGGATCACCATGCGCCGGCAAGGTTTTTTCGTGTTGGTTAGAAAATGTATCCGAACAGCTACGATGTTCCGATCGCGCGCCTGATCGCGCGTCAGATTCTATCTTGCGCACCCGCCACACCGGTGCGGGAGGTCGCGCGACGCATGTTCGCCGAGCACTGCAGCTCGATCGTCGTGATGCAGGATGACCAGGTCGTCGGGATCTGGACCGAGCATGATGCACTGTCGGCCAGCGACAATCCGCGCGGGCTCGATCGGCCGGTCAGCGAGGTGATGAGCCATCCGGTGCTGACGCTCGAGGCCGATACGCCGCTGGGTGAAGCTGCGATGAAGTTCACGCAGTCGGGCGTGCGGCACTTCGTGGTGGTCCGGGATGGCGTCGCGATCGGTGTGCTGACGCAGACCGACGTCGTCGTGAACCAGGGGCCGGAATTTTTCCTCCACCTGAAGCCGATCGAATCGATCTCCGTCCATCCGCCCGTCGTAGTGCCCGAGCATGCCGCGCTGCACGCAGTCATCGCGCAGATGCGCGCGCAACGGCTCGATGCGATCCTCGTCGGCTACGACGACGGCGAGCGCGGCATCCTGACCGAACGGGACGTCGTCCGGCTCCTGGCGGACGGCGGAACCCAAGGCGCGGTCGGCGCCTTCGCCAGCAAGCCGCTGCAGATGCTGTCCGCCCGGCAGAGTCTGTATGCCGCGCAGCGCTTCATGACCGAGCACAATATGCGACACGTCGGCATCCAGGACGAGGACGGCAGGCTCACCGGGCTGCTCTGTTTCGCGGACGTGCTGCAGAGCATAGAGCACGAATACGCGAACGAGCTGCGCAGCGCCCTGCGCGAGCGCGACGAAGCACTGGGTCTCGCCCGCTTCAACCTGCGCATGGCGGATCGGGTGTTCGAATCGGCGCTCGAAGGCATCATGGTGACCGACCGGCACGCGAAGATCGAGCGCGTCAACCGGGCCTTCACGCGCCTGACCGGGTACACCGAGGACGAAGTGATCGGGCGCAACCCAAGCATGCTGAGTTCAGGGCGCCAGACGCCCGAGTTCTACAAGCAGCTGTGGCATTCGCTAACGACCGATGGCCACTGGCAAGGCGAAATCTGGAATCGCCGCAAGACCGGCGAGCTGTTTCTCGAATATCTGACGATCACCAGCATTCGCGACAACGCAGGCGGGATCTCCCACTACGCGGCGATCTTTTCCGACATCACGCAGCGGCGCCAGGCGGAAGAGCGGCTGGGCTATCTCGCCACGCACGACGTGCTAACCAATCTCGCGAACCGGGCGCTGTTCGAGGAGCGGCTCGCGCACGCGATCGTCCAGGCGAAGCGGCTCGGTCGCAAGGTCGCGGTGATGTACCTCGATCTCGACCGCTTCAAGCTGGTCAACGATACGCTCGGCCACAACGCCGGCGACGAGGTGTTGAAGATCGTCGCGGGACGCATCGTCGCCGAAGTGCTCGCGAACGACACTGTGGCACGCATGGGCGGTGACGAATTCGCGCTCGTGCTGGAGGAGTTCGACGACGTCCGCGACGTCGGGCGCATTGCGCGCACGCTGCTCGACGAAGTGGCGCGGCCCATCGATATCGGTGGCCACGAAATCTTCGTGACACCGAGCATCGGCATCAGCATCTATCCTGACGACGGGATCGAGGCGGAGCACTTGATCCTGCTTGCGGACCAGGCGATGTACGGCGCGAAGAGTCGCGGCAGGAACGTGTTCCAGTTCTTCGAGAGCAAGATGACGTCGTCGGCGATCGAGCAGCTGGATATGCTCGGTGAATTGCACCGCGCGCTCGAGCAGAATGAATTCCGCCTGTTCTACCAGCCGCAATACGATCTGACCAGCGGCCGGATCGTCGGCGTGGAGGCGTTGCTGCGCTGGTTGCATCCACGCAGGGGGCTCGTACCGCCGGGCGACTTCATCGGGCTCGCGGAGCGGTCCGCGCTGATCGTCCCGATCGGCCGATGGGTGCTCCATGAAGCCTGCCGCCAGGCGTGCCGATGGCTCGACGCGGGCTTCGAGTTCGGGCGTGTGGCGGTGAACGTGTCGGCACGGCAATGCCTTACCGACCATTTCCTCAGCGACCTGACGACCATCCTCAGCGAAACCGCGTTGCCGACCGAATGCTTACAGCTCGAGTTGCTCGAAAGCATGGCGATGAACACCCGCGAGGAAATCGGCATCCTGCTGCGCGAACTGGCGATCCGGGGGATCAGCCTGGCGATCGACGATTTCGGTACGGGATATTCGTCGCTGGTGTATCTGAAGGATCTGCCCGTCGATACGCTGAAGATCGATCGGTCGTTCCTCACGGACTGCGGTTCGGGCAGCACGGACGATGCGATCGTGCGCGCGATCGTTGCAATGGGCCGCGCGCTCGGGCTCGATGTCGTGATGGAGGGCGTAGAGACGGAAAAACAACTGGCCTTCCTGCAGGAGATCGGTTGCCATCAGGGGCAAGGTTTCCTGTTCGCGCGGCCACAGCCCGCCGACCAGTTCGTCGGGATCTTGTCGCGCCACAGCGCGAAATTGCTGGTGGAGTGAGCCTTTCCGGCAGCGGGCACATGCGACTGCAAGCAATGATCAGAGATCTCCACGCACTTCGCCGGTTCCCAACCCGCTGCGCTGCCGGTTGACTTCCGCCCACTGCTCATCGCTGTCGTCATTGCGCAGCACGACCTTCCAGTCCGGTTGATTGTCGGTCACGTCGAAGTATTCCAGGATTTCCCGGCGAACCGCGTCGACGAACTGCGCGCATTCCGCTTTGGCCCGTGCAAAGGCCCCATGATTGGATTGAACAGCGGCAATTGGCCGACGCTCGCCTGACGTCAACAGCGCGTCAATACCGGCGGCGTCAAGCCAGCGCAGTCTCCACGGGACGGCGGGGCGAGAATGGCAGGGTCGGTCCATAGCCGAAGCGCATGACGATATCAGGCCGTCGCCGGCTGGTATCGCCGACGATGCCTGCCAGATGCGGACGAAGGCGAGCGACCTCGACGGGCTGATTGACGAAGGCGACCTTGATCCCAAGGTTTGTCGCTGTCAGCGCGAAGCGCTGACAGGCCTGGCCGACCCTGATCCAATGCGTCTTGTCTTCCCGATCGCCAACAAACACGGCAATGCCTGCCGACGAATCGATTTGGCGGGCATATTTGTCGTTCTCGGTTCGGGTGTCAAAGAACCGTTCGAACGCAAAGCGTCCAAGGGAGCTCGGCAGCACTGGATTCCCGCTTGCAGCGGAGAACAGGCCATCGCCCGACGACATGGCGCTGCGTGGGTTGAACCGGATCCATCGCTTCAGTTCGCTCATGAAAGCCGAATCCGCCATTTGAATGTCGTTGGCGGCTACCACCAGATCTCTGACCTTGTCGATCCCCATTCGGTCGGTGATGAGGGTCAAGTGAACGCCGGGCGTGGCAGCCGTCCGCTCGAGGAACGCGAGATCGGCGGCAGGAACGGCACGCCCGTCATATTCCGCGCGCGTCGATTGTCGTTTGGCAATTGCGGCAAAAAGCGAACTCGCCCTCATCGATCCGCGTACGAATGCATAACGTGCGCCGTCTCCGCCGGAAGCCATCTGAACCTCTCCAGGCCAGCCCGTTGCTGCAGCCGAGATGGCGAGGTTTTCCGCCGCGCATCCAAGGCTCACAAACAGATGATGGTCGTCCGGGTCGACAGCGGGTGTGCGGCGCGAGAGGTCCGGCAGAATGTCGATGAACCCGTCGCCGACATGAAACCGCCAAGGCTGCGTGTTGTGGCTGTTGGCGGCAAGTGTCGCATAGCGGATGAGGCCGCCAAGGCTCGGCGGCATTGTCAGAGCCGCACGCAGGCGCTTTGCATAGGCCTGATAGTCGGCCATCGATCCCACGGACGACATCCAGGCAGTCGCGCCGCCTGCCAGCATCAAGGCGCCGCCGGCGCCGACGAAGAAAGTTCGCCTGTCCATGCCAAATTCCCGTAAGTTGTCGCGGCTGCCGTGCCAGAGTGCGGCGCGCATGCAGTGACTTGACGCGCAATGTTGCTCGCGTGCAGCGCCAATGGAAAATTCGCAACGCCCCTTTGGACTGCGATTCCGAGCCCCCAGCGCAGCCCCAAATCCTCCACAGCGAGACTTACTGAAAACCGCCACGGCGACACGCGACTCGGCACGCATCCAGACGCAAAGGCAATTCCCTTCATCGCTTGAATTCTCAACACCCGTATCTCCGCACCGGGCCGTTTTCGGCGCGCGTTGTCGACTATCTAGCCTGCCACGTCAACCTGTGTCAGGCAAATGCCGGCTCCGTTGATCTGAGTCAATTGCGGTCGGCGTGAATCGCGGCCTGCGCGGCAGGTCGTGCAGGCGGGCCGCTCACGCTTGCGCGCCGTGCGTCTCGAAGTCGGTCATCTTCGGTATTTGATTTGCATCAAGCGCCGGATGACCCGGTGGGACAGGATAGGATTTCACGAACTGGAAGGTGATCCATGGACGAGCAGATCAAGGAAAAGATCCTGTCATTGCTGGATCAGCACCGAATCATGACGATCGCCACGCTAAGGCCGGACGGCTGGCCGCAGGCGACCACCGTCGGATACGTGAGCCAGGGACTGACGCTTTACTTCCTTTGCGGCCTGGAAAGCCAGAAGGCGGCCAATCTGGCCCGCGACGACCGGGTATCGCTCACGATCGACCACGACACATCGGATCTGATGGCGATTACCGGTTTGTCGATGGCGGCACGTGCACAACCGGTAACTGATCGTGCCGAAGCAGAGAAGGTCTTGCACATGCTTCCACTGAAGTATCCGGACATGCACGCGCTGCCAATGCCGATGCCGTCTCCTGACGAGGTCCGGATATTTCGCGTGATTCCGATAGTCATTTCGGTGCTCGATTATTCACAAGGCTTCGGGCACACCGATCTTTGCATTTGCTGATCTCCTTCCATATCAAAAACGCAAGACGCCGTGACGCGGTGCTCACATCGTAGCCCCCGATGGGCAACCTGCGCGGAAGCGGGCTGCCTTTATGCATTGATCGTTTTTGCGATCGGCTTCGCCTTCGGGGCGATGCGCGTCCTGCTGCTTGTGCGGCTGCTGGGAGAGACGGCAGCCGTATCGCTCGAAGCGCCGTTCATGCTGGCCGCGAGTTGGTACGTGTCGCACTGGAGCACGAAAAAACACGACCTCCTGACGGATACCAACGAGGCGTTGCTGATGGGCGCGATCGCCCTGGCCACATTGACGATTGCGGAGTTGTGCACCAAAGGACTCCTGTTTGGAAGGACCGTGCTCGAGTACTTTGCCGGCTTTTGGTCTGTGCCCGGCGCGATCGGCCTCGCAAGCCAACTTTGCTTTGCAAGCTTTCCATTTCTGCAGGCGCGCGGTAATCGAATGGGCGCGAGCAGGTGAGCGCAATTGCAGGCGGCCAGGATCGCAACGCCGAAGCGCCCCCTCGGCAAAACCGTGTGACCTGCGATCGGATCCGCTGAACTGCCCTGCTCACGAAGGCTGGTCAGCCAGGAATATATGCAGTTGACGCGTACATGTCGGTGCCCGGAGTCGATGCGATACTCGGACGTTCGCGGTAGTCTACGTGCGAATGGCCGCTTCTGGCGGCGGATTCAACCGGTCGATGCTGACCGACGAGGCAACCAGTTGAATCGGCAACCAAGAGCAGCCGCCGATTTTGCGGTCTTTACGCGTTCTTGGAGGGACTAAAGTTTGCGGTGTCGGAGCGACGGTCGCTTGCCGTCATCGTCGGTATGCAGTTACAGTCGAGTCCCATGTTTGAAGACCTACTAGACCTTCTAAAGAACGCCGGTGTCGATCCAGCCGCACAGCAAATCACTCTGATGCGCCACAAGGATAAGCGGTATCCCCTCGTGAAATATATCGGCACGCGCGCACTGAATCTGTATCAGGCGATGCAGCCCAGAGAGATGCCCGTGGGAAGCCTGCTCGTAGCGTTTTACGGCAATCGGCCCGGCCATGCCCTGCTTCTGGGCGTCTGGCGTGTCGACGGTGTGCTGTCGCCCGGCGAGGCGATTCGTCGGGGACTACTTGAGGGAAGCTTTGAGCCGTTGCACGAGAACTGGGGCGGCTACTACCACGATTTGCGCGAACTCGATCTGCTTGCCGATCTGCGTTTGAAGCTCGAAATCGAGTGGACCGGAAAGGAAGTGGCCTGGCGGCGTGTCCTGCGACCGGAGAAAACCCAGCGAGTACGCCGGACAACCAACTCACCAATCGAGCAAATTGCGCACGAGGCAAAGCCAGGCTCCTGCAGTCAATTTCCTATGCGGATGGGCCGCCGGTACAGCGTCACCGCACAGCTCGAATCGGCGGTGCCGTTCCAGGGACTCACTGGTGTCTCACTCGTTATGGCGGAACTGCGGATCGCACTGCGTGACGCAGCCTGGCAACAGGGGTTGGCTGGCGTGTCCGGAATCTATCTGATCACGGACGAGCGCGGCGGCCAACACTATGTGGGTTCGGCCTCCGGCGCACAAGGGGTGCTACAGCGTTGGAGCAACTATGCGACCACAGGACACGGAGGCAACAAGCTGCTTGCGCAGTTGCTCGCCGCTACGCCTGGACGCGAACTGGATCTCCGGTTCACGCTGCTCGAAGTGTTGCCGGCAGATACATCCCGCCAGGAGGTGATCCGGCGCGAATCGTATTGGAAAGTCGCGCTGGGTTCGCGCACATTCGGTCTGAATCTGAACTGATGCAATCAGCCGGAAACAGCCTCTACGGAACGCTGACCGCAGCGAGACGTGCACCCAAATGGCGTACTACTCTCTAATTTCAGGCGGCAAGCCCCACTCCGCGATGTCGCCCCGGAAGCGTTGCTGACCTCTGACCGTCAGCTTCGGGTAGGAATGCAGCCGCGCCAACGGCATGTTTCCCTGATAGCGCGACGACGACAGCTACTCGGATACGGGCAAGCGAACCGCGCGCACGGTCGTCAAATACGACGGCAAATCGTACGGGATCGACATGTTCAGTACCTTTTGGTATTCGCCCGAGGCGCTGAAGCGTTTCAAGTGAGGCCGCAAGCGGGTCACGCCAGGCCCGCCTACTCCGCCACCTTCGGCCCGATCGGATCTGCCGGCGGCGCCGGCATCCGCAACGCGTCGCCACGCATGCGTCGCGCCTCGCGCGCCGTATAGCGATCCTTCAACCGCAGGAACGGCTTCTCGACGAGGAAGTAGCTGGCCATCGCGGCCAGCAGCGCCCACACGATGCCGAGCGGGAACGCGTGCGGAACCGCCAGATCCGGGTTCGCGAACGGCTGCTGCCACAGATACAGGCTGAACGAGATCGAGCCGACGAACACGATCGGCGCGGCCCGCAGCCACCGCGCGCACCAGAACTCGCTGCGGAAATTCAGCACGACGATCACGATCGCGATCAGCGCGGCCTCGAGCGTCACGCCGTAGGTCGCATTCCAGAAGCCGCCGAGCCGATGTTCGGCAAGCGGCATCCCGAACAGCACGATGAAGACGAGCGCCGTCACGATGCGCGTCTCGCCGCGCCACGAGCCGATCCATGCTTCGAGCCGTTCGCGTTCGAGCGCCGCGTAGCAGCCGATCAGGATCGGATCGACGCCCGTATGCAGCATCATCCCGAGTTGCCCGCGCAGCGCCGGCGCGACGAAATACGTGAGCGC
The DNA here is from genome assembly GCF_003853505.1 of Burkholderia sp. Bp9015. Taxonomy (NCBI): domain Bacteria; kingdom Pseudomonadati; phylum Pseudomonadota; class Betaproteobacteria; order Burkholderiales; family Burkholderiaceae; genus Burkholderia; species Burkholderia sp. Bp9015. Next base: position 525,476 of record NZ_QTPZ01000001.1, read on the forward strand.
GCGCACCAGCGGCACGGCCAGGATCAGCGCGGCCAGCCAGCGCGTGCCGCGACGGCGGGCGCCAAACACGAACAGCAGCGGCCAAAACCAGTAGAACTGCTCTTCGAGCGCGAGCGACCAGAAATGCCCGAGATACCACGCGCCGTCCGGGTGCAGCACGTTGTCGCCGCTCAGCCCGAACCATGCCGAGTAATTCCACAGATGCAGCGCCGCATACAGCCACTGGCGGCGCCCGACGTCGAGCCAGCCGACGGCGGCGAGCACGCCGACGGTCGCGAGATACACGTAGCACGCCGGCCAGATCCGCAGTGCGCGGCGCACATAGAACGACGTCAGCGCGACCCCGCCGGTGCGCGCGCACTCCGCGCGCAGCACGTTGGTGATCAGGAAGCCGCTGAGGACGAAGAAGATCAGCACGCCGAGCCGGCCGTCGGCGACGAGCCGCAGCGGCGCGAGCCAGCCGGTATAGCCGCCCGGCAGCACGCGTTCCGCATGGCCGACGACGACCATCGTGACCGCGACGGCGCGCAACCCGGTCAGTTGCTTGACGCGATGGTTCATCGGTTCGTTTCCCGTTGGCACGGCGGAGGAACGGAATGAAGGTCGGCGCCCGCGATCGGTGCGCCGATATGCCGCCGGGATTTTGTCTGAAAAATATCCGAATGAAATTGCTCAAAAAATTCCGCCGAGCATGCCGGCCGCAATGCCGCGCCGTGCAACCGGCATCGCCATCGCCATCGCACGCAGCGGCCGCAATGAATGGGCATAATGACAAGCCTTGCCCGGCGGCCGCCGGGCCGATGCCGACACAACGAATCTGCGGCGCCGCAATATCCGCGATACCGGCGCCGCCGTATTCCGATCGCCCACCGGCCCGTGCCTCGTCCGCCGCCCTGCCGACCCTCACCCGGAGCCTGCCTGTGTACCCACCGATCGAACCCTACGCCCACGGCCACCTCGACACCGGCGACGGCCACCGCATCTACTGGGAGCGCTGCGGCAACCCGTCCGGCAAGCCCGCGGTGTTCCTGCACGGCGGCCCGGGCGCGGGCTGCAGCCCCGACCATCGCCGCCTGTTCGATCCCGAGCGCTACGACATCCTGCTGTTCGACCAGCGCGGCTGCGGGCGCTCCACACCGCATGCGAGCCTCGACAACAACACGACCTGGGACCTGGTGGCCGACATCGAGCGGTTGCGCGAGATGGTCGGCGCGCAACAGTGGCTCGTGTTCGGCGGCTCATGGGGCAGCGCGCTCGCCCTCGCCTACGCGCAAACGCATCCGCAACGCGTCAGCGCACTCGTCGTGCGCGGCATCTTCACGATGCGTCGCGCGGAGTTGCTGTGGTACTACCAGGAAGGCGCGTCGTGGCTGTTCCCGGACCTGTGGGAAGAATTCCTCGCGCCGATTCCGCAAGCCGAGCGCGATGACCTGATGGCCGCGTACCATCGCCGGCTGACGGGCGACGACGAAGCCGCGAAGCTCGAAGCCGCGCGCGCATGGAGCCTCTGGGAAGGCCGCACGATCACGCTGCTGCCCGACCCGGCGCTGGCCGCGCACTTCGCGGACGGCCACTACGCGCTCGCGTTCGCGCGGATCGAAAACCACTACTTCGTGAATCGCGGGTTCGTCGAGGAAGGCCAGTTGCTGCGCGACGCGCATCGCCTCGCCGGGATTCCGGGCGTGATCGTGCAAGGCCGCTACGATATCGCGACGCCCGCACGCACCGCATGGGATCTCGCGAAGGCATGGCCCGACGCGAGGTTCGAGATCGTGCCGGATGCCGGACACGCATACAACGAACCGGGCATCCTGAAGGCGCTGCTCGCGGCGACGGACCGGTTCGCGGCGTAAGCGCAAGCAACGCAGCACATACCGCGCAATACCACGCGGCGCGCGGCAGCCGGCCATGCCGGCCGGCGCGCGCCGCCCCGCTCAGAGCGCCGCTTCGACGATCGTGCGGCCGCTGATCGCCCGCTCGACGAGTCGTTCATCGCCAACCTTGCGGATCGCATCGTCGAGCAACCCTTCCGGCTCCTCGGTCGCGACCTTCAGCAGGCCCGACAGGCCACGCGCGTCGAGCACCACGAGCGTTTCCATCGAATCCGCACGGCTCACGAGCACGCGGCGGAACGCCGGGCCCGCGCCGAAGCTCGCGCAAAGCTCGATCGTCTCGTTGCCGAGCGTGTAGTCGAAGTTCTTGATCATGTCTGCCGCCGTTGCAAGGGAATGGCGACGCGCGACGGCGCGGCGCCGTGACGTCGACGCACCCGTGCGTGCCGCCGGCGCCGGATCGGGTCCGATCCGTTCGCCGGCAACACCATGCTAGGCGGGCAGTATTAACGACGACTTAAACGTCCGGCGACCGGCGCGTCAGGCCTTAGAGCGCCTCATCGAGCGGCTCGACCGTCACACCGACCTTCAGCTCCTGATCCGCGCCGCCGCCGCGAATCACGCCGCGCAGCGGCGTCACGTCCGCGTAGTCGCGGCCGATCGACAGCATCACGTAGTCGTCGCCCGGCGCGCGGTCGTTGGTCGGGTCGAGCTGCAGCCAGCCGCCGTCTTCTGGCCACGCCGGGTCGTACACGTCGACCCATGCATGCGATGCGTCCGCGCCGATCAGCCGCGGCTGCCCGGGCGGCGGCTGCGTCAGCAGATACCCGCTCACGTAGCGCGCGGCGAGCCCGAGCGAGCGCAGCGCGCCGATCATCACGTGCGCGAAATCCTGGCAGACGCCCTTGCGCAATCGCAATGCATCGAGCGCCGTCGTCGTGATGTCGGTGCTGTTCGGCGTATACGCGAAGTCGGCGTGAATCCGCCGCATCAGGTCCCATGCGGCCTGCACGAGCGGCCGCTGCGGCGTGAAGCTGGCGGCCGCATACGCAGCCAGTTCGGGATCGCACGCCACGTGCGGCGACGCGAACACGAACTCGCTCGCCGCGTCGTACGGCTGCCCCGCGCGAAACCGCAGGCGGTCACGCACGGCTTCCCATGCGGTTGCGTGCTCGGGGTCGGGATGCGCGATCGCGGGCGGCGGCGCGCCGCGTGCGCCCTGCGACCAGACGGGCGGGCTCACGCGCACCGTGCTGCGGCTGCGCACGAGCAGCGCATCGTGCGGCTGGTTCAGCGCGAACGATGCGCGCGCGTTGCCGAACGCGTCGATCTCGGTGCCGACCGTTTCCGGTCCGGGTTCGATGTCGAGCGCGAACGACAGCACCTGCTGGCGCGGCGTCGCGAGCGGCTGCAGCCGCGCCTGGTGCTGGGCCGATTCGACGCGCGCCGCGTAGCGATATTCGGTGTCGTGCGTGACGCGCAGGACACGACCGGCCGACGTCGTCGGCGTGGCCGACGTGGCCGATGCATTCGAGGCCGCGGGCACGACCGCCGCCGCTGTCTGCTTCGCACTGCCGGGGGCGGCCGCGGGCGGCGTCTTCGCCGCGTGTTTCGGCGTCACCATAGCGTCCTGCCCGCCTCGCGAACGTGGCTGAAATACCGCTCGCCGATCCGGTTCGACAGATCCCACACGGCCTTCACCGTCGTGTCGAGCGCATCGAGCAGCGCGTCGTGCCGACCATCATCTCCGGTTTCACACAGTTCGTGCAGCGACCACGCGGGCACGTCCGGAATCGTCTCGGCCAGTTCGGACAGCGCATAGCCCTCGCTGCGCTCGACCTTCGTCAGCCGGCCGCGCAACGCCTGCACGACCCAGCCGAGCGAGCGCGGATTGTCGGTGTCGAGCACGACGAGCGACAGCAACGGCGCGACGTCGAAGCCGCGCTGGAAGCGCGAGCGGAACGTGATCGTGCTGTCGAACAGCTCCAGCACGAGTTCGAAGCCGTCCTGCCGGTGCACCGCGCCTTCGTCGAACGCGAACTTCAGCACGCTGCACAGGAAGTCCAGCCGGTCGATCTGCCGCCCGATCGACAACAGCCGCCAGCCGTCGTCGCGCGTCATGTTGTCGGTCTGCGCGCCGGTGATCGCGCCGAGCAGCAGCCCGAGGCGCTCCAGCAACTGCAGCGCCTCGTTGCCGATCTGCTCCTCGGCTTCCGGATGATCGGCGCTGTCGGCGAACAGTTGCGTCGCGTCGTCGATCAGCCGCCACTGATCGCTCGACAGCCGTTCGCGGATCGCCGCAGCCGCGCCGCGCATCCCGAACAGGCAGGACGCGATGCCCGACGTGCGGTCCGCGCCGCGCGTCAGCGACGTCGCGAGCGCGTACTGGAACGCACGCGGCGCATCGACGGCGTTCGGCGCGTCGGGCGCGATCAGGCCGGTGTCGCGGCACAACGTGTCGATCAACTCGAGATGCGCGGGACTGTCGACGTCGTCCTCGCCGCGCAGCCGTTCGAGCGCGGCGCGCGCGAGACGCATCAGGTTGGTCGCGCGCTCGGTATAGCGGCCGAGCCAGAACAGGTTCTCCGCCGCGCGGCTCGCGATCGCGCGCGGACGCTCGACCAGATCGTCGGGGCCGAGACGCGTCTGCAGCAGCGTCGTCGAATCGACGATGCCTTCGGTCATCACCCACGTATCGACCGTGCTGCCGCCGCGCGGCATCGGCGCGTTGAACAGCGTATCGCGCGTGCCGACCCGCGATAGTCCGCCCGGCAGCAGCCGCCAGCGCTGCGCGCCGTCGGCGAGCGCGAACACGCGCAGCAGCAGCGGCTTCGGCACGATGCGCGCGCCACCGCTGCCGTCGGACGCGTCGTGCCCCGGCCAGGTCGGCGCCTGCGACAACGGCAGGTCGGCCTGCACCGTGTAATGCTCGGGCCGGGCCAGGATCCGCGCACGCCATTCGGCCAGCTGCGCCGGCGTGAGCCGCGCGCCGATCACCGGGTCGAACGCGTCGCCGGCCTGCACCTCGGGCGGATACGACGGCTTCACGATGCTGCGCGCAAGCTGCGGCAGCGCATCGCCGCACGCGGCCGCCTCGCCGCACCACCACGAATGCACGGCCGGCAGCGTCAGCGTTTCGCCGAGCAGCGCTTCCGCGAGGCGCGGCATGAAGCCGAGCATGCCCGGCGACTCGAGGAAGCCCGAACCCGGCGCATTCGCGAGCAGCACGTTGCCCGCCCGCACGGCCTGCAGCAGGCCCGGCACGCCGAGCATCGAATCGGGACGCAGTTCGAGCGGATCGAGCCACGCGTCGTCGACGCGCCGCAGGATCCCGTGCACGGGTTCGAGCCCGCGCAGCGTCTTCAGGAAGACGCGGTTGTCGCGCGCGGTCAGGTCGCCGCCCTCGACGAGGGTGAGGCCGAGGTAGCGCGCGAGATACGCATGCTCGAAGTAGGTCGCGCTGTGCGGCCCGGGCGTCAGCAGCACGATCCGCGAATTCTTTCTGGCGGGACTGAGCGCCTGCATGCTCTGCAGCAGCGACCGGTACGCGGAAGCGAGCCGCTGCACGCGCAGCCCGCGGAAACCGCGCGGAAAGAGCCGCGACACGATCAGCCGGTTCTCGAGCAGATAGCCGAGGCCGGACGGTCCCTGCGTGTGCTGCGCGACGATCCGCCATTGGCCGTCGGGGCCGCGCGCGAGATCGAACGCGACGACGTGCAGCCACGTGTCGCCCGGCACGCGTGCGCCGCGCATCGCGCGCAGGTAGCCCGGGTGGCCGGTCACGAGCGCGGGCGGCAGCAGCCCGCGCTGCAGGATCGTCTGCGGTCCGTACAAATCGGCCATCGTCGCGTTCAGCAGCCGCACGCGCTGCAGCACGCCGCGCTCGATCGCGACCCAGTCCTCGGGCGTGACGATCAGCGGCAGCAGGTCGAGCGACCACGGGCCGGCCGCGCCGTCGCCCGCGCGTTGTTCGTGGAGCTGGTAGAACAGGCCGTTCTCGCGCATGCGGCGCTGCAGCGCGTCGGCGCGGCGGTCGAGGTCGGCCACGCCGTCGCTGCCGATCGACGTGAAGAAGCTGCGCCATGCGGGGGCGAGCAGCGGCGCGGTGAGGCCGGCGGCACTGCCGCGCAGTTCGTCGTAGCGGCCGGCCGCGGCCGGCGCCGCGAGCGCGGCGGCCAGTTCCGCGGCGTCCGGCTGCGCGCCGGTATCGAAAAGCGTGGGCATCGCGTCGGCGTCGGCGAGATCGTCGGGGTGAATGGGCGGCACGGTCGGTATCGTTCCGTCGTCAGGGGGCAGCGGTGCCCGCGCGCCGCCGCACCGTCGTCCGGGCACGGCAGACGCGGCGGGCGGCCGCAGTCTGCCCGCATCCTAGCACTCCTCCCGGCGCGCCGGGAGGTCGGAAACCGCGCATCGTCGTGCGTCCTTTCATCCGACGATCAGGGCCGTCGCAGGTCGAGCGTGAACGGGAATTCACGGCTCGGCGCGGCGGCCGCCACGTCCATCCGCCCCGGCGTGTGCCCCATCGCGACGAAACGCGCGAGCCGGCGGCTCTCGGCCTCGTACGCGTTGACCGGGAACGTCGCATAGTTGCGCCCGCCCGGGTGCGCGACGTGATACCGGCAGCCGCCCAGCGAGCGCTGCAGCCACGTATCGACGATGTCGAACGTGAGCGGCGCATGCACGCCGATGGTCGGATGCAGCGCCGACGGCGGCGCCCACGCCTTGTAGCGCACGCCCGCGACGTATTCGCTGACGGTGCCGGTCGGCTGTAGCGGCAGCGCGCGGCCGTTGACGGTCACGACGTGACGGTTGTCGTTCAGCCCGGTCACGCGCACTTCGAGCCGTTCGACCGACGAATCGACGTAGCGCACCGTGCCGCCGTGCGCGCCCTCCTCGCCCATCACGTGCCACGGCTCGAGCGCGCCGCGCAGCGACAGCTGCATCCCGTTCACCGCGATCTGGCCGAACAGCGGGAAGCGGAATTCGAAATGCGGCGCGAACCACGCGGAATCGAACGCGAAACCGGCGTCGCGCAGCTCGGCCAGCACGTCGTCGAAATCCATCTTCAGGAACGCGGGCAGCATGAAGCGATCGTGCAGCGCGGTGCCCCAGCGCGTGAGCGGCGTCGTATACGGCGCGGCCCAGAAGCGCGCGACCAGCGCGCGCAGCAGCAGTTGCTGGACGATGCTCATCCGCGCATGCGGCGGCATCTCGAACGCGCGCAGTTCGAGCAGGCCGAGCCGCCCGGTCGACGAATCCGGCGAATACAGCTTGTCGATGCAGAATTCGCTGCGGTGCGTGTTGCCGGTCACGTCGATCAGCAGGTTGCGCAGCACGCGGTCGACGAGCCACGGCGGCATGTCCTGCCCGTACAGCAGCTTGTTGCGCTGGATTTCCGCGAATGCGATGTCGAGCTCGTAGACCTGGTCGTTGCGCGCCTCGTCGACGCGCGGCGCCTGGCTCGTCGGACCGATGAACAGCCCCGAGAACAGGTACGACAGCGACGGATGGTTGTGCCAGTAGGCGATCAGGCTCGCGAGCAGGTCCGGGCGGCGCAGGAACGGGCTGTCGGCCGGCGTCGCGCCGCCGAGCACGAAATGGTTGCCGCCGCCCGTGCCGACATGCCGGCCGTCGACCATGAACTTCTCGCTGGACAGCCGCGACTGCCAGGCGGCGTCGTACAGGAATTCGGTCTGGCCGACGAGTTCGTCGAAGCTCTTCGCCGGATGGATGTTCACCTCGATCACGCCGGGATCGGGCGTGACCTGCAGCAGCTTGAGCCGCGCATCGCGCGGCGGCGGATAGCCTTCGAGCACGAGCTTCACGCCGAGGGCCTGCGCGGTCAGCTCGATCGCCGCGAGCAGGTCGAGATAATCCTCGAGCGCGGCGAGCGGCGGCATGAACAGGTACAGGATGCCGTTGCGCACTTCTGCGCACATCGCGGTACGCGTGATCCACGCGGCCGATTCGAAGCGCTCGGGGTGGCGCTGCGGGTCCTGCGCGGCATGCGCGTGCCGGTCGCCGGCGGCGCTGCCGGCGCTGCCGGCGCTGCGCAACTGCATGACCGTTTGCGCGGACGCTTCGCGATGCACGCCGGCCAGGTAACGCGGCGCGTCGGCCGCACCCGCATGACGCGCACGGAACGCGGCCGCGTCCGGCAGCGCGTCGCGCGGCGCGAACGGATCGCGTTCGACCAGGTACGGATAGTCGGCACCGGCGACCCACGGCAGCGAATCGAGCGGCAGCCGATAGCCCATCGGCGAATCGCCGGGCACGAGGTACATCCGTTCGTCGCGGAAGAACCACGGGCCGGTCTGCCAGCGCGGGCCGTCGAGACCCGGCGCGTCGTCCGTGCGCTTGATCGGCAGCACGTAGCCGACCACGCTGTCGAGATGCTGGTCGAACACCTTGCGCAACCGCGCGCGCTCGAGCTCGTCGTCGAGGCGCGAGTCGAACGGATCGACGTTGACGGGCAGCCGGCGCTCGCGCCACAGGTAGTACCAGACATCCTCGTAGCCGGGCCGCACGAATTCGTCGGTCAGTCCGAGGCGCGCGGCCAGCGCGTCGATGAAGCGCTTCGCGTCCTCGGTCGTGCACGCGGACGGCTCGCGCTCGTCGGCGAACAGCGACGGGTCGTGCCACACGGGCTGGCCGTCGGCGCGCCAGAAGATCGACAGCGCCCAGCGCGGCAGCTGCTCGCCCGGATACCACTTGCCCTGCCCGAAATGCAGGAAGCCGCCTTCGCCGTATTCGGCGCGCAGCCGCTGCACGAGTTCGGTCGCATAGCCGCGCTTGGTCGGGCCGAGCGCATCGGTGTTCCATTCGGCGCCGTCGCGATCGTCGATCGACACGAAGGTCGGCTCGCCGCCCTGCGTCAGCCGCACGTCGCCGGCCGTCAGCGCGCCGTCGACCTGCGCGCCGAGCGTGCGCACGGCGTCCCATTGCTGCTCGGTATACGGCTTCGTCACGCGCGGCGATTCGTACACGCGCGTCACCACCATCTCGTGCTCGAACGACACTTCGCATTCGTCGATCAGCCCCTCCACCGGCGCGGCGCTGGTCGGCTGCGGCGTGCATGCGAGCGGGATGTGCCCTTCGCCGGCGAGCAGGCCCGAGGTCGGATCGAAACCGATCCAGCCCGCGCCCGGCAGGTAGACCTCGCACCACGCGTGCAGGTCGGTGAAGTCGACCGACGTGCCGCTCGGGCCGTCGAGCGCCTTCACGTCGGGCGTGAGCTGGATCAGGTAGCCGGACACGAAACGCGCGGCGATGCCGAGATGCCGGCACAGCTGCACGAGCAGCCACGCGCTGTCGCGGCACGACCCGGACGCGAGCTCGAGCGTCTGCTCGGGCGTCTGCACGCCCGGCTCCATCCGCACCAGATAGCCGATGTCGTGCTGCAACTGCTGGTTCAGCGCGACGAGGAAGTTCACGGTGCCGGCCGGCGTGCGGTCGACGCCGTCGAGATACGCGCGGAACAGCGGCGCCGCGCTCGTCTGCGGATCGCAAGCGAGGTACGGCGCGAGTTCGGTCTTCAGCGCATCGTCATAGCTGAACGGGTATTGCTCCGCGCTGGCTTCCAGGAAGAAGTCGAACGGGTTGTACACCGACATCTCGGCAACCAGGTCGATCGTGATCTCGAAGTGTTCGGTGCGCTCCGGAAACACGAGCCGCGCGAGATAGTTCGAGAACGGGTCCTGCTGCCAGTTGATGAAGTGCTGCGCGGGCTCGACGGTCATCGAATACGCGACGATCGGCGTCCGGCAGTGCGGCGCGGGCCGCAGCCGCACGATCTGCGGCCCGAGGTTGACGGGCCGGTCGTAGCGGTAGCGGGTGGTGTGATGCAGCGCGACGTGAATGGGCATGGGAGAGGCCGCTCGGTTCGGGTTGGACCGGCCGCGCGCGCCGCGTCGCCGTCGCTGCGGCGGCACGGCACGGCGGGTTCGGAGAAGGTATGCGTCAGACCAGTTCGGGCGACTGCACGACGCTGATCTCGATGCCGACGGCGCTCGCGCCAATCCCCGTCACCGGTTGCGCGTCGCGATAGTCGAGGCCCACGGCGATGCGCACGTAGCGCTCGTCCGGGCAGCGGTTCATGAACGGATCGAAGCCGACCCAGCCGAGCCCTTCGACGTACGCCTCGGCCCACGCGTGACCGGCCGGCTGCTGCATCAGCGCGACGGCCTGCGGCTGCGCGCCGAGTGCCGCCTGCGGCAAGCCCTGCGACTGTGCGGCATGCGATGCTCCGAGCACCTGCTGCATGCCGTCGCCCGTCTGCAGCGCGAGCGCTTCCTCGGCATCCTCGTCGCTCGCGCTCTGCTTCGCGTCGGCGATGCGCTGCATCGCGCTGTCGGCGAGCACGTAGCCCGAGATGTAGCGCGCGGGCACCTTCAGCGCGCGAGCGGCCGCGATGAACGCGTGCGCATGGTCGCGGCTGGTGCCCTCGCCGCTTTGCAGCGCGGTTTCGGCATCGACCGGCGCGTCGGCCAGGTTCGGCGCGTATGCGATGCGGTCGTGCACTTCCGTCATCAGCCAGTGCAGCGCATCGAGGCTGTGCGGCTCGATCGGCAGCGCCTGCGTGAGCTCGCGCACGGTGTCGCCGGCCTTCGTGAGCGCGGTCTCGCGCTCGAAGATCCACGGCGGCGCATAGCCCTCGGGGTGGCCGAGAATGCCCGCGCGGTCCTGCGTCTCGACGACGCCGGCCGCGACCACGACGACCTCGTTCTTCGCGCCGCGGTCGTGGCGCACGAGGTCGATCCGGTTGCCGAATCCGTCCGCATAGGAAAGCGTCGGCTCGACGCCGTCGATCGTGACCTGCCACGCGCGCACCGTCTGCCCGGGCCCCGATTGCGGGCGCAGCCGCAGCCGTTGCAGCGCATGGGTGGCTTGATCGTCGAACTGATAACGCGAGATGTGTCGGATGGCGAGTCGCATGGCAAGTCTCAGTCGAAGTTGTAGGCCTGGGCGATATCGATCCCCAGGCTGTTGTTGCGGCCGATGAAGTCGGTCAGGAACTCGTGCAGGCCGCTCTTGAAGATCCGCTCGACCGAGGTGTCGGACAGCATCTGCAGAATCTTCGTGGCCGTGTCGTGACACGGGTGTGTCACGCCGTAATCCTTCGCGAGCAGGTTCAGGCTCGACACCACGCGCCCGTAGCAATAGCGCAGCGAGCGCGGCATGCGGCCGTTCAGGATCAGATAGTCGGCGATGTTCATCGGCTTGTACTGCACGTCGTACACCCAGCGATACGACCGGTGAGCGGCCACGCAGCGCAGGATCGTCTCCCACTGGTAGTTGTCGAGGATCGTGCCCACGTGCGACACCGACGGCAGCAGCAGGTGGTATTTCACGTCGAGGATCCGCGCGGTGTTGTC